>QZKW01000052.1 GCA_003599885.1 Desulfobacteraceae bacterium | reverse complement strand
GCAATCGGGCGGTCAAGTCCCGTATCAAAGGCGTTGTTAAAAAAATCGCGCTTTTGACGCCGGCAAGTGATGCAGAGACAGCTGCCGCTGAATTGAACGCAGCCAAGTCAGTGATTGACAAAGCATCTAAAAAAGGGGTTCTCCATCATCGAACGGCTGCGAGAAAAATTTCCCGGCTGACGAAACGGGCAACCCGGCTGACCACCGCCTAATACCCTGAGGGCATTTACCAGGGGGGCACAAACCGCTCTCCGGTGGGTCAAAAATTATCCGTTAATCGGTAATAAATCCGCTCGGCAACCCGACTTGAAAGGGTTGCTAAAGCGGATTTTTTATTGAGTTCGGATTGCGATTCATCGGAACCCACCGCATAGGTTTCATAGGCCGAGATGGCATTCGCGGACCAAAGCAGCCGTCCGTCCGAGGACGTCAGTTTTACATCCAGCGTCACCAGAATCCGCCGTTCAGCGGCGACGCTGGACGTCGCATGAGTGGCAGTGGTGACGATGGCCGATCGGATGACGCCGGTGATATGACCGTCGGACGCGCTTTTGTCGGTCAGTTTAATATTGTCATATTTCGAAAACCGGTAAATTAGGTCATCCGCAATTTGGGTTTCCAGGCGGGTCTCGCGCGTCATGTTCTCAAATACGCCAATGCTCAGTTTGCGGATGCCGCCAGGCAGTTCACCGCCCCCGGAAAAATGATATCCGCACCCGGTAGTCACCGTGCACAGAAACCATATTATCCCCGTAAGAAATTTCAAACGCGACACGATATTCCTCCGATAGCTAAACCACGATGTTGACCAGCTTTTTCTTGACCACAATGATTTTTTTGACAGTTTGGCCGCTGATGGACCGGGCGACATTTGCATCCGCCATGGCCATTTCCTTGATGGCGGCATCATCGGCGTCGGCGGCGATTTGAAATTTCCCCCTTAGTTTGCCGTTGACCTGAATGACGACCAGGATCGTGTCCGTGGCCAGGGCGTCTTCCCGGAATTCAGGCCAGGGCGTCGTGCTGAGGCTTCCCGGTTGATGACCCAACGTTTCCCACAGTTCTTCTGCAAAATGAGGCACGATGGGAGACATGAGCAGGATCACGGATTCAAGGGCTGCGCGCATCACTTCTGCGCCGGAAACATTGGCAGCGCCTGCATTAATGGCGTACATCCGATTGACCAGTTCCATGACGGCAGAGATGGCTGTGTTGAAATGAAACCGGTCTTCAATATCACCCGAGACTTTTTGAATCGTGACATGGGTTTTGTGAAACAGGTCTTTAAAATCCTCGTCCAGCGCGTCGACAGTTCCGGAATAAGGGGCGGCGTCTTTTATTGTGGCCATCCATTCGTGGGCCAGTCGCCATATCCGGTTTAAAAACCGGAACCCGCCGTCAACCCCCTGTTCGTTCCATTCCAGGTCCCTTTCCGGAGGGGCTGCAAACAGGCAGAACAGCCGGACCGTATCAGCCCCGTATTCCTGGAGCAGGATATTGGGATCAATGACATTTTTTTTGGATTTGGACATTTTTTCAACGCGGCCCACCGTGATTTCATTGCCGCATCGGGTGCAGAAGCATTTATCCCCTTCGGTCCGGGCCTCCTGAGGAAATAAAAATCCATGCTCCGGGCAGGACAGTGTTTCCTTGCAGACCATGCCCTGGGTGAGCAGCCGGGTAAACGGTTCCTTGAAGTCCACCAGATTCATGTCGTGGAGCACCCGGGTGAAATATCTTGAGTAGAGCAAATGGAGCACTGCGTGTTCCACACCGCCGATGTACTGGTCCACGGGCATCCAGTAATCCACCGCTGACTTGTCGAATATGGCCGTGTCGCAGTGAGGACTGCAATAGCGTTCAAAATACCAGGAGGACTCCACAAACGTATCCATGGTGTCGGTTTCACGAAGCGCATCTTTTCCGCATTGGGGACAGGTGGTATGCACGAATTCATCCAGTCTGGAAAGGGGCGAGCTGCCGCCTTCCAGCAGGGCGACATTTTCAGGAAGGATAATCGGCAGGTCGGCTTCAGCCACCGGTACGATACCGCAGTCGTCACAGTGGATCATGGGAACCGGCGCCCCCCAGAAACGCTGGCGGGAGATGCCCCAGTCCCTCAGGCGGAAGCTGACCGCCCGTTTGCCCAGATTGCGGGTTTCCAGATAGTCGGCGATTTTTTCCTGAACCGTTATGTTGTCCATGCCGTTAAACTCCCCGGAATTCACCATCAAACCGGGACCCGTATAGGCTTCTGTTTGGGCGACGTCCGTTATTTCCTGTCCTTCGGGACAGATGACCACAACAATGTCCAGATCGTATTTTTTTGCAAAATCATAGTCCCGCTGGTCATGGGCCGGAACGGACATGACCGCGCCGGTGCCGTATTCCATGAGGGCGAAATTGGCCGTGTACACCGGCATCCGCCATCCGGTCATGGGGTTAATGCACCAGGCGCCGGTAAAGATCCCTTCTTTCTCATAGGTTTCCAACATTTGGGAGGACCGGTTCTGAGCGGCCATGCGCTGGACAAACTCGTCCACCGCGCCTTCCTGGGGCGTGCCTTTTGACAGTGTACCCACCATCGGATGTTCCGGGGCCAGGCACATGAAGGTCGCTCCGAAAACCGTGTCATGACGGGTAGTGAATACAGGAATGGAGAGTTCGGAATTTTCAACCGCGAACAGGATCTCCGCACCCGTGCTCCGGCCGATCCAGTTTTTCTGCATGGTGGTGACTTTATCCGGCCATCCGGGGAGTTTTTCACAAAAATCCAGAAGATCCTGTGCATAATGGGTGATTTTAAAGAACCACTGGGATAGTTTTTTCTGGCGGACCGGTTGTCCGCACCGCCAGCAGGCTCCGGCTTCCACCTGTTCATTGGCAAGAACTGTCTGACAGGGGTCGCACCAGTTGACGTAGGATTCCTTACGGTAAGCCATGCCGTTTTTAAACATCTGA
The DNA here is from genome assembly GCA_003599885.1 of Desulfobacteraceae bacterium. Lineage (GTDB taxonomy): Bacteria > Desulfobacterota > Desulfobacteria > Desulfobacterales > Desulfosalsimonadaceae > SURF-3. The sequence continues at coordinate 35,374 of QZKW01000052.1, read as the reverse complement.
ATAAAGAGCCACTGTTCCCACCGGTAATATTCGGGTCGGCAGGTGGTGACCTCCCGGTCCCAGTCATAGCTGAACCCAAGCTGCTTGAGTTGCTGTTTCATATAGGCGATATTGTCATAGGTCCAGGCCGCCGGATGGGTGTTATTGGCAATGGCGGCGTTTTCCGCAGGCATGCCGAAGGCGTCCCAGCCCATGGGATGCAGCACGTTGAAGCCTTTCATGGTTTTATAACGGGCCACCACATCGCCGATGGTGTAATTCCGCACATGGCCCATGTGAATTTTGCCCGAAGGGTAAGGGAACATTTCGAGTAAATAATATTTTTCCCGGCTGGGGTCTTCCGTGACTTGGAATTGACTGGTTTTTTCCCAGTGCGACTGCCATTTGGGCTCTATATGTTTCGGATCGTAGCGGTTGTCCATGATCGGATGTGTCCTTTTCAAAGATAAAATGTGAATTTTGATTTCTTTTGACACACTATTTTTTAAATATCAAGCGTCATGGCTTTTGTTAACGCCATAATTGTTTTGGTGATAAAACTCATTTGCTTATGCAACCTGCTCAAATCAAAAATTATTTGACTTGTATGGATCAATTTCATATTTAGTTGTCTGTCTTTGGGCGCACGCTGCCGGCAATGACCGGCGACCGACGGCCCGACACATCCTGTTAGAATGTTTTATCCACTCAAAGAAGGAAACTTATGAGCAGTAAGATACTGATTAACGCCGTCGACTCGGAAGAATGCCGGATTGCCACGGTGCTGAACAACCGGCTGGAAGAATTCCATATTGAAACCACGGCCCGGGAAGTGACCCAGGGGAATATCTACAAAGGTGTTGTGGTCCGGGTCGAGCCCAGCCTGCAGGCTGTGTTTGTAGATTACGGCGCTGAAAAAAACGGGTTTTTGCAGAAAAATGAAATTCATCCGGATTATTTTCTGGATGACCCGACCGGTAGCCAGACGCTTAAAACCATCATTAAAAATGGTCAGGAATTAATGGTCCAGGTCACCAAGGAACCGTTTATGAAAAAAGGGGCCATGCTGACCACGTTTATTTCCCTGCCGGGCCGGCATACGGTTTTGATGCCCGGCGGAAAAGGTGTGGGCGTTTCCCGCAAAATCGAGGATGAAGAAGAGCGCAAGCGGATTAAGGAAATGATGGGCAGCCTCCTGCCCGAAGGGTTCGGCGTGATTGTGCGGACTGCGGGGGAAGAATGCAATAAGACCACCCTGTCCAAAGATTTCAAGTATCTGATGCGGTTATGGAAAACCGTCAGGCAGGGGGTGACGGACCCGGCGCCTGTCCTCCTGCACAAGGAAAGAACCCTTGCCCAGCGCGTGATCCGGGATTATTTCAGCCCGGATACTGCGGAGATTCTCATTGATGATGACACCGTTTATAATGAAATCCGAGAATTCATTAAAATGATTTCCCCGCAACAACTCAAGATCGTGAAGCAGTACAAAGGGGACAAGCCGATTTTTTCAAAACACCAGCTCGAAGACCAGATCGCATCCATTTTCGAGAGCCGGGTGAATTTAAAATCCGGGGGCTCCATCGTGATTGAGCAGACCGAGGCGCTGGTCTCCATTGACGTGAATTCGGGCAAGGCCACCCAGAAAGAATCTATTGAGCAGACCGCATTGCAGACCAATATCGAGGCGGCCCAGGAAATCGCGCGTCAGTTGCGGATGAGGGATTTCGGCGGATTGATCGTCATTGATTTCATCGATATGCGGGACCGCAAGAACAACCTGAAGGTGGAGAAGGAAATCAAGGCCGAACTGAAAAAAGACAAGGCCCGCACCAAAATCGGCCGCATTTCGGCATTCGGGCTGATGGAAATGTCGCGTCAGCGGATTCGTCCGTCCATTCAGTCCATCAATTCAGAGCCGTGCCGCTATTGTCGGGGCAAAGGGGTAATCCCGTCCGTGGAATCCTTAGGGCTCAATTTATTACGCCGTCTGCGTTTAGTCACTTTAAAGGAAGGAGATGCCGGTATCAAATGCCGTGTTCCCAGAGAAGTGGCGAGCTATTTATTAAACCGGAAGAAAAAGGAATTGCTGGATATGGAAATCCGCAGGGAAGTCTGCATCACCATCGAGGAAGACAGCACTATGATCCCCGGTGATAGTGAGATTATGCGGAGTCGGCCGTTGGGTGACCTTCTATCTCCGGATGTAAAGGACGGCGCTGGTCATTGAAAGAACTGTTTGACGCTGACCAAATTTTAACGTATGGAAGTGGCGATCAATAAAATTACAAAAATCAGGATATATAACAGATTGGAATCAAGGAGGTAAGCTTTGGTAAGCACAGCCTATGCAATGGGAAACATGGGGGGGGCCGGCGGTCAGGCAGCCGCGGGCGGTGGTTTCGGCGCATTTGTCCCCATCATTTTAATGTTTGTTATTTTTTATTTTCTGCTCATCCGCCCTCAGCAGAAAAAGGCGAAAGCCCATCAGGAAATGATTAATGCCCTCAAAAAAGGGGACAAGGTCATTACCAGCGGCGGGATTCACGGGGTCATTGCCGGACTTGATGAGACCACCGTCACCCTTGAAATCGCTGAAAAAGTCCGAATTAAAGTGACCCGCAGCAGCCTTGCCGGTTTAAACAACTAATACTGGCCGGTTGTCCGTCCCTTCCCAACAAATAATAAGAAAACTTGATTGCAGGATTTTCAAATGATAAAGGGGAGGGGGCTTAAAAACGGATGCACCATTCAGACGGAATTTGGAACATCATATCTCCGGTATTTCTGGAAACCATAGACAAATGAAAGGGTGAACGCGTTGAAACATTTTTCCTGGCGAACCGCAGTGATAGGACTGGTATTGATTGTGGCGGTTATTTATGTAACCCCTACCTTCAAAACGGGATGGTGGCCGTATAAGCAGATCAACTTAGGCCTTGATCTTCAGGGAGGCATGCATCTTGTTCTGGAAGTACAGGCCGAAAAAGCCGTGGAAAGTACGCTGGAAAGGGTCCGGAATGAGCTCAGAGACCTTTTCAGAAAAGAACAGATCCGGCATCGGGGGATCGACCATTCAGGAAAATATACACTGTCGATTCAACTCACTGATCCCGAAAATTTTGGGAGCGATGTTGAAAAAATTAATGATCTGCTCAATAAAAACTTTGGCTCTGATGAAATCGTCACCGATTCAACCGACTCGGCCACCCAGACGGTTAAGCTTGCGCTGAAGGACCAATGGGTTGAGGAAATCCAGAAACAGGCCACGGAGCAGGCTCTTGAAACCATTCGCAACCGGATTGACCAGTTCGGCGTCAGCGAACCCGACATCCGGATGCAGGGGGACCGGCGGATTCAGGTCCAGCTTCCCGGCGTCACTGACACGGAACGGGCCAAAGGCCTGATCGGTAAAACCGCACTCCTGGAATTCAAACTTGTTGATGATGAGCATGACCTAACGGCCGCGTTAAACGGCAATATCCCGCCGGGCAGTCAGGTGCTCTATCAGGCAGATGAAAAGGAAGGCGAAAAGACCGGGAAAACACAGCCCTACCTTATCAAGCAGAGAGCCCTGATGACCGGTGAATACCTCACCGACGCGCGGGTTCAGATCGATTCCCAGTTTAACGAGCCCTACGTCTCCATCGACCTGGACCGTAAAGGCGCCCGGGTGTTTGAAAAAATTACCGAGGAAAATGTTAAAAAACGTCTGGCCATTGTGTTGGACAACAAGGTGTATTCCGCGCCCGTGATTCAGGAGAAAATCCCCGGCGGCAGCGCCCGGATCACCGGAAGCTTCACCGCCCAGGAGGCCCGTGATCTGGCCATTGTACTGCGTGCGGGTTCCCTGCCGGCCCCGGTAAAAATCATTGAGGAACGGACGGTGGGCCCGTCCCTGGGCCGGGATTCCATCCACAAGGGGTTGATGTCTCTATTGGTCAGTTCGCTTCTGGTTCTAGGATTTATGGCGATTTATTACCGGTTGTCCGGTCTTATCGCCGATCTGGCGCTGGTATTAAATATCCTGATGATCGCTGCGGGTCTGGCAATGTTTGGGGCCACGCTTACCATGCCGGGCATCGCCGGGATTATCCTCACCATCGGTATGGCGGTGGATAATAATATCTTGATTTATGAGCGGATTCGGGAGGAGATGCGCCTCGGCAAAACGCCTATGGCCTGCGTTGAAGCCGGATTTGATCGGGCCAGTGTGACCATTTTTGACGCCAACATCACCACGCTGATCGCAGCCCTGGTGTTGTTTCAATTCGGAACCGGGCCCATCAAGGGGTTTGCCGTGACATTGAGTCTGGGAGTGACGGCGAGCATGTTTACAGCCCTGGTCTTGTCCCGCGTTATTTTTGATTATTTGTATGTCACCAAAAAAATGAAAACCATCAGCGTTTAAAAGGGAAGGTATGCATGGAGATTATTAAGCCGGGTACCCGTTTTGATTTTGTCGGGATACGCCATTTCGCCTATGGGTTGTCGTGTCTGCTGATTCTGGTCGGTATCGTTTCGTTGATTGTTAAAGGCCCGAAGTTCGGCATCGATTTTGCGGGCGGTACTCTGATTCAGATTAAAGCGGATCAGTCAGTCTCTATCGGGAACATCAAAAAAGGGCTTGACCAGGTCAAGTTGGAAGGGACTGCCGTTCAGCAGATCGGCGCAGCTTCCGATAACGAATTTCTGATTCGTGCCAAAACCCCGGCAGATACGGAAGAAGGTTTTACCGAGCAGTTACAGACTGCCCTGAAAACTGCCACAGGCGCGAAAATAGAGGTGCAGCGGGTGGAAATGGTGGGCCCCCAGGTGGGCAAAGACCTCCGGTCCAAGGCATTGTATGCGCTTTTTTACGCCATGGTCTTTATCGCGATTTACATATCCGGCCGGTTTGAAATGAAATGGATGACCAGCGGCATCCTGGCGGTTTTGATCACCGGAGCGGTTTATTTGTTTTCCCTGTTTAATGTCAGCATCCCATTTCTCATTCTGCTGGCCCTTATTATTACCCTTTTGATGTTCTGGCAGCTCCGTCTGAAATACGCCATGGGCGCTATTGTGGCCCTGATTCATGATGTGGTCATCACCGTTGGCATTTTATCCGTGTTTAATTATGAGTATACCCTTTCGATTGTGGCCGCGCTTCTCGCATTGGTGGGGTTTTCATTAAACGATACGATCGTGGTGTTTGACCGGATCCGTGAAAACACCAGGCGGTATCCGCGCCTTGCCATGGGCGACATTATCAACCGGAGCGTGAACGAGACGTTGAGCCGGACCATATTAACGTCCTTCACCGCATGGATGACGGTGATCTGCCTTTTCTTTCTGGGCGGTGAAATCACCCGGGATTTTGCCTTCGCCATGGTCGTTGGTATATTTATCGGATCCTATTCATCCATTTATGTGGCGAGCCCCGTTTTGCTGATATTTAAGGATGCGGCGCCTTCTGCCGGCGCTGTGGCGGTATCCGGATAAAATACCTGTCCTTAAAGAACCGACCATCACATGAAGATTAAACAACTGCCCGGTTTCGGGCAGTTTTTATTTGACATTTAGCCTGGTTTATTTTTTATGGACAATGTTCAATCGTGGTTTGCGTTAAAAAATGTGCCCGGTGTGGGAAATTATTTGTTTAAACGGCTGATTGACCGGTTTGGCGAACCCCCAAACGTTTTTCAGGCCGAACCGTCGGAATTGATGACGGTTGAAGGTGTCAGCGGCCGGATCGCCGGGGCCATCAAACAATACCGCCTGACCGATTCCGTCAAAAGGGAAATGGCGCTGGCCGAGCAGAAGCAGTGCCGGATTTATACCCTTTTGGATGCTGAATACCCTTCGCTGCTGCGACATCTTCCTGATCCTCCGCCGTTTATTTATGTGCTGGGCCGGCTTGAAAACACGGAAAACAGCATTGCCATTGTAGGTTCACGCAGCGCGACGACCTATGGCGTCTCCATGGCCCGGCGGTTGAGTGCGGATCTGGCGGCTATGGGGCTTCCTGTTGTCAGCGGCATGGCCAGGGGTATTGACACCGCAGCCCATCAGGGTGCCCTGGCGGCCGGCGGCAGAACCATCGCCATATTGGGATGCGGCCTGGGCGTTGTTTATCCACCGGAAAACAACGTCCTGTTTAACCGGATGGTGGAAAACGGCGCGGTGGTTTCGGAGTTTCCCGTTATGGAGGAGCCCAATACCTATAATTTTCCTGCCAGAAACCGGATCATTGCCGGCATGACCATCGGCACTGTTGTGGTGGAAGCGGCCCGGCAAAGCGGATCACTTATTACTGCCCGGCTGGCTTTGGAACAGGGCAGGGAGGTGTTTGCGGTTCCCGGCAACATCAATTCGCCAAAAAGCGCGGGAACACATAGCCTGTTGAAGCAGGGTGCTAAACTGGTGACCAGCGTCCAAGATGTGGTGGATGAATTTTATCAACTGCAAAACAGGGTTACATCGGATAAAAACCAAGGGGCTGAAAATCATTCCGTCTCAGGGCCTACAGCGATCCTGACCGAAGACGAAACCCGCGTCTTTGATCTTCTGGAACCGTATCCCATCCACATGGATGAGTTGAACCGCCGGGCGGGCTTCGATAGCGGTAAACTGGCCGGTATCCTGTTAACCCTTGAATTAAAAGGGATGATCGTCCAGAGTCCGGGAAAATATTTTATTGTCAGTGGGGAAAAACATTGAGTAAACCGTTAGTTATCGTAGAATCGCCGACCAAGGAAAAGGCGCTCAGAAAGTATATCGGCAAGGATTATCTGGTGGCGTCCACTGTGGGGCATATTATTGATCTGCCGGAAAAGGAGATCGGCATTGATGTGGCCAATAATTTCGAGCCCAAATATGTGACCATTCCCGGCAAGCAAAAGGTCATCCAAGGCCTGAAAACAGCGGCCAGGAATTCGGAGGACATTTATCTGGCGGCTGACCCCGACCGTGAAGGCGAAGCCATAGCCTTTCATACCGCTGACATTCTAAAGAAAAAGGGGCGCCGGTTCCACCGGGTGCTGTTTCATGAAATCACCCAGAAAGGTGTGCTTGAGGCCCTGGCAGCCCCGGAGCCTTTGAATGAAAATAAATACAAGGCCCAGCAGGCCCGGCGCATTCTGGATCGTCTGGTGGGGTACGAGATCTCGCCGGTATTATGGAAAAAAGTTAAATACGGACTTTCCGCCGGCCGCGTTCAATCGGTGGCCGTTCGGATTATCTGCGAACGGGAGCGCGCCATTCAGGCGTTTGAAACCGAAGAATACTGGTCAATTACGGCCATGCTGGAAGATGGCAAACCTCCGGCGTTTGCGGCAAAGCTGGTCAAGAAAAACGGGGAAAAAATAAAAATTCCGGACCAGGCGACCGCAGATCAGGTACTGGTGGATCTTGCGAAAGCCGCATTTGTGGTGGATGCGGTGGAGAAAAAAACCGTCAAGCGGAATCCCTGGCCGCCGTTTACCACCAGTAAACTCCAGCAGGAAGCCATACGGAAACTCCGGTTTACCGCCAAAAAAACCATGAGCGTGGCTCAGCAGCTCTATGAAGGCCTTGATCTGGGGGCCGGGGAGTTTGTGGGGCTCATTACTTACATGCGTACGGATTCGGTTCGGATTTCCGAGGATGCGGCCCAGGAAGCCCAAAATCTGATCCGTGAAACCTTTGGTAAAGACTATGGGCTGGCCAAGCCCCGGTTTTTTAAGAATAAGAATAAAGTCCAGGATGCTCATGAGGCCATTCGTCCCACATCTGTGTACCATACCCCGGAAACAGTATCTCGATTTTTAAACAAGGACCAGCTGGCCCTGTATCAGCTTATCTGGAAACGGTTCATGGCCTCCCAAATGGCCCAGGCCCTGATTAATCAGAACACCGTAACCATCAAGGCCGGTGATTATACCTTTAGCGCCACGGGGTCTTCAATATTGTTTCCCGGATTCATGGCCCTTTACAGGACAGCGGATGACGAAGAGCAGGACAGCCAGAACAAGGACGCCGCTCTGCTGCCGGATTTATCGGAAAAAACCATTCTGTCTTTGATCAAAATCGAGCCGAAACAGCATTTCACCCTTCCGCCGCCGCGATTTTCCGAAGCGTCTCTGGTGAAGGAGCTTGAGGAAAACGGTATTGGCCGTCCGAGCACTTATGCGTCGATCTTGTCCACCATTCGGGACAAGGGGTATGTGGATTTTATTAAAAGTTATTTCCGGCCCAGTGAGCTGGGATTTATTGTCAGTGATCTGCTGGTGGAAAACTTTCCGGATGTGTTAAGTGTTGGTTTTACCGCGAAAATGGAAAATGATCTGGATCTCGTGGAGACATCGGAAATTAATGCATTAGACGTATTGTCAAAGTTTTATGAAACATTTGAGCAGCGCTTGGCTTCAGCCGCAGAACATATGCTCAGCGTCAAAGGCGTGGGTGTGCCCACCCAGTCCCCCTGTCCGGTATGCGGCAAACTCCTGCATATCAAAGTAGGCAAAAATGGCCCGTTTCTGGCATGTGTGGGGTACCCGGAATGTGCCTATTCCCGGAATTATGTCCGGGATGAAAAAGGGCATGTCCAGGCATTGGAACCGGATTTTGAAGCAGCCGATGGGGAAGTCTGCGACAAATGCGGAAAACCCATGGTGGTCAAACAGGGAAAGTTCGGTGATTTTTTGGCGTGCAGCGGGTATCCAGTATGTAAAAATACACGGTCGATGGGTGTCAAATCTTCCAGCGCAAGCCTTCAGGCAACGGGCGTTAAATGTCCTGAAAAAGGCTGCGACGGGGATCTGGTGCAGCGAACCTCAAAGCGCGGTAAAATTTTTTATGGATGCAGCCGGTTTCCGCAATGCAACTTTGCCTCGTGGGATAAACCGGTCGCCGAACCCTGCCCCCAGTGCGGCGGGCCGATTATGGTGGAAAAAGAAACTAAAAAAGACGGCAAAGTCATCAAATGCCCGGTCAAGGAATGCGGATTTCAGGTGAAAAGTGAAACATGAAGAATGTTTTATTGATGTCATGGTATTTCCGGTGGTCCGGTATTGTTCGGGGTCGATTTCCATTATTTTTCTTTGACTTATCAGCTTTAACAAGCTATTTTGTACAAAATAAAATCCAACTGGGCTATAAGAGTCTTTACCAGGCTCTCAGTTGATCTGGTATCAATCGTCTGCATAAGGGTATTATTTGTCATGGCGCATCCATACCGTCGTATGTTTCCTATCCTGATTTTTCTTCAATTCGTGTTTTGTTTGTTGGTTGTTTCACCGACATATGCCATTAAAACCGTTATGGTATACCCCGAGCCTGCGTCCGGAGTTGCGCCACTTGAAGTCAAGATTATGTGCGTAGTCGCTTCCAATACCAGCGCACCTTTAAGTTATACCATGGATTTTGGTGACGGCAGCGAGCTGGAAATCGTTGAATCAACCGCCTACTCCCATACATTTACCCATACCTATCAGGGCGGGTATTTTAAACCTGTGTGCACTGTGAAAAAATCAGCCGGTGTCATTACTCCATCGGATCCCGGGAAACTCATCGTCGCCCAGTGGCAGTTTGAAACCGGGGGAGATGTCGATTCTTCACCGGCTATTGGGGCAGACGGTACGGTGTATGCTGGGTCTGATGACGGGAACCTGTATGCCATTGCTCCTGATACCGGCGTGGAAATTTGGCGTTTCCCGGCTGGCGGAGAAGTCCGGTCCTCTCCGGCTATAGGAACCAACGGAGCAATATATTTCGGTTCGAAGGATTCCCTTTATGCAGTAAATCCTAATGGAACGCTGAAATGGTCGTTTAATGCAGGAGATTATATTTTTTCATCTCCTGCCATCAGTTCAGACGGGCGGGTGATCTATGTCGGATCCAGCAACGGCAAGCTTTATGCGATTAACAGCACTGGCGCCATGAAGTGGCAATTCCAAGCCGGCGATAAGATAGTCTCTTCCCCTGCCATCGGTTATGACGGGATTGAGACTGTCGTTTATGTGGGCTCTCTGGATCGACATGTTTACGCATTGGCTGCAGATAACGGTGCGCTGAAATGGCAGTTTGAAACCATGGCAGAGGTTTATGGATCGCCCGCCATTGGTTCGGACGGCACGGTGTATGTAGGGGAATGCAAGACCGGCAGCGCGGAAACTTATGACTTTAATTTTTTTTGTATCAATATAGACGGTTCCAAGCGCTGGGAATTTAATGGAGGAACAGGTTTTTATTCATCCCCAGCCATCGGGCCTGATGGCAAAATTTATGTTGGGACCTGGGACGGTTATCTGTTTTCTATAAACGCCAACGGAACCAGATCCTGGTCAGTGCGGACCAGTCCGCCGTCGGATATTAACTCATCCCCAGCTGTAGGTTCAAATGACGTGATTTATGTGGGGAGTAAAGACGGTGATTTTTACGCTTTTCAATCTCCCGCGGTTCAGGACGTATTGCAAAGAAAGGACTGGGTGTTTCAGACGGGCGATACCATTCAGTCTTCCCCCGTAATTGGTGCGGATGGTACCATATTTTTCGGCTCCAGAGACAATAGCATTTACGCCATCAACCCCGGCAATTTGACGCCGGCGAATAGCTCCTGGCCGATGTTCCGCCAGAACTCCCTCCATACCGGAGTTGCGGAAAATATAACGATTCCGGCTGTCATTTCATCGAGCCCGGAGAGGAACAATATCGCAGTGGATGTCCAAACTGTAGAAATTACAGTGAGTTTTTCTCCGAGTGTGGAAACTTCACAAATAGATATTGACTCATTTAAATTTGAGAAAGGAACGGGATCTGGTATGGAAGCAGTGGAAGGCTTTGCGGTCCTGGACTGGGTGCGTTACAATAATTCAGGCTACCATATCACCGCTGTTTTTGAACGGCTTAATAGTAACGAACCGCTGGCGTATAATACCAAATATTACGGAACTATCCGGTATACCGATAATCCGCCTGTTGAGGGAGTGGAAGCCGAAGCCTTTGATAAAACCTATACCTGGTCGTTTACCACCCAAACCGAGCCTGAAAAAGACAACAAATCTGGCTCAGGGGGAAGCCCCGGATGTTTTATCGGTATGCTTAAGGATACGTTTTAAGCTGTTATAAGTAACCGTTAATGAGGCTTTTGCAGATTTTATCCTATAAGCTGTCAATATACGTCAAATCTTTTTGCTGGGTGTTTTTGGTTCCGACGGTCAAGACCTCAACCCGGTTATCTTTGGACTTGCGGAAATATAGCCGGCCGTTGTAAGCAAATGTCACTTCAAACGCGGTTGTGTTGCCTTTTTTGGTGAACACTTTCCGCTTCACCGGCACCAGAGCGGAATCAGAATTTAGCTGATGAATCACTTCCTCGGCTTTTAAGCTCATGTCTTCATTCATATCCACAAGACTTTCAAGGGCGCGACTGGTGATGTCTATGTTTTTATATAGAGCCTTGAAACGTTTGCCCAGCCGGTCTGCCGCTTTTTCTTTTTGTTTGACAGCGACCTGGTGAATGGATTCAAGTTCTTGAATCTGCTCTTTTAATATATCTATTTCTGTAAGTTTTCGTTCCAGGGTTTCGATTTCAATAAACAGGTCTTCTTCGGTTTTTTCCAATTGTGATTTTTCTTTTTCAAATGTGGATTGAAGCTGATCATAATCGGATAAAAGCGATTCTCTTTCTTTCGACAGTTGGCTGATCTGCTCCAGCCGTTGATTTTCCAGTTCCTGGAGCCGGTTCAATTCACTTGATTTCTCCAATTCCTCCCTTCGGTTGCTGGAACGGACTTTTCGATAATATTGGTACAGCCCCCCCAGAAACAGCAGTTCATAAAAGAGCAGCAGACCCAAAGCGAGAAAGGATGTATGCTTAATCTTGACTCCCACCTGCACTTCAGTGCCTTCGTTCAACAGAGCGAAGTTTTTTTCAGCCAGTTTTACCGGATCAGTCGTTAAATTATCGACAGTAGAATTTTGATACGTGGCCGGATAGAGGATGGCGCCGCCTTTAGTGGTAACGCGGATATCTAATATCCCGCCAGTCGTCAGGAATAAGTTGTTTCTTAAATAGGTCTCAATCGAGGTGTTGATGCTGCTCTTAAGCGTGGTCAACCCATTTAATATATCGTTCATATCAGATAAGTAAACGTTGTTGACCCCTTTATCGTATTTACCTTGCAGATATGTTTCAAGAAAGCTGACAGTCATTAAGTACATCAACGGCGGCAAAAGGATACACAGGATTAATAATTTGAATGGAATAATTCGCATGGTGACTTTATTGGAATTTTGCTGAAATACTGGATCCATCAAATGTCAGCCAGAATTTGTGCTGCCTGAGTGGCGCCTGAAAAATTTTTGTCCAGATTAAGGGCATGCTCAAGAGACGCCTTTGCCTCGCGAAGTTCCCCTTTTTTGAAATAGGCCACGCCCAGATGGAAATGGATTTCGGCATGATCAGGCAGTCGCTGAATACTCTCCGAAAAAGATTGAACGGCCTGCTCATAGAAGCCCAGCTTGACATACACCCATCCCAGAGTATCAGCCACTCTCGGGTCATCGGGTAAAATCTTGCGGGCCTTTAATGCAAGACGCAGGGCTTCATCTAAATTCGTTTCCTGCTCTGCCAGCAAGTATGCAAGGTTATTGGCCGCAGGTGCAAAATCCGGATTCAGTTCAAGGGCTTTCCGGTAATGAAATTGTGCAAGGTTCCACTGTTTTTTAATGGAAAAAATTATTCCCAGCATCATGTTGGGTTGTTCCCGATCCATTCCATCCCGGCTTTTGATGGCAGCCTGGTACTGGGATATGGCGGCGTCTTCCCGGTTTTCGGAAAAATAAATTTTGGCAAGAGAATAATAGGGGGGCAGGTAATTCGGGTTTGAAATAATCGCGGATTTAAAGTTCTTTTCCGCTTCACCTGCCTGGTTTTTTGCCAGGTAAAGACGACCCATTAAATCAAAAACAATGGATTGGGATGTGGGCTGGTTCTTGATATTTTTTAGTGCGTCTTTGCACCGCTGTAAGGCGTCATCAACAAGGCCATTTTCGATAAGGGTGGAAATCAGATTTACAAATACGTTAATGTCCGTGTGCCCCTTGGATAGCGCTGCCTCAAAATTTTTTGTGGCATCCGAATATTTTTTTTGCTGCCGGTAAGACAGGCCCAAAAGAAAAAAACCATCCGGATTTTTCGGAGAAAGGTCAATAAGGGACTGAAAATAAGTGTTGGCTTCATCGAAACGGTTTTCGAGCATGAAAATATTTCCCAGGATTTTTCTTGCCTGGTAATTGTCCGCATCGAGTTTAAGAATGGCTTCTCCGCATTCTCTGGCTTGCACCAGGCGATTTTCAGCCAGAAATATTCCTGCAAGCATGAGCTTTGCGTTGATGAATTCCGGGCTGGCTGCAGAGATTTTCCCAAATTCGATTTGGGCGAGATCCGGTTGATTTTTTTTAAGCAGCGACACGCCTTTTAAATAATAGAGCTGAGAGGTATTGGGATTTTTTTGGATCAGATCATCAAGATACAGAATAGCGGTGTCCCATTCACTTTTTGCGATCAGAGTCTCACTTTTAAGAATCGCAGCCGGAAGGAAAGACGGATTTTTTTGAAGTATTTGATTGATAATGAGCTCCGAGTCACTAAAATTCCGGTTGGTTAGATGGAATCTGGCAAGATGAAGCATAAGTCCGGGATTGTTCGGCTGGATGGACAGGGCTTTTTGATACATGGCCTGCGCCTTGTCCACGCGGTTGATGGCGGTATAGAAATTGGCGGCCATTATCGCAGGTTCAGGATTGTGGGGGTTCAATGAAACGGCTTTAAGGTATTCAGCTTCGGATTGCTCCAGGCGGGCCATATTGAAATACAGGTTTCCCATCAAAAGGCGGAGTTCTGTGATTTCCGGATTCGCGACAATGGCGGTCTGTAGAAGCTTCTCCGCGTCTGTAAGTTTTTTCTGGTTGATATATAAATGATAGAGGGCGAGGATAATGTGCATGGAGGACGGTTGATCTGTTAATGCAGACTTCAACACCTTTTCCGCCTCAGCTATATTGTCCTTTCGAATCATCAAGTTAGAAAGGTTTAAATAAGCCCGGATTTGGGTGTGATCTGATGTAATGATTTTTTTAAGCAGGATTTCCGCCCTCTCATGTTCACCCGCCATTTCATGGAATTCCGCCATAAGAAAGTTTGCGGTCAAATTCTCCGGGGCGATGACCAGTACATTCTGGAGTATTTGTCTGGCCTTGGCGGTTTCCTTGTTTAGCATATACAGCATGGCCAGCCGCATCTGCACTTCGGGGAGATCCGGCGACAGGTCAGCGGCTTTTTTATAGGCGGCAAACGCGTTTGTGATTTTGCCGAGTTTTAGTTGGACCTCTCCCAGATTCGCATAAGCGCCCGCAAAATCCGGATCGATCTGAATGGCCTTTTCAAGCGCCGATTCTGCGCAGAGGTAGTCTTGCCTGTCATAGCAATCCTTTGCCCTGTTGTAACAGGCTGTTTTTTCATCCTCGCCGGAACAGCCGGTTATCATACTGATGGTGAAAATCACCGCAAGGATTTTGCTTAACAGGGATATTTTTTTCATTTGCCGAACCCAATAACTTTCTTTTTATTTTTTGTATCTTTTATTGTTTGCTTTCCGATGCTGTCCGGATAAAGCAACCGCCCCCGCTGCCGCCCGGATCAACCACATTATCCTTCTCTTCCGGTATCAGGTTAATGGCGATTAATCCAGCCGGTCCATCGGCGAGAAAGGTAAACAGTGCCTCTCCTTCAGACGTGTAGCCGCTGGAAATATCAAAGGCAAAACCATCGGCATCATAGGCCATGCTGTCCTCTCTGACAGGTTGTTCCGGGACAGTTACATTGATGACGCAAACGCCTTTTTCTCCGTCCGCCACATAGGCGTAATTCCCAATCACGGAAATATTTACGGCAAATCCGGGTGTGTCCACAGATGTGACTCGGATGGGGTTTTCTTTATCCATGATATTCACGATCATCATGCCCATGTCTCCATCAGCGATGTAGGCGTAATCACCGCTGACAAAAACACCGGATGCAAAGCCGGGCGTGTCAATGGCCCCGGAAATGACCGGGGTGATTTTACTGGTTACATCAACGATCTGAAGCCCTGCATCGCCATCTCCGATAAAAGCGAAATTTCCGGCCACAGCGACCTTAGAAGCAACCCCGGGGGTGTCAATGGATGCAATTTTTACGGGTGCTTGTTTATTCGTGATATCCACGATCATCATGCCCATATCTCCATCAGCGATGTAGGCGTAATTCCCGCTGACATAAATGCCGGAGGCAAAGCCGGGGGTGTCAAATGATCCAATGATAGCTGGAGCGATTTTATCTGTCATATCAATTATTTGGAGCCCCATCTCGCCGTCGGCAACAAACGCAAAATCGCCTGAAATCATTACATCTGTGGCTTCACCCGGTGTGGCGCAAAATCCTTTTAAAAACAACTGAACCGATTCCTTGAAGGGTGACATCTGAAGGATCCGGAGTCCTTCCTTTTCGGGTGAGCTCCCTGTGTTGTCATCGAGAATAAACGCATACCCGTTAGAAATATCAACAGCCACTGCATCTGCGGGCGTGTCATAGAACAAGAGCGGTTTCATGTCAGCCTTGTCGCTGATATCGATTTTTTCGAGCCCGGCCTGATTGGTGGTCATGTAAAGGCTTGCTTCGTCATCCGAGAGACCGATGCTGGTGCAGCCGGAGTCCGTGTATGTTCCGAGTGGCGGGTTACGGTCCGAGTCAGTCTTATCTGTGACATCAACCACCCGTAACCCGGCGGGCCCGTATCCGATATAGGCCAGATTATCAGCAACCCGAACGACTGTTTCTACGTCATCCGTTTTATACACGCTGTCCACAACAGGAGATGCGGGCGTGGTGATATTAATGATGCCCATACCATTGCCTTGAAGGGTGGCAAATAAATAATTCATAGAGAGCGTTATGTTGCTGGCCCCGGGCAGGGCGATGCCTTTTTTATAGACCGGTTTGGCCGGATCAGTGGCATCCACCACATGAATGCCGTTGTAGAGATCCGCAACATAGGCAAATTTGCCGGAAGCAATGATATCAATGGCATAAGAAATCCCAAACCCGCCGGGAAGACGGGACCGGCTCAATACTTTCGGGTTGGCGGTATCCGTTACATCTAAAATGAACAGCCCGTCCACCCCACCGGCGAGGTATGCTATGCCTCCTTCCACAAATACCCCGTTGATTTCCGTCGCGGAGGCTTCCGGAAAGTAGGCGCCGGCTTTAAAAGGATGTTCGGGATTTGACACATCCATGATCCACAAGCCGTTATTTTTACATGCGACGTACAGAAGGTGATCCGAAGCAGAATAAAACAGGCCGCTGACCAAGCCGGTTTCGGTGATCGTTGTTGTGGATATCTGGTTGAACTCGGAGTCTAATACGTCGATGCGGTCACCGTCCCCTAAAAACAAAAGATCCCGGTTGATATCCATCGCAATGCCCTTGCCTGGGTGATAGGGCCACTGACCTGCAAATATCGGGGTGGGCTGCTGGTTTGGTTCCACAGATAAAGCCACGTTCGCCAAGGACAGAAGAACAACGAAAATAAAGCAAATGGGACGTATAACGAATATCATTGATTTCATCATGATTTAAGCTCGGATGTAAGTTTAAGCGTTTCGGGAATATCCACATCAATCAATACAAATTCTTCGCCCCCGGCTTTGACCCCAAGTGTATGAAAATGGGTTGGAGAATCAAAGATGATAGGCGTACCTTTCATAAAACCGCCGTAAGCTCCAGGCAGTACCTGTCCATTGATGACTAAATGCCAGTTTTCTGGGGCAGCCATGGCGTGATAAACAATATAATTCCCGTTCGGACTGAAAGTGGGATCTCCTAATATTTTGTAATTTTTATCTGCGCATTCTTCATTCCCATCCACCACCATCACGGTCTGATTAATACTGATAAATGCAGGAAAGGCAAGATGCCTTGAATCTGGTGAGAACTCGTATTTACCAATTCCGTTGTATCTTTTTTTTGATTCTCTATTGTCCAAAACAGTTATCCATTTGTTTTCTTCAGGTCGAATCGCGCGGTAAACCAATGTTTTGGAATCAGGGCTGAAGTAAGGTTCCCCCACAGACTTGTAAACAGACCCGGGAATCCCGTCAACTATCATCTGACTGCCATCCTCATTCACTCCGGCATACACATACCGCGTAGAATCGGGGCTGAATTTAAATGTCTCGACCATTTTATCAAAACTTACGCTTTTTTTACCATCGACAATACAATCCCACTCATCACTGGTTCTGGCGAAAAAGGCGCTTCTTTTGGAATCCGGGCTAAAATAAAATTTATAGATCTGATCAAATGCAGAGCTTTTTTCATCGTTAATGATAATATACCATTTTTTGTTTTCCGAATAGGCATAGGCAAAGCTCTTTGAATCAAATGAAAACACCGGGAGCCCAACTATATCATAGGGCTCCATTTCACGGCCGTCAAACACAAGCATCAGTTTTTTGTTATTGATGACAGTATAGGCCAGATGTTTGGAGTCATAGCTGAAAATTAAATCAAATATACGATCATAGATTTTGCCTGCCTTGCCATTCTGGACCACGCACCATTTTTCAGCGCCATTTGCTTTCTTTTCTGTCCGGGCTTTATATGCGTATTGAGTTGAATCCATACTGAACCTGACGCTAGTAATAAAATTAAAGGCGGAAGTCTCCTCGCGACCGTCCACCACTGCCACGCAAGAATCGTTTTTGAGCGCCACATAAATAAAACGTTCTCCCTCGTCGCTGAAGGCAAAATTGTCTTTGATTGGAATACCCTTATACGTTGGTCCGGGAATGCCATCCACAATCGTATACTGCTGATTGTTTTTTTGCGCTCTACATGCATATCGTGCACCGTTAGGACTGAATAAAAAATTCCCTGCATTATCAGGTGTATCTATTGTTTGACCGTCAACCACTATCGCAACTTTATCTTTATTTTTATATGCGATATAAGCATATCGGTTTTTCTCCGGGCTGAAAATCGGATAATTGGGTTGTACGGCGTAATATATCGGGCTGGTTTGGTTGTTAAATTGGATAATATTATGGGTTTCATCGGAATAAGCAGCATAAGCAACGTCTCTTAAATCCGGACTCATTTTGATGGAATCGGGAATGATTTGGTATCCCTTTGGAAGCTTTCCAAGCAAAGTTTCCCGAACATTAGGTTGAGTGTTTTGTCGCATTGCTTGCATGCCAGCGGGTTTTTGAGGCTTATCCGACTCCTCAAGACCGAGAAGTGATTGGTCATCTGAGGCGCCGGCAAAAACCATCGTTGATGCGATGAAATTCAGAATCAAAATGATGTAAAAAGTTCTCATTTTTTTTGGCATTTGGGCATCCTTGTGAGTTTAATGATGAGTATTATAAACAATACCCGGTAGGTTGTCGAAAGATATCGACTGCAGCAAATGAATAATTTTTGAAACCATATGAAAGGTTGAGCCGGTTGTCAAGTGACGAGGATGAGTTTATTTAAGGTAAATGGTTTATAACGGGGGCATGAAATTAAAGAATACGAAGTCTCAAAAAAACGTGACAATCTGGGAGATGAAAGAATTACGGTGTTGATAAATGCGCCTCTAAAGTATTAATGGTGGACGAAATCGTCAACGGGGTTTTGCCCAATATTTTTACGTAACAGCATATATCAAATATGCTGCTACTTTTAGGGCCAATATCGATTCGCAGGATAGTTGCTATTCATGTGTTTTGGAGTCACCAGGCGTTGCCGCAGTTTCTTCGATTTTTTCACCGCCGCCAAAGGATTTTTTCAACAGGTCAACGGGTTTTTTCAATAAATGGATGAGATGGCCGACAGCTTCATGTTGTTTGTGCATCAGGTGTTTCTGATGTTCGATAAAAGCATGGAAAGGCACGGTGACCTTAGCTGCAGCCACATAAATATAAGTTTCCTGTTCAATGTCTATCCCTGCATATGTATTGCCGAGGGGTTTCCAAAAATCGGTGGAAGTGCTGTTAGTGCTGGAATTGTTGGGAATCTTATAAGATGAGTTCCACAGTAATCCAAAGCCAACATCCAAGACGACACCATGGGGGAGTTTTACCCCGGCGCCGACGCCCACATTGTGCAGATCCGGTATAAAATACAGTAAATCCGCCAGCTCCGGGCGTACGGAAGTAGGTCGCCATTCATACCCGCACCGCAGCTCAAGCTTTTGGGTGGCCTGGAATTCAATGGCTGTCCCCCAGCTAATAGTGTCTTTCAGTTTTCGGGGGACAATCAAGTTCCGGTGTCCGCCGGTGTACCCGAGCATTTTGAGCAGTTGCAGCAACTGGACGTCCTGGTCGGTTTGAAAGTTGTTTTCCTGAGTCGATGACCAGTCGGACCAGTTCACATCAAACAAGAATTTTAGGCGCTTGTTCGGTTTTAGGGCAATGCCGGTCTGAACCCTCTGGGGAAATATATTTTCAGAAGTCACGCTGCCGGCCTGCTGGGCCACGGCCTGAGTAGGCAGTTGAAACATGCCGGAAACAATCAACAGCAGAGGGGAACTGCCCTGCCAGGCCATCATTTTCTGCCATTGAGGGGAGTAATTAATGATATATTTGCCATTTAAATCGGTTTTGGTTTCGCTTTGATAGGTCAGGCCATAGTCCAGCCAGGGTTTCGGCGCCCAGAGCATCCCAAGATTGTAATTGGGTGAAAAGTCGTCGCGGGCATTAATTTCAAGGTTGGCGGGTGATTCATATGGTGATGCACCGCCGCCGAACCAGGGGGGCGGCAGGGTCAGTTCAGAAAGAATGGGAATATGCAGATCCTGGGTCGCATCACCCAGCACACGGGTCAGCCCTACCATTTCATTGACCGCTCTGGCGTTCATGCGCATGCGCATGGCCGTTTGTCCCATACCCACTGACATGCCTATCGCTAAATCATCGTTCAGCTTGTAGCTGGCGGCAGGTGCGGCGTATATCAGGTGCTGCATACCTAATGTCCGGCCGCCGTAGGAAACCGGGCTGTCACTGTCGTAGTTAAAGCCGCCGGCATAGGAAGCATAGTTGCCCACTGCGAAGACCCATCTGGATTCGGGTTTCCGATAAGAGAGTCCGGCAGAAGGACCGGCCAAGAAATTGACCCAGCCGTCATAAATCGGGAGATACAAGTGACCGCTGGAGTTGGTGTCTTCGGTCCCGGCCACCGGATCATGTTCCTGGCCTTCCTGAGGTCCCCACTGGTTAAAAATCCCTTCCCATTCAGGGTCTGCTTCGAATTTCCGGGTAATGTCCAGCCAAGGCAGAATGAACCCTTGTGAAAACATCTTGCCTTCTGGCATTTTTGAAAGCCCGGCTGGATTGTAGTGAATGGAACCGAGGCCTGGCGGGTCCGCCGTGCAGGCATTGGCCATGGAAATGGCCTTGGGGTCAATGGCTATTTGCTCGTTAAACGCAGCGTGGGCCAAAGTTCCGGTCAGAAAAAAGATAGCGGTTAAAGATAAGAAGGATAGAAGCCATAACCGTCGGATGTCCAAAGTGAACAAATTATCGTCTCCCGTGCTTCTTTGCGTATATGGTATCAGCATCTGATCAACTGTTTACAGTGCAAAATCAACCGGTGTGGAAAAGGATAAACTAAAACTCCGGGTAGAGGTAATCGGAATACCGATGGTGAAATTCATGTTCTGATTTTGGCTGAATTTGTAACCGGTACCGATATTGATGCTGGCCCCTGTGGAGTCTCCGGTTTTGGCATCAGGACTGTTCTGATATTTATAGGTGGTGGAAAAACTGTATGAATAACTGAAACTCATGTTCAAATTCAGTTTATAGGATAAAGCATAACCCAGGCCTACTGAGGCTCCGAGTCCCATACCCGGATCGACTTCATCCAGAGTTCCTTCTGCGCGTTTCTGGTCAATGGATTGCGTGGCAAATGGATAGCTGACGCTAAAACTGCTGAAAGCGATCACCGGATCAGTCACCTGGCTGAAGGAGACCCCTAAGCCAGCGTCATAAATTCCGGAACTGGTGGACAGTTCCTCCCCTGGCTGAATTTCGTAGGGGTTTTTGCCAACCGGGATTCCCAGGCTGCCATTGATAATAATAGTGGGGATATCAGCGCTGCTTTTGATCGGCTGGAATTGCCAGTTTAAAGAAATATCGCCTAAATCCGTGGCGTCCATTGAATCAACGGTTCCGAGCTTATAATAGCTGTATACAAAGGGGATCGATGTGCCGACAGATAAATTGTTTTTGACCCCGTAGGATACGCCAAAAGAGTTGCTCAGGGTATGGTTTGCCACATCTTCGATACGGGCGCCTTCCCGGATCGCGTCATAGCCCTGATAGGAATATCCCAGTCCATAGCTGAATTTGATGTTGCCCGCCCTGGTTAGTGTGTATTCCTGGCCGGCGGCTTCAAGGATGTCCTCTTCTTCTGCAGCCGCTTCTTCTTCGGTGATTTTAAGCTGGCTGCGGATGTCGGATTCCCCTTTCATTCTTTGCATCGTCTGTTCCAGCATCTGAAGTTTTTGCTGCATTTCTTCCATGGTAAGCGGTTTTTGAGGGGCAACGAATTCTTCATGAGCGGGTGCTGCAGGTTCGATATTATTCTTGGCAAAAGTCGAATCACTATCCTTGCTTTGAGGCTCAACAATTGTCTGGGTGGCGGCTTCACGAGAATTCACTGCCGGGGCTTCAATCACCTCAGATTTTTTCGTTTGCGTGGACCTGCTCGTTTGCAGGGAGTCAAATCGGGTGACGATCATGGGGGTGGAGATCGATTTTTTAAATTCGGATATGGCTTTATCAGCTTCGGAGTAGGATTCGAATTTTCCTATGCGAACAGAAAAAACTTGTTTCCCTTTGGCGTTCACGGATTGAAAAATATACGGGTTTAGGCCCTGGCTTTTTAACTGAGCGACCTGTCGGCTCGCGTTGGATTCAGATAAAAAATAGCCGGTCTGAACAGCATAAGAAATGTCTTTTTCAGACGGATCGGAAAGAACTGACGGGGCAGATTCGGTTTCCAAAGCAAGCAGGGACGCATCTGTAGAACTGTAGCCGTTGGGAGCGGATGAGACGGTTTCCTGGTTATTATGGGAACTTTCAATGGCTTCTGTGATGGTCTGGCTCGCGCAGTCGGACGGAAGAAACACGCTCAATAAGTTCATGCTGAGAAAAATTAAAAGTATATTTTTCAATTTGAACTCCTAGTTTAACTGGTAGTTAAATTTATACGACATCTGCATGGAAAAGTCCAAAATCATGTTAATCAATGTATTTCTGATATTCATTGGGAAGTATCAGTTCATCAAGCTCTGGAATATTCGGGCCATAATCGGTCAAAATGTCGAGAGTTGTACTTTCATTAATATAACGGAGATCGTCATTAGACAATCGCATTTTATTAAGTGCATTTTCGTTTGTCCGATCCACCACGAAAATAACATTCTCGAACCACATGTCTTTGAACGCGCTGAAGGTATAACTGGTATTGCCCCGATAGGGATCAGCGAGAAAGATATGATTGCCGTGGACCCCTCTGAATACGGTAAAATGCCGGTATCCGAAGAATTCTATGGGCAGAATGCAGGGCTTTCCAAGCGTGATCAGATCGTTTAATTCGGCTTTGTATCCATTGGCGGTGTACCCGAGGGTTGATACGAATTTTTTCATGTCCAACAGCGAAAACGCACGGCGTTCGGATATTTTTTCCTTGCTGCCCAGATCCATAAGACCCTGAATGACCTGCCGTTCCGTGAAGTTTTCACCCAGATAGGCATTTAAAAGCGTGGCCAGTGCGGCAGAACCGCAACTGTAATCATAAGATTGTTTGGAAATGTTTTTGAATTGAATCTCACTCAGCGGTATGATCTGCTGTCTGGTTACCACGGGTGTACCGAAGGATCTGCCCACTGGACTACCCATTGGACTACCAACGGTACCCACATCGAAATAAATTTCGTTGTCCTTTAGGGGGACCATGGGATGAAATCCTGCAAACAGAGATACGACGATGGCAAACGCTATTATAATGTGCATAGTTATAGGTGGAGTATTTTGTATGGTTGATTAATTACAAAAATTGAATACTTATATCTAATTAATTGTTTTTTGTCAAATAAAATCTCTTATTAAATAAAATTGCGCACTTTTTTGCTTCTTTGCTCGGGTTACGCATAGGCAATCAACCAAAAAAAAGAATAAGTTGAAAGTTGGGTATCGGAAGAGAATACAAACTACATGACACATATCAATAGGCTGACATAAACGAAAGGGATTTTTTGAACATCAATCCCATCAATTAAGGAATTAACTGAAGATTGAGACGGTGAACCTGAATGCCGTCGATGGCGCCGGGACCGAAATTAACGACATCCGGAGTAGGGCCGGCACTGTCCACGTACCAAGTGGCACTTTCAAACCGGAGAGACCCTTCCATCGGGAGTTTTAAATTCAAAAAGCCCCAGATAACATCATCCTTGCCTCCGGGAATGCCGTCGTCTGGATAAATATCGCATTCCGCAGAGTCGATCATGGCCGGGTTGGAATGGTAATCAACAGGATCAACGGCCGTCATATCGCCGAACAGGTCACCGATTTGAAAATCACCAAAATCCTGGGGGACAACGCGGTTGGGCATCCATGATGCGGGGTTTTTAGGGTCGTCGCTGCCATCAACAAAACTGCCGCCGATGTATGTCGGGCAAATCTCTAATGCGTCGCAACTGTCATTATATGCGTATCCGATTTTATCAATGGTCAGTTGAAAGCTGGTTTGAAAGTCAATTCCTGATCCGGCAATTCGGGGGGATGTGTATGTGGAGAAGCGTGGCATGTCGATCAACCCCATTGTAAAAGAGCCGAGATTAACAGGATTGACATCATAATCGGGATCGAAAAATGCAATATTGCCGATGGTAAAACCCAGTTCCTGGTCCCAGTTGGGAACATCCGTAAGGATCATGCCGCGGACAAGGGCGTCATCAGCTACAATGGGATCACCGCTCCAGTCATTGGGTGAACCGACATCGGTTTCAAATACATCATAATGGATAATACCGCTGTCAGTAACCGTTGTGCCGAAATCGTAATTGAATTTGGCCGGATTGCCATTGCCGTGCATAAAAAAATTCTGAAATTCAATATAGCCTTCATCTGATGCACAATAGCGAAAGGCATCGATATGATGGAAAATCTGGACGTTTTTAATCGCAATGCTGAACCCGGCCGCTCCGGTGATGGATTCCAGTTCGGTGTTTTCCATGGGGGTGAGTTGGGCATAACTCGGGGAGGCCGCTATAATCATCATTAGCAAGGCAATGCATATGCAGGGGGAAAACATCCATCGGATTGAGGAGGATTTTATTGCTCTTGCAACGTTTTGTGTGATGATCATATTGCTGAGGCCTTTTTCAGTTGGTGTGCGAACGCGGTCTTGTTTTGTTGAAACTTGATCTGATCAACGCTGACGATAGAGTTTTTATCTCCATACCCGATGCCAATGGTATATATTACATTTCTTTGGCATCGGGTACAATGATAAAATGGTTTCAGTAAAAAAGCGAAGGAAGAAATTTCTTCCTCCTTCGCTTTTATTTTGGGGCCACATGGACCGGGGCAAACCCGGTCCACGTTTTTAACATATGTTCAGACTAGTGGGGAGCAATTTCCATCCAGCCGGAGAGAATGCTGAAAGTGACGCCTTCCAAGTAAATGGTTCCAAAGCTCGCATTTGTTGTGCCGAAGGAAGTAGCAAGAGCTGCTGTGGTATTGTCATCATTAATTGCGGCAGAGGTTTGATTGTTGATATCACCATCATACACCGGCGTGAAACTCATTGAATTGATGTATATTTCCGCCGTCGGCAGGCCGATATAAACGCCACCAATAGCAACAGCAGAGCCAGCAGCGTTGTTGGTCATGCCTTGAGACAGGGCGGGCAGTTCGTCAGCGACATCAATTGAAACAGCCTGGGCCTTGAATACGCTAAGTGAGCTGATGGTTGTATAGTTATCAAGTCCAGCCGTGTTCAATACTGCGCTGTTCAAATAGCAAGCGCCGTTTCCGGTCTGACCATAATCGTAGAACAGGGGGATGGCGCCGCATTCGACAGAATAAAGCTGCAATGCTGCCGTGCCGCTGGTCTGGTTGGTGGTGTTGACAGCTGAAGTATCAACAGTAACGGTATCGACGATCGCATTGATATTGAGCACATCGATCTGGAAATTATTGAGGGCGATCGCACCACCGTCAGAATTGCAGCCAGGACCGTCAAGCCCGTCGCAGTCAATCCACGCCATTTTGTCAATATTGATGAATATTTGTACATCGTCAAAGGCGATGTGTACGCCGGCCTGACCGGTGACTTTATCCATTGAATTGTCATCTAACATTTCCAGGCCGAAAGCGGCGCAGGGGATAATCAAGAACGCTAAAATAAGTGCTAATTTTTTCATTGGAGCCTCCAAAAAATGTTTAGTGTTTGGGTAGTTTTTAATACGTGATATTAGGTCTTCGACAGGTCTTTTTTTCATCACCTCCTTTTTTTGATATTTAAATGGTTAGATGTTTGCTTTTTTAGACAAAGAATTCCATTGATGTGGTAAAATGGAGTCTTCTTCCTGAACATTGTTTACCACAATTAAAGCACTTTTAATGGGCTGTCAAGAAAAATTTAAACAGGAAACCGTTACAGCCTATTATGGCATGTTCAGGGCCATATTCAGGGCTGCCTGAATATGGGGTGCGCCGGGATTTAGCCGCAAGGCCTCCTTGAAACTGCCGATGGCCCCGGACTTATTGCCGGTTTTGAAATAGGCGATACCGAGATTATAATGAACGCTTGAATACTGTGGATTGATCTGCATGGCTTTTATAAAATAAGGAATAGCATCGGCCGCCTGGCCCCGGCTCAGTAGAATGACGGCTATGTTATTAAGTGCTTTTTCATGACCTGGCTCCATGGCAATGGCCTGGCGCAGATGCGCCACAGCCTGGTCTGTTTTCCCGAGGGCATTATGCGTATTGGCGCAGTTATAATGAATATTTGGATCCTCGGGGTTGATTTCCAGCGCTTTTAGATAATAGGCCAGGGCTTCCCCGTGGCGGCCTGCCCTGGATAACAGTAATGCCAGGTGATAATTTGCCTTGGCATGGCCTGGGTGGATGCGGATGGTTTCAAGGTAATGCGGGATTGCTTCATCATTGCGTTTCACCTTCTCATATCCTATGCCCAGATTGAAATGGGCCTGGGCATAGTCAGGATATAATTGGATAGCGTGCTGATAGCTGGTCAATGCTTCTTCGATCCGCCCTGTTTCAAACAGGGCGTTGCCCATGTTGTAGTGGGCCTCTGCCATATCCGGCTGGATGCGGATAGCCTCCTGAAAATGATGAAGGGCCTTCTCTAATTTATTGTTCTGGGTATAATCGATGCCAAGATTGATATGGGCCATGTGGTTTCCGGAAGTCACAGCCAGGGCATGCTGGAAAAGGGTCTGGTTGTTCCGCCAGTGGCCGGTTTGTCGATGGGCGAGAATTCCAATTACACAAAAAATAGCGGCTCCCAAGGCGATAAGGGTTTTGCGGTCAAAACAAGCCCATTTAAAAAGTTCTGATCCGCTCCAGGCGATGATGATGAAGATGCCGATGGCCGGCACATAGGCCCATCGGTCAGCCAGGGCCGGCATCAGTCCGCCCTGGATCAGGCCGATAGCAGGTACAAGCGTTCCTAAATACCAAAACCAGCCAATGGAAAAATAAGGATTTGTTTTTATACGTGTCATCATTGGAATTGAAATCGTTAGCAGGAGCATGGCTGCCCCTAAGGTTTTCCAAAAGGGGATTTCCTTGGGGTAGGGATAAAAAACAGCAAGTTTTGCTGGCCAGATCAGTTTCCAGAGATAGGTGATATATGACACCAATGCATTTTCAAGACGCAGGGACAGGGGCGAATTTGTTAGATTGATCAGTTGGCGGTTATGTTGAAGGCTGTAGGCGAAAATTCCGGTTATGATCAAAGAAAGGACAATCAGTGGGACTTTTTCCATCATCAAACGGGATAACCTATTAGAATGGAATTTGGTTTCACTTCCAATTGGCAGGGACTGACCGAACCTCATCCGTCCCATTGGCCAATAATCCAGAAGCAGCAACACACATGGCAGGGTCACCAGCATGGGCTTTGCCAGCAGGCCTAAAGCCAGGGTAAGGAATACGATCAAATAACGGGCGATGGTGGGCTTTCGGGCGTAACGGATATATGCCAGCATCGTCAGCATCCAGAAGGTGGTAGAGAGCAGGTTTTTGCGCTCCGCGATCCAGGCCACGGAATCCACGTTAATGGGGTGCAGAGCGAACAGGGCCGCCACAAAGGCGCTTTTCCAGGCCGCGCCGGTCATAAGGAACATGGCCAGAAACAGAAGGAACACATTGAGAATATGAAATAGCAGGTTGACCAAATGATGACCACCTGGATTGAGGCCGAAGAGTTCGACATCCAGCATGTGGGAAAGCCAGGATAGGGGATGCCAATAGGTTCCTTCGGCATTCACCGGATTGAGCGCCCACAGAAGATTGCCGGGGGTGATTCCGTTTTTTACATGTTCATTTTCATATACATAAATATCGTCATCAAAGCTGATGAATTCAAAGCTATGAACCTGCCAGTAAACGGCAAGGGTGACGAGGGCAAGACCGATCAGGATAAAATAAACGGTCCGGGGTATCTTCATAAGGGAACATCTCCTTGTTATTTGAATGTCCGATTCAACCATTTTTTTAAGGCAGTTGCATGGCCTGGTCCAGAGCCGCCTGAATGTGGGCCGCGCCGGGACTGAGCCTCAGGGCTTCCTTGAAACTCGCAATGGCCCCGGTCTTATTGCCGGTATTGAAATAGGCGATGCCCAGATTGTAATGGGCGCTTGCATAATCGGGATTGATTTTCAAGGACTCCTGATACTGCTTGATGGCTTCCTGGATACGGCCTTGGGTCATCAGTACGCCGCCCATATTGTGATGGGCTTTTTCATTGTTCGCCTCAATCTCAATGGCTTTTTGATAATGGAGAACGGCTTGATTTAGTTGCCCCTGGTTCCGATATGCATTCCCCAGATTGTAATGGGCATCCGCAAACTGTGGATTGATTTGGATGGCTTCCATATAATGCCGAATCGCTTCATCCGTGTTTCCTGTCGATGTCAGGGCAGTACCAATGGCGTTTTGGGTTTTTGCATCATTGGGTTTCATATGAATCGCCTGTTGGTAATGGTATATCGCCCTTTTTGTCCGCCCCATCTCTTGGAAGGCGTTTCCAAGGCTGTAATGGGCTTGCCAATAACCGGAATCTCTCATGATGGCCGTTTGGAGGGTGGTGACTGCTTCATCCGGCCGGCCCATTTCCAGGAGCAAAAGCCCGAGGTGATTATAGGCATCTCCATAGTGGGGCCGGATGGCGATAGCCTGCCGGTAATGGGAAATTGCTTTGTTTCGGTCGCCTTTTTTTTTGTAGCAATCCGCCATGTTGTAATGGATAACCGCATGGTCGGGTTTAATGGCGAGCGCCAGAGCGAAGTGGTGAAAGGCGTCGGATAACCTCGCTTCCTGACTGTAGGCCTGAGCCAGGTTATTATGGGCAATATAATTATTTGATGTGACCTGGAGGGCGTGGCTGAATAATGCCTGGCTGTTTATCCAGTGCCCGGATTGAACCCGGGTGATGCAAAATAACGCGAAAAGAACCGTTCCAGCAGAGAACGCGATTGTTTTACGTTTGAAACGATGGCTGGGAATGATTGCCGGAAACCCCCAGGCGACGATGATAAACATACCAATACCCGGAACATAAGCCCATCTTTCCGCAATGGCCGGCCAGAGGCCGCCTTGAACCAATCCGATGACAGGAACAAGCGTTCCCAAAAACCAGAACCAGCCGGTTGCCAGATGGGGGGATTGTCTGGATTTTGCAAGTATCCATGCAGAAGTTAATCCGATAAACAGCAGCGCGCCCATCACGTGCCAGGCAGGAATGAATTCAGGAAAAGGATGGTATACCGCCATTTTTGATGGCCATATGAGTTTCCAGAGATACAAGACATAGGAAACCATCGCGTTTTCCATGCGAAGCATCATGGCGACCGATGTATGATCGGTAAACTGTTTGTTAAGATGAAGACTGAATAATGACATTCCAATGGCAAGGATAGAAAGACAGAGAAGCGGTATTTTTTCGGCAATCAGCCGTGAAACAGATGTTAATGGAAATGCTGTTTCTGTCTTTTTCAGAAAAAGGCCCGCAAGACGATTCTGGCCAAGGTCTATTCGGCCCAAAGGCCAAAAATCCATCAGCAGAAGCACACACGGCAATGTCACGAGCATGGGTTTGGCCAGCAGGCCAAGAGCCATGGTGAAAAATACCAGCAAATAACGGGCCAGCGAGGGCTTTCGGGCATAACGGATATAGGCCAGCATCGTCAGCATCCAGAAGGTGGTGGAAAATAGATTTTTGCGCTCCGCGATCCAGGCCACGGAATCCACGTTGATGGGATGTAGGGCGAACAGGGCCGCCACAAACGCGCTTTTCCAAATCTCGCCGGTCATCCGCTGCAAGACCAGAAACAAGAGGAGAACGTTGATGATATGAAACGCTAAATTCATCAGATGATGGCCGGCAGGGTTGAGACCAAAGAGTTCGACATCCAGCATATGGGACAGCCAGGTGAGGGGATGCCAGTAAACCTGGTCCGGGCCGCCTGCCGGAATAAACGCCCAAACGACGTTATCTGAATTTAAGCCCTGTTGTACCCGTTCATTTTTGGTGACATAACAGGTATCATCGAAATTGATAAATTCGAAACTGTAAATTTTGGCATAGGCAGCAATTGTGATGGCGATAAGTCCAAGTGCAATCAACAGGCTTTTATGGGAAGCTTTCATGGCGGTTCCATTTATATCGTGTATTCATGTTGTGGAAGGCATATCCGCTATAAGGGGTATGCCGATCTCTTAAGGTAATGGAGCCACGTTTGGGCCCAACTGTTTTAAATTATTGAGGGCGCTTTCATATCCCGGTTTCAGGGTGAGGGCTGCTTGAAAACAGCGGGCGGCTTGGGCGATATCCCCTTTCCGAACCAGCGCCACCCCAAGATTGTTATAGGTTTCCGGAACATTGGGATTGATGGCGATGGCTTTTCGATAGTGGGCGATGGCTTCATCTGACTGTCCCTTGGCCCCCAGGGCATTGGCCAGATTGGTATGGGCATAGGCGCTGGAGATATCTATTTCTAATGTTTTTCGGTAATGGGTGATGGCCGGGTCGGGTTTCCCAAGAGCATAGTAGGCATTGGCTATGCTGATATGGGCATCGGCCATTTCCGGTTGAATCTCAACGGCCTTTAAAAAATAGGGTATGGCTTCAGGCATCTTGCCATTCCGGCTAAGGGCCGTGCCAAGATTAAAATACGCTTCCGCGTAATCCGGCTGGATGTGCATGGCCTGACGTGCATGAGAAACGGCTTCGTCATATCGCCCCAAGCCTGTCAAGAGAGCGGATAAAGTGTTGTGGGCCTTTTCATTGTCCGGCTTGATGGCGATGGATGCTAAAAAATGCGGGATCGCTTCTTCGGGCCTGCCGGTTGCAATTAAAATCTGCCCCAGGGTGTTATGGGCATCGGCATAATCTGGATCCAGTTTCAGAGCCTGCGAGAGATAGCGGATGGCTTCCTCATATCGCTTCTCTGCGTACATGACAACCCCCAGATTAAACATCGCTATCGTATACACCGGATTGCTTTCAAGGGATTTTTTGTACTCCCGGATGGCGGCTTCCGTTTGACCTTCGGCCTGACACACATTTCCCAAATTATTATAGGCCACAAAATTATTGTCAGTAGCTGTGATTGCATGTGAATAAAGAGATCGGTTGTTGCGCCAGTGACCCGCTTGGCGAAAGCTTAAAAAGGATATCAGGCATAGTAATGCCGCTGCCGGGAAAATGATGGCTTTTTTGTTGAACCCCCAGGCAGCGAGCAGGTCCGCCGACCCCCAGGCAATTATAATATAGAGGCCGATAAAAGGCACATAAGCCCATCGGTCTGCCATAGCCGGCCAGAGACCCCCCTGAATCAGTCCCAGAACCGGCACCAGTGTACCGATATACCAAAACCACCCCATGGCCAGATAAGGGGTTTTATGGATGCGGTGGAAGGCCGCAACGGTAACAATCACTATCAGAAGGCATGATGCTGTTGTCTGCCAGGCAGGAATACTGGCGGGAAAAGGGTAGTAGAAAGCAAGATTCACCGGCCAGACCAGCTTCCAGAGATAGACGGCATATGAAACAATGGCGTTTTCCCATCGTAACAGCAGGGGGGGGCCGGTTGCAGGCCCGGCTGCGGCATCGCCGGATTGAAGGGAAATCAGGGACAATCCGATACAGATAAAAGCCAGGGCAAACAGCGGGACTTTTTCCAATCCAAGACGAATGATGCCATGCCATTGGAATGGATGGTAAATATCCGCCACAGGTGATATCGGCAGTGTTTGACTCCAGCGAATACGTCCGAGCGGCCAGAAATCCATAAGAAGAAACACGCATGGCAGGGTCACGAGCATGGGTTTGGCCAGCAGGCCAAGGGCGAGCGTGGAGAATACAAGCAGATAACGTACAATGTTTGGTTTTCGGGCATAGCGGATATAGGCCAGCATCGTCAGCATCCAGAAGGTAGTGGAGAGCAGGTTTTTCCGCTCCGCCACCCAGGCAACGGTATCCACGTTAATCGGGTGCAGGGCGAACAGGGCTGCTGCAAAGGCACTTTTTCCGGCCTCGCCGGTCATAAGTTGCAAGGCAAGGAACAGAAGAAGCACATTGACGACATGGAACAGCAGGTTTACCAAATGATGGGCGCCAGCGTTAAGGCTGAAAAGCTCGACATCTATCATGTGGGACAGCCAGGTTAGGGGATGCCAGTAGGCTCCGTCGGAACTTACTGGATTGAGCGCCCACAGAAGCGCATCGTCGGTAAACCCGTTTTTCACATGTTCATTTTCATACACATATATATCGTCATCAAAGCTGATGAATTCAAATTCATGCACCTGCCAGTAAACGGCGAGGGTGACGACAGCAAGGCCGAGCAGAATTATAATCGTGGTCTGGGATGTTTTCATCAAGGAACATTCCCTTTTTTGCAGTGTAAAAACCCTGTCATTTAAGTCGTCCTTCCTCGTTGATATCCGAAGCTTGTACTTTCATTATGATAGCGTCCTTCCCCCTATGGCAGTTGCATGGCCTGGTCCATGGCTGACCGCAAATGGGCCGCGCCGGGATTCAGACGCAGGGCCTTCTTGAAACTGGCGACCGCGCCTTGCTTGTTTCCGGTGTTATAATAGGCGATTCCCAGGTTGTAATGGGCGCTTTCATAATCGGGATTGATCTGAAGCGCTGTTTTATAACGGGAAATGGCCTCGGCTGTCCTTCCCTGGCTCATGAGCTGGGAAGCCAGATTGTTGTGGGCTTTTGCATGGTCCGGTTTCACGCGGATGGTTTTCTGATAATAGTATATGGCTTGATCGGTTTTTCCCATGTCTTTCATGGCGTTGGCGAGATTATAATTCGCGTCCGCATATCCGGGTTTGTATGACAAGGCTTTTAGATAATGATCCACCGATTCTTTCAGTCGTCCTTTTGCTTTCACGGCGTTTCCCAGATTGTTGAGGATTACGGGATTTGCCGGTTTGACCCGCAATGTATGTGTATAGAGGGATTCACTGGTTTTCCAGTGACCGGCCTGGCGAAAGGTTAGCATCGTTAATAGACAGAGAATGGCGGTGGCGGGAACCAGAAGATATTTTTGATCGATACGGCAAAACTTACAAATCACCGGAGCTCCCCAGGCAATCATGATGAAGACGCCGATGGCTGGAACATACGCCCAGCGGTCAGCCAGTGCGGGCCAGAGGCCGGCTTGCACAAACCCCATCACCGGGAAAAGGGTCCCTAAAAACCAGAACCATCCGACCGTGAGATACGGAAATTTTCGAAAGCCGGCAGCCGCGAAAGAAGAGATTAAAATAAGCAGAAAACCTGCGGCAAAGGGCTGCCAGAATGGAATGGATGAGGGAAAGGGATAAAAAATAGCCAGGTCCAGGGGGCTGAAAAGCTTCCAGAGATATTGACAACATGAGACCAGCGCGTTCTGGGCGCGGAGGGGCATGGGAACAGCCGCTTCATTGATGATCTGCGGGGAAATGGTGGCCAGGCCGATGGTTACAAGGGAAAGTCCGAGCAGGGGGATTTTTTCCATCACCAGCCGGAAGATGCCGACGTGTTGGAATTTGGTTTCTGTTTTGTCCGTCATTATCTGCCCGAGTTTCATCCGGCCCAGAGGCCAGAAATCAAGAAGAAGAAGAACGCAGGGCAGGGTCACTAACATGGGTTTGGCCAGCAGTCCCAGGGCCAGGGTGAAGAATACAAGCAGATAGCGTAAAATGTTTGGTTTTCGGGCATAGCGGATATAGGCCAGTATCGTCAGCATCCAGAAAGTGCTGGAGAGCAGGTTTTTGCGTCCCGCCACCCAGGCCACGGATTCCACGTTGATGGGATGAAGCGCAAACAAAGCCGTCACAAATGCGCTTTTCCAGACAGCGCCGGTCATGAGGCGCAAAGCCAGAAATAAAAGGAGGGCGTTGATGAGATGAAACGCCAGGTTCATGAGGTGGTGGCCGCCGGGACTTAGGCCGAAAAGCTCGACATCCAGCATGTGGGACATCCAGGTCAGGGGATGCCAGTAGGTCTGATCATCGTTTTTCTGATGGCTGAAAGCCCAGGCAAGGCTTTGAGGGGTCAGGCCCTGCCGAACCTGTTTGTTTTCGGACACATAGAGCGCATCATCAAAGCTGATAAATTCAAATCCGCGAACCTGCCAGTAAACGGCGAGGGTGACAAGGACAATCCCGGCTACGATCAGAAATGTTTTTTGTGAGGGTTTCAGGTTTATCATCATTGGCATATTTTCTATTTTTGCATTTGTTCAAGCCGTCTCAGGTTATTGATGGCGCTTTCATACCCCGGCCGAAGGGTCAGGGCTTTTTGAAAATGGTTTTTGGCTTCATCCGGCATGTTTTTTTGCACAAACAGCACGCCCATATTGTTAAACGCTTCGGGATTGTTGGGATCGCTCTGAATGGCTGTCCGGTAATGGGAAAGCGCGTCATCGATCCGGCCCATCCGGGCCAGGGTTGCGCCCATGTTAATATTGGCCTCCACATGGCTGGGCTGCCGATCCAGAATGATCTGGAAATGCTTCATTGCATCATCTATTTTTCCCTGCTGCATCAATGCGTTGGCCAGGTTGTTCCGGGCCCTGGTATGGTTGGGATCCATGGATAGGGTCTTTGTGAAGTAGCGAATGGCTGGCTCAACGTGCCCTTTTCTGATCAGCGCGTTACCCATATTATTATAGACATTTGTGTGATCTGGCGCAATCTCAATGGCCTTTTGATATTGCCGGATCGCGCCATCGATGTCACCTGCGTCATAGAGGGCTATCCCCAAATCATTCTGGGACCTGTATTTTTGGGGCGATTTGGCGGCGGCATCGCTCCAAAAAGTCACCGGATCACGCCAGTCAAGATTCCGCTGGTAAGTCCAGAAGGAGAAGAGCAGAATTACACCGCTGAGCAGCGCATACCCACTGGTTTTATTTTGAATCAGTCTGAAGCACAGCATGACGGCCATCACGCTGGTCATCATGAAGGGGATATAGGTGCGGTGCTCGAAAATCAGCTCAATGCCGATGATGGTGGATTCCGTGGCCTGGGTGATGAAAAACCAGAGAATGCAGAAGGAGAGTATCCGCTCCTTTCTGGCGATGAAAGCCGAAACTGCCATGAGGGCGGCAATGGCGATTATGCAGAAGAAGGTTGTTGGCGGGCTGAAGAGAGCGATGGACAAAGGATAATCATGATCGAGATTCAGCCGTCCGGGCGGTGCCCAGAGGAAGAGGCTGATATAATAAATGACGATGCGGAATTGGGTAAGCACCCTTTCCAGCATGGTGAAATCCCGGTATGAATATCCGGCCATAAGGCTTTTGACGGGGTTTCCACCCATATACCAGACGATTACACTGCCAAAGATCAGAATGAAAAACAGACCCCATAATATTTGACCTCTGGTCCATCGCAGCTTTAAATCATGAAAAAAGAACCACTCATATAAAAGGATAGCAATGGGCAGGGTGCCTGCGTTTTCCTTGGTGGCGATGGCGCTGGAGGCCGCAAGGGAGCAGCCAAAGAAATACAGGCCGGGGGCAAGAACTTTTCCGGATTTTCGGCGCATAGCTATCCGTCCTTTAACATAGAGAAGGAG
>QZKW01000090.1 GCA_003599885.1 Desulfobacteraceae bacterium | reverse complement strand
GCCGTGAAACTGCGCGTTTTTTGAATCCAGCCAGAGTTGGCCCAAAGGATGATTGGCGACTATTTCATGACAGTCGTGGCAAGTCGCCGGCGGGTTGCCGTATGACCGGTTTACATCATGACATTTGTTGCAAACAGTTTGATCGGCCGGATATGTTTGATGCTGCGGGTTGTTGCCATGCACCCAGTTAGATCCGGCCGGGGCATTGCTTCCGGTGGACCCGAAATGGCACTGGTTGCAGTCTTTGGCCAAGTCATGGCATGCTGTACAGTCGATATTACTTTTGCCGTGATAATCGGGACTTTTTGGATCCAGCCAGGGTTGGCCCAATGGGTGATTGACGCCTTGGCCATGACAATCATGGCAGAACGGCGGGCCAATATTATGTTGCCGCATGATCGTGTGGCACTTGTTGCAGACTTGTTCCCGGGCGTTCAACCCGGAATGCGGGGAGCTGCCATGCGGCCAGTCTGAACCGGGGGGCGACGTTTCTCCACCGGGACCGAAATGACAAACCGTGCTGCATCCGCTGATCTCCGCCGTTCCCTGTAAAGCACTCCCATGACATGTGTTGCAGGAGTCCGTCCCGCTCGTTTCAACATACGTTCCATGATACTGCATTGCTCCCTTCCGGGTCGGATCCGTCCAGACGGCGGGGTGGACGGCGTTGACCGAAGGCGCATCGGTGTTTTTATCGGAACAGTGAACCAGCAGCAAAGAGCAAAAAATTACAATGATAACCGGAAACAGAATCGCCTGCTTTGTTAAGGGTTTTAAATTTCGAGATGTTGACATGCCGGCATTATTTTCCATGGCACTTGACACACCTTTCTGCTGTTTCCGGATTTCCATGGCAACGATAACATGAAACAGGATTAACGCGTCCCTCGATTTGATGCCTTGCCAGATAATCCCCCCGGTGAGGCATGCGCCGGTCCACATCCGCCGGTTTCCGGAGCGAGGGTTTTAATTCAAGGCGGCCGCCGTGACATTCGGCGCAAAATTTCTCCTGATGACACATATAGCAGGTCGATTTGCCCGTTAGCGCCGGAACACGATGATTTTCAAGATAAAACACATCATGATTGAATTTGATATAAGGGAAAGCCTCATCTGTTTTATCATGGCAGTCGGTGCATTGCGGACGGTTCATCTCAAGTGGAATCGGATGCGACTCCGGCACCCCCCCATCCTTTGCGCGAAAAACGGCGCATGCAACCAACATAATCGAAAATAAAACCAAAAGTATCAACCCCTGGATCGTGCCCTTTCTCATGGCTGAACTCCCAAATCCCCTGAACCGCCGTCATATACCAATATCAGGGAAGCGCCGACGTCCTGATCAAAGTATGGGCCTTTGCTGTAATCTCCGGAAATAATTATCTCAAACATATCTCTAAAACGATGGCTGTAGCTCAGAACAGCCGTTATCGAATCCTTTTGCTCGTATATCGGTTCATTGTAGGTAACATATATGATGTCGCCGGACAAATGGCCCTGTTGCGGAAGAAGCGGGAGGGAATACACCTTCACTCCGGTTCTTCCGAGAATAAACCTGTTTTGAGGGGCATCACCGTTCATGAGACCGCATTCAAGGCTGAGTTCCGACAGATTCTCGGCGGTCCAGTTGAGAAAACCGGCGGAATATATGTTTGCTTCCGATTTCTGGTCATAGGCGTAATTCTTGACTTGAGCGCCGATTTCAATGGGCTGGCGCTGCCAACTGACATCCCCGCCCGCAACGGTTAATACTTCATCCGTTTCCCCGAGGAATCGGAAAGGACTTGATTTTAAGCTTCCTTCATCAAACAGATCCTGAAATTGAATCCTCTGATACATGGGTTTAATATTAATTTCCTTGACCATAAACTGTAACTCATAAGAATGCTCGGCCCACGCACTGGACACCAGATTCAGGGATGAAAATCCGGAAAAAATGATATCCGCCGGAAGAATGGCATATAAGTCAACACCCAGTTTTTTGTCGTCTTCCGGCTCGGAATTTTGTGTGGTTTGATATGAGACGCCCGTCTCCGCATTCCCCAGATTAACCCCCATCCTGCTGCCGTATACACGCTGCTCCCGGCGATCGTCGTATGTGCTGTCAACAGCAGGCGCACCACCATAAGCCGAAAGTGTCATCCACTGGGAAATCGGGCTTTGAAGACTCATGCCGTCGATGCGCTCATCCATCAGGCCCGTAAAAACACTTTGCCTGCCAAGCTTGACCCCCGGTCCGCCCGGAGCGAAGGTGTAGCCGAGGTAGCCGTACAGGAGTTCCCCATCGCTTTTATCGTCAAACACATCACTTCCGGATAAATCATGCCGACCCCAGCCGTGGGCGTGAAAGGTGAGTCCGGCGGCAAGCGGACGGCCGTAATCCGCAGTGAGATATTCATAGGCAGGGAAAAGAAGATTGTCCTTATCCTCCGCATCCTGCCTTTCATTCGTCCGTATGATGGTTTCAGAACTCAAATCCCATTGGTTGTCTAAGGCGGGAAAAGAAGTCGCAGGCAACAAGAGCAAAATTAAGGTGATAAAAAGGATGGGGTTTTTATGCATATATTATTATTCACACGCTCATATGAAAGGTCACATATATTTTGCTTTCTTATGCGTACATTTTTATCTATACTTTATTGCATACGATTTGGAAATGAATTTTTATAAATTGTCACATTGGATATTGCTTAATAAAATCAAGCCATCCAGATGGATATGGTCTGATTGAGAATAAACGGATGTTCTGAGCGCCCCTTTGAAGGGAGGGAAAAATGTCAAAACGGTTTCTTTTCCGCAAACCAATTTGGATCATCCTTCTGCTGACGATATATATCTCATTAACCGCACCTCTTTCGATAGCGCAAACGCTTCATCACATACCAATCGTTAACAATGATTCAGTTATTGACAGCCATCTCGCCAACGGAGGTTCTATACTGTTGGCCCAAAAAAGCATTGGCGATAGCGAAAGTCTCCCGTCTCAAGAAAATAATGACCATGAGGGGCTTTATATAAAGTCCGACTTTTCCGCCGGTGCCAATCACTTTTCAGATGGGTCCAACGCAGGTCATGCCATTGCAGCTCATGGGAATGTGCATCACGCTTTTTCCGCCTCCGGGGACTCCACCTCCGCTGCTATCATTTTCAACGGTGACGGGGACTATCTGAGCATTACCGACAAAGATGCCTGGGATTTCGGAACAGATGATTTCACCATTGATCTGTGGCTGAATTTTGCAGATAAACCGGATCTCTACGACGGCATATTCAGCACATACAACAGAAAAGGCAACGATGGATACTGGCTCTATCTGTATAAGGGAAAGATCCATTGGGCCAGTCTGCATATCGGATTGATGGATACGGGTTTTTCGCCGGCACCGGGTGCATGGACCCATCTGGCTGTTGTCCGTCATGGCGATATATTAACGATATACATCGATGGCAAAGCCCGGATCAGCAAAAACTGTTCGAAAATCCCTTTTAATTCATCGGATGGTGTTCTGGCCTTCGGCAGGCTGTTTACAGGATTAGATGGATGGTATTTCAAGGGAGACATGAATGAAATCCGGGTAACCAGGGGAATTGCCCGATGGACAGAAAATTTTACGCCGCCTGCCATTCACAAACCATAATTGATTTGTTAGAGTCTGGGATAAAACAGGCTGTCTCACCGGATGCTCCGATAAAACCCGTCTTTCTCCTCCACCCGTCCATCCCGCATCAACAACTCAAGATTTTTTAAAATCATGTTTCTTTCAAAAATTTCCTGGATCCGTTTATCGTTCAGCTTGTTACCGTAAAACGGGGAGGCATGCGTCATCTGTTCCAGAGTGATCGGGGAATCGCAGAGTTTTAAAATCCTTCGGCGCTGATGCTTGAACATCTCCAGGTAGGCGGTGAATTCATCGAAGGCGTCCCCTTCAATGACCGGTTTATGGGACGAGCACACCCGCAGGTAGGGCAGCTCCATGATTTTCCGGATGCTTTCCTTAAACGGCGTGATCTCGCATTCGGGATTGCCGTACCACGGGCCAAAAGAGGTAAAGTCGATGTCGGTGGTCAGCAGGGTTTTGCTGCAATGGTCGAAAAAACAGTAATGGTCCGGCAGATGGCCGGGCGCCCGGATGGCCTCCAGCCGGACCGAGCCGAAATCCAGAATGTCCCCGTCGCCAAAACGACCGTCAGGATCTCTAAGCGGCACCAGCCCCAGGCTGTTTCTGGCGAATTCGGCCCATATCGCCCCATTTTCCGGCGTACCCATAAACCGCGTTCCCAAATGTACCAGATCATTGACCGAATCCGGAGTTTCCACCGGCAGCAGAAGGGTCCGGTCTTTTAACACCTTGAATCCCGAGATATGGTCCGGGTGGGGATGGCTGATGATCATTTTATCGATGCGGAGACTCTCGTCCAGTTCCTTCAGACGCACCACCCCGACGCCGGTATCAATGAGCACAGTTTCACTGCCGGTAATGAGAAAGGCATTGCAATAGGGAAAGCGGGCCTTGTTTTTGCCGGAGATCAGATACAGGTCAGGCGCCAGTTCAACCACATCCTGACGCCTGAGGAATTCACTGCTGTTCAGATTAAGCATGCGTTTTTTTCAGCAGCCAGGCCATATTCTGTCCCAGAATTTTCATGGTAGCAAGGGCTTCTTCATCTTTTTTCACATCGCCCTTGTCCAGACCGAATCCCATGTTCCAATAGTTGGATCCCGGAATGATCATCTGGGAGATCAGGAAAAAATGGTTCATGGAATCAAAGGCATGAATGGCGCCGCCCCTGCGCGCCACCACCACTGCCGCGCCGATTTTGCGTTTGAACATGTCGCTGTTGGCCCGGGACACGAGTCCTGCCCGGTCGATCAGGGCCTTGATTTCAGGCGATAAATCGGCGAAATAGGTGGGCGACCCGAAAAGAATGCCGTCGGCTGCCAGCATTTTTTCAATGCACTCATTGGCCGCATCTTTATCCACCGCGCACCGGTGGTTCTTTTTTTCATAACATTTATAGCAGGCTATACAACCGTGCATCTTTTTTCCGGACAACTGGAAAAGCTCGGTTTCAATCCCTTCGGCTTGGAGTTCTTCAAGTACGGTATTGAGCAGGATGGCCGTGTTGCCGTCTTTTCTGGCGCTGCCGCTAAAGGCGATCACTTTCATGGAATGCATTCCTCCATCACATTGTTTAGTTTGCTATTGATAGTTAATTCTTCGCAACCCCGGCCAGTTCCCCGGATGCAAGCCCGAAAAAGGTTTCGATGCGCGCCGCCTGACCTTCTGTTGGGATGCGCACCCCTTTTTCAAGTTCGCTGTAGCGGGACTGGGGGATGCTGACTGCCTGGGCCAGATCTTTGGTGGTCAGGTTGAGCTGGGTCCGCAGATTCATGATTTTTTCACCGAATGTGTTCATGGGGGTTCCTCCATCAGGATTCAGGGAATCTGTAAAATGGATTTCTGTCGATTTGCCTTTGCCATTGAAGCATTTTTTTTCCTTATGGATTTATAAGGAATTGCCGGTAATGACAAGCCCTTTTTGGATGGAAAGAGCAGGGAATGACAGCTGAAAAATAAAAGATTGGACACCCCTGCTTTCAAAGGAGTTGGACTGTTCAGGAATTTTAATTTTTTTAATAATAATACCAGATTGTTTTATAATCCGACAGGTTCTCGCCGATGGCCTTGAGCCGTTGCAGATAATCATAAATGGAAACATCGGTATATACGTATGTATCCGCCAGTTCGAGCTTTTTTTCCCAGGGATGAAACTCGTACACCCGGCGGCCGTTGGGCAGAATGGAGATCATGTCATGGTGCTGGTTGGCCCTCAGATAATTCTTGCCCAGACCGGGCACGTTAAAGACAACTTCATCCGTTCTCAGGGTTCCGGGCATGAGACGCGCCTCTTCCTTTTGTTCCTGGAGGAGCCGGACCAGGGGCACCTGGTAGTCGGCTGTTTCTTCTTTCCCTTTTGTGTTAAAGGTATAATAGGGTGTGACGCCGATGAGCCGAAGGACTTTTCTCAGCGCCACGGACTCGAATTTCCGGGAATTATAGAAGGTGAACACCTGCTGATTGTAAACGGAAATTCCGCAGCACCGGAACTTCTGTACGGCATCCATGGCCTGGGGGGTTACCTCGTAAGGATGTTCAAAATGAGTGACAATGACCACCTCCCGCCTGCCGGGCTTATGAAAATGACTGATGTCGCGCACCAGTGCATCCGTAACCCGCTGGGGCAGAGTGACAAGCATCCGGGTTCCGATACGGATCCGCTCAACATGGTCAATCTGCGACAATCGAAAAAGCAGGTTTTCAAGCTTTCCATTGGACAAAAGAAGCGGATCACCGCCGGTAATGAGCACCTCACTGATCTCGGGCGTATCTGCGATCCACTGGAGGGCTTTGTTCATGGCAGCTTCTCCGAGAACGGCATCCGGCTGGCAGGCATCTGAAATCTCCCAGTTCCGCTGACAATAGACGCATATCTGGGGGCAGGTCAAAACGGGTTTTAAGATAACAATGCCGGGATACCGCCGGGTGATCCCTTCAATGGGAGACGTGTCCCGTTCCAGCATAAAATCCATGGACTGCTCATTCTGCTCTCGCAATTCCGTCATCCGGGTCACGTATGA
Source organism: Desulfobacteraceae bacterium (assembly GCA_003599885.1). Lineage (GTDB taxonomy): Bacteria > Desulfobacterota > Desulfobacteria > Desulfobacterales > Desulfosalsimonadaceae > SURF-3. Next base: position 32,195 of record QZKW01000090.1, on the reverse strand, counting down.
AAGGCTTGGGATCACCTGGGCGCGCACAGCCCTGTCATTTTTGCTGCCTGTTTCACCATCCAGAAGGGAAAGATAATAGGGAGTGATGCCGAAAGGAATCCGGTGCTGCCGGGCGATCTTTACGGCCTGATATTCCTCAACCGTCAACGGCACCAGAGCGGCCAGGGTGTCGGCATCCCGAATGATATTCCGGGTATGCCATTCCCAATCTTCCCAATCCAGGTCTGCGGCATTAAAATATTGCAGGATCCTCGCCTTGTTTATGCTCCGCTGCCGGACGACATTCTCATCCAAGCCGCCGGGGTAAGCGTCCATAAATATTCGGGCCGTGCGCATCATTCGCGAAAGGTCCTTTGACCGCAGGACCGCCGCCCGCCGGCCTTCATGTTTTTGAAAAACCGGAAACTTTTCCTTATAAATACCGGCTTTCCCCATGATGCCCCGCAAAAGATGCTCCAGTTCGGCCATAAACCCTTTTGAGGGGAGCGGCATATCCCGGTAATCCTCCCGCTGCACCAGATCAATGAGGTAATCCAGAAAGCTGAACGCGGCTATCCGCTCGCTTCTGACGGATATGATATTTCTAAATGCCTCGATGGCGTTACGGGCGATAATCCATTCCAAAGGCGGGATTGAAGAATCCTCTTCAAAGGGTTCCCGCAGCCGGACCCCTAAAAAATGCTGAAATTTGGTTCGTTTGGAAGCCGGCGGCTCATCCGAACAAAGGATGTCCTTTAGCGGCGGCGCCAGATCCAGGATGTTTAAAATTTTATTTTTTAATCGAAGAGAGTGGGGCATCTTGCCCTCCTTGGCCATTTTTCAGAATAATACGGGCATCCACAATCCGGGTGCCGGTTTCATAGACAATCACCGGGTTAAGGTCCATTTCCTGGATGTCGGGGTAGGCTTCGACAATTTCCGAACAAAGCATCAGGAGTCGCCGGATCGCTTTCTTATCGTAGGGGGGACGGCCCCTGACACCGTTTAAAATGGGTGCAGACCGTATTTCATCGATCATTTTACCGGCGGAACGCGTTGATATGGGCAGCACCCGAAAGGCCACATCTTTCAGGATTTCCACCATGACGCCCCCCATGCCGAACATGATAACCGGCCCGAACTGGTCGTCGATTTTTGTGCCGATAATAATTTCAAGACCCAGTTCCGCCATCGGGGAGACAATGATGCCCCGGATATCGGCCTCTGGGGCATAGAGGCGGCCACTTGCCATGATCTCCTTAAAAGCCCGGCGCACCTCTTCTTCAGTGGCCAGATGCAAACGGACGCCCCCGGCATCGCTTTTGTGAAGAATGTCGGGAGAGACAATTTTCAGGGCCACTTCGCAGTTTAATTTTAAAAATATCTTTACCGCCTCATCCGCCGTAGTGGCAATGGGATCATCGCTGACCGGCGCGCCGTGCAGCTTGAAAATACGCTTGGCTTCCGGCTCCAGCAGGGACCGGCGGCCCTGGGCTTTTGCGGTTTCAATGATCTGACAGGCTTCCGGTTTTTCTTTGGCCCGCCAGTTGAACACAAAATTGACCTTGGCATGATACTCGCCCAGATAACGGCCTCTTTCCGATAATACGCCCATACAGCGGCAGGCGATATCCAGCGAGTCGTAAACCGGGATTTTATAATACCGCAAAAGTTCCAGCGCGTGGGGCTTTATAGAACTGTAAAGGCTGTGCACCACAATCGGCTTTCCGCTTTTCAGTACCAGCTTTCCCAGCTGATGCGCGGCATCTTCTTCTTTCCACTTGAGGCTGTCGGCAAACCGGATGCCGTAGCCCCCGAAAAGCCCCACCATCAGAAGCCCATCGACATTCGGGTCTTTTAATATAATCCGGGCGCATTCCGCAAAAAGCGAAGGGTCGGTATCCGTACCGCCTGCCACATCCACCGGATTGACAACGGAAGCGGTGAACGGGAGGATCTTCTGAAGTCTTCCTCTTGTTTTTTCATCCAGCTCCGGTATATCAACGCCCAGGTGGTCGGTTAAGATGTCTGCCGCGATGGTGGCATGCCCGCCACCGTCAGCCAGGATGGCAACCCGGTTGTTTTTGATGATTGGCGCATTGGACAGGGTTTCGGCAACAGGGAAAAGTTCATCCGAATTTTCCACCGTAATAATGCCCGCCCGTTGAAAAGCGGTCCGCGACACCTCGGAAATTCCTGCAAGCGCCCCTGTATGAGATCCTGCCGACCGCTGACCAACGGAAGACCGGCCGCTTTTGAGCAGGATAATGGGCTTTAAAAGCGATGTCTTATAGGCTTCCTGCAGGAACCGGCGGCCTTCCCGCATCCCTTCCACATACATGAGAATGGCTTTTGTATCCGGATCATTTTTAAAAAATTCCAGGTATTCGTGAAAACGGATATTCGATTCATTGCCCACCCCCACATAATAGGAAAACCCTTTACGGCTTTTGACTTTGGCTTCGGTGATGAGGGTCAGCGCCATGTTGCCGCTCTGTGAAATCAGGGCGATATCGCCTTTGGGAACATGGTCCAGGCCCACCAAATTCAGATTGGTCTTTAAATTGATCATGCCGGAGGTATTGGGACCGATGAAACGGACATGATGTTTTTGGGCCGCGGCGATAAGGGCATTTTCAAGGTCAATGCCCTCTTTTCCGAGCTCACGGAATCCGCCGGCAATAATTACGGCCCCGGCAACCCCTTTTTTGCCGCAATCTTCCAAAACCGCCGGAAGGGTTTTTGCCGGAGTGGTGATCAGGACAAGATCCACCGGATCTTCGATGTCGGACACCCGATCATAACAGCGAAAGCCCAGAACGGATTTTTCTTTTGGATTTACCGCATAGATTTTACCTTCAAATTTTTCGTCAAGCAGGGTTCGGATAGCCTGAAATCCGCGCTTGGTTTCCGTTCTTGAAGCCCCGACAATGGCGACGGATTCCGCGTTCAGGATTCTTTCAAGTGACATTGCATCTCCTTTTGTGGCCTTGCTGTGTGTCTGGTTGTCTGCTTTTCAGCCTGTTCATATGCTATGTTTTCTTCCGCGTCTCAAATTTTTCCAGAGAAGACTGGCGTTCCCGCGTGGAGACACATGCCAGACAGGCTTCTGTTTCAAAATCCATGAGCGCGTCCAGGCTGACCTCGCCTGCCATATGAAGGCCTTTTTTTATCATGCGCATGGAAAAGGAAGAATTTTGCGCGATCTCTGCCGCCATCTGAAGGGCCGTCTCCATCAAGCGGTCTGCGGGTACGCACAGGTTGACCAGACCGATCCGTTCGGCTTCCCTGCCGTCAATGTTCCGGGCGGTAAACAGCAGTTCCCGTGTCTTTCCCGGACCAATCAGATCCTGAATCAGCCGCATGGCGCCGCCGGTAACCGAAGACGTCACCCGCGCTTCGGGTGATCCGATCATGGCGTCCTCGGCTGCAATGCGGATATCGCATGCCAGGGCCAATTCATAACCGGACCCCAGGGCATACCCGTTGACAGCCGCGATAATGGGCTTTTCAAACCGTATAATTTTTTTGGAAACTGTTTGAAGATGTTCAAGATAATCGCGGTATTCGTCAATGCTCCGGGTTTTGGATTCCTTGAGGTCCGCACCGGTTGAAAACGCCCGGCCTTCCCCCGTCAGGATAAGGACCTTGATGTCAGGATCATTGCCGGCATCCTCAAGCGCTGCCTCAAGGTCCAGCCAAAGCCGGCGGTTCATGGCATTTAACACCTGGGGCCGGTTCAGCCGAAGGGTTGCGATCTGGCCGTCTTTTTCAAACAGTATGCATTCAAATGTCATTTTTTATTCCTTTGATTCAAACTGTCTTTTGGTAAAGAATCCAATTTTAAAACCATTATGCTTACACAGTAAAACATTGATCGGCATGCATGTCAAGGCAGCCTGGGGAAGAAACCAAATTGAATGCGTCTTAAAAATCAGAATCACAAATCCCTTCCAGATGGCGGGTTACGTATTTTTTTGGCAGGGGCTTTGCATGATACGGATTTTCTGACATGTCATTTAATAATTGAAATGCTGAAAGTTCTATGGTAGGTCTCGCCTTCAATATATTGTATGCGAACTGAATAGAAACTATATATATGGCGGTAAGATCATTTCCAGATCAAACATTCGGCAGGAACAGATACGTCACCCAAAAAATAACCAGGACACCATCCAATGAATCATTCGGCATTCGCATCGCTTAACAGCACAAGATTTGTGCGTCTGTTGTCGGATATGAATGGTTCGGATATCAAGGTACCCCAGACGCAATTTGCGGAAAAATTCGCCCAGATGCTGCATTTTTCAAGCATCATCAACCTTTCTGTGGCCCTGGAAGATGTTTCCGGGTCTGATTGCATACTTTCGGGGATGCCGGGTCCGTCGATCAGGAACGCATTTCTCAGCGCGCAAACAGACCTGGTGCGCTTTATCGCCGCGGGTTTTGTGCCGGCCGCCCGGCCCGCGGACGACCGCCTGCCCACTGCTGAATCGCTGCATGCCCATTGCGAATTGACCGGGGTATTTTCAGCAAAATATAAGGGGAAATCAAAAAAGCATCCAACAGCCTATGAACCCTACCGGAAATTTTATATGGCCCGGCAGCGAGGCCTTGATATCAGGGTTGGGCATCTTCGGGCTGAAATAAGGGACGCGATTTCCGGTCTCTCACCCGCACTAAGACAACTCGCACGGCTTGATCAAGCGCTCTCCGAATCGGTTGCCGAAGCCTCCCGGGAAATCTTCGCCGTGGTCCCGAAACTACTGGAAAAACGGTTCATCCAGTCATTTGAGAAGCACCGGCGGGAACTTCCCGGAAATCCGGAAACGACGGATCTGGAAAATTGGATGAAGCCAGGGGGATGGATATCAACTTTTTGTATGGAGATGCGCGAACTCCTTCTCGCAGAACTTGAAGTCCGGCTTCAGCCGGTGGTGGGAATGATTAACTCGCTGCCGCCACCAATCACCCCGAATTGAAAAACAGCCGGTCAAGAAACAAATGATGGGAAAAAACAACACAGTGGGAAAAATACTTTTTACGTCTGCGTTTTTGCTTGGCGGCATTGCCGTTGGGTGGATGTGCGCGGTATTTATGCATACCAACGCCCTGGCGCTGACGGTCACCCTTGTCATTGGCGCTGTCTACGGCATTGGGGCCATTGAACTTTTTCAATTTCGATATGCGACATCAACCCTGACAAAAGCCCTTTTGAGAACAAAAGAAAAAGTAACGGTTCTTGAAGACTGGCTGAATGCGCTGGATGAATCGCTTCATAATTCAGTGAGGCTGAGAATCCAGGGGGAGCGTGTCGGACTCCCCGCCCCCATCCTTACCCCCTATTTTGTGGGTCTTCTCGTCATGCTGGGGCTGCTGGGCACATTTGTCGGCATGGTCGTCACCTTGAAAGGCGCCGTCATCGCACTGGAAGGGACATCCGAACTTGCCGCCATCCGCGCCGGACTTGCCGCTCCCATCAAAGGACTCGGGCTGGCATTTGGCACGTCGGTGGCCGGAGTGGCGACCTCCGCCATGCTGGGACTCATGTCCACCTTGAGCAAACGAGACAGAATGCTGGCCACCCGAAGTCTGGACACCCGGGCGGCGACTGATTTTCAGGATTTCTCCCTGGCCCATTCCCAGCAGGAAACCTTCAGAGCGCTCCAGATTCAAACACAGGCACTTCCCGAAGTGTCTGGCAGACTTCACGAAATGGCGGACAAACTGGAACAGGTGGGAGAAACCCTCATCGCTAACCAGGACCGGTTTCAGGCCTCAATAGGGCGTGTCTTTTCAGAGCTCGCTGTTTCAATGGATAAAACACACAAAGAAAGCCTGGCTGAGAATGTCCGGCTGGCCGGTGAGAGCATCAAACCGATTGTGGCCGATGTGATGAACACCATTGCCCAGGAAACCCGGAATGTGCATCACAATCTCAAGCAAACCGCCGGTGACCATCTCCAGGCGCTCGCCGGGCAATTTAAACAGTTGACTGAATCCATGAGTCAATCTTTCAACACCATGACCGCATCCGCGATCGCGCATCAGCAGACAAATGATGAAAACCGGCTGGTTCTGTGGACCTCTGCGCTTGAAAGCACGCAAAAAGAATCCGCCTTTCATTTTGCCGAATCCTCAAAAAGAATCAGCGGTCTGTTGAAATCATCGGAAGATCTCATCCAAGCGCGAATCCGCACGGAAGCCGCTTGGCTTGAAGAACACCAGAAACGGATGGACACGCTTGCCCAAATGCTGAAGTCCGAACTTTTCGCGCTCCGGAAGGATGAAGAACTTCGGGGACAGGCTGCGGTCGAACGGCTGGGGAACCTGGAATCCGCGCTGGCCGACCATTTAACCACCATCGGCAGGGCGATGGAAGCGCCCATGACACGCCTGATTCAAACCGCAGAAGAAGCCCCCCGGGCAGCGGCGGATGTCATTTCCCAACTGGGCCGGGAAGCGTCCAAAAGAGCGGAACAGGACACCCGCCAACTGGAAGAGCAACGGCGGATTATCACGGGGATTGATGCGCTTTCGCGTTCCCTTGCTCAAACATCCGCAGATCAGCATGCGGCCATCGAAGCACTGGTTCATCAATCCAAAGGCATGCTGGAAAACGTTGCCAGTCAATTTACCGACCGGATGGGCGCTGAAGCCACCCGGTTTTCAGGGGTTGTGGAGAACTTTGCCGCCAGCGCCGTTGAGATGGCAAGCCTTGGCGATGCATTCAGCATGGCGGTTACGCTTTTCAACGAGTCCAATGAACAATTAATCCAAAACCTTTCCAGGGTAGAGGAATCATTGGAAAAAGCAGCCATCAGAAATGATGAACAACTGGGCTACTATGTGGCCCAGGCGCGCGAAATTATTGATCACTGCATGCTCTCACAAAAAGAAATTTTTGAAGACCTGCAAAAACTTCACCAAAACAACAGGATTTCCGTGGCGGGTTAAAATGGAAACGCTTGAACATTTAGACGACCATTCACCACCGATATGGGCGATTTTTGGAGACCTGATGTCAGGCCTGGTCGGTGTGTTTGTCCTCCTTTTGGTGTGGACCATTGGATATCAGGTGGAGCTTAGCCATTCGCTTCAGGAAGAGATCCACAAACGCAAAGCGGAAGAGCAGCGCCGGATGGCTTTGGAAAAGGCCCTGGCCGGGCCGCTGGCGGAAGGGCGGGTGACGTTGCGGGATGGCCGGATCGGCATCAGCGGCAGTGTTCTATTTTCCTTAAATTCCGACCAGTTGCAGCCGGAAGGCAGGCTGCTGATTAAATCCCTCGTTGCCCCCTTAAAAGTCTACCTGGACGAACGGAATGAGATATTGATGATCAGCGGCTTCACCGATGATTTATCGATTGGTTCGGACAACCTCAAATTCGATGACAACTGGGATCTGTCCGCACAACGCGCCCTCACGGTGACGCGTGCGCTCATAGAAAACGGGATGCCGCCGACACTCGTTTTTGCCGCCGCGTTCGGTGAATACCAACCGGTCGCCGGCAACACAAACGAAGAAACACGTTCCCGAAATCGCCGGGTTGAAATCGCGCCCGTCCCTCAGGGACATACCCAGAATGTGCAGCCTCAGACTGCCGGAACCCCGGGAATTCCAAAGTGACGCATCCGCCAGACGCTCTTCAAAAGGACGCGCTTCACATCAAGATAGCTGAAATGGAAGCAACCGGCGCCCATCGATATGACCCGGTCCGTTTCTCCTATATCCAATCGATGGCCAGGCGGGGTTTTGGAAAATCAGGATCAGCTTATACGGTTATTGAACGAAAAGCCTTGGCTGCGCTTGCAGAGTACCAGAAGAATTTAGAAAGTTCCCGCATGGAGGCCGCACAGATAGTCAACCACGTTTGTGCCGTCTTCCCCGGCGCGGAAATCAACATCCGCAGGCTTTTTAAAGATAATGAGTTCAAAAAAGTGCTTTTACTGGGCCGAAAACTCGACCGCCAGCAGCGCGAAACCTCTCTTTCCGCTTTAAAAAATCAGATCGGACGATTTGCATCCGGTTTTGAGGAAAAGAATAACCCGCTTTCAGTTGACGATCTGCTTCGGCAACAGGAACGTGATGTGGTCGCCGCGATTGGAAACCTGCCAGAAGGGGAAGAGCCTGCTCAGCAGGCCGAAAAAACGGAGCTCAGATCTCTGAAGCACTTTAAAGAAACCATGGTGAAACTGAATTCCGACCGGCTGGTTAAGCGTTCGATTCAAGACCTTCCGGAAAATGCCGGCCCGCATAATTCACAAATGCTTGCGACCCATTCCCTTTCGGCTTTGCGCCAGATCTCGCCCAACTACCTTCACCGATTCGTCTCTCATATTAACACACTGATCTGGCTAAAGCTGGCCGGAGAGGATGCGGATAAAAGCATGGCGAAAGAAACAAGAAAAACTATTGCTTTCCAATAATCAATTTAATCTCATCCGAATTCCCCCGCAATTCCGGTGCGTACATGGCATATCCCTGTGCGGGCAAGGCTGAAAACCGGCCCGGGATTTCCGCCCGCAGACGGTAGGAAACACTGTGCTTTCCGCGGGCCAGCTGCCGGACAAAAAAGGCCACCCGGTTATCGCGGAATTCCACATATGCCCCCATTTCATTGCCGGTATAGCCGCTTTGCACTTCCACGGCTTCAAACCCGGCAGCCTTGAAATCTTCAAACACCAGGTATTCATAATCGTTTTTACTGTCGATGACCAGCTCCACTTCCACCAGATCGCTGCTTTTAAGAACAGCATCGCTGGCAAGCAGCTGCCGCTCATATTTCTCCACTTTCTGGTCAAGGGCTTGTCCGCGGGAACCGGCTACCTTGATGGTTTTGTCAGCCGGCGTCAGTTTATAAACCTGGCGATTCACTTTCACTTCCAGTCCGGCTTTGGTAATAAAATCTTCCAGACTGAAATAGCTCAAGTAGGCGTTAAAATATATCGGCCCCCGGCCTTTTTTCCGGATTTCGATTTGATGCTTGCCGGTTTTAACCTCATGTCCGGATAAGACGAACTGATTATCATACATGAACAGGTTTTCAGCGGTAATCGCCACTTCTTTCAATTTCTTGCCATCCACCCGAATTTCAAGGGTCAGGTCCGGCTTCAACTCTTTGGTTGCCTTTAAGTAATCGGCAAAGGCTTCAATCACAATGGCCGTATCCCGGGTGGAATTCCAGTATGTGGCGTGCTTGCGGTTGTTCAACAGGTATTTGATCAGATACGGCGCTTTCCAGTCCGACACATGGCCGGTTTTTGCCAGCAGTTTCAGATAGTAGGCATGGGCCTCGTACTCACTGCCGTACCAGTACCACCAGTAACCGTCGTTTCCCAGGTTCAGGTAAGCGGTCTGGTTTTCATCATCCTTCACCAGAAACTGCTCAATATTTTTAATCATCATATCCCGCATCTCCAAAAACCCGTTCGCATGATACGCCATGCCGGCCATTGATTTGGCGTATACGGAAAGAGAGTTTCTGTCCCGGTAAAGGTAATTTCCCATGTCCTTGTCCCCGAGCTTTGCGTCACTGAGCACCATATAAATAAACGCATCCAGGTTGCCTGCCTGGGATTTGCCTTTTTTCTTTGTGGTGTCCCATAGCTTCATCAACGCCACCTGCTCGGCCTGATAATTTTCCAGCCACGCGATGCCGCTTTCCAGCACACCGGGCACCAGGGCCACATCATTATCACGGGCCACCTGCAAGCCATGCACCACATAAGCGGTGGTATGGGCCCAGGATCTTTCCTGATACCCGGAAAACCATCCCCACCCGCCGTCAGACAGCTGCATCTGGGTGAGCGCCTGCACGCCGGCGTTCACCATGCGGGCCACTTCCCGTTCACCAAATACCGGGTTCTTTTGAATTGAATTACCTGCTGCATCCCAGGTGAAATCCTCTTTCTTCCACTGCCCTTCCCGCTGTTTATCGTCGCCGATTTCCTGGGCGTTGAGGTTGGTCCTTTTTTTCTCAATCTCTTTCAGGTCAAGCCCCATGGACAGCAGAATCTTCTGGGTAATCACTGTGGGCAGAAACCGGCTCAATGTCTGCTCCGTGCACCCGTATGGATACTCCGCCAGATAAGGCAGCGCGTCCACCATAGCGCCGGCCAGGGTGGGTGAATACCGGATTTCCAGACGGGCGGAATCGTCCCGCCGGTCTTTGGGCACATGGATGGTAAATGTTTGGGACACACTATCCGGATTGATATATCCGGACCAAACTTCCATTTTGTCCGCACCGTGCACATATACCGGAAACGTCATTTCCATGGCATCGGATTCTTCATCTGTCAGCGCCTTCATTCGGATGATGGCCGTGCCTTCGCGGACAACCTTTACCCGCCAGTCGAGACGCTTTTCTCCGCCGGCTGCGACATCCACGATCTGGCTCGCATTGACCTCCGGCATCAATTCAAGACAATCCCCGTCCATTTCGATAAGCGCCTTCACGGATTTGCCGGTTTTTAAATAATTGTGGAAATTGGCAGACAGCACCACCTCGTCTTTTTCAATAAAAAACCGCGGTGCCTGGAGACGCACCATGAGATTCTTTTTGGTGGTGATCAGGCTTTCAGCTTCGCCGACTTTGGTGCCGTGGCCCATGGCCCATGTTTTTACCTTCCATCCGGTCAGGTTATCCGGCATGGTCAGCTTAACTGTCGCACAACCGGTTGCATCGGTAATGATATTTGCCGCCCAGAACGCAGCGTCGGCAAAATCTTTGCGGATAACGGGCGTAGCGAATGGAGGCGCATCGGTCACACCGCCGCCAGCCTGATCGGCAACCGCTTCTTCCTGGGCCACTGCAAACCCCGCTTCCATTGTTTTCGCAACCGATTTTATTTCCATGGGCGCGGCCGGCATGGGCGCGTCTTTGCTTAAACGCCTTCCTTCATTCTGGCGCATCGCGTCTCCTTTGCCGCCGACGCCTCCCAACGCGCCTTCTGTTTCCATATCCGCCGCCAGATGACCGAATACCCCCAGATTTTCCATGGCCTGTTCACCGGATTTAATGAGGTTGCCAAAATACCGGTTCAGGTTCGAAGCAGTTGTTTCCTGATGACTGCGGCGCCATTTCCAGAAAAATTTCCGGATATCCTCCACGTTGGACCCGCCCGAGATATATTCCAGGGCTTTGTCGTAAACCGTTACAACCGCAGACCCCACAAACGGTTCGCCACTCGTGTCCGTCAGTTTGATGTTGATGACGGCATTCTCTCCGGGTTTAAACTCCTTCGAAGACGGCATCACTTCCAGGTTCAGTACGCGTTGTTCAGGCGGCACAATGATTTCCCGTGTGGTGCTGTGGAGTTTTCCATCAGAGATGGTCAATGCTTCAACGAAAAAATTCGGCATGTCCTTTTGGGTGATGGGAATTTCTTCCAATGTACTTTTTCCCTTAACCCGGATAATCTTCGGTGCCAAATAAACGCCGTTGGCCGGACGGACAAACAGCACCACCGTAGCGTTTTCCCGGTCCGTGTTGATCCGGAGGCGGACTTTTTCCCCTGGCCCGTATTCCCGTTTGTCCGTCACCAGTTCGATATGGTCAAACCGGAAATCATTTGCTTTAGCCCTGTCCGCCGCATCCCCCATCACGGCAAAGACATACCCGCCTTCGATTTTATGGCCTTTGGGATCAGTCACTGCATATGAGAGCCGATACTGCCCGGCGGCTGACGCGGTTAATTGTTGGGAGGCTCTGCCCTGGTCATCGGTATCCAGACTCCATGTTGCCACCGGTTTTTCTGTCGGCTGCATCTCTTGATCATATGAAACCTTAAAAAGCGTTAACGCCCCATTGCCCTGCACCGGCTGGTTATCCAGGGTAAGGGCTGAAAAATCCGCATGAATGGTGTCACCAATCCGGTAATGCCCACGGTCCACCCAGGCATAGACCTTAAACGCCTGCCGGGCCACCAACACCTGCCCCTTGCCCAGAATCGTCCGGCGAGAAAGATCGGTGACTTCCGCGGTAATCTCATACCGGTGGTCCTTATCGCCGTGCATCTCTTTTGCCAGAAGGGTGTCGATAGAGACTTTTAAAATGCCGTCTTCAGGAATATCCGTCTCGTTTTCCGCGATCACTTCCGGCGGCGGGGCTGCCCGGTAGATCCACCAGGGCCAGGGACGGAAGCATCCCCACTCTTTCCATCCCGGATACCAGGCATAATCATAGGCAAACCACCAGTAGCCGGGGTCGTAAAACCAGTCCCAGTTCCCGGCCGGATACCACTGGGCTGTGTGTTCGTAACGGAGGACCTTGTATTTGACCTTTCCCTCTTTTACGGGCTCGCCAAAATAATAGGCCGCCTTGATCTCTGCCGTAATGGTTTCCCCCAGCATCACCGGCTCTGTGGGCGCTGTGACCGTGACTTCAAATTCCGGCTTTTTATATTCCTCCACCCGGAACGTTCCCCCGTTCCCATACGTCCGGTTATAAATCTGATAGACGCCCAGGGTCGCATCGGAAGGCAGTTCAAATTCACTGTCAATCCCGCCGTAGGCATCTGCTGTCAGGGTTTTTTCGTATACCCGGTCCCCCTTGGGATTTCGTATTTCAATGCTCATGGACTGGTTGGCGTAAACAGAAAGATCTTCCTGATCATATTTGGCCTGCCCGATCCATTGCTTGAATTTTACCGGTTGCCCGGGCCGGTATACCGGACGGTCGGTGATGGTGAACACCTTTGTCTGGTTATACTCCTGATCGTACCAGTTCCCGTGCCAGACAGAATTAAACCCCAGATAGGCAAATCGGCCGTCATCACCGGTTGCGGCGATCAGCCACTGAAAATCATTAACCTGGTCTTCCGGGGCCGGCGTGACCAGGCCGTCTGTAGTTGTATACGTCGCAAACTGTTTGACCTCCGTGTTATAGAAGTTCCATTTCACATGCTCGTGCCGATACCCGAAAAATTCCAGATTGATATGGGAAAGGGGTTCACCGGTCACGGCATCAGCCACAAAATACATATTCTCTTTATCAAGGGGTTTTTGAACGATCACTGTGTCATTGAGCCAGATCACAATCCGGCTGGTCTGTCCGCCGGCAAGGGTGGCCTTCAACAGATAGGCCCCGGCTTTTTTCAAAGGGGTTTCCACCGTCACCCGCCGGTCCCAGTGGTTTTCCCGTGGGGTTAACGCCATGGACCAGCCGGCTGCTTTTTCCCCTATATATTTTTTCTCGTTATTTTCCACTAGGCGCCAGCCGATATTATCAAGATTGATTTTCTGCCAGTCCATTTCATTGGGGCGGCTTTTGATGTAGGCTTTTACATCGGCCAGCAGTTGGGGCACCTTTATTTCATAAGCCTCAAAGTCAACATTTTTGGCGTTTCTGAACCGGAATTCGACGGTGGCGCCCTTGCCTTTCTTATTTTTTTGGTAAGGCTGCGTCATGACCGGCTCAAACTGGCCCCAGTTATCCAGAATCTGTGCGCGTTTTTCTTTGGCCGTTTTATAGGTGTCTTTGGACAGGTTGGGAATTTCCAGCACCTGCTGCCAGCAGGCTGCCGCTTTCTCATACATGCGGCGGTTGGTGTAAATATCCGCCAGGGTTTGCAGCGCATTTACCTGGTATCCATTTGGGTTTTCGGCAAAGGTTTTGTATATTTTGATATAGTTAAATTCATCCGGAAGGTGAAAGCGTTTCACGCCAGTTGCCAGCCTGGCGATGGATTCGTCATCTGCCAGCGTATGCACGGCGTAGGTGCCGGAGGCTTCTTCCGTATCGTCAGCGCGTCCCCACCAGCCGTACCTTGCCATGGTCTGGACACCGAATTGCTGTCGGAAAAATCCCGCCATGGTCCAAAGAACAGAATCCTTTAAACCGGGATTCTTTTCCACAGCCTTCATCAGGCACCAGCGCCAGCGCTCGCCGTCATTTGTCGCTGACTCAAAGGACGCAGGCAGTTTATAAAATACCGGGTTCCCCTCGATATCCACGGCCGCTCCCCGGGTCTCGCCGCCCCAGTATGCGTAGCCGTCCTCATAATCCGGCAACTTACCGATATCCGTTAACGCCTGGAGTTCCCAAGATGCCTGATTATTATACCGGTTTAACAGCCACATACCTGCAAAGGACTGGTAAAAACCGGCGACGGACATTTTATTTTCGTCTGTTTCAGCAAACGCCATGGCCCGGACCATCAGCTGCAATGAACGCACCCGGTCCCGGTCCAGTGCGTTCACGTACTTCCCTCCGCCCCGGTGGGGGCCCCGTTCAAATTCCCCGGCAATCATATAGCCGGAGTGGTCCGTATGTTGATAGCTCTGGGCAGTGGCCCATAACAACTGCCAGTTGCCTGCATGACGGTCGATGATTTTTTCCCTGAAGGTGTCTGTTTCCTTCTGGCGGTTCAGGTTCATAAGACAGTTGATGGCCATGTTCATGTCATTGCCCACGTTGGCGGGATCATTGTCCGGGCGTTCCAGCAATTTTTCGAATAACGCCAGCGCCTCTTTGTAATTGCCTTCATTGTATATTTTCTGAGCGGCTGTTCGCTGGCTGGTGATAGTTTCGGGAGCATTGGAACAGGCCTCCGGCAGGTTGAATAATAAAACGCCGCCTGCAAACACCAGTATCGTCAGAATCAGCAGGGACAGGCATGGCCGGAATATCATAAGCAGTCTCTTTTGGATGGGTGTCGGGTGATATGCCATGGTCTGTTCCTCCAGCAAATAATTGACGGGAATTAAAATTCAGAGATTCTTTTAAGACTGGGTGAAAGTGTAGCACAAATAACTGCCATCACAATTCAATTAAATGCAAAAATAGGGGGCTGGAATTTTACATTTGTTTTACAGGCATTGTTAATTTATATAGTTATGATAAGCTCCAAATCACATTATTAGCGATTTAGGAGGAGTTGACATGGTCACCTTTCCAAAATGTGGTTGTGGAGATTGCAAAAAGGATGGCATCGTCAACGGACGACAGCGCCACAAATGTAAATCTTGTGGATATAGACATACGGTACAACATGTCGGCAAAAGCGCTGCCATCAAGCGGCAAGCACTTGAACTTTATTTAACGCAATCAATTGACGGAACAGGCTCGCATCCTATACCGTTAGGCATCCTCCTTGGTTTTTGGACAAGGAGGATTTGACAAACAAAATTTTTTCTGTAATAGGTTAACTTGTTAAAAGTTTAATCTCATTATTAAAAAAAATCGAATAATTATCGACTTTCCAGAAGTTTGACAAGTCGGCCCGCATTGATTCAGCAACTTAAGGAGTTGGATAAATGGAAAACAGAAATAAACTGTGTTCGTCTCTCTTTATGATCTTCTTGGTTACTCTGATTCTATCTTGTGTGGACGATACAGAAGTATTGGCAGAGCCATGGTGCCTTGCCGGAAATTTTAATGGCTGGGACAATACATCAAACCCTTTAGTTGATGATGGAACCCTTGGTGATCAGGTAGCCGGAGACGGTATCTATTCGCTGCTTTATACTATTTCTGTAACTGGACACTATGAATGGAAAATTGTAGAGCAGGGAAACTGGGCTATCAGTTTTCCAGCCAGCGGAAATTCATGGCTAAACACCGTTAACGAGAATCAGGATATACTCTTTACTTTTGACACAAATAATTATTCCGGGGTTCCGGGAATGATCTTCCTTCCGACACAGAACATAGTCAATTGTAATGATTCGCCATCGGCAAGTTTTACCGCCGTTGGTGATTTCCAGGGATGGGATAATAGTAATCCCGCGACACAGATGACCGATATCGGTGACGGTTTTTATAGTTTGGTATATCCAGTGTCTACACCAGGAGCTTACATAGCGCGTATTGTTAACACCGGTAGCTGGGATGGATTCGGCTCCGATGGCAGATCTGTCAACCTGAATAATATAGCATTTTCGACAAGCCTACCGAATGAGGACGTAACGTTCATTCTTGACTACAATTCCGGACGGGTCTTTATCGGTGATCCCCCGGTACCATCGGTGCCGACAGACCCTGCCGCCAATCCGGACACGATTTGTGGGGGAGGAAGTACAGAGCTGACAGCGGGAGTTGGTGCGCTGGGAGCAGTGGATTGGTTCACCGGAAGCTGCGGTGGCACATTTGTCGGAACAGGTTCCTCTTTGGTTGTTTCACCATCTGTCACCACGACATTTTATGCTCAACAAAGAAACATAATCAATGGTGATGTAAGCGAATGTGCAATCGTCGAATTGACAGTTCAGGATTGCAGTGCTATCCCGACC
The DNA here is from genome assembly GCA_003599885.1 of Desulfobacteraceae bacterium. Classification (GTDB taxonomy): domain Bacteria; phylum Desulfobacterota; class Desulfobacteria; order Desulfobacterales; family Desulfosalsimonadaceae; genus SURF-3. Next base: position 15,982 of record QZKW01000090.1, on the reverse strand, counting down.
CTCTCAGAATGGGGTATGATTTGCTTGTCATTGATTTTGGGCGGAACGGCCCTTTTGGTAATCCATCGCAAGGTCGCATAAAAAAGCCATATACGATATTCAGAAAACTTGGGGACGCCCTTAACTTATTAACTTAAATCAGTTCATATCCTTAAATTAAAATAACCCTAAGATTTATCCGGCATCCAGCGGCAAAAACAACGGTTGACTCCCTTAATATCATGACGTATAAATATTATCATTAAATACGTCAAGCAACAGGAGGCCCCCATGACCACTAAACTGACATTGCGGATGGACGCTGATTTAATTGAATCGGCAAAAGCCTATTCCGCGCAAACCGGAAAGTCCGTATCGCGCATTGTCTCGGATTTATTTGAAATTATTAAAAATGAAAAGATAAAAAAGGAAGATGCCCTCACGCCGACGGTCAGATCATTAAAGGGCATTCTTAAAGGGAAACAAATAGACGAAAAAGATTATAAAAATTATTTAGAAGAAAAATATTTATGAAAACCTTATTTGACACCAATGTCATTTTAGACGTTCTCCTGGATAGGGAACCATTTTCAAACGATGCATCATTATTGCTATCCAAAGTTGAACAATCAGAAATTATAGGGTTTATCTGCGCTACAACCGTTACCACCATCCATTATATCAGCAGCAAAGCGCTTGGGGCGCAGGCTGCTTCACATCATATCCGATCCCTCCTCTCGCTTTTCGTCATTGCCCCTGTGAATCGTGTGGTGCTTGAAAATGCCGCCGCATCAAAATTTGAAGATTTCGAAGATGCTGTTCTGCATGAGGCTGCATGCCATGCCGGGGCAAAATATATTGTGACAAGAAATATGGCCGCTTTTAAAAATTCAAAATTACCGGTTTCCGGGCCGAATGAATTTATTAGCGCTTTAGAATCATTAACTTCGACGAAAGGATAAGCTTCACCTGATCGACTGAGAAGGCAACAGGTTTATTTTTCCAGGCAGGGGATGGACAGCAGGGCGCGAAGGCCGCCATCAGGACAGTTGTCCAGTGAAATGTCACCTTTATGCAGAAGCGCTACTTCCCTGACAAAATTGAGGCCGAGTCCGGTGCTTTTCTTTCCGGTGTCGGGACGTTGCAGGGAAAAGAATTTATCAAACAGTTTCGGTTTGGCATAATCGGGAACGCCGGGACCGTAATCCCGGACGGACAGATTCAGCATATTTCCTGCGACTTCTCCCTTTAGTTCAATTTTGCCTCCGGCAGGGCTGAAATCGATGGCGTTCTGCAGAAGATTCGACAGGGCCTGGCGCAGCAGAAACGGCTCCCCTTCAATCATGACATCCGAAGGAAATTGCGACACCACCCGCAGCCCTTTTTTCGACAAAATAGCATCCTTGCTCTCAAGAGCTGCCCGGATCAGAGAACTGAAAAGGATCTTTTCCCGTTTTTCCAGAATTTTCAGATTCTCCAGAGCGGAAAGTTCCAGGAGCCGGTCCACGATATCCTGAATGCGGCCGGCTTCATTGCGGATGTTGCCCAAAAACCGGGCCTGCTGGTCCGGCGCCATTTTTTCTTCCAGCAGTTCCGCCGCCCCGCGGATGGCGGATAACGGACTTTTGATTTCGTGGGTCAGGGTCTGAACATATCCTTCCACATATCGCTTTCCTTCCAGGGCCTCCTGCATCCGCTCAAAGGATTTTCCCATTTCCCCGATTTCGCTCTTGTCCAGCCGGGGAAACGGCGTCCGCTTCCCGTTGCTCATATCGTCGGCGTATTGGGTCAGGCGTTTGATGGGGCTTGTCATCCAGAGGGAAACCAGAAAACTCAGCAAAACAGCCACCAGGGTGGAGATACCGAACACCAGCTCCAGCCGGGTGATGGCGGTTGCCAGAAGCATGTTGATGGTGGTGGTCGGCTTCACCACTGTCAGGACGCCAGCGATTTTACCCGCCGCCATGATGGGGGCCGCCACGTGAAGCACCGATGAATCCGGGTCTTTTGCATCCGTTTTCGTCGACCGCGCCCCATACTCCCCCCGAAGGGTCAGCTGCACGTCCCGCCATTTCTCATTATAATTTTCCCCCACACGGCTTGCGTCTTCCGAATCAAAGATGACGATACCCGCGGCGTCCGTGATATAGATCTGCATATCCACATGGGTTTTCAGCATGCTGTAGATCCTGGCCGACAGCTTCCGGTTGTTGACATCTTTAAACACCTCAACAAGTTCGGCGGTCCTGAAATTCCCGTTCTCCATCTGCACCCCGACCCATGACGCCAGGATATTCGCCTGGTCCGACAGGGAGTCCTCCACTCCTTCCAGGTAGCGGATGCGAAGATTATCCAGGGTCCATTTGATGGGAAAAGAAAAACAGATGATCAGGATGGCCACATAGCAGAGAAAGATACGCGTGCCGAGTCTCATAATCCCTCATTGAGCGAATAGCCCATGCCGCGGTGGGTCACGATGGGGTCCATATCGGGCCTGACGACCCGCAGTTTATTGCGGATATTTTTGATGTGGGCGTCAATGGTCCGGTCCATGCTGCATTCGGGCTCGTCCCAGCAGAGGTTCATGAGCTGGTCGCGGGAATACACATGACCCGGCCGCAGGATAAATGTTTTGAGAATGGCAAATTCGTACCGGGAAAGATCCAGGTTTTTGCCAAAAAACAGGATCTGCTTGCGGGACTCATCCAGTTGAAACGACGGTGAACTGGCAAGCCCCGATGGAAGCTGGGTCCGGCGAAGAAGGGCCTTGACCCGGGCGGACAGCTCCCGGGGGCTGAAGGGTTTGGTCACATAATCGTCACCGCCTATTTCCAGCCCCACCACCTTGTCGATTTCTTCGGACCGCGCCGTCAGGAAAATGATGGGGATGTTGTGGGTTTTCCGGATCTCCTTGCAGAGCTCAAACCCGTTGATGTCCGGCAGACCGATATCCAGCACCACCATGTCCACATGTTCCTTTGCCAGCAAGGTCAGGGCCGGCAGACCGGATGTCAGCCGGATCGTTTCAAACCCGTCTGTTTCCAGAGCATACTGAATCGTATCCGCAATGGCCGGTTCGTCTTCCACGATAAGTACTTTGTGCCGCATTCCATTCCTTACGAATCTCTGGCCGATCTGCAAAAAGCCATATTGTCCCGTCTGCTGTTTTTGCATGACGGTTTAGTTGTTAAAAAAAACAAGGGTATTTCACCACGAAGCACACGAAGAACGCGAAGAAAAAAGAGGCCCAAAAGCGCTTTGCGCAATGCCTGCCTTCGTGAACTTCGTGCTCTTCGTGGTCAGAAAACAATTCAGGGTTTACAAGCTTCTCCAATTCTGGCCTTGGTCATCGGCCAAAGGAAACGGCGGATGCCGTGAAGTAAGCACAGAACCAAAGCGCAGGATACCACAACCACAACCCCGTGCTCTATAAACCGCCCTCCCTGTTCCCGATAATTTCCGGTCAGCACCGGTACCACCAGGGCCACCAGAAGATACCAGAAAAACGGTCCCATGCCGATGAAGGCGAATGTCTTACGCTCCTGCCTGATTCCGCCAGTCATCCCTTTCCGGGTATCATAAAATTTCGTGAGCCATTTCATTCCCAGATAATAAAGGGTCAGAAAGAAAAAATAAACCACAACGCCCTCGATGCGATGAATTCTTTCCGGGGTCAGCCAGCCCAGATGAATCCCATGAGCGATGGATTCGATGGACAAAAAGATTCTGATACTATTTACACCAATGGTCAAGAAATACGCGCAGCAAAGCGTGACCGCCAGCCACAGCCAACGTTCCATCCGGTTGTAATGACCGGCAAAGGAAAAGAATGACATGACATAGGCAATGATCAGAAAATTCACGCCGCTGCAAGCCGGGGCAATGGCAATCCCCCGGCCCATATTCACAAACCCGGCCGAAGGGTCATATATAAATGATAGCCCGGATATCCATCCGACCACATCCGCGGTGGGGCGCAGTATCCAGAGAAGATCATCACTGCCTGCCCGACTGTAATGATATTTCAGCCCCACCGCAACCATCGCAGCCATAAAATACGGGACCACTTCCACTATTGAGTTCTTTCGTCCCTGCAATATCTTCATTCGTTCTCCTTCTTTAAACTACCGCAAAAAAGCATCCTTTCATCCCCGGTTTCCCGCGACCCGCCGTTTCCGTGTAAAGGCAATAAAAACCCCCAGCAGAAGCAGCATGAGATAGAGTTCCGGCTCAGGCACATTCGTCATGGACTGGCCGATGGCGAGGTTGGACACGCCCTGCGGCAGGGGCAAGGGTTGTTTGACATCCGTTGCCGCGCCGTCAGGATTGCGCACTTCCTCGTGCACGGCAATAAAGGAGGTGTATTTGGTCAGCAGCGAATATTTCAGGCCGAGGGAAGTGATTTCCTCCCGGTTTGCCCCTTCTTCCCGGCCGAACTGGAAGTCGGACAATCGGGCAATTTTCGTCCGGGCCCACAGATAGCGAAGCGGCGCATTTTCCGCCAAGGACTTGCTGTCTGCCACATTAAATTCCTGAAGATACGGCCCCTGTCCGCTGTTACCCGAAACCCGGATTTGGCCGACCGCGTCCCCTTTCCATTTGCCCGCCACCACAATCGGCCGCTCGCTGAACATGTCGGGAATGTTTGAGGGTTCAAGATCGTATGTCTCAAATCCCTCAAAATTCAGTTTAATGTCCTTCAGCAGCGGGGCTTTTACGTAGTTGCAGAATTTTCTGGCGGCCGATGCCCCCTCTCCGGGCTTGGTGACGATAAACGGTTCCCCCATCCCGGCATGGGCGATTCCCTCGATCAGGTACCGGTTGACGGAGCTGCCGATGCCGAAGGCGAAGACATTGGTTTGCGACAGGTTTTGATGAATCGTGTCAAAAACAGCCTTTTCCGCATCAATGTAGCCGTCGGTGACGACAATCACGCTTCTGGAAAAGGACTCATCCCTCGGTATGTTAAGGGCATTTTTCAGCGCCGCAAGAAGTTCCGTGCCGCCGCCTCCCTGCTGACGGTCAATGGTGCGGATTGCGGCTTCAATATTTTCTTTTGTGGCAGGCAGGGAAGCCGGGGACATTAACTGGGAGCAGCCGGCAAACAGAACCACATTGAATTTATCGTCCGGCCGGAGGGCGCCGATCAGGTTTTTCAGGAGTTCTTTGGACACATCCAGGGGAAAGCCGTTCATGGAACCGGAAACATCCACCAGAAAAATATACTCCCTGGGCGGGATATCGCTGTCGCTGATCCGTTTGGGGGGCTGGACCGTCAGAAGGAAAAAATTCTCGTCATCCCCCTTGTAAAGCATCAGACCGGATTGAATCTGTTTATCCGCCAGCCGGTAATGGAGGATATAATCCCGGTTGCCGCCAAAATCACCTTCATTTTTCAGCGTGATATGGGCCACCGACGCCCCTTCAAAACGGACCGCTGTCTCGTGGGATGTGCAGGCAACATCATGGAGCGGCATGCCGGTTGACAGCCGGCTGGTGATATTAAACGTGGTTTTGACAACCGGGGTTCCCATTTTCAGATAGGGGTTTTCCACCCACTGGTCATCTTCCGGGGCGTCTTCTTTGGACTGACTGGAATAGCGCGGCCCCACCACCGTAGGATACATGAATTCGTAAACCCCTTCCGATGGCACCAGGAGCTCGGTGTAGTGCAGTTCGATGTCCACAATATCCCCCGGCATGATGTTGGCCACATTCATGGTGAACACGTTGGGCCGCTGCTGACTGAGCAGGGAGGCGCTCTTCCCGCTTTTTTTCGCCGCCTCAAACTCCTTTTTCGCCGTTTCCTTTTCCTTTATCTTGGCGACAATCACCTTTTCGCCGATGGTCATTTTCATGCCCTGAACCGCCGCCCGGGTAGAGGCGGGAAAGACATAGCGGGCATTAATGGGGGTTTTACCTTCATTGCCGTAGGTCTGCCGGACGACGACATCCGCAATCACGCCATTGACCTGAACGCTGACATCCGTGTTCTTCAGCGGAAACGATTCTGCCGCCGAATCCCCGTTTTCAACAAAAAAATACGGGGAAAGGGTTTTCATGTCCCCTTCCTCCGCCCCGAAAACCTTTGCCGCCGAGAAGATCAAGAAGATCATAAACCCCAAAAATGCTAACGTCTCAAATCGTTTCATTGCCGTTTTCCCCTTATTGATTGTTGGTTTTAAAAATCATTGGATGACCGAATGCTGGGGATGAGGATGACCGGCAATCATGAAACAATTATGAAAATAAAATGAAAATTTGAGGAAAAATTCAAAGCGCCTGAAGTATCGGGATCATCACGCTCCAATTTTTCAACTTTCAATCGGCTGATCCTTTTGTTAATGTGTTAAACACGTTAAGCGGACTATCAGATCTATACCAATGGCCCCGGCCTGCAATCGGTGGGCTATCTGCACCTCCATCTGATCGACAGAAAAAGGAAAACCAAGCAATGATGAAACTTTCCGATTCCCAGCTTTTTCGGGAGCAGGCATACATCAACGGCGGATGGGCAGACGCCGGTTCAGGCCGGGTCATGACGGTGCTCAACCCCTCAACCAATGAGGCCATCGGCACCGTACCGTTGATGGGCCGTGAAGAGACAGGGCAGGCCGTTGATGCGGCAAGTGCCGCATGGGTGGACTGGCGGACCCGCACTGCCAGGGAACGGGCCGCCATTTTGCGCCGCTGGCATGACCTGATGCTGGCCAACCGCGAAGATCTCGCAATCCTCATGACCGCCGAACAGGGCAAACCCCTTGCGGAATCCCGGGGTGAAATCGCCTATGCCGCCTCGTTTATCGAATGGTTCGCGGAAGAAGGCAAGCGGGTATACGGCGAGGTGATTCCCTCCCCTGCCGCCGGACAGCGGCTCGTGACCACCCGGATGCCGGTGGGGGTGTGCGCGGCCATCACCCCATGGAATTTCCCGTCAGCCATGATCACCCGGAAAGCCGCGCCCGCCCTTGCCGCCGGGTGCACCATCGTGGTCAAGCCCGCATCCAAAACCCCTTTTTCCGCCCTGGCCCTTGCGGAGCTTGCCAGTCGTGCAGGTATTCCGGCAGGCGTCTTCAATGTGGTGACCGGCGATGCCGCGAATATCGGCGAGGAACTGACGGCCAACCCCCTGGTGCGCAAACTGAGCTTTACCGGTTCCACCGAAACCGGCAAGCACCTCATGCGGCAGTGCGCGAACACCGTGAAGCGGTTGTCCCTGGAGCTGGGGGGCCATGCGCCGTTTATCGTGTTTTCGGATGCGGACATGGATGCGGCCATTGAGGGCGCGATGACGTCCAAATACCGCAACAGCGGTCAGACCTGCATCTGCGCCAACCGGTTTCTGGTGGAAGCAGGCATTGAAGAAGAATTCGCGCACCGCCTGGCGGAAAAGGCCAAAGGCCTGAGGGTCGGGGATGGGTTTTCAGCAGACGCCCAGCAGGGCCCTTTGATTGACATGAAGGCGGTGGAGAAAGTGGAGGCCCAGATACAGGATGCCCTGGACAAGGGCGCGAGACTGCTCACCGGCGGCTGCCGCCATGCCCTTGGAGGCACATTTTTCGAACCCACCGTGCTGGCCGGCGTCACCCCGGACATGCGCATCGCCAGAGAAGAAACCTTCGGCCCGGTGGCCCCGATATTCCGTTTCGATTCCGAGGCGGAGGCAGTGCGCATGGCAAACGACACCCCTTACGGACTGGCAGCCTATCTCTACACCCGGGACATGGGCCGGATCTGGCGGGTGACGGATGCCCTGGAATACGGCATGGTGGGCGTCAATACAGGCATGATGTCCAACGAAGTGGCCCCTTTCGGCGGCATGAAGGAATCCGGTTTCGGACGGGAAGGCTCCCGGCACGGCATTGACGAATACCTGGAAATCAAATATTTGTGCATGGGCGGGATCGGTTAGCAGGCGGACAACCCTGCCCGCCACTATGCATGCCCTATTCTGCGGCTTTCACCCTGTTCTAATCTGTTTTTCCTGATGTGCCTGAAAAATTTATATAAAAACTAAATGCTTGTGCCGTCGATCCGTTTAGTATACACTTCCGGAAATTTAAACCGTTCAACAAGAATCCCGGCGGAGGCATCATGAGCGGAAAAAGAACATTCAGGCGATTTATTGCAGTCTGCTTAAGCGTTTTAGCCGTTGTTGTTATTGCCGCTCTCCTGATCATCCGGATTCGATATGGCGGGGGGACAGCGGATTTTCCCGACCGAACAGCAAAACCGCTGTTCGCTTTTGATGTGGTGGAAAAAGTTGTTGATCTTCCCAAACCGCCCGGCAATTTGGCGGTTTCATCCGATGGCAGACTATTCTTTTCCTTTCATCCGGAAGGCCGTCCGGATATTCGCGTAGCAGAGCTGGTTGACGGCAAGATTGTGCCGTATCCGTCAATTGCGTTTCAGGGGGACGGTAAATCCGAAGTTTATTTTGACACCGTTTTGTCGGTCAGGATAGACAGCCGGAACCGTCTCTGGACCCTGGATCTGGCCAATCACGGCATGGGACAGCCGCGCCTGCTGGCCTTTGATCTTAAAACGGACAGGCTGATTCATCAGTTTGATTTTTCCGGATCAACTGCCGGGCCGGGTTCTCACCTCAATGACTTTCAAATCGATCCTGCCGGTGAAAACATCTATATTGCCGATGCGTCCATATTTGCGAAAACCCCGGCAATTCTGGTTTACAACATCAAAAGCCGGCAATGCCGGAGAGTCCTGGAAAATGATATCTCCGTCATGCCGGAAGATTTTATACCCGTGGTCCAGGGACGGAAGATGCTGGTTTTCGGCATATTCGCCATCCGTCCCGGCGTGGATTCCATTGCTCTCGATAAATCCGGGGAGTGGCTGTATTATGCCCCTGTGACAAATAATTATATGTACAGGATTCAAACAAAATTTTTAAAAGACGCGTCGCTGTCATCCATCCAGTTAAGCAGCCATGTGGAAAAATTTGCCTTAAAGACCATGAGCGACGGCCTGACAATGGATGTGGCCGGCAATATTTACATCACTGATCCGGAGCACTCGGCCATTGTCCGGCTCCGGTCAGACGGAAAGCTTGAAACCCTTTTAAAAGATTCGAATATCCGCTGGCCGGACGGGCTTGGATATGGGCCGGACGGCTGGCTGTATGTTACCTGCAGCGCGCTTCACCAGGTTATCGGCAAGACCCCCGGTTCTATAACGTCCCACGGGCCTTATCAGATATATCGATTCAAGCCGGGGGTGCCGGGCGTTCCCGGACAATAATCTTTAAGGAGGACATAATGCACCAAATCAGCAAAAATAAGCCCGCCATCATCGTCCTGGGTTTAATGCTCATCCTCTCCTGCGTAACAAAAATTCCGGAACAGCAGTTTGTCACTGAAAACCCGAAATATACCCTGCTCATTACCGGGGTGACCAGTGAATTCAAGGCAGACATTATTTCACGAATCGTTGACCGGTACAAAGACCGGGGAAATGTCAGTCTTGTCAACATGGACAAACTGGACCGGCTGCAATGTGATGACTATGATGCCATCCTTGTCATTGATTCGGTCCAGGCCTGGTCGATGTGGAATTTTTCCTTGAAATCGTTTCTTGAAAAAACCGAAAACTGCAAAAACGTGGTGCTGCTTTACACTGCCGGAGATCCGGGCTGGAAATACCAGTATCATGAGCTGGATGCCATCACCTCCGCATCCCAGGTGGAAGATCAGGACCGGGTGTTTAATGAACTGACCTATGCCATCGACGTATTGATTGCCGGGAAATGATTGAAACATACGGTTTCCCCGGATGGTCTGCTTGCCCTTTAACGAATACAGAATTTAGCTGACAGGTAATAGAGAATGTTGAGTTTTTTTATCCGGAAAAATGTATTTTTCATTTTTATAAGCTTATTTTTTGTCTGTATGCCACCCCATTACAATTGGGCCCAGCATCCGCCCAAGACCATCCTGGTTCTGAATTCTTACCATAAGGCGGCATGGACGGACAGCTTGCTAAGCGGTATAGAGTCAGAACTTGACAGCATATCTGAGTTGGATCTTGTCGTTGAATACATGGACACTAAGCGGATTGACACAGAAGCGTATTACGGGGCGTTAGCTGAGATATATTCCATGAAATATGACAATACGCCATTCGATGTTATTCTCACATCCGATGATAATGCGTATCGTTTTGTACTGGAAAAACAGACGGAGCTGTTTAAGAACGCCCCCTTGGTGTTTTGCGGGGTTAATCATTTCGAACCCCGTGAGATTGCAGATAAGCCCTTGGTTACCGGCGTCATCGAGAAAGGAGACTTCCAGGAAACGCTGGCTTTTGCCTCATTGGTTTTTCAGAAAGCCAAATCGGTTCATGTAATTCTCGATAACACGTCCACCGCCAAAATTAATCTGGAAGGCCTGCTTCAAGCACTTGAGCAACAACTGCCAAATTTAAATGTGCATTTTTTGACTGATATATCGCTGACCGAGCTCGCAAACAGTTTATCAAAACTGCCTGGGGATGACTTTGTTTTTTTTATTTCATTCTGGGAAGATGGCATGGGTCGGGCGATTTCCCCTGACAATTTATCCGAAGCATTCTACAAAAGCGCCGTACCGATTTTTGGCCGTTCAGAATGGATGATAAACAAAGGACTCACTGGAGGCAAGTGCGTGAGCGGGTTTCATCAGGGGCAGGCTGCGGCAAAATTGGTTAAACGTATATTGGACGGTGAAAGCGTCACTCAGATCCCTGTGGAGAAAAACAGTCCGAATCGGTTCATGTTCGACTATCTCCTTCTGAAAAGATACCATATCGATCTCTCCTTAGTACCTCCTGAGAGCATACTCTATAACAAACCACCGCCAACCTTATACCAATCTCATAAAGCGCTGATCTGGGCGATCGCTACAGTTATATTCGTTTTGATATCACTTGTATTATCACTGGCCGTCAATATCACCATGCGCCGTAAAATCGAAAAAGCGTTAAGGGAAAGCAAGGAGCATTACCAATTATTAGTGAATAACCAAACCGATATGGTGGTCAAAATCGATGTTGACGGGAAATTGCTGTTCGTTAGTCCGTCTTATTGCAGAATGTTTGGAAAAACCGAGGCGGAATTAATCGGAAAAAGCTTTATGCCGCTTGTCCATGAAGATGATCGGAAATCAACGGAAGATGCAATGAAGGCCCTTTTCCGGCCACCTTATTCCGCTTACATGGAACAACGGGCCATGACCAAAGACGATTGGAAATGGCTTTCATGGATGAACACAGCAGTGCTGGATGAGAATGAAAATGTCGTTGCGATCATAGGTGTTGGAAGAGATATTTCCGAACGAAAACAAGCGGAAAAAAAACTGCAAGAGAGTCAGGAAAAAATAACCCGATTGCAAAAAATGGAATCTCTCGGCCTTTTGGCCGGTGGAGTTGCACACGACTTAAATAACGTTCTATCCGGAATTGTGACCTATCCGGAATTGATCCTCATTGATCTTCCCGAAAACAGCAAATTAAGAGAGCCGATGATTACGATTATGGAGTCAGGCCATAGAGCCGTCTCCATTGTCCAGGACCTCTTAACTGTTGCAAGAGGGGTGGCAACAACAAAAGAGCCCCTGAAGTTAAATGATCTTGTGAATGATTATTTGATTTCCCCCGAGTTTAAAAAACTCAAACAGTTTTATCCTCACATTCATGTGAACACCTTTTTGGCGGATGATCTGCTTAACGTGCGCGCATTTCATTTGCACATCAGAAAAATTGTGATGAATCTCATGGTCAATGCTTTTGAAGCGATCCAGGGAACCGGCACTGTGGAGGTATCGACAGAGAACCGGTTTATTGATAAACCGTTAAGGGGTTATGATGAAGTCAGTATCGGTGAATATGCTGTTTTAGCCATATCTGACAATGGCACAGGAATATCAAACCAGGATCTTGAAAGGATTTTTGAACCGTTCTACACAAAAAAAGTAATGGGTCGAAGCGGAACGGGTCTGGGTTTGGCGGTTGTCTGGAATGTAATACAAGACCACCAGGGCTACATAGACATAAAAACAGGTGAAAGCGGTACACGGTTTGACGTGTACCTTCCCATAACAAGAGATGAAATATTTCAAAAAGATAAGCCGCTATTCATTGATAGCTATAAAGGCGCCGGAGAAACTATTTTAGTGGTGGATGATGTAGAAACCCAGCGGGAGATTTCCTGTAAAATTCTTGATAAACTTGGCTATCAATCGATATCTGTCTCCAGCGGCGAAGAAGCCGTTGAATATTTGGCACACAATTCGGTAGATTTAGTTTTGCTTGATATGATTATGGATCCGGGAATAAGCGGCTATGAAACCTATAAATGGATAATAAAAATTCATCCGGGTCAGAAAGCTATAATACTCAGTGGTTTTTCCGAGACTGAGGACGTAAAAAAAGCTCAGTCTCTCGGTGCTGGCAAATATATTAAAAAGCCGGTTACAATAGAAAAAATCGGGCTGGCGATTAAGGAAGAGTTAACAAAACAGAGAGCAGTATCACCTGAAAGATGCGGGTAAATTTTAGAGGATACGGGAGAAAAAATGGGTTTAATAATTATCGACGAAAAAAAGTGCAAAAAAGACGGCATCTGCGTCAGCGAATGCCCGGTGGCCATCCTCCACCAGAAAGACAAGGACAGCATACCGGAAATAGTACCCGGCGGCGAACAGGTCTGCCTGCTCTGCGGCCACTGCGTTGCCGTTTGTCCCCACGGCGCCCTCAGTCATGAAAAGGTCCCCATTGAATCATGCCCGCCCATTGACAAAGCGCTGGTCATCAGTGAAGCACAGGCGGTTCAATTTTTACGCTCCCGCCGGTCGGTCCGGTTTTTTAAAGACCAGCCGGTTGAACGGGAAACGATTCAACAACTGATCGAAATCGCCCGCTATGCCCCCACAGGCAGCAACAGCCAGCGGGTTGAATGGACGGTGTTTAATGATAAGGAAAAAATCCGCAGCATCGCCGGCATGACCGTGGACGGCATGAAAACGCTGCTGAAAAACCATCCCGATGGGAACTACCCGCCGTATTTTCCCCTGATTATTGCCGCCTGGGATTTCGGCATGGATGTGGTTTTGCGAAATGCCCCGGCCCTGGTCATTGCGTCAGCGCCTGCCACAGCGGTCGGCGGCATGACCGATGTGAGCCTGGCCCTGTCCTATCTGGAACTGGCAGCCCAAACCAAAGGGATCGGCACCTGCTGGGCCGGGATCATTCAAATGGGGCTTCAGTCCAATCAGACACTAAAGGAAACATTGGGATTACCCGAAGGTCATTCCCATCATTACGCCATGATGCTGGGATATGCCAAACCCAGGTATTACCGGCTGCCCGAGCGGAAAATGCCGAAGGTGCATTGGAGGTAAGAACCTATACAGGGCAGGATAGCGAAAACGCGAATTTTTAAATAATGCCGGAACATTGACCGGTAATCAATTTTGAGTAAAGAAACGATGCTGAATTATTATTTCAAAGATACAATCGAATCTTTTTTGCTAAAAAGTAAAGAGGAAATCATAGGTTCTATTTCCATATCCGATCAATTTAATTCTACCATTGAACAAAATAAATCATGGGAATTACAAATACCAATTCTTAAACAATCGCTTAATGGATATAAAGGGGAGATTTTTTTTGAATTTTCTATTCCCAGAATGGGCAAGAGAGTTGATATTCTTTTGATTATAGAAAATATCGTTTTTGTGATCGAGTTTAAAGTTGGAGAGAAAAAATTCCATCAATATCACATTGATCAAGTTTGGGATTATGCACTTGATTTAAAAAATTTTCACCAACCAAGCCATAATGCAGTATTAGCCCCAATTCTGATTGCCACCGAAGCGAAACAGTCTTTTATAGAAATACAAACAACATCGCATGACGATAATTTAATACTTCCAATAAGAACGAGCAAAGGAGATTTAAATAAAGTTATAAAAAATACTCTCGCATTTTTTTATAACAACAAGCGCATAGATGGCAATGAATACGCCAAAGGAAGTTATTTTCCAACGCCCACAATCATTGAAGCGGCAATTTCTCTTTACAACAGTCATTCCGTTGATGAAATCACAAGAAGTGATGCATCTGCCAAAAATTTAACAGATACAACTGCTTCAATTTCTAAAATTATTGATCTCGCGCGAGCAAAAAGAAAAAAAATAATATGCTTTGTTACAGGTGTTCCTGGAGCAGGCAAAACACTGGTTGGATTAAAGGTTGCGACTATCCATGCGGATAAAGAAAAAGAAAATAGAAGTGTATATCTTTCTGGCAATGCTCCGCTTGTTGCAATTTTACAGGAAGCCTTAACACGCGATAAGGTTAGAAAAGAAAAAGAGCTGGGAAATAAAATTACCAAAGGGAAAGCAAATGCAAGTGTCAAAACTTTTATCCAAATAATACACCATTATCGAGATGCATACTTGGTAGACCCCAAACCTCCATATGATCATGTAGCAATTTTTGATGAAGCTCAAAGAGCCTGGGATAAACAACAGACTATAAGCTTCATGAAACAGAAGAAGAACAAGCCCGATTTTGATTGTTCTGAACCCGAATTTTTAATTTCGTGCCTTGATAGGCATAAGGATTGGGCTGTTATTATTTGTTTGGTCGGCGGAGGCCAAGAAATCAATAAAGGAGAAGCAGGAATATCTGAATGGGTGAATGCGATTAAAAATAAATTTTTAGATTGGGAGGTTTATATTTCACCAAATCTGAGAGATTCAGAATATTCAGCCTATGAATCAATCGAAGAGTTAAAGCAAAAAGTGAATGTAAATTTTAACCCTGATTTGCACTTAGCCGTTTCCATGCGTTCATTCAGGGCTGAAAATCTTTCTCGATTTATAAAAAATATTTTGGATCTGAATCTTGAAGAAGCAAGAGAACTGGGGGATTTTCTGATTATCGGACTGAACAGCGATACTTCGGTTCAATCATTGAAAGGCAGCAGCAGGCCCTTTCTTTCTGAAATTGAAAGGGCTCAAATTTTGTCTTCCCTTGAATTTGTAGATTATATAGTTATTTTTAAAGAACTGCTTCCATGTAATTTAATAGAGAAATTGAAGCCTGATTTTCATGTTAAAGGTGGAGATTATAAAGAAGAAGATTTACCGGAACTTCCTGTGGTTAAGAGTTACGGCGGAAAAGTTGTCATTATGAGACAGATACCGGGTAAATCCACTACAAATTTTATAGAAGAAATCTGCAGAAAGAATTATGGTGTAATAGAGGTGTGATTATGAGAGAAGAAATTAAGGGGAAGAGAGAAAATCTTCTCGGAAACGGAGCAATTGCAAGAGGTATAATCGAAGCCGGATGCCATGTGGTTTACTCTTATCCCGGCACTCCCAGTTCCGAAATACTTCCCGAAGTGGTGAGGTATAAAAAACAACTGGGTTTAAACATTTATATTGAATGGTCTACAAATGAGAAGGTGGCCTTTGATAATGCTTTCGCCGCCAGTCTTACAGGAAAGCGTTCTGCTGTTATTATGAAACAGGTAGGGCTGAATGTGGCATCTGATTCTCTTATGAGTGCCGCTTATACCGGTGTAAAGGGCGGTATGGTTATTGTGTCCTGTGACGACCCGGGCCCACATTCTTCTCAAACAGAGCAGGACAGCCGTTTTTTTGCCATGTTTGCTAAAGTCCCGGTCTTTGACCCTTCCAGCCCTCAGGAAGCAAAAGATACGGTAAGTGTTGCTTTTGAATTTTCTGAGAAATACGAGATTCCGGTTATTTTACGTTCTACCACAAGAGTCTGCCATGCTATTCAAAATGTTATTATCGGGACGATAAATACTATAGAAAGAAAAGCCGATTTTAAGAAAGACCCCTCAAGATGGGCTGCCACTCCGAAATATAGATACAAACTGCATAAGGAACTTAATCATAAGCTTGCTGCCATATCAGCGGATGTGTCGAAAAGAGACGATTTGAATTATACTACTTTTGACGGAGAAAATTTT
>QZKW01000025.1 GCA_003599885.1 Desulfobacteraceae bacterium | reverse complement strand
GGTGAGGAATCGATTCAGCAGGGAGTTAAGAGCAAAAAATAGTATTTTTTTTGCATGGGGGTGCTTTTTTCTCTTGACCCGGACTTTTAATGGGTGACCTCTGACTCTGTGACTCTGCTCCGAATTTAAGAGGCCGGCTGGACCAACTTGCTGGTCTGGGGTTCTTTTGATACTTCTCGTGACGTCTCTTCCAAGGCCTGTTGAATTAAGTCACGATATCCGGAAATAACATGGTAATTGTCCTTTGTCTCACCATGGGTTCCACCTGTCTCAAATTCGATTGCCTGCCGGAGGTGCGGATTTGATTTCTTGGTCAGAAATTGAGAGATGTTGCTAAGATATCGACCACTTTGGCCGATATCGTTCCCGACGCCAGCCTCAGACAGCCCTTGCTTTACTTCATCTCGGTTGTAGCTTCTATCCTCTTGGCTAATTATCTCTAAGAAAGCTCGGAAACGCGGAGTAAGATCGCTGGGGCGGGTAAGCGATTCAACAATCCGATCTTTTAATTCGGCTGGTTCCAAGTTCGATTTTTCAAGTGAAAACGAACTTTTGCCTGGTTGTTTCTGTTCTTTCTGTTTGCTTTCTTTTTTCTGGATGTAGTCTTTTGCTTCCGGGAGCGGAATAATTATCTCGGGATTAATAAAAAGTTCACCCTTCTGATCGGAATAGGGGGTCAACCGGATACATTCGATATCTATCTCTGACTCGCGAAGCCACAGCACAGCAGAGATAACCTCGGAGTGAAATTCTTTTGCAACCAAAAGTATCCTTTGACGTTGGTTCAGGTATTCTGGTTCACAGTTAATAAAACCCTCAATTTTGACCTGAGCATCGTCGCTGTCCGTACCAAGATATTCCGCGAAATGTTTGTAGATTTCGTCGTCCGAGAAACTGGAACAGTAAGAAGCATACTTGATTGCCTGCCACTCGACATCAGCACCAGAATTATCTCGTTTTAATTCGATGATGGCTAATGCCCCCTCTTTATCCACCGCAAGCAAATCGAGACGGCGGCCAGACGGAAGCACCAGTTCCTTCGCAATTATCAGTAGCGACTCGCCAAGTATTTCGGGTGTGTCTGCTATCCACTCTTGGATGTCAAAACGCTCCCTCAGGTTGAGTTCACTGTAGGATGCTGTGGGAATCTCAATCAGTTTCTTGTTCTGGATATCGACTCTATACATATTCGTCTTCCATCAATGGTTTTGTCGTTGTCGGCCAACAAACGAAGTTCATGATATGCATATCCATTATTGCCCGTCAATATCCGGTTTTTATTTTTCCGGCAATTTTACCGGGAGACCCCGCGCATTTCAATTTTTAATTTTTTATCTACAGCCTAAACCCCTACAGTCTACCCACCTGATTCGTTAAACCGCCGCTTCCAATGCCTTCCGGAACTCATCCGTTTCAATATCCAGCCCCGTCCAGAGCGACAGGCTGTTTCTGGCCTGATGCACCAGGGTGAGCAGACCATCTCTGAAAAGGATGCCGTTTTCCTGCGCCTTGTCCTGCCAGAAATTCTGGACCCTGCCATAATTTAAATCAAAAATCAGTTCGCAGTCCGGAAGCGTTAATTTGGAAGCGATGTCCGCCAGTTCCGGCGATTCTTCGGTGCTGGAGGCGGTGGTGGCGTTGAAGAGCATGTGGATGGGAATTTTGTGGTTCAGCAGGTCGTCCAGGAGCAGAAATTCGCCGCCGGAACGGACCGCCACCTGCCTTGCCCTGGACTCGCTGCGGCTGGCCACCAATATTTTATCGGCTTTCAGCCATTTCAGGACAAAGGCGGCGGCTTTGGCGGCACCCCCGGCGCCCAGAATCAGCGCGGTTTTTCCCGCCGGATTGAACCCAATTTCATCTAAAGCGTCCATCAGGCCGATGGCGTTGGTATTGTAGCCTTTGAGCTTGTCCTTGTTGCGGGCGATGGTGTTGATGGCCCCGATGATCTCCGCGCTTTCGGAGACGGAATCCATATAGGGGGCGATGGTTTCCTTGTAGGGGACGGCAACGTTGGCGCCGGCGATGTTTAAGGCCCTCAGGCTCATCATGGCCTCTCCGATTCTTTCTGGATGAACCATAAAGGGGACATAGGTGCCGTTGATGCCGGCACGTTTCATGACTTGAGTGAAGACTTCCGGGGACTTGGAGGAATACACCCGTTCATCGCTTAAGATGCAGAAGACCAGGTGCTGTTTACCGTATGAAGACTGTTCCAGTGTGAAATGATGGCTTTTTCCGGGCAAAATGGGTCCATCCTTTTTGGGGGAAACGATCGATGCGCGCAGAAAAACAGCGGAACCGCTGAACGGTCGCTGCCAGTGAGCGGTTGTTTCAGCGGTTCCGGGTGATCAGAAATGAGGGTTGATGATTCGTTTACTTTTTCAGCAGGCTTTGTACGGAATCCAGAATATCATCCGCAGAAGCCGGTTTGGGCAGATAATCGTCTGCTTCCGTGCTCATTCCGTCATAATGGGAATAACGGGTGGAGCTGACATGGTCCGCCACAGCGGTCAGGAGCAGGATGGGAATGTCCTGATAATTTTTGTCCGCTTTTAGTTCCGAACAAACCTTGTAGCCGTCTTTTTCCGGCATCATGACATCCAGAACAATCGCGTCCGGCGGATTGGCTTTCACTTTTTTGATGCCTTCCACGCCGTCATAGGCCACTTCGACCGCATAACCTGCTTTTTCAAGATTTTTCTTAACAATGGAGACGAAATCCGGCTCATCATCGACCACAAGAATTCTCTTTTTTTCGCTCATTTTATTCTCCTTTTCATCATCCAATCAGGTGAGTTGCATCTGCATGCAACCTATTGCAAAACCGAAAACCGATTTTAAAAACCATTTTTTTAGTTATTGTATTGAAGCGGAATCCTAAAATCAATCAATTTTCGGTCCCAATTTCCGGTCTTGGATACAATCCGGCCCGCTCCACAATGCCCGGCACCTTTTCCTCCCATTCAATGGCCATGATATGGAACCCTTTTACGCCTTCAACCGCCTTCAGGCGCTCGATGGTTTCCACGCAGATATTGATGCCTTCCTCGGGCTGCTGTTCCTTGGGAACCCCGGCCATGCGCTTGATCACATCATCCGGCACATCCATGCCGGGCACCTTGTTTTTCATGAACTTGGCCATGCCGGCGGATTTCAGGGGGGTCACCCCGGCCATGATATAGACTTTTTCATGGAGTCCGCGGTCCCGGACGAGTTTCATCCATTCTTCAAATTTGTCCAGGTTATAAATGCACTGGGTCTGAATGAACTCCGCACCGCAGGCGATTTTTTTGGCCAGTCTCGGCACCCGGATTTCAAAGGGGTCGGCAAAGGGGTTGGCGGCAGCCCCCACAAACATCTTCGGGGGCCGGTGAATATCGGCCCCACCCAGAAATTTTCCTTCATCCCGCATCAGGCGGACGGTCTGGACAAGCTGCATGGAATCCAGATCATGGACGTTCTGGCCTTTGGGGTTGTCGCCGAAACTCTGGTGGTCGCCGGACAGGCAGAGCAGATTGAAAACGTCAAAGGAGGCGGCCCCCAGGATGTCACTCTGCAGGGCGATGCGGTTCCGGTCCCGGGTCACCATCTGGAGCACCGGCTCAATGCCCATGAGCTTGAGATGGATGCAGGCGGCAAGGCTTGACATGCGGGTGACCGATGTCTGGTTGTCCGTCACGTTCACGGCGTCCACATGGTCTTTTAAGAGCATTCCTTTTTTTCTGACTTCTTCCGGGTCGGTGCCGCGGGGAGGGCCGCATTCGGAGGTGACGCCGATATGTCCTGCTGCCATGACCTTTTCTAGTTTGCTGGGTGTTTTCGCGCTCATATCTGCACATCCTCCCTGACGACTTTGCGGGGCCCGCCGGCCCGATCTGTGGACCAGTCCTTGATGGGACAGACTTTTTCATAGTCATCCAGTCTGTCTAACGCCTTCAATCGATCAATGATCAGCTGCCATGCGCAGGGAATGTCGGTGCTGATTTCGCATTTGCCTTTGCCTGACCCGCCGCAGGGGCCGTTGAGCAGCCGCTTGGCGCATCGGGAAACCGGGCAGATGCCGCCGGTAATGGCCAGCAGGCAGTTGCCGCAAGCCTGGCACCGTTCGGTCCAGAGCCCCCGGTGCTCCGTGGCCCCCAGAAAACAGGTGTTCACCCCCGGATAGATGGCGGTGGAATTGTATTTTTCCGCCATGAACTGGACGCCCACACCGCACGCCAGAGACACGATGGCGTCATAGGTGTCGGCCACATCGCGGATTTCTTCCAGGTACTCGTGGTCGCACTGTCTTTCCAGCGTGATCTCGTCGATTTTGGTGTCTTTCCCCTGGTTCAGGAAATACATCCGAAGCGCGGACGCCAATACGCCGACTTCTTTTTTGCCGCCGGCTTCACATACGGTGACGCATTCATTGCAACCCAGAATGAGGATTTTCCGGCAATTTTCAACATAGCCAATGATTTCCTCAATCGGTTTTCGATCAGCAACAATCATAAATTCGACCTTTCCTTATATAAAGATTTCATGATCGGTGAAACGCACGTGGAACCGGAACGTTCATTTCAAGACATACGTTCCGGCTCTTACGCGGCCTTATCCTTTTTTAATTTGATGGGATTGGGTCCCAGATCCATTATGATTCCATGTATTTCATTGGCATATCGGGCAAAGGTCGGGCCTTCGCCGGAAGAGAGATTATACATTTTGACCCGGCCGCCGCCCACGCCGATGGTGTCGAGAATTTTCGCCACCTGTTCCGTCCGCTTGCGGGCCCTGAAATTTCCGGATTTAAAATGACAGTCGCCTTCCATACATCCGATGACGCATACGCCGTCAGCGCCTTTTTCAAAAGCCCGGAGCATATGAAGCACATCGACTTTTCCGGTGCAGGGCACACGGACGATTTTGATACTGGTGGGATAATTCAGTCGCATCGAACCTGCCAGGTCCGCAGCGGAATACCCTCAGTAGTTGCAGCAGAAGGCAAGAATAACGGGCTCAAATTCCAGACTCATAGCACTCCCTCCAGCAAGGCGTCTACCTTGCTCAGCAGTTGTTCATCTTCATACCAGTTGAGGTCAATGGCCTTGGCCGGGCATTCGGCGGCACACGCTCCGCAGCCCTGGCACAGGGCATCGTCAATAAAACTGACGCCTTCTTCGTTAATTCGGGGAACATTATACGGGCAACTCCGGACACAGATCAGGCAGGATGCGCATAGTTCCTGGGTTACGCAGGCTGTGACCGCCGAAAGGGTCAGGTGCGGCTTTGACAGGAAGGTGGTGGCCCGGGAAGCCGCAGCCTGGGCCTGGGCGATGGTTTCCGTGATCAGTTTCGGGCTGTGGGCCGTTCCGCAGACAAAAATGCCTTCGGTGGCCATTTCAACGGGCCGGAGCTTGACATGGGCCTCGATAAAGTAATTTTCCGCGTTCCGGCCCAGCTTCATGATGGAGGCAAGTTCCTCGGTGTCCTCGGCCCGGACGCCGGCGCTCAAAACCACAAGATCCGTGTCCACGGAGAGTTTTCTGCCCAGGATAATGTCGGTGAAGGTGACGGTGAGACCCTCATCCGATTGAGTGACTTCCGGCGGCTCCTGCTCGTGGAACCGGAAAAAGAACACGCCGAGTTCTCGGGCTTTGGTATAATATTGTTCCATCAGACCATATGTCCGGATGTCCCGGTAGAGTATAAACACCTGGGTTTCCGGACTCAGTTCCTTGATGTGGATGGCGTTTTTAATGGCGTTCTGGCAGCAGATTCTGGAGCAGTTGGGGTTCTCTTCGTTTCTGGAGCCCACACACTGGATCATGACCACCTGGTCAAGACCGGCGGCCCCGGTTTCAAGACGGGAAGAAAGTTCAATTTGCGTTAATACTCCCGGATGCTGACCGTAGAGGTATTCCTTTGGCTGGTATTCGGTGCCGCCGGTGGCGAGGATAATGACCCCGTGATCGATTTTGCGTTCATACATGCCGGGACCCACCAGGACTTCTGTTTTAAAATTGCCTTTGAATCCTGAAAAATCAACAATCAGGGACTGGGTCAGCACCTGGATTTTGGGGTTGTTCTTGACCCTGTCCGTCAATTGACTGAGATAGGCTTGAATATCAGCGCCTTCAATGGTTTTGAGCAGCCGGTTGGCAAGTCCGCCGAGCTGGGCTTCTTTTTCCACGAGCACCACTTCAAATCCCTGTTCCGCGAGACCCAGGGCCGCATTCATTCCGGCAACGCCCCCGCCCACGACGAGCGCCCGGTAAGTAACCGGTATCTGCCGTTCATGCAGCGGTTTGAGGGAAGCGGCCCGGGCCACGGACATTCGGATCAGGTCCTTGGCTTTTTGCGTGGCCTGTTCCGGTGAGCCGGAATGGACCCAGGAGTTCTGGTTGCGGATATTGGCCATTTCAAACAGGTACTTGTTCAGGCCGCATTTTTCTAAAGTGTCCATGAAAATCGGTTCATGGGTTTTCGGGGTGCAGGAAGAGACCACAATCCGGTTCAACCGGTTTTCTTTGATGATTTCCTTCATCTGGTCCTGGGCATCCTGGCTGCACGTGAAGAGGTTTTCGTAGGCGCCGACCACGTTCGGCAGGGTGGTGGCGTATTCCCGGACGCCGGGCACATCCACAATGCCGGCGATATTAATGCCGCAGTCGCAGACAAACACGCCGATGCGGGGCTCGCCGCTGACATCAATTTCATCAGGCACATCCACCTGTTTGACGCGGGTGCCCCGGCCTTCGGCCATGTAACGGCCGGCTGCGCATGCTGCGGCACTGGCTTCAGTGACCGAGGATGGGATGTCTTTGGGCCCCTGGAAAACACCGCAGGCAAAAACGCCGGGCCGGCTGGTTTCCACGGGCGTGAAGGGGTGGGTGACGGCAAAATTGTTTTTATCCAGATCAATGTCCAGAAGTTTGGCCGTGTGAATGGCGGATGGAGACGCCTGAAGACCCACCGACAGAACCACCATGTCGAATTCTTCTTCCCGGATGGCGCCGGACTCCTCTGCGTACCGGAGTCTCAGATTACCGGTGTCACCGATCTCATCAATGGTATGGATTCTGGCTTTTTCAAATCGCACACCGTCATCGTTTTTGGCCCGGAGATAATATTTTTCATAATCCTTGCCAAACGTCCGGATATCCATGTTGAAAATCACGGTGTCTAGAGGATTCTTGGAATGCTCCTTGGCAATCATGGCTTCTTTGACCGCGTACATGCAGCATACGGATGAACAATAGCCGTTGCCGCACCGGTTATTGTCCCGGGAGCCGATGCACTGGAGCCAGGCGATGCGTTCCGGTTCCTTTTTGTCGGACGGCCGCACCAGATGACCCATGGTGGGGCCGGATGCGGAAAGGATGCGTTCAAATTCCAGACTGGTGAGTACGTTGGGGCTGGTCTTATAATGATAAATATCATCCAGGGTGGACGGGTCGAACACATCGTTTCCAGGGCATAGAATAACGGACCCGATGTCCACAATTTCCTCAATCGCTTTCTGGGAGTGGTCGATGGCGCCGGCAAGGCAGGCGTCCACGCACTGGTAGCACTCGGAGCAGATGCCGCATTTGAGGCAGCGGTCGGCTTCGGCTTTGGCTTCGCTTTCATTGTAGCCAAAGGAAACTTCCAGAAAATTGCATTCCCGGGCGGCCGGATCCAGACAGCGGACGTTTGTCCGCAATTTCATCGGTTCATTTTTGATTTCGGGTTTTTCATATTCCCATACTTTTTCGCGGTCTGCCCGTAAATCCAGGCCGTTTAAAAACCGGTGGATGCTTTCCGCCGCTTCCTTGCCGCAGGCAACTGCGTCCACTACGGATTTGGGGCCGTAAAATGCGTCCCCGCCGGCAAAAACCCAGTCGATGGGTGTCTGAAGCGTTACCGGGTCGGCCTCAAGACCGCCCACCCGGGTCAGCGCAATGCCTTGTTCGGCGATAAACTCCCGGTTGGTGCTTTGCCCGATGGACACAATGATGGTGTCGCCGAAAAACGCCTGGCAGGCGGATTCGTCATAACTGGGGTTGAAACGGCCGTTCTCATCGAACACCGCCGTGCAGGTTTTGAATTCAATGCCCGATACCCGGTTGCTGCTGTCGATAAAAAAGTCCTTGGGCCCGAAGTTATTGACGATCTTGATGTCTCCTTCCAGGGCTTCCCGGATTTCATGCTCCCAGGCCGGCATCTTGTCTCTGGCTTCCAGGCAGACCAGGGTCACGTTTTTGGCGCCTTTGCGTTTGGCGCACAGAGCCACGTCAATGGCCACGTTGCCGCCGCCGATAACCAGAACGTCGTCACCAATAGACACCGGATTATTGAGAGCCACATCCCTCAGAAAATCAACGCCCTGAAGGACCCCCTCGACGTCTTCGTTTTTGACCCCGAGCCGGCGCCCGCCATGCAGGCCGATGGCCATGAAAACAGCGGAAAAACCGTCGGATTTCAAGCTGTCCAGAGTGATATCCTTGCCGAAGGTCACCCCTGTCCGGATGGTCACGCCCATTTTTTCAATGGTTTCGATTTCATCTTTCAGGATATGTCTCGGAAGCCGGTATTCGGGGATGCCAACGGCCATCATGCCGCCCGCCACCGGCAGTTTTTCAAAAATAGTGACGCCGTAGCCCTGGAGGGCCAGAAAATAGGCGGCAGCCAGGCCTGCGGGCCCGGAACCCACGATGGCGATTTTTTCATCCTTTTTTTCAGGGACTGCGGGGACAAAAGGGGCTTCCTGAGTGTGTTCCCAATCCGCCAGGAACCGGTGGAGTTCCCGGATGGCCAGGGGCTCGTCATAATCGTTCCGGGTGCAGATGCCTTCGCAGGGATGGTGACAAACCCGACCGCAGATTCCCGGAAACGGGTGGTCCTGCTTAAACAGTTTTAATGCTTCCGCGTATTTGCCCTGATGGATCAGGGCGATGTATCCCTGAATGCTGACATGGGCCGGGCAGGTGGCTTTGCAGGGCGCGGTGCCGCGTTTGCTGATGGCAAACGCGCCGGGGATGGCCTGGGGATATTTTTTGTAAACCGCCTTGCGGGTGGACAAACCCTTGTCCTGTTCGTTGGACACATCAATGGGGCAGACTTTGGCGCATTCGCCGCAGCTGGTGCATTTGGAAAGATCCACATACCGGGCTTCCTGGCGGATTTTCGCTTTGAATTTTCCGGGTTCGCCCTCAAGCGCCAGTACTTCCGTTCCGGTTCTCAGTTCTATGTTTAAATGCCGGCCGACCTCGACCAGTTTGGGTGAGATGACTCACATGGCGCAGTCATTGGTGGGAAAGGTCTTGTCGAGCTGTGACATAAGCCCGCCGATGGCGGATGATTTTTCCAGGAGATAGACATAATATCCTGAATTGGCCAGATCAATGGCCGCCTGCATGCCTGCAATGCCGGCCCCGACCACCATGGCCGAGCCGACGGTATCGTTCTTGGATGAAATCTTCACAGGTTCGGATTTTTGATCCATTCCGTTCTCCCTAAAATTAGATGCCGTGAATAATATCTTGAAGCCGGTCTTCCCAACCCATGGTGGAAATCATGGCTCCGCTGAACCCATTGGATTTGATGTCCGAGACTGTCTCAGATGCGATCCGGACGCATTCCCGCACCTTGTCCGGCGCGTTTTGGATGCGTTTGATCAGGGCGTCGGAAATGCGGATATGTTTCATGTTTTTAGCCATATACCGGGCCATGCCCAGGGATTTGAGCAGCACGACCGAGGGAATGATATGAATATGTTTTGTATCGATGTGTTGTGACGCAGTCTCGCACATAAATGGCTCCATGGCGGCAACGTCAAACACGGGAGGCGTGATAAAAAAGCGGACCCCGGCGTCGATTTTGCGCTTCATGGCCTCAATCTCCTGAGACAGGGCGCTCCCCTCCAGTCCGGCGTTGACGGTTGATCCGACCAGAAATTCCGGGGAACCCGTCAGCTCGATGCCCGCCATATCTTTACCTGTCTGAAGTCCCTGGATGGTCTGCAATAATTCATCAATCGTGATATCATAAACGGCCGTTGCCTGATGATGGTCGCCAAAACTGGGGGCTTCGCCGGTTACCGCCATGATATTCCGGATGCCGCACGCGGACGCAGCCAGAAGATCAGCCTGAAGTGCGATCCGGTTCCGGTCCCGGCAGCAGACCTGCATGATGGTATCCATCCGTTTCCCCTGAAGAATCATGGCGCCCCCCAGAGCGCTCATGCGCATCACCGCATTACTCATTTCAGGCACCATAAAGGCTGCGACTTCTTCTTTGACTTTTGTCGCATTGCTGACCATTGCGGTGATATCCACCCCTTTCGGCGGCTCCATTTCCGCGATAACGACAAAATCCCCGGCTTCCAGGCTGCGCTTCAGATCCATAGCATCCTCCAGAAAACATGATCCATTTGATCCAGGACCCATTCCGATTAATGAATATTATAAATGATGTGATGATCGATTAATGACTGCCGTATCATGCACGGCGGAAAAAAAGTTCATACATGATTACTAAAAAAAAATAACAGTGTCAATAGGCGTAAATGGTATTTTTGCGTCAATACATATATAAAAAAGAATGAACAGCATTCATGTTTTAAATCAGTGTTTCATCTCCTGCAATTTAAGTTTTTTGTTGTATGTGTCTATCACAATGTGATATTGGATGCTTAAGCTTTTTTTCGGGCCGGGTGTGGGACGTCTCTGGCAGCGTATGGGCCGTATTTAAGGCGGTATAGACCGGATTTTACTCTATTTATTGTTTGACCAGCTAACGACGGCTTCTTTATGTTAGCCTGTCCAATAAGTTTGTTTTTGATTTTTCAATACCAGGAGATATGGAGAGCACGATCATGCAAAAAAATGACATATGTTCAAATGCCAGGCTGTTTTTGAAGGCCTTTTTTCTGATTTTTATAACCTTATGTTTCATGACGCCTGTAACTGCTGAGGCCGGCTGAGGGAATCCACCGCTGACCGTGGCTGTCAGCCCTACAAATAGCGGGATTATTACATCACCGCAATTTTCCATTCCAATGACAACAAATCCTCAAATCTATACGTGCGCACTTTCATATGAACTTACGGCAGTTCCAAATTCTTCAGCAAATTACAGGTTTGATCATTGGGGAGGAGATGTCAGCGGAACCACGAGTCCCATTACTGTAACCAATGTCCCAAAAAGCGTGACCGCCTATTTTGTATTAAATATCCCGACTGTTGCGCTTGATCTCAATGGTGCCAGAAATTTGCTTGACGGCAACCGTGACGTTCTGGTGCTGGACGTCAGCGAGGCTGCCCAATTCGATAAGAGCCATCTGCTTTGCGCCAAAAATTATGTCTGGAACAGCAACTCACAGGCCTTTACACCGAGTACAGCCGGTCTGAGTGCTTATAAAACAATGGATGTCCTGGTTTACGATCAAACCGGCGCTAACAGTGAAGGCGCGGCCAAAAATCTGGCGGGTCAGGGCTTTATGAAAGTCAAGTATATGACCGACGGAATCGATGACTGGATGGCCGAAGGGTATGAAGTATTCACCACCGCTGAAGACAGTGCTGAATGCACCAGCCCTGGTCCTTTGGCATATGCCGGCACTGATCAGACAGTGAATGAAAATCAGCAGGTTACTCTGAACGGCTCCGGATCCAGTGCTGGAGTGTCCTATGCCTGGGAACAGAAAGAAGGCAATAGTGTCACAATTGACGCCACGGCTCCGAATCCCTCATTTACGGCGATAGATTTAAATGGACCTGCAGCAACCGATACGCTGGTTTTCCATCTTACAGTGACTGATGCCGGCGGCAAAAAAGATACGGACAGTGTTCGGGTGACGGTTAGATGGAATAACGTCGCACCGACCGCCAATGCCGGTGCACCTCAAACCGTCGAGTACGGCGACACGGTGCAACTGAGCGGATCGGCTTCAACCGACTCGGACAACAATGCGCTCAGCTATCAGTGGGTTGCATCCGGTGGAACCATCAGTCCGGTTCTTGCTAACCCGGCAACCGCTACCCCGAGTTTTACGGCCCCCAGCACCAGCGGCTTCGTGATTTATACATTGACCGTGACGGACAATGGCGGATTGTCAGATACGGATACGGTTACAATCACCATTCAACCGCCCGGCCAACCTGTCAACCAGTCGCCTGTTGCTGATGCCGGAGCTGATCAAACAGTGACGGAAGGAGGAACCGTCACGCTGAACGGCTCAGGCTCAACCGATATTGATGGGACCATCACAACTCGCGAATGGAATCAAACCGGCGGATCTCCGGCGGTGACGTTATCCAGTAAGTTTGCTGTTCAGCCAACATTCACGGCGCCCAGCGTCAGTGCGGCAACTGTTTTGACTTTTACACTGACTGTAACCGATAACGATGGCGCAACGGACTCCGATACGGTTATGGTCACTGTCAATGACGATGGCGCTGTCATTCCGAACCAGCAGCCAACGGCAGATGCAGGTCCGGACCAGTCCGTCAAATCGGGGGCAACGGTTGTTTTGGATGGAACCGGCTCGTCAGATCCGGACGGAACTGTTGCGGGTTATGCATGGAGCCAGACGGATGCAACCGGAATTGCAGTAACCTTATCCAGTAACTCTGTCGCAAAACCCACATTTGCCGCTCCGGCTGTTGACAGCACAACTATATTTGTATTCTCTCTGACGGTTACGGATAATAAAGGACTGATTTCGCCGGCGAATGCAATGAACGTCACTGTTACAAAATCCAGCGGAGGTGGCGGCGGAGGCGGTTGCTTTATCTCCTCTGTGATCGAATAGCTATTTATCATCGGTCACGGTTAATGAACAGATAAAAAATCCCCGCAGAGGATTGACGTACTGCGGGGATTTTTTTCTATTTGAATCCAACGGTTCCTTTCTGTTCTCTGGAGGAGGCAGACAACTCATTGGTTAAAATCCGCTGATTAATTGTTTGACAAGGCAGAACGCGTTTCCTTATTATGTTGAAGCTTTATTTGAGTAGGTTTTAATTTTTTCAGTGACACTAAGACGAAGGAGAGGGATTCATGAAAAAAGCTGGATTGTGGTTGAGGCGAGGCTTATTTGGTATTGGCTTTCTGGTGGCCATCCTGACCATATACACAGTAGCGCCAAATGAGGCATCCGGCGGGTGAGGCGGACCAGTACTGACCGTGAATGTCAGTCCAGCAAATGTTGGGGTCGTCAAGGTCAACGGCGTTAATTATACGCCGAACTGTGGGTATGCTACAAATCAAGTCTTGAAACTGGAAGCCGTAGCAACGAATTCCCTTTATAAATTAGGTTCCTGGGGAGGGGCGATTAGCGGCAGCACAAACCCGATAAATCTTACGATGGATGCAAGCAAGACAGTGACAGCGACTTTTGTGCTAAAGGCCCAGGGGATCTCGCTTCAGGGGGCCAAAACCCTGCTTGACGGCAGCCGGGACGTCCTGGTAATTGACGTCAGCGAGGCTGCCCAATTTGCGACAAGCCATCTGCTTTGCGCCAAAAATTATGTGTGGAATTCATCGTCTCAGACGTTTACGACCAGTACAGCCGGTCTGAGTGCTTACAAGACAATGGATGTTCTGGTTTATGATCAAACCGGCGCAAAAAGTGAAGGCGCGGCCAACAGTCTGGCCGGTCAGGGTTTTTTGAAAGTCAAATATATGACCGACGGGATTGATGACTGGATGGCCGAAGGGTACGAAACCTTCACCACGGCCGAAGACAGCACTGTTTGCACCAGTCTTGGGCCTCTGGCCTATGCCGGCACTGATCAGACCGCGAATGAAAATCAAAGGGTTACTCTGAACGGATCCGGATCCAGTGCCGGAGTGTCCTATGCATGGGCACAGGCGGAAGGCGCCAGCGTGACGCTCTCCAATCCGGCAGCTTCAAATCCCACGTTTACGGCGCCGGATTTAACCGGACCCTCCGGTTCGCTGGTGTTTCATCTTACAGTGACGGATGCGGGCGGTAAAAAGGATACCGATAGTGTGACCGTAACCGTTCCCTGGAATAACGCCCCACCGAACGCCAACGCAGGATCGGATCAAACCGTTCCTTATGGCGCCACGGTACAGCTCAACGGATCGGCTTCAACCGACCCGGAAAACAAGATCGTCAGTTATCAGTGGATGGCTTCAGGGGGAAACATTAATCCGACCCTGACCGGCGCTTCAACTGCTACTCCGAGTTTTACGGCCCCGAGCAAAAGCGGCTGGGTTCTGTATCAGTTGACGGTGACGGACAACGGCGGATTATCCGACACGGATACCGTTAAAATTACTGTTCAGCAGGGCACCACTGATCCCAATAATGTGGATGATGACGGTGATGGGTATACGGAAAATCAGGGTGATTGTAATGATAATAACAATAAGATACATCCTGGCGCCACTGAAATATGCGGGGATGGCATCGACCAGGATTGTAATGGCAGCGATTTATCCTGCTCGAATACCCCTTCCGCACCAACCGGCGTCAATGCCTCGGACGGGACACCGTCCGGTAAGGTTCAAGTGACTTGGAACCCTTCAGCAGGCGCAACGTCCTATGATGTTTATCGGGCCAATATGCCGGCCTGGGCGGGCGGCGTTCCCACGCGGATTGCCATATCTGTCACTGGCACCACCTATGATGATATGTCGGCAGTAAGCGGCAGCCAGTATTATTATTGGGTCAAAGCCAAAAATGCCAGTGGCGGCAGCGGATATAGCATGTTTAACCCAGGGTATTGGGGGATTGCGAGTTCCGTCCCGTCAGTGCCGACTGGTGTCTCCGCGACAGACGGAGGGGGATCCGGTATGGTAAGTGTCACATGGACCGCTGTTCCCAACGCATTGGTTTATGAAATTTATCGCGCCGATTACCCGGCATATCTCGGGGGCAACATTAGAAATATCGGCACCTCCACCACGACTTCTTATAACGATACCACTGTGGTAAATGGCAACCAGTATTATTACTGGGTGAAAGCGAGAAACTCATGGGGGCCCAGCGGATACAGCAAATTTGATACCGGATATACCGGAACCGCCTCTCCCGTACTTTCTGCGCCAACCGGCGTATCTGCAACGGACGGAACCGTTTCCGGAAAAGTGACGCTGACATGGAATGCCGTGCCCGGTGCGCTGATTTACGAGGTATATCGAGCCACTCAGCCTGCGTATTTGGGAGGTGTGCCGGTGCTTCTGGGCACGGTAAAGAGCCCCGCGATTTCCTATAATGACGCTACTTGTGCAACTACCTACTATTACTGGGTCAAGGCCAGAAATTCCTGGGGTTCCAGCGGGTACAGCGCATTTGATTCAGGATATTGCGGACCATAACCTGCAGGTCAATTTCCAGCGAAAGGATCGGCGGAGACGGCAGCGGTGGTTGTTTTATCTCTCCCTCTGTGCCCATGCGGTTCGTTTTATAAAAAACAGACAATAAAAAATCCCCGCAGAAGCGTGAACGCATTTGCGGGGATTCTTGTTTGAAATGGTTGCCTATCTTCCGTAACAGAACCGTCGGTGTTTCTGCTGTTTATTACCTGTCTTCACGCTTGTAATGACTGCCAAAACCTTTGGTGGTCAATTCCCCGATGGTCCCATCATCTGTTTCGAAAAGCACCAGCGCTTCAATTCTTAATTTTTCAGCCAGCTGAAGACCTGCTGACGGCCCCATGACGGTAATCGCGGTAGCGACTCCATCCAGCCGGGCATTGGATGTGTTTTCACCGATGCATGCGGTTGTGACTCCCAGGACTTTTTCGGAAACCGGGAGCCCTGTTTTGGGGCTGAAAATATGATAAAAGGACTGGCCTTTGATCATGATCGGCTGGCGGTAATTGCCGGAGGTTGAAACCCTCAGGCTGCCTTGCGCCTCTATAACGCCCCAGACCTTGTCCATTTGTTTGGGGTGTTGAACCCCGATCCGCCAGGGATTGCCCCCCTCATTATTGCCAAAGGGGCTGACTTCACCGCCGAGCTGAACCAGACCGGCGGCTACCCCTTTTTCTAAAAGTATCTTACGGACCTGGTCCACGGCATAACCTTTTACAATCCCGCCAAAATCAAACATTACGGGGTGGTCTTCTATTTCGATGGTGTATCTTTGATCATCAATCAGACGGACTTTCCCAAAACCCATGGATCGCAGGGCCGTGTCGATGTCTTGTCCTGGCGGAACCTTCTGAATTTTTTCAGCATTCTGCCAGAGCTGTTTAACGGGCCATAGGGTGGGGTCAAAATTTCCGCTGCTCTGGTTCCATATCTCCCGTGACATTATCATGACCGTGTAAATGTCTTTTGACACGATTAGTCGTAGGGGCGGATGCCGGGGCCAAGGTGTGGCGTTGAGGCGGGCGATTTCAGACGTGGGGCTGAAAGGATTGAAAATTCGTCCGATTCTTTCAAATTCCTGCCAAGCAGCTTCATTGACGGCGGTTGGCTGCAAGTTGTTGCCGGGTGGAAGAAAAAAGAGGATTCTGGTAGGGATACCATGATAAATTAGACTGTTGGATTCCCACCAACCTCCACCGTTGTTTATTAATGGAGGTGAAACACTGATGCCCAACTCGGTCGTCTGGCGTGCATGGTTGTTTATAGAGTTTTGTGGCGAGGTGAAAAAGGTCGAAACTAGGAAATACGCACCGTAACCTGCGGCCAGAACTGTCAGCATCCCCAGAATATATTTATTGAATGCGCTAACGGTTGATCGTTTCTGGATGAGATTCATCACAATAATGCCAATTTATTTAAAAAGGGCATCCTTTATCCCCATTTGTCTGAAATAAAAAGCCGCTGCTCCTATCGTTAAATAATCGCAACGGCCTTTGGTTTTGATTTATAAGGCGGTATGCCTATTTTATCCCTGCCTTTTCTTTGATCTCTTCCGCTTTATTTGTCAGCTCCCATGTAAAATCAGGATCTTTTCTTCCAAAATGTCCGTAAGCGGAGGTTTTTTTGTAAATAGGTCTCAATAAATCCAGATATTGTATAATGGCGGCAGGCCGCAGATCAAATACATCTTTGACAATTTCGATGGCTTTGGTTTCGGCAATTTTGCCGGTTCCCATGAAATCCACCATAATGGCCACCGGTTCGGCAACGCCGATGGCATAAGCCACCT
Source organism: Desulfobacteraceae bacterium (assembly GCA_003599885.1). GTDB lineage: Bacteria > Desulfobacterota > Desulfobacteria > Desulfobacterales > Desulfosalsimonadaceae > SURF-3. The sequence continues at coordinate 22,263 of QZKW01000025.1, read as the reverse complement.
GAATCTCGCATTTTTTCGCCAGACCGGCGGCAACCAGGTTTTTAGCGATATGGCGTCCCATATAAGACGCGCTCCGGTCGACTTTGGAGGGGTCTTTCCCGGAGAAGCAACCGCCGCCGTGGCTTCCCTGTCCGCCGTAGGTGTCGACGATGATTTTACGCCCGGTCAGCCCGCAGTCACCCATGGGGCCGCCGATGACGAATTTGCCGGTGGGATTGATATAATAACGGGTGTCGCCGTCCACCATATTTTTGGGGATGACTTTTTTGATCACCTCTTCGATCATGGCTTCTTTGATTTCATCATACGTGACGTCCTCGTTGTGCTGGGCGGAAATCACCACAGTGTGCACCCGTTTGGGCGTCCCGTTGTCATATTCGATGGTGACCTGTGATTTGCCGTCCGGTCTTAAAAAATTCAGGGAACCGTTTTTACGGACAGTCGCCAGCCGCTTGGTCAACTGGTGGGCGAACATGATGGGCATGGGCATGAGTTCCGGGGTTTCATTGCAGGCAAACCCGAACATCAGTCCCTGATCACCCGCTCCCTGTTCCATGTAGAGGCCTTCGCCTTCATTGACTCCCTGAGCAATGTCCGGTGATTGATGGTCGATGCTGGTCAGCACCGCACAGGTCTGCCAGTCAAATCCCATCCGGGAGGAGCTGTATCCGATTTCACGGACCGTATCCCGGACGGTTTGCGGAATATCCACATAACATTCGGTGGATATTTCACCGGCGACCATGACCAGGCCCGTGGTCACCAGGGTTTCACAGGCAACCCGGCATTTTTTATCCTGAGCCATTATCGCGTCAAGTACTGAGTCTGAAATGGCGTCCGCCACTTTGTCCGGATGTCCTTCAGTCACGGATTCGGAAGTAAACAACAGGCTTTTTTGTGTCATACATTGCTCCTTTGCGTATCATGGTCAAGCCATGACTCAGTTATGAAAAGTATTCAGATCGAAATTCCCTTACCAGAACAGAAAGTGGCAAAATACTTTTTTATTTTTGATATCAGGTGGTTAAGATCATATTGTCAATCAGCCGGACAGGCCCGACTTTTATGGCCAGGGCCATCACCGCAGGGCCGGTTATTGTTGAAACATTCTCCAGAGAGTCCGGGTCGCATATGTGAATGTAATCCACTGATGTGCCCGGATAGGAGAGAATCAGATCCGTTGCCGTTTGAATCAGCCGGTCAGAACGGGTTTCTCCTTCATTTAGCAACTTTTGGGCGTTTTGCAGGGCCAGATTCAAGGAAAGTGCGGATTTCCGTTGTTCCGAGGATAATTTTGAATTTCTGGAACTCATGGCCAGTCCATCGGATTCACGGACCGTTGGATGACTGATGATCTGAATATCAAAATTCAAATCCGTCACCATGCGACGGATGATGGCCAGTTGCTGAAAATCTTTTTCTCCGAAAATGGCAACCTGGGGCGCGACCATATGAAAGAGCTTGGCCACCACCGTCATTACGCCCTTAAAATGCCCCGGCCGGGAAAGGCCGCACAGGTGATCCGGGAGTTTTTCCTGATTAATGAAGGTGTCAAACCCTTGGGGATAAACATCCCAAGCATTAGGAGTGAAAATAATATCAGCACCGGCATCTTTGGCAAGATTAAAATCCCTTTCCAGATCCCGGGGATAGGTGCTGAGATCCTCACCGGGCCCGAACTGGGTGGGATTGACAAAAATGCTGACAACCACCTTGTCGCCATGTCGGCGGCCTTCACGCATCAATGACAAATGGCCGTCATGCAGGTATCCCATGGTTGGCACCAGAACAATCGTCTGTCCCCGGCGTCGGCACCCATCTGACCAGAGCCGCATTTCTTTTATGGATTTAATAATTTCCAAGATGATTTTCCTGATGCCATGATTCAGACGTTATCCATTGGAGCCGGGGTGTAATGAACGCATCACGAGCCCTGAAATTGCCTTTGGAAAGTAATAAGTGGATTTTCTGGGCATAATCAGCCCTTTTTCAGCGATTCCCTGCACCTGCCGGTTGGTGGTCGGATTTAACATAAACGCCATGTCGTGGGTGCCGGTCGTAATCGCGGTAATGGCTTTTACATCGCTGCTGGTGAAATTGATCACGGTCTCATCATCCAGCATGGCATCGGTGAATTCGAGAATGGTTCCCAGTATGAGGCGGGTGAGTACGGTTACATCCAGTTCTTTCAGGAGCGGGTCGATCTCATCTCCAAACGTCCGGTTCATCATGTCGGGCCGAAGACTTAAGATGGTATAAGATGGGCGGTCTTTCATAAAAACGCCGATTTTGTTCTGGCCGGCGGTGGCTGCCATGGCCTGGCGGAATTGCTTTTGGGTTTGGGTGAGATCCGAGGAATCAAATGCAAAATGTTCCATATCAAAATAGATTGCAGCGGCTTTAAGAAAATCAGCCCGGCTGTTTTCCGGAACCCTTGTTACTAGACGGTGGGTGGGGAGAATGACCAGCCCCGGATCCTGAATGGCGGACAGATACATCATGGTATAGCTGGCCGGGTGATCGGCGGAAACGTCAACGCCTGTTTCAATCAGCCATTTTTTATAGTTGAGCGCAGTTTCATAGCGGTGATGACCGTCGGCGATGAATAATTTTTTTTCTTTAAAGGAGCCAGTCACCTTCCGGAGAATGGTCGGATCCGTAATCCGCCACAATTGATGCCGGTGTCCGGTATCGTCAATAAAATCGTATACCGGCGGCATGGTCGCAACGGAATTTTTCAGCCATCCGATAATGTCGGACTCATCGGAAAATATGGAAAATATCTGGCTGAAATTGGCATGGCTGGCCTTGATCAGGGCCAGTCTTTCAGTCTTGACCTTGGAAAATGTTTTTTCGTGGGGGAGTACAATCCCTTTTTCAAAAGGTTCGATGTTGACCCGGCCAATCAGTCCGTATCGGGCCATTGCCTGTCCGTCAACATCAAATTCCAGCGAGGTCAGATAAAAAGCCGGTTCCTCGTCCTGAATTAAAACGTGGTCCCGAAGCCAGGTTTGAAAATATGCCGCTGCCCGGGTGTGGGGATTGTCGGCATCAGTATCCGTGTCAGCCGGTTTGCCTTTGTCCAGGCGGATGATGCTGTTGGGATGGCGCTTGTAAAACACATCCCGCTCTTTTTCTGAGATGACATCATACGGTGGCGTCACGACATCGGATATGTTTTTAATCGTGTCAATATTGTAAAGTATGCCCTGTAAGGGCTGGACTTCTGCCATTCTGTTATTCCCTTATAAAACTCATTACTTAGATAATTTTTAATGAATAATGAAGACAGCAACTTAAACAGAATTATTTAATTTGTCAACTGTTCAATCAACAGGTCGAGGCGAAGATATCCCGTCGGAGCGGAAGGGGGGAATTGCCTGACGGCCTTCCGTTCTTTCACAGGAGCAGTTATTCCTCAGTTACCGTTACCTTTTCCATTTTGTCGCCCTGCTGGATGGCATCGACCACATCCTGCCCTTTAACCACTTTGCCGAACACCGTATGCCGCCCGTTTAAATGCGGCTGGGGGGAGTGGGTGATGAAAAACTGGCTGCCGTTGGTATTGGGTCCGGCATTGGCCATGGAAATCACGCAACGTTCGTGTTTGAGGGGGTTGCCCGCGCATTCGTCTGCAAACCGGTAGCCGGGGCCGCCGCTGCCGCTGCCGGTGGGGTCGCCGCCCTGGATCATAAAATTGTTGATGACTCTGTGGAATGACAGCCCGTCATAATATCCCTGATTGGTTAAAAATACGAAATTGTTGACGGTCTTGGGTGCGTATTCCGGATACAGTTCTAATGTGATGGTCCCTTTTGTTGTGTCCATGGTGATGGTGTAAATTTTGGCCGGGTCGATCTGCATGTCAGGCGCGCTGTTCCATTGTTTTGCGGTCATAATGGTTCCTCCGTGTGTTTTGATTATATTTTATGGCTTTTGTGCCGTGTTCGGTGAGTGAATAAAATATCATTTTTTTCTGAACTGGGCGATTTGACGGGAGATGGCAACCAACTCGTTGTTTTCATCCCATATTTCACCGTCTTCTTCCAAAATATTGTTATGAATAAAATGGGAGCGAAAAATGCATTTCAGCCACCGGGTTGTCGGGATGTTGCGGATGTTGACTGAAAATTCAATGGTCGGCACCCAGGCGGTCATGCCCTGGCTGGCGAAAACCGGGGGCGGAAAACTATCCGCTGCCAGGAGAATGGCGAGGGCATCCCACGGCCGGTCGTTTTGAAACCGGATCCATCCCTTGTGTTCGGAAATGTCAACGAGGGAGCCCTGGAACCATCCGGCGCATCGGGGGTCGAGCCGCACATCCATCCCGTCGTAAAGGGTATATGTCCCCATGGGCGGAATCTGGATACAGTCTTCGACAGCTGCCAACTCCGGGGCTGGTTTTTCATACCGTTTTTCCAGGGGGTCAATAGGGGCATCCATAAAGGTTCCCATGGCCCGGACGATTTCCCTGCCATCCTGAAGGAGTTTCGCCTGCCACCGGTCAAAATTTTTTGAAAGCCCGATATTTTCCACAAAAATATCTCCGTTTCCCGGAAGACACCGGGACAAATACGTGGCGGTGCTGATCAGGAGTGCTTTTTTCTCACTGCACTCACGCATGGCGTTTGCCACCAGCGCCATCAGATACCCGCCATTGGGATTCCCGTTAATCGACCAGTTTTTTGTCACTTGGGTTTTAAAACCGTCCGGTGACGGCAGGGACAGGGAAACGTCCTGATCAAATAGATGCATCATGTTCCTTTATAATAGTTAATCTTGCCGTTTAACATTCTGATCCGGGAGTTTCAGCCATTTGGCCATGGTATCTTCAACGTGCTGCCGCTGTGCTTCAAAATCATTTTCTGGTTCCGGTTCATGAATGGGGATGATGTGATCATAGGTCAGTGTCACTCTGGCAAATGGCTTGGGAATGAAAAACCGGTCCCAGCTTCTGAAATACCAGGCCCGGTCTGCGGAAACATAAAAAGGGACAATCACGGCGTCTGCCCCCAGCGCAATGCGGATCAAGCCGGCTTTCACCTTACCGAATGGGCCTGTCGGGCCATCCACAACATGCCCGGCCAGACCGGTTTCTTTCAGATGACTGATCACCGCAAGAGCGGCGCTTCTCCCGCCTTTGGAAGAACTGCCTCTGACCGGGCGCCAGCCGGATCTGGCGGCCACTCCGGCAATGAACTCGCCATCCGCGCTTCGGCTGATCATCAGGCCGGGAGCATAATCCTGATAGGTTTTAAAATATCGGATGGCGGAAAAAAACTGCTGATGCCATGCGCAAAGCAATACCCGGCCCCCACTTTGTAAATAGGTCATCCATTCTTTTTCATTTTCCACGGTCAGGCGAAACGTCAGCGCGTAAAGACGGATTAAATGATACACCAGACCGTGAAACCAGCTTGCGGTAAGGGCTTTTTTTAAAAATTTACTCATTGGAATCCTTTTTCATTTCTTAAAAGAACAGTGGCAGGCATTTTGACGAATACAATCCAGGACTGAATTGCAAGGCCGATGACCACCATTACAAGGCCGGACAAGAAAGCGGCGCGGTAGGCAGAGACCGGGTCAGTGCCCAGATAGAGCAGGACGTCAACAGTGGGACCGGCGATCAGCGTTCCTGCAACGCCCCAGGACAGGAACAAGGTGGCATTAAACAATCCGAACAGAGCGCCCCGGCGTTCCGGTGGAATCAAAACAGACGCGAAAGCATAGGATGCCGCCATAAGGATGACGTCCGCCACGCCGCGCAAAAAACTGGCGGCATAAATCAGACGCAAATCGTCGGTAAGTCCGAAAATAATCAAATAAATCATGGCGATAATGGCGCCCAGGCAAACGGATGGCCCGTCTCCGATCCATCGGCCAATCCGGCCGGCCAGTAAGCCGAAGAGGATAATAGCCAGAGATTCGACGTTGAATATATGGCCCAGAATCCGGCTGGAAACGCCAAACCCGGTGTCTAAAAACAGGTACTGGGACTGGATGACCACGACCCCGTTGCGTCCGAAATTGATAAACACCATAGCGACCAGGAATATCCAGAACAGGCGGATGGATGCGGCCTGGCAGTCGGCGTTGCAATTATATTCAGACGTTTCTTCAAGGCGGACGCCGCCTTCAGGCAGCATCATCACCGGCAGCATGGATATCAGCATCACGGCTGCCGGAATAAAAAACAGGAGGCCTGAATGAAATCCCCACCCGTCATACATTTTCCCGAAACCATCATAGAAGGCCCCGCCGATCCAGATACCGATAAAGCGGCCAGCTCCGCCGATGCTGGTAAGATAGCCCAACTTGGCGTTACGCGCTTTTTGAGGATAAAGGTCGGAGATGAGCGCGCTCCAGCCGATATTGCTCATGGACCAGAAAACTTCAACAATCGTCAATCCTGCGATGATCGCGTAACCGGCCAATCCGGGGCTGGGCGCCATAACATGAACCGCCCAGATCAGGACGGTGCCGGCGGCTCCGCACCCTTCACCCCACAGAATCAGCGTCCGCCGGAGTTGTTTCCGGTCCGATAACCGGCCCCATATCAGGGTCTGGGCGCCGATGTTAAAAATCATCGGCAAGGTGGCGAACAGAGTCGTCTCGGTAACGGACAGACCCAGAAAAAACCGCAGGTAAATCGACAAAAAAGCGTAAAACAGCCCGCGCCGGAACATGGCCAGGGCCTGAAACGTGCTGATGCCCCAGAAGACCCGGGCCGGAGGCAGCTGAGAGGGTTTTTTTGTCATATCAAACAATGCATCACGGGTTATTTCCATTTTGCCGGTAAAGGGTAAATATCTGTAAACTGACAAGGTTGTCAAGGCGTAATGTATGTTATGGCAGTAGGGTAGAATCGGGATGGATGGTGCTTTGGGAAACAAAAATCCACTGATTTTGGATTGCAGGTTCGGTTGGGATATGATACGGAAAAAAGCCTCAGCACCGGATCAGGCGTTGCCCAAAGCATATGTATGAAGTCCTGTCGGTTAACAAACAGACGGTTTTTAACAATCGGTTAATTTTATTTTATGAACACTTACCTGGAAACCATTGCTTATCGGATCATCTTAGGCTTTTTTAGCTTGCTGGGACGGTTTTCCCGGAATTCGGCCCGGAATATTTCAAGCGTGATTGGGCGGGTGTGGTTTGTTGTCGATGGGCGGCACCGTCAAGTGGCGCTGGAAAATATGACCCGTGTCTTCGGCAGTTCAAAGAGTCCTGCGGATATCCGGCGTCTGGCCCGGTCCGCGTTTGTCCACATGGTGTGCATTCTATTTGAAATCGGATGGATAACGCGGCTTTCAGGAAAAGATTTTTCAAGGTTCTTTTCGATTCACGGGCTGCATCATTTGCAAGATGCTTATAAAAAAGGACAAGGGGTTCTGGTTTTAACCGGGCATGTGGGAAACTGGGAACTGATGTCACTGGCTGCCGCCACGCTGGGATACCCCATGAGCGCCATCTACCGGCCGCTGGATTTTAAGCCCCTGGACCGGTTTTTTATCGATTTAAGAGGGCGGTATGGGGTAACGCTTCATTCAAAGAAAAACGCCATGCGTCCCATATTAAAAGGTCTGAAAAATAAAGAATTGGTCGCTATTCTGCTGGATCAGAACACCCATCGGAACGCTGGCGTGTTTGTGGATTTTTTCGGGCACCCGGCCTGCACCAACAAGGGACTGGCCCTGCTGGCGCTGGGAACCGGAACGCCGGTTGTCCCCTTGTTTTTACTCAGGGAAGATGGCCGGTTCCGGGTGGAATTCGGGCCGATACTGCCCCTTGTCCGGTCCGGCGATAAAGCAAAGGACATTGAAGCCAACACCCTTCAGTATAACCGTGTGCTGGAGGATGTCATCCGGCGGTATCCGGAACAATGGTTCTGGGTGCATCGGCGGTGGAAAACCCGTCCAAAAGCATGATTACCTGTTTGAGCATTCATTTGACAATTTAAAATTTGGGAATAAGCCCGATGAAAATAAAACCAGCTGATAACATTCTGTCCATCAAACCATACCCACCCGGCAAACCCGTTGAAGAAGTGGAACGGGAGTATGGTATCGCAGGTTCCATCAAACTGGCGTCCAATGAAAATCCATTAGGACCTTCACCCAAAGCGGTGGCGGCCATTGAAAAAGCACTGTCGAATCTGCATCGGTATCCGGATGCCAGCGGTTATTATTTGACAAGCAAGCTGGCGTCAAGACTTGGGGTAAGGCCCGACCAGGTCGTGCTGGGAAACGGCTCGGATGATGTGATCGGCATGCTGGCCAGGGTGTATCTTCAGCCCGGAGACACAGCTGTCATGACGTCCCCGTCGTTTTTAATGTATGAAATTTTTGTGCGAACTGTGGGTGCATCACCTGTTATGGTGCCGTTAAACGGGCTGACCGTGGATTTGGCCGCCATGGCGGAAGCGGTCATGGAAACAACAAAAATGATTTTTATCACCAACCCCAACAATCCCACAGGGGGGCATATCACTGCCGCACAGTTTGAGGCATTTATGGCCCGGATACCGTCGCATGTGGTGGTCGTGCTTGACGAGGCCTATATAGAGTTTGCCAGTGATCTGGACTGTCTCGACGGACTCAAGGTCCTTTCCGATGACCGGCCGATTGCGGTACTGCGGACCTTTTCAAAAGCGTATGGGCTTGCGGGAATCCGGATCGGTTACGGGATGATGCCGTCTGAAATGGCGGCAATGCTTCATCGGGTGCGGCAACCCTTTAATACCAATTCCCTGGCCCAGGCGGCAGCCGCGGCTGCTCTGGATGACGAGGAATTCCTGCGCGAAACCAGGGAACTGATTCGTTCGGAGCTGAAATTTCTTCAGGATGAACTTACGAAAATGGGGATCAGGTGGTTTCCCACCCAGGCCAATTTTTTTCTGATTGATGTGAAACAAAGCGCCCGGGATGTGTTTGAATCGCTGCTTCGCCAGGGGGTCATCGTCAGATCAATGGTGTCATACGGCTATCCGGAGTATATCCGGGTGACAGTGGGGACGCACGCGGAAAACGCCCGTTTTTTGGAGGCATTGGAACGGGTATTAAAAAACCGGGAGAAAGCAAATGCGTAAACTGCTCATCACCATCGACGGCCCGGCAGGGGCGGGAAAAACAACTGTCAGCAAGGCGCTGGCCGATCGGCTGGAATACAATTATATTGATACGGGCGCGCTTTACAGAGGCGTGGCATTTGAGGCAACAACCCGTGGTATGGCCGCGGAAGACGATGCGGGCCTTGAAACGATGTGTCAAAACCTGGATTTGCGGTTTATCCGTGACGCAGGCGGTGCCCGCCTGTATTCCGGGGGCGTTGATATTTCCGGTCACATCCGGTCGCCGGAGATGTCCATGATGGCGTCGGCAGTGTCGGCCCGGCCGGTGGTGAGAAGGGCGCTTCTGGAAGTGCAGCGGAAGCTGGGCGCTGAAAAAGCCGCGGTGTTCGAAGGCCGGGATATGGGAACGGTCGTGTTTCCGGAAGCGGACATCAAATTTTTTCTGACGGCGGATTTATCGGTACGGGCTTTGCGGCGGCACCGGGAACTTGAAGAAAAACGGTCGCCCCAGCATTTTGAAGAGGTAAAAAAAGACATGGAACGCCGGGACCAAAATGATTCGTCCCGGAAAGAAGCGCCGCTCAAGCCCGCAGATGATGCTATTTTGATAGATTCAACCCATCTTTCTGTGGATCAGATCATTGCGCACATGCTGGACTTTGTGAAAAAGAAAATAGCAGAAGTCAATAATTAATGATTGAGTTTTAAAAAAATGCCTGTTATAGACGATTGGTTATACTGATCCGGCTAAGCCTGACAGTATAAAAATTCGGCTAAAGGAGAAGATATTTAATGGAAAACATGGTAAACAATTCTGAAAACGAAGTTGAAAATGATGAATTTTCAACGATGGACATGGACGATTCCAGTCAAAGCATGGAGTCGTTGATGGAAATGTATGACGAGAGCCTCAAGCAGTTTGAAGAGGGAGAAGTGGTGATCGGCACCATCATTTCTGTAGACAGAGATTATGTCCTTGTAGATGTGGGATATAAATCGGAAGGCCAGATTCCCATTCATGAATTTAAAGATGAAAAAGGGAAAATTAATGTCAACCTGAATGACCAGGTTGAGGTCATGATTGAAGTGTGGGATGAAGATGAAGAACGGGTCATCCTTTCAAAGGAAAAGGCCGCCAAAGTTAAAGTTTGGGAAGCCATCAAAGACATTCATGAAGCAGATGCCACTATCGAGGGCGTGATTACCAATCGGGTCAAAGGCGGTTTTTCGGTGGATGTCGGTGTTCTGGCGTTTCTTCCGGGGTCTCAGGCGGATTTGCGACCCATTCGCAACCTGGATGAAATGGTCGGTAAAACCCTCAGCTTCAAGGTGCTGAAATTCAATCGCAAACGGAACAATATTGTTCTGTCAAGAAGGGCCATTCTGGAATCCGAACGGGAATCCGTCCGTTCCACAACTCTGGCTTCCATCGAAGAAGGAAAGGTGATGGAAGGGGTGGTCAAGAATATCACGGAATATGGTATTTTTGTCGATTTGGGCGGCGTAGACGGTCTGCTGCACATCACCGATATTTCATGGGGACGGGTCAAGCATCCCTCCGAACTGTATAAAGTGGGCGACACGATCAATGTGAAAGTCCTGTCTTTTGATCAGGAAAACGAAAGAGTGTCCCTGGGTATGAAACAGCTTGTGCCGGATCCGTGGACCACGGCCAAGGAAAAATATGCGGTGGGCACACGGGTGAACGGCAAAGTGGTGAGCCTGACGGATTACGGCGCGTTTGTGGAAGTGGAAGAAGGCATTGAAGGCCTGATTCATGTGTCCGAAATGTCCTGGACCCGCAAGGTGCGTCATCCGTCCAAGGTCGTGAGCGCCGGTGATATTGTCGAAGCCATCGTGCTGGATATCCGTCCGGAAAATCGCCGGATTTCTCTGGGCATGAAGCAGATCAGCCCGAATCCATGGGAAATGATCAGCCAGAAATATCCCATTGGCTCCACCATCGAAGGAAAAATTAAAAATATTACCGACTTTGGTATTTTCATCGGTATTGATGACGATATTGACGGTCTGGTGCATATTTCCGATATTTCCTGGATCAAACGCATCAAACACCCTTCCGAGTTATACAAAAAAGGGGATATGGTTCAGGCGAGAGTCCTGGATATTGATAAGGCCAATGAGCGGTTTTCACTGGGAATCAAGCAACTTGAAGAAGACCCCTGGAAGTCGGTGGCCGAACGGTATCCGACCGGCACTGAAATCAACGGCGTGATCACCAACATTACGGATTTCGGCATTTTTGTGGAGCTGGAAGAGGGTATTGAAGGTCTTGTTCACGTATCGGAAATCAGTAAAGAAAAAATTAAGACTCCGGTGGGTCAGTATGCGGTCGGTGATACGTTGACCGCCAAGGTAATGAATATTAATACCGAAGACCGGCGGATCGGATTGTCAATCAAGCGGATTGGAGATGAAGAAGACGATCAGTCGATACTGGAAGAGTATGTGAATAAATCGCAACCGGCTCCGTCCAGTTTTGGGGCGATTTTAAAAGAAAATCTGCAGGAAAAATTGAGCAGCAAAGTAAAGCTGGCGGAAGCAGAAAAAGAAAAGGCTGCTGAAGTTGCTGGTGCTGAACCTACTGAAATTACTGATTAACGAGATACAAAGGACGCTTTTCTGATAAGCTGCCGGCCCATTGGGAAGAACCGGCAGCCAGTTAGGCGGGAAACGATGTTGCATCCGATTTAACGGTACGTGTAATCGGGTTTTGTTCGCAATCTGCACGTCGTGCGGTGTACCATAGATGATATTATAGGGATGAAGCGGAATTTTTGTTTTGCCTCATCCCTATTTCTATTCTAACTAAATCAAACAACAGGTGGTCCAATTCATGTTTTCCCGAAGACATCCCTATCTGTTCTTTTTACTTCTTTTTACTGGAATGATTGCCGGCAGTTCGGTGATCGTGTCAATGCTGACATTGGCCGGAGATTTCCGGTCGGACCGCCTGTTTGCGGAAAAAGTCGGTATTATTGAAATCAAGGGGGTGATTTCCGATGCCCGGCAGGTTCTGGAACAGATCAGGGATTTCAGAAAAGATGATGACGTCAAAGCCATCGTGGTCCGGATTGATTCACCCGGCGGGGGGGTAGGGCCTTCCCAGGAAATTTACCGTGAACTTCAGAAAACGGTCAAAGTTAAAAAAGTCATTGCCTCAATGGGCGCTATCGCAGCATCGGGAGGATATTATATCGCCGCCGCAGCAGATGGCATTGTCGCCAACCCCGGCACCATCACCGGCAGCATCGGGGTCATACTGGGTTACACCAATTTTGAGTCCTTATTTGAAAAAATCGGGTTGTATCCGGTGGTGATTAAAAGTGGGGAATATAAGGATATCGGCTCTCCGGTAAGAAAAATGACGGAACCGGAACAAGCCTTGCTTCAGGAATTTTCCGATAATGTGCACCGCCAGTTTATCAGGGATGTGGCGACTGGAAGACAGCAGTCGGAGGAGGAGATCCGAAAAATTGCCGATGGCCGTATTTTTTCCGGTGAAACGGCAAAATCTCTCGGGCTTGTCGACCGTCTTGGGAATCTTGAAGACGCGATTGAATGGGCGGGGGAATTGGGAGGCATTGAGGGGGAGATCCCCGTCGTCTATCCGCCGAAAGAAAAAGCGCCGTTCATGAAGTACCTGATGGAATCAACAGCAGAAGAAATCAACGAAACGGTCCGCCAGTGGGGAACATCTGTCATTACCGGCGGGTACGTCTACCAACCGGAACAAGGGCGGTAACCAAAGGGTTTATTCAAAACTGCTGACATCCCCAAGCCCTTTGCGGAATATTTCCGGTTCGTCGTCTATCAGGGAAATCACGCTGGATACTTCTCCGGATACCGGCCCGCCGTCGATGACCAGATCGATACTGATGCCGAAATACTCGTGCAGCAGGGAGGCGTCATTGAACGTCTCTCCGTCCGGCATGTTGGCGCTGGTGGAAATAATGGGATTACCGAGTCCCTCAACCAGTGAAATGCAGATGGGATGATCCGGAACACGAATCCCTGCGGTTTTCCGTTTGGTGAGCATGATTTTTGGCACCATCCGGGAGCCTTCCAGAATAAAGGTATAAGGGCCGGGGAGGAGCCGTTTCATGGTTTTGTAGGCATAGTTGGACACTTTGGCGTAATCGCTGATATGTTTGAGATCTGCGCAGATAAAGCTGAACGGGTTGTTTTTGTCCCGCCGTTTAATCCTGTAAATTTTTTCGATGGCTTTTTTGTTCATGATATCACACCCGATACCATAAATGGTATCGGTGGGATATGCGATGATGCCCCCTTCGCTTAAAACGTTCACCGCTTGAGCAATCAAACGGGGCTGCGGATTTTTAGGGTTGATCTCGATCAGCATGGGGTATAGTTGTTTTTTGGGTGAGTTGGCGATGATACGGTTACCAGGGATTATTTGTCGTTGAAGGAAGTATTAGTATAATGGTAAGGAGTTTGTCAAGCTTGTTGATGCGCCGGAAAAACCGGTGATGATCTCATATTTTGGAGGCGTTATGATAGAGAGAGTGCCTGAGGAAGCCTATTCCTTTGATGATGTGTTGCTGTTGCCCAATTTTTCGGATGTGGTACCCAGCCAGGTGAATACGAGTACAAAACTGACCCGGAACATTGATTTAAATATCCCCATTATTTCCGCAGCAATGGACACGGTGACGGAACGGGATACCGCCATCAGTATAGCCAGAGAAGGCGGCCTTGGTTTTATTCACCGCAATATGAGCATTCAAAGACAGTGTCTTGAAGTCAAACATGTGAAAAAATCGGAAAGCGGGATGATCGTTGATCCGGTGACGACCAATCCCGATGTGCCGATCCGGGATGTGATCAAATTAATGGAGCAGTTCCATATATCCGGCGTACCGGTGACCAAAGGGGGGCGTCTGGTGGGGATTGTGACCAACAGGGACCTGCGTTTTGAAACCAACCTGGAAAAGAAAGTTTCCGAAGTCATGACCAAGGAGAATCTGGTGACGGTTTCCGAAGGCATTGGCCTTGAAGAATCCAAGAAGCTCCTTCACGCCCACCGGATTGAAAAACTGCTGGTGGTGAAAAACGATGACCAGCTCACCGGCATGATTACGATTAAAGATATTGAAAAACTTAAAAAATATCCCAAAGCCTGCAAGGACGGCCATGGCCGGCTCCGGGTCGGCGCAGCCGTTGGTGTGGGGGAAGATATGGAAGCGCGGGCCGACGGGCTGATCCGCGCCGGTGTGGACGTGCTTTTAATTGACACCTCCCACGGCCATTCCGCCAATGTCATCAATGCAGTGAAACGTTTGAAAAACCTGTTTAAGGATGTGGAAGTCATTGCCGGCAACGTGGGAACCGCCCAGGGAGCTGAGGCGCTGATCGAGGCCGGTGTGGCTGCGGTAAAAATCGGTATCGGTCCGGGGTCTATCTGCACCACCCGGATTATCGCCGGCGTCGGTGTGCCCCAGTTGACCGCCATCCTGAATTGCCGTGCAGTTTCCAATAAAACCGGCGTACCTATCATTGCTGACGGAGGTATCAAATATTCCGGCGATATCACCAAGGCCATTGGTGCGGGCGCCCATTCGGTCATGATCGGCGGACTGTTCGCAGGAACCGAGGAAAGCCCGGGTGAGAAAATTATTTTTCAGGGAAGAAGCTATAAATCCTATCGGGGCATGGGGTCTGTGGAAGCCATGCAGCAAGGAAGCAAAGACCGGTATTATCAAGGGGATGACGCCGAAGGTGACAAGCTGGTTCCCGAAGGCATCGTTGGCCGGGTTCCTTACCGGGGGACGATTGCGGAAAACATTTTTCAGATGGTGGGGGGGTTGAAATCCGGGATGGGATATGTCGGTTGTCATACGATCACGGACTTAAGAGAAAAGGCCCAGTTTATAAAGATCAGCGCCGCAGGCCTGCGCGAAAGTCATGCCCATGATGTAATTATCACCAAGGAAGCGCCGAATTACACGCTCGAATAAATGGCTTTCTGAGAAATGATTAAAGGGATTTAAATGTCGGAAAACCCAGTGACCCCATTTGTTCATCTCCATGTGCATACGGAATACAGTCTGCTGGATGGCGCCATCCGTATCGACGGCCTGCTGAAACGGGTGAAAGAAGACGGCATGTCATCAGTGGCGATTACCGATCATGGCACCATGTTCGGGGTTGTCGATTTTTATGAAAAAGCCACCAAAGCCGGCATCAACCCGGTGATCGGGTGTGAATTTTATGTCGCCCCCCGCACACTGCAAGACAAGACGCCTCTGGACCAGAAAAATATTTCCCACATGGTGCTGCTTGCGGAAAATCAGATTGGGTATAAGAACCTCTGCAAGCTGGCCACTACCGCCAGCCTGGACGGGTTTTATCACAAGCCGCGCATCGATAAACAACTGCTTGCCGACCACTGTCAGGGATTGATCGGGCTTTCCGCCTGTTTAAAAGGGGAAATCCCCAAGCTGCTCAGAACGGGTAAAATTGATGAGGCGGATGAGGCTGCACGGTTTTATCTGGAATTGTTTGGAGAAAATAATTTTTTTCTGGAAGTCCAGTATAACGGCATTCCCGATCAGGAAATTGTGAACCGGGAAATCCTTGAGATGAGCCGCCGGTTATCGATCCCCATGGTCGCCACCAATGATTGCCATTATCTGGACAAGGCCCATGCCCGGGCCCATGACGTTCTGCTGTGCGTTCAGACAGGCCGGACGGTGAATGACGCCGACCGCTTTAAATTCCGGACAGAGGAGCTGTATTTTAAATCCAGCCGGGAAATGATCTCCTCCTTTGGAGGATATCCGGGCGCCATTGAGAATACGGCGGCCATCGCCGATCGCTGTCACGTGACGTTTGATTTTAAGACCTTTCATTTCCCCAAGTTTAGCCAGACTCAGGAGCAGTCCGAAGCCCAGATTTTCGAGGAAAAAGTCCGGTTGGGATATGCCAAAAAGATGCAGCTGATCCGGGAGAAAAATTCGGAAGTCGATGAATCGGTTTATCAGGAGCGGGTGGATTATGAGATATCAGTGATCAACAACATGGGTTTCCCCGGCTATTTTTTGATTGTTGCTGATTTTATCGAATATTCAAAGAAAAACGGCATTCCCGTGGGGCCTGGCAGGGGGTCTGCGGCAGGGAGCCTGGTGGCCTATTCGCTGGGCATTACAGACCTTGACCCCATTGAGCATGGATTGATCTTTGAGCGGTTTTTGAATCCCAGCCGGAAAAGCATGCCGGATATTGATGTGGATTTTTGCATCAATGGCCGGGAGCAGGTATATCATTACGTCGTGGAGCGATATGGCGGCAGCGAATATGTCGCCCAGATCACCACTTTTGGAAAAATGAAAGCCCGGGCCGTAATCCGGGATGTGGGCCGGGCGCTGGATATTCCGCTTAGCGAAGTGGACGCCATTGCCAAGCTGGTTCCTGAAACCGTCAATATCAGCCTGGATGAAGCCCTGGAAAAGGAGCCAAAGCTCAGGGAAGCGGTTGCCAGTCGGCCGGAAATAGCTGAACTTATTGACATATCGAAGATCCTTGAAGGGTTGAATCGCCATGCCTCCACCCATGCGGCGGGCGTGGTGATCGGAGACAGGCCCCTGGTGGAACACCTCCCGCTGTATAGAGGGAAAAAGGGCGAGGTCATGACCCAGCTCGACATGAAACGGGTGGAAAAAATCGGGCTGGTCAAATTTGACTTTCTGGGGCTCCGTAACCTGACCATTATCGCCAATGCCCTGTCGATTATCAGCGCCCAAGGTAAGACCCCACCGGATATTGACAGGCTCGATCTTTCCGACCCCGCGACCTACCGCCTGCTTTCAGCAGGGGACACATCCGCTGTGTTTCAGCTGGAAAGTTCAGGGATGCGGGATTTGATCATCCGATTAAAGCCGGAAAATTTTGCGGAAGTCACCGCTCTGGTGGCGCTCTATCGTCCCGGTCCCATGGGCAGCGGGATGGTGGATGACTATGTGGCGTGCAAACACGGCAGAAAACCGGTGTATCTGGTTCCGGAACTGGAGCCGATTTTAAACCAGACCTATGGCGTTATTCTTTATCAAGAACAGGTCATGAAAATCGCCGGCGACCTGGCTGGTTTTTCCATGGCCGAAGCCGACGGGCTCAGAAAGGCGATGGGGAAGAAGATTCCTGAGGACATGGCCAAGCAGCTTGACCGGTTTGTGGAAGGAGCGGTCAAAAACGGTATCCCTAAAAACAAAGCATCCGAACTGTTTGGTTTGATCGAAAAATTCGCAGGGTATGGGTTTAATAAGTCCCACAGCGCCGCCTATGCATTGATCGCTTTTCAAACCGCCTATTTAAAAGCCCATTTCCCGGTGGAATACATGGCAGCGGTGTTGACCAGTGAAATGGGTTCATCGGAAAATGTGGTCAAGTATATTGCGGAATGCCGGAACCAGAATATCCCGGTGTTGCCGCCGGACATCAATGAAAGCGATAAAGGATTTACGGTCAGTGGCGAAAAAATCCGGTTCGGTCTGGCCGGAGTGAAAAACGTTGGGGAGGCGGCCATCGAATCGGTGATTGAGACCCGTCAAAAAGGAAAATTTTCATCCATTTTTGAATTCTGTCAGCGGGTTGATATCCGCAAGGTGAATAAGCGGGTCCTTGAGAGCCTGATCCAGTGTGGCGCTTTTGATTCCACCGGGAATAACCGGTCCCAGATGATGGCAGCTGTGGAGGCTGCCCTGGACTATGGCCAGAAAATTCAGAAAGAAGCGTCTGATTCCCAGATGTCGCTGTTCGGGGGATCATCTGGTTTAACCCAGCTCAATCCGCCGGTTATGCCGGATTTTCCGGAGTGGGATGAAAAACATAAATTGAATCTGGAAAAAGAAGCTATCGGTTTTTATATCACCGGCCACCCTCTGGATGGATTTCAGGATATCCTGGATAAGTTTTCAAGCGTTCATTCCCTTGATTTAGTGGAGGAAAAAGTTGCAGATGGTTCGATAGTCCGCATGGGCGGAATTATCCGCAACATGAAAACCATCGTGACCAAGCGGGGTGAGCCGATGGCGTTTATGGAACTGGAAGATATCAACGGCTCAGTTGAAGTGGTTGTATTTCCGAAAAATTATTCACAGGTCAGCCATTTTTTATTGGTGGATGCTCCGGTGTTTGTTCAGGGTGAAATCCAGAAGAATGAAAAATTCGTCAAGATTCTTGCGGAAAACATTGTCCCCATGGAGAGCGTGGCCTCTTTTTGGACAGCCAGTGTTCACATTGCCATTGACGCCCAGAAAGCAGGCCGGGAGGTAGTGAAGCAACTCCTTGAATTGATGGAAAAATATCCGGGGCAGTGCAAAGGCTTTCTGCATATAATGATTCCGGAAAAAACCGAAACCATAATCGAACTGCCTCCCCAGATGAACTTGCGGGCATGCGGCGTTTTTACGCAGGAAGTGAATCGATTGCTCGGCTACCCGGCGGTGACCACCCAGTGCGCACCCGTTGTATCAGCCAATCCGGAACCTGACAATCACGGGAAAAAATATGCCCGGAGGAAAAAATAACATGAAGGTTCCCTTGTTGGATTTAAAGGCGCAATACCAGACGATTAAGGGCGAATGCCTGAAAGTCACTCAGGATATATATGACAGTCAGCATTTTATTCTCGGTCCCCATGTGGAAAAGCTGGAAGCGGAAATCGCTGAATATTGTTCAGCAAAATATGCGGTTGGTGTTTCTTCCGGCACAGATGCCCTGCTATTGTCGTTGATGGCCGCAAACATCGGGCAAGGTGATCGGGTGATCACCACGCCCTATACTTTTTTTGCCACAGCCGGCGCCATCAGCCGGGTGGGGGCGATACCTGTTTTTGTGGATATTGCGCCCGATACGTATAATATCTCTCCAGATGGCATTGCGGTCACAATATCCAAAATGTCCCATTCGGAGCGCAACACGCTAAAGGCGATTATTCCGGTTCATCTTTTCGGCCAGTGCGCGGACATGGATGCGATCATCCGCATCGCCAAAGAAAATTCTCTTGTTGTGATTGAGGATGCGGCCCAGGCCATTGGCGCTGAATATAAAGGACGGCGCGCGGGTTCTATGGGTGATTTCGGCTGCTTTTCTTTTTTTCCGTCAAAAAATTTGGGTGGATTCGGTGATGGCGGGATCGTTACCACTCAGTCCAAAGACCTATACGATCGGCTGATGGTTTTAAGAGTTCATGGCAGTCGTCCCAAGTATTACCACCATTATATCGGCGGAAATTTTAGACTGGATGCGATTCAGGCGGCCATCGTATCCGTTAAGTTGAAATACCTGGATGACTGGACCCGTGCACGTCAGGAAAATGCCGGGAAATACAGGTCTCTCATCGACGCCGCCGGTTTGACCTCCCTTGTTTCTTGCCCTGTTGAAAAGGAAAACCGCCATATTTACAATCAGTTTGTTTTTCATGTGCCTGAAAAACGTGATGAACTTAAAGTTTTTTTGACTGCTAATGAAATAGGCTGTGAAGTCTATTATCCCGTCCCGCTGCACCTCCAGGCATGTTTTTCCTTTTTGGGTCATAAATCCGGCGATTTCCCGGTTTCAGAAAATGCCGCTGACCATACGCTTGCACTACCGATATATCCGGAGCTGACAGAAGAACAACTCGGCTATGTGGTCTCGTGCATGCGTCAATTTTTTGCATAAGAACCCCTTTCCTTGAAAAAATACAACAGCTATCCATATAATTATATTGAGGCGGAGCTGGCCCGGCGCATTGACCGGCATCAACTGCGTCGGTTGAGGAACGCACGGCCCGTAAATGGTGTTGAAATCATGATGGATGGCCGGCCTATGGTGAATTTTTGCGCCAATGATTATCTCGGGCTTTCCATGCATCCATTGCTTTGGGAACGATCGCAGGCTTATGCTCAGAAATACGGCGCCGGTTCCACGGCCTCACGGCTTATTTGTGGAAATTTTGAATTTTATGAGGCAGTTGAATCTCGGCTGGCCCAGTTAAAGCAGGCGGAAGCTGCGCTGATTTTAAATTCCGGATTCCAGGCCAATATTTCCGTGATTCCTGCGCTGGCGAATCGCAATTCACTCATACTGTCGGATAGTTTAAACCATAATAGCCTGATTCAGGGCTGCCGTCTCGCTCGCAGCAAAATTATTGTATACCGCCACAATGACATGCAGCACTTGGAGCAATTGCTTACAGAAAATGCCGGCAAGGGGTTTACCGGCATTTTTATTGTCACGGAAACGGTTTTCAGTATGGATGGCGACCAGGCGGATTTGGACGCACTGGTTGAATTGTCTAAAAAATTCAGTGCCTTTTTGATTGTTGACGAGGCCCATGCCACCGGAGTGCTGGGGCATAGTGGCATGGGGCTTGCCTGCGGCCATGATATTGATCTTGTGATCGGTACTTTTGGAAAGGCCTGCGGGTCTTTCGGGGCATACATGGCCTGTTCCCACCAACTTCGTGAGTTTATGATCAACTGCTGTGCCGGCCTGATTTATTCAACGGCATTGCCGCCATCCGTTATAGGCGCCATTGCGGCAGCCCTTGATCTGATACCCTCCATGGACGCTGAACGAGTCTCCCTTCAAGAGAATGCGGCATACCTTCGCAGGTCCCTGCAGGAGATGGGGTGGGAAACCGGGCCGTCATCAACGCAAATTGTCCCCATAATGATTGGTGAAGAAGCGGAGGCGCTGGCGCTGGCACAGTGGCTGGCGGAAAACCAGATCCTCGCCATCGCCATTCGCCCGCCCACAGTTCCTGAAGGTGCTTCACGAATCCGCCTGTCCCTTTCGGCATTACATCGTCGTTCTCACATTGACCGTTTGATTGATGTCCTGCGGCAATGGCAAAATAAATAAAATAATTCAAATTGTTATATTTTAACTGGCACGGGTTTTTCAAATGGCTGTGATGAATTTTCCAGAAAAAATCTTTGTTACCGGAACAGGCACCGGTGTCGGCAAGACAGTTGTCAGTGCTATCTTAATGGCAGGGCTTCAGGCCGCGTATTGGAAACCCATTCAAAGCGGATTGGACGAGATGACGGATACGGAGTGGGTCCAAAAAACCACCGGATTGCCGGATATATCTTTTTATCCTGAAACCTACCGGCTCTCTCAGCCGATTTCACCGCATGCTGCAGCGGAACATGACGGCGTACAAATCAAATTAGATGATTTTAAACTGCCGGATTGTGCGAAGTTCCAGCATTTGATTGTTGAAGGGGCCGGGGGGGTTATGGTCCCCATCAATGAATGTCAATTCACGACAGACCTCATACGGCATCTGAATTTGCCAGTATTGCTGGTGGCAAAGAGTACATTGGGAACCATCAACCACACGTTATTGTCTTTAACGCAACTGCGACGTGAGGGGCTTGAAGTCCTGGGGGTTGTAATGAATGGGCCGGTAAACGCTGTTAATTTTGACGCCATTGAAACATTTGGCCGGACGCGCGTCCTTGCCCAAATAGAACCAATAGCTGATATCAATGCGCGCACCTTGAAAGAGGCGCATCAGCGTTATTTTGGTTCTGGATGCTGAGGTTTGGAAAAAATGGAAAAGAGAAGGCCGGAAAGGACAATTTTGGCTAAATGTGGAAATTTTACACTAGTTTAAGGACGTCAAAATTTAATAAATAATATAATCAAGATGTTGAGTGTTGTGCCAATTCTTGGATGCAACCGGTCTTTAAGGCTTGATTTTCACAAAAAATGCATGTTTTTTGGCGGTTTTAAAGAAATTTCATTTTTTTAAATTTAGTGGTTGACAAAGTAATGGGTGGCATGTAGAACCGCATAATCCTTTTGACGGAAAGAAATTACCGACATGCGGATGCCTCTTGAAAATTGGTTGCAGCGAAAAAAAGAGTTGACAACTAAAATTGAAAAGAGTAAAAAGATAAGATGTCTTTCGAGACGAGAAAAAGTAAGGCTTCAGGGCAGATTGTTTAAAGCACAACTCGAGCCTTTGATCTTTGAAAACTAAATAGTGATGTAAGAAATAAGGGTCTTAAGTTAATTTCAGGATTAATTAGGCTTTATCGAGAGATTGATGAGCTTGGTTACAGATTAATGAGATACGCCTTCGGGTGTAGAGATATTAATTGGAGAGTTTGATCCTGGCTCAGAATGAACGCTGGCGGCGTGCTTAACACATGCAA
>QZKW01000074.1 GCA_003599885.1 Desulfobacteraceae bacterium | reverse complement strand
AAACTCGGCGCAACAACCGCCCACTATATCGGATACAGTTCCAGCCATGACAAACATCCGGGGGATTCGTTCGTGGGCTATGCCGGCATGACCTTCTCCGGCTGAAAACCCTGATGGCTCGGCATTCAAAAACGATTGACATCAATCCTTTTTTCTCATAAATATACAAAATTAACCTCAGTACCTCTGGCGGGTGTATCACTGCCCTCAGGCCATGTCCGATTGAATTTTTTGGAGCAATTTTCCGATTTACCCACAATCAAAGGGAGGCACGCATGCGAGATTACCAGAACATCCACCAAATGCTGAAAAAAACCATTGACGCGAAATCCAACCAGACAGCGTATCGATGGTTTCTGGATTCAGAAGGAACATCAGAATCCGTCACCTGGGCGGAATATTACGACCAGGTCAAGCAGGCGTCAAAAAGCCTGATGTCACTGGATGTCCAAAAAGGCGACAAAGCGATTATTCTGAGCAATTCCTGTTACCGGTGGGTGCTAACCGACATGGCCAATGCAGTTGCCGGGATTGTTACGGTCGGCATCTATCAGTCCAACCTGCCCCAGGACTGCAAATACATCATCAATCATTCGGATTCCGTCATAATTTTTGCCCAGAACAAGGATCAGCTCGACAAAATTCTCAAAATCCGCAAAGACATTCCCAATATCCGGAAAGTCATCCTGTTTGATGGCGACCACAAAGGTGATGACTGGATCATCAGCTATGACGAATTTCTTAAACTGGGGAAAAAAGTTAGCGAAAAAGATCTTCAGGCCCGGATCAAGGAGGTCACGCC
This sequence comes from Desulfobacteraceae bacterium, assembly GCA_003599885.1. Taxonomy (GTDB): domain Bacteria; phylum Desulfobacterota; class Desulfobacteria; order Desulfobacterales; family Desulfosalsimonadaceae; genus SURF-3. The sequence continues at coordinate 39,593 of QZKW01000074.1, read as the reverse complement.
CCAGGACGTGGCGACCATCGTTTACACCTCCGGAACCACCGGCGTTCCCAAGGGCGCGGTCATCACCCACGACAACATCATCTTCACCGCCCAGTCTGTTGAAGGCTGCGCGGATGTTCAGGAAGGGGACGAAGGATTTCTGTTTCTGCCGCTGGCCCATATTTTCGCCCGGACCCTCGTTCATGCGTCCACACTGTTCGGCACCACCACCAACTTTGCCAGGGGCATGGACACCATTGTCGATGACTTAAAACTGGCCAAACCCCACTGGTTCCCCAGTGTGCCGCGCATTTATGAAAAAGTGTATTCAAAAGTTGTTGGCGGCGCAGAAGCAGCGGGCGGCGCAAAGCTGAAAATATTCAACTGGGCCCGGGGCGTCGGCGACCAGATTGCTGATTGCCGGTTAGAAAAGAAGCCGATTCCTTTACTGCTGGGTATCCAGTATAAGATCGCTTCCAAACTGGTATTTTCCAAACTCCACGCGGCATTGGGCGGACGGCTGCGATTCTGCATCAGCGGAGCAGCGCCCCTGGATCCGACCATCGCCAAATTTTTTATCGGCGCCGGTATCATCGTACTGGAAGGACTTGGCATGACGGAGAACACATCCTTCACCAACGTCAACCGTCCCGACAATTACCGTGTGGGCTGGGTCGGACCTCCGGGACCGGGTGTGGAACAGAGAATCGCCGATGACGGCGAAATTATGTTCCGGGGCCGGAACATCATGCGGGAATATTATAAAATGCCCGAAGAAACCGCCAAGACAATCACCCCGGACGGCTGGCTCCACACCGGTGACCTGGGCGAAATCGATTCGGAAAACTTCCTCCGCATCACGGGCCGCAAAAAAGACCTGATCATCACTGCCGGCGGCAAGAACATTGCCCCGTCTGCCATCGAAGGCACCATCGCCACCTCAAAATACATCAACCAGGTCATGGTTATCGGTGATCGGCGCAAATACCTGACGGCACTGGTGACTCTTGATCCGGACAACACCAAGGCCTATGCCGAAGCCAACGGTATCGCGTTTAATGATTTCAGTGAACTGCTCACCAACGACGCCATCATCAAACTCATTGAAAATGAAGTGGCGGAAAAGAACAAAAACTTTGCGAAATTTGAATCCATCAAAAAAATCGCGCTTGTTCCGGAATTCACCGTTGAAAACAGCATGATGACCCCCACCTTCAAGGTGAAAAAGAATGTGGCGCTGGAAGCGTTTAAAGATAAAATCGAATCCATGTATCCCAAAGACTGATGGGGAGACATGACCGGTCTTAAACAATAACTATCTTTATTTATTAACAATAAATCCCCTTGCCTTTTTAAAAAAATAAAAGGCAAGGGGATTTCTTATCAAAGACCAACATATTTAATAAACCTCGGAATTAAACGGAAATGAACAACAACCAACCCATGGATTGGGAAAAATTAGTGGCAACGCCGGATCAGGCGTTGGAAAAAATTCATCCCGGCATGTGCATTTTTATCGGCACCGGCGCGGCTGAGCCGCGGACCCTGGTCAAACACCTGATGGAATCCAATGCGGACAATCTTCAGGATCTGGAATTGTTCCAGCTCCTGAGCTTCGGCGACGTCATCTCCATCAAAGAACTGAAAAACCTGAAATACCGGCTCAAGACTTTCTTTTCCGGGTGGGGGGCCAAGGAAGCCATTTTCGAAGGCCGGGTGGACCTGATTCCCAGCCGTTTTTCCCGGCTGTCCCAGCTGATTGCCTCGCGCCAGATCCCCTTTGACGTGGCCTTTATTCAGATCACACCACCCAACAAGCTGGGCTATTGCAGCTTGGGCGTTTCTGTGGATGTTGCCAAGCTGGTCATGGACCAGGTTCCGTTTGTTGTCGGGGAAATCAATCCGGACATCCCGCAAACTCTGGGCAACAGCTTTGTTTCCATCAAGGAATTCGACATGCTGGTCAAATCAACGGAAAAGCCCATTTATTTTCCGCGCTGGTCCATTGATCCGGTGTTTGACAAGGTGGCCGCCAACGTGGCGTCCGCCATTGAGGATGGAAGCTGTATCTCCTTTTCTCTGGGCCCTTTGTATGAGCCCCTGGCCAAGCATCTGATGCAGAAAAAGGACCTGGGAGTTCATTCGCCAATATTTTCCGATGCCCTGATGGATCTGATCAACAGCGGGGCCGTCACCAACCGCTACAAGCAGCATTTTCCCGGCAAAACCCTCACATCCTACGCTCTGGGCACCCAGGAGCTGCTGAACTGGCTGGATTTAAACCCGCTTGTTGAGTTCCAGGGGCTGGACAAGGTGTTTAATCCCATGCGGATCGGGAAAAATCCCAAATTTGTCGCCATCGTGAACATCCGAAAAATCGACCTGACCGGCAGCATTTCCCTGCATGTGGGCAAAGGCAATGTCACTACCGATTCAGCGGAAGTCATTGATTTTGTCAATGGCGCGGAAATTTCCTATGGCGGATATTCTATTTTCGCACTGCCCAGCCGGAATCTAAAAGGCGAGGCCAATATCAAAATGTCGCTGGATGATATCCCCAACCAGATGAATATCCGGGAATCCATTGATCTGGTGGTCACGGAATACGGGGTGGCCAACCTTAACGGGCGCACCATGAGGGAACGGGCGCTGGCGCTCATTGAAATCGCCCATCCGGAAGACCGGGCGAAACTCATTGAGGAAGCCAAGCTGCAAAGCATCATTTACAAGGACCAGATTTTCATCGAGCAAAACGCCCATCTTTATCCGGCCGAAGTCCAGTGCAAGCACACGTTTAAAAATAACACGTCCGTCCGGTTCCGGGCCATTCGTCCGTCCGACGAAGAGGAAATGCGGCGGCTGTTTTACCGGTTCTCGGATGAGTCGGTCTATTACCGGTATTTCACGCCCCTTAAAACCATGCCCCATTCCAAAATGCAGGAGTATGTCAATGTGGATTACGGCAAGGTCATGTCCATCGTTGGTCTGGTGGGCGACCGGGGCGAAGGCCATATTATAGCCGAGGCCCGGTATGTCAAGGACCCGAAACGCCCATACGGTGACGTGGCGTTTGTCGTGGACGAGGGATATCAGGGGCTGGGCATCGCCACCTTTTTATTCAAACAGCTGATTCGTCTGGGCAAGGAACGCGGGCTCCAGGGATTTACGGCTGACGTACTGCCGGCCAACAAGGAAATGATGCGGGTGTTTGAAAAAGGCGGGGCGGAAGTGAAAGCGACCCTGGAGTACGGGGTGTATCATCTGACGATTCCGTTTAAATAGCCATGACAAATCGATTAACCACGCCATCAAAAACCGCGCAGGCTGATGCCCCGGCACATCCGCTGGTCAGCGTCATCATTCCGGCGTTCAACCGGGCCTGGTGCTTAAAAAAAGCCATCGACTCGGTGCTGGCACAGGATTACCCTCATTTCGAACTCATTGTGGTGGACGATGGCTCTACGGATGAAACGAGAAATCTTCTGGCTGAATACGCCGGAGCGATTAAAGTCATCCATCTGCCCGCCAAACACGGGGTCAGCGCAGCCAGGAACAGGGGCGTTGCCGCATCATCGGGCACACTCATTGCGTTCCTGGATTCGGATGACTACTGGTACCCCCAAAAACTGACCGCCCAGGTCGATTTCTTTAATGCCAACCCGGAGGCGTTGATCTGCCAGACCGAGGAAATTTGGATTCGGGACGGAAAACGGGCCAACCCAAAGAAAAAGCACAAAAAACTGTCAGGAATGATTTTCCAGCCGTCCCTGGCCCTGTGCCTGATCAGCCCGTCCGCGGTCATGATGCGAAAAACGCTTTTCATGAAGATGGATGGATTTGATGAATCCCTGCCGGCTTGTGAAGATTATGACCTGTGGCTCAGGATTACCTGCCGGTACCCGGTATACCTGATTTCAACCCCCCATATCGTCAAAACCGGGGGACATGAAGACCAGTTGTCAAGCGCTGAAGGTCTGGACAAATTCCGGATTCACGCCCTGAAAAAAATACTCATGAGCGGACTGCTCACCGACCGGCAATACCGGGACGCCCAGGAAATGCTGAAAACCAAATGCCGGATTTATGCAGACGGGTGCATGAAACACGGGCGCAGGACGGTGGCCACCTATTACTACCGGCTGGCGGAAGAGGTTGAAAAAAAGCCTGATCCCCCGGCGGATCCATTGGACGACTAATCCATACCCCAATCCATAAGCCTAATCCATGCGACTGATGTCCTGAATCAGCGCGTTTAATTTTTTAATCGATACCGGATAGGGGGTCTTCAGTTCCTGGGCAAACAGGGACACCTTGAATTCCTCAATTGCCCAGAAAAAGCCCGCCACTGCCTCATACTTCTCATGAGATGCGTCAGGTCCAAGGCCGGCCGCCAGTTCCCGGAACCGGTCCTCAAAAGGTTTGACAGCCGCCGTTTTCTTCCGGTCCTTTTCCATGTCCAGCCGCCCTCTTTCCGCCCGTATTCCAATGGTCTTCAGGTAGCGCACCAGATGCCGCAGAATCGAAACATCATACACCTCGATAAAATTTTCCGGCATCAGATTCAAAAGGGATTGCCGCACTTCCGCGGCAAAAGCGGTCATCACCGGGTTCTTTTGGGCGGTTTCCAGCTGGGAGATCGCGGACTGGGTGGCCCGAAAAGTCTCCAGGACCGGCAGAATATCGGCCAGCAGTTCCTGACCGGCCGGAAGGATCCGGTTCACCAGCTGCCGGGCATAATCTGAAAACTCTTTTCGGGTTCGAATATTCTTAAAAAACAGGGCTGCCTTCACCCGTTGGATGAGTTGCCGGCACAACTTCTTTCCGCCGCCGAATTGCCACGCAGCCGCTTCCAGGGCGGGCGGCAAAACGATCATTTTTTCCAAAAACTTTAGGTCCTTAGAAAAATACAAATTGTAAAGCTGTCCCACCCCTTTTAGGTGGGCGGCCTGCGCCTTGGTTTTACTGGTGAACAACTTCAGATTGACCGCCTGATCTTCCGCCTCCAGGGCGGGGTATACGATAATTTCCCGACCGTTCCGGCCTGTCAGCAAAACCGTCTCCGGCAGGTCCGGAAAATCCCACGCAGTCAGGCCCGTTCGCTCCCATTGCCGGCGTTCCTCCACAAAACTTTTAAGATCAGCCGGGTCATTATTCCCTGACTGCCGCAATATGCCCTTGTCGCGGCTGGAAAGAATTTCCTTCCCTTTGCTGTCGGTAAGGGCGATCCGCAGCTTCAGGTAATCGGGCAAAGCATCCTCATTCCACTCGCCCGCCGGAATATCCACACCCAACCGGTCATGGATAAACCGGCTGAGAGCGCCTGCCAGAGAACCCTTGAATTTCGGCATTTCATCCATAATTATCGAAACCGTGGCAGCCACCGGCACCAGTTGCTTGCGGTGGGATTTGGGAAGCCCTTTGATCAGTTCTGTAATTTTTTCCGCCAGCAGGCCGGGGATGATCCAATCCGCAAACTCCGGGGGAATGCTGTCCGCGGCATTCACGGGCACCCGTACCGTGACCCCGTCCCTGTCCTGGCCCGGCTCAAAATGATAATCGCAGCTAAATGCCTCCGTCCCGACTTCAACTTTGTCCGGAAACTGGGACAGCCGGTCATCATCCGGATCTCCGGAAAGCACATCCGATGGTCCCATCCTCAAAAAATCATCGGAGCCGCTTTCCCTGATGCGCTTTTTCAAGGACGGCATGTCATAAACGCCGGCCAGACGTTTCCTATAAAATTCAATGAGATCAACTTCCGCCACAAGAAGGTCCCGCCGCCGGACCCGGTTTTCCATACCCCGGACGTCTTCAATCAAGTCTTGATTATGGGTCATAAACGGCAAAGGATGGCGGACATCGATTTCCATCAGGGCGCTCCCGATAAAAATTTCCGTCGCCTTTTCCGGGTCCACCGGCCCGAACAGAACCGTCCGTCCGGATACAATAACGAGTCCGAACAAACTCACCTGCTGGTCAGCCACCACCGCCTCACGGTTGCGCTGCCAACGGGGATTGCTGTAGCTGTATTTGCAAAGGCTCCCGCCCAGGGATTCCAGCCACCGGACGCTGATGGTGGCGACCCCGCGGGCGAAGAGCCGGGAGGTCTCAACCATTTCCGCTGCCACAATCCATTGCCCTGCTTTGTTAAACTGCCCGGAGCCGGGGAAAATCATGGCCTGCCGGCCCTTGGCGGCCTGGTAAATATTTTTCTCCTTTTTGACGGCGATATTGCTTAAAAATCCGCTTAGAATAGACTGATGAACCGCAGTGTACCCGTCTGAAAACAATTCATCCGGACTGCCGGTCGGGGCAACAGGCGACGGAGTCGCCTCCTTTTCCGTATCTTTTCCCGCATCCATTTCAGATTCTTGGAAAATAGCGAAAATCTGTTCATGGACATCCTGCCACTCGCGCATGCGCTTAAACGACATAAAGTGGGCTTTGCAGAATTTTTTAAGTTCCCCGGCGCGAACTCCGGATTTTCCGATGTCCGGATTGCCGAAACAGGCGGTCCAGATATTCACCATCGTCATGAAATCCGACGCCGGGTCTTTAAACCGGGCATGGGCCGCCTCTGCGCGGGTGAACGCATCCCGCGGTTTTTCCCTGGGGTCGCCCACCGTCAGAGCCGATACAATCACCGCAACCGTTTTGAGACATCCCCTGCTGCGGGCTTCAATCAAAATCCTTGAAAGCCGCGGACTCAGGGGAATCGCGGCCATGCGTTTCCCCCGGGGTGTCAGGTGAAAAAGCGGGGCGTCTTTTCTTTTTCTGGGCATTGAAACAATGGCCCCCAACTCCACCAGTGAATCAAACCCGTCCCGTATCTGCCGGGACGGCGGCGGGTCAATAAAGGGAAATGAAGCAATATCGCCAAGCTTCAGCGCCATCATGCGCAAGATAACTTCCGACAAATCGGCCCGCAATATCTCCGGGGGTGTAAACAGAGGGCGGTTCTCATAGTCTTCTTCCGAAAACAGCCGGATGCAGATCCCGTCCGCCACCCGTCCGCACCGGCCCTTGCGCTGATCCGCGCTGCTTTTGGACACCGGAGATATGGGCAGGGTCGTTGTCCGGGTCCGGGGATCATAATTCGATATCCGGGCCACCCCGGTATCCACTACATACCGAATACCCGGCACGGTGATGGAGGTCTCCGCCACATTGGTGGCCACCACGATTTTTCGACCCGCGTGGGAGGCGAACACTTTCATCTGGTCCGCAGCAGACAGCCGGGCGTACAAAGGCAGCACAATGGTGTGGCGATATTTCCGGCCTTCCAGGGTCTCGCAGGTTTCCCGGATATCATGTTCGGTGGGCATAAACACGAGGATATCCCCTCTCTGGCCCTGGCCCATGATGGTGTCCACCGCACCGGCTGCGAGGTCCGTCAAAGTCTGTTCTTCCCCGTTTTCGCTCTCAGTCTCCGGCTTTTTCCAATACCGGACCTCCACGGGATACATTCTGCCGGAAACCTCGATCACCGGCGCGTCATCAAAGGCTTTGGAAAATTTTTGGGTGTCAATGGTGGCGGAGGTGACGATGATCTTAAGGTCGCTTCTTTTTTTGATGAGGTTTCGCAGGATGCCGAGAAGAAAATCAATATTTAAGCTGCGCTCATGGGCCTCGTCGATGATGAGGGTGTCATAGGCATTTAAAAACCGGTCCGTCTGGGCTTCGGCCAGAAGGATCCCGTCGGTCATGAGTTTAATGTAACCGTGCTCCCGGCTGGTGCGGTCCTGAAACCGGATCTGATACCCCACAGACCGGCCCAGGGGTTCCCCGAGTTCCTCGGCAATCCGCCCGGCCACCGTAATGGCGGCAATCCGCCGGGGCTGGGTGCAGCCAATGAGCCCGTCAATCCCACGGCCGGCTTCCAGACAGAATTTGGGGAGCTGGGTGGTCTTTCCGGAACCGGTCTCGCCGGAAACAATCACCACCGAATGACGGGATATGGCTTCAATGATGTCGTGCTTGCGGTCAAGAATGGGCAACAGATCGTCATAAAGGGGCTGAGGGCAATTGCTTTTTCGTTCGGTGCGGTTCCGGATGGATTTTCTGAGCCGGTTCTCAAACGTCCTGATCTTCTCAATTGTTACCTGATCCGCCGTTAAACGCGGGTTGGACTGCCGGAGCCGGCTGATTTCCCGGAGCAACGCGTACCGGTCCTGGGGCATGGCTTCGGGAAGAAGCCGCTCGATTTTCGTGATCTGGTTAAAAAGATTTTCCGGATTCATAAAACGGATTTAATATCTGATGAAAAATGGTAATATTTGCACCTATCAGGCTTTATGTAAATAGTTCAGCAAATTTTGTAAACCATCATTTGAAACCACGGGAGAAAATATGAAAACCTTTCGCAAAGAACTTTTTTTTCAAATTCCCACCCGGCGGGCATTTGTCAACATCACCCCGGAAGTTTCGGCCTGCCTTGCGGAAAGCGGCATCCGGGAAGGCCTGGTTCTGGTGAACGCCATGCACATCACGGCTTCCGTTTTTATCAATGACGATGAATCCGGTCTTCACCACGATTATGACAAATGGCTGGAAAAACTCGCGCCCCATGAGCCGGTGTCCCAGTACCGGCACAATGTGGGCGAGGACAACGCGGACGCCCACATGAAACGCCAGATCATGGGCCGGGAGGTGGTGGTGGCCATCACGGACGGCAAACTGGATTTCGGCACCTGGGAACAGATCTTTTACGGGGAATTTGACGGCCGCCGCCGCAAACGGGTACTGGTGAAAATCATTGGGGAGTAAAAAAATGATGAGTGGTGAATGATGAATGATTAGCGAGGATACCATGTGGCAGTTTCAACTGCCGTCATTTTTACTTGACAGAGGCATTATGAATATGATTTTAAACAAAATTTACTGATTTTTCGAGCGGACAAATAAAACATCCACTCTTGAGTTTTAAGTCCTGAGATTAAATATAAATTGATCCAATGATCAATCTTGGAGTTGTCAATGATAAAAGCCAAGCCAAAACCATTGCAGGAAATTCAGCAGTATGTCGCGCCCTATGAAAGCGTCCTGATCGTCGGATGCGGGGGATGTGTATCCGTTTGCCTTGCCGGCGGACAGCGGGAAGTCAATTTACTTAAAACCGAAATGGAGCTGGCGCATTTTCAGACCCATACGGCAAAGCGCATGCAGGGATATACGGTGGAGCGGCAATGCAATCCCGCGCTGATCAAAGAACTTGATCCATACATCGAGAGCGCTGACTGCGTGGTTTCCATCGCCTGCGGCGCGGGCGTCCAGCTTCTGGCTGAAAAATATCCGGGGAAACCGGTGTTCCCCGGGGTCAACACCATCGCCATCGGCGTTGATCTGGATATCGGCCTTTATGAAGAACGGTGCCGGGCCTGCGGGGAATGCGTTCTGGCCTATACGGGCGGCATCTGCCCGGTCACCCGCTGCGCCAAGGGTTTGTTTAACGGCCCCTGCGGCGGCACCAACGGAGACAAATGCGAAATCAGCAACGAGATCAACTGTGCATGGCATGAAATTTACAGCCGCCTGAAAGCCCAGGACCGGCTCGACGATATTTTAAAAATCCAACCCCCCATGGAATGGAAAAACCAGGTCAAGCGCACCATTGTCCAGAAGGGTTATGAAGAACGGTATATCGAACCAAAATGAACCTTACCATTATATATAATCTTATCCAGGGCCCTCTGGTCTGGCTGTCGTTGACGGTTTTTATTGCAGGTATTGCTTTTCAGACATGGCGGCTCACAAAAATGATGCAGACAAACGTTAACGACCGGCGGATACCGGAAAAAGAATTAATCGCGCCGAAGGCATTGTCCAAAAAAGAAAATTTCCTGCGCAAGCTCTTTTTTCTGAAGCTTTCCGTTTTAGGGGTCAATCCCCTGGTGGTTTTCATCAGCCTGATATTTCACCTGTGCCTCCTGATCACGCCTATATTTGTGACCGCCCACGCGGTGCTGCTGGAAAAATTCTTTGGTATCGGATGGCTGTCCTGGTTTTCGTGGTCCCCCCAAACCACCCATTTCACCACCGGCATCGTTCTCGCCTGCGGGTTCTTTTTTGTGGTGCGCCGGGTCATTATCCGCCGGGTAAGGGCCATCACAACCATTTACGACTTCATGATGCTGGCCTTGGCACTGACACCATTTCTAACCGGATACCTGGCGCATGAAGGCATGGGCGATTACAGCAGCATGATAGCGATCCACATTCTTTCCGGCGAACTGATGCTGATCCTGATCCCATTTTCCAAGTTTTTTCATATGATCTTTTTCTTTTTGAGCCGGTTCACCATCGTCAATGAATACAGCCTGGGAGCCCCGAAACGGTCCTGGCAATTTTAACAGGCCGGCCGGAAATCCTTAATTTATAGTTATTTTTTGATACCTGACTGCGAGCAGCCAATGGAAAGCAACACCAACCCGACACCCGACAAACCGGTTATCCAATCGATTTTAGCAGAACATAAGAAGCAGATTAAAATCGGCCTGACCATGTGCGCCCACTGCAGTTTATGCGCGGAGAGCTGTTTTTTATATATGTCTCATGAAGGCGACCCCCAGTATATGCCGTCCTATAAGTTTCTCCATTCCGTAGGCAGGCTTTACAAAAAGAAAGGCGATGTCAGCCGGGCCCAGCTTGAAACCATGCGGGATCTGGTATTCGAAAACTGTGTGCTCTGCACCCGTTGCTACTGCCCGATGGGTATCGATATCCCCGCGCTCATCACCCTTGGCCGAAGAATTTGCCGTTCGCAGAACTTGTTCCGGAACTACGACCGGTAACCCGATTGATCTGATTCATTTTCTTCATTCCCGCTGAATACCTGAACCGTCTGTCGATTTTCAGATACTACCCGGTCCGGCCTCGCTCCCTGAACCCTGTTCGCGTTCTTGACAGCGGCTCCGATTTCCTGTAATAATCCGTCATCGTTTCACATTTGTGCTGTCCCATCCCTTCAACTGAGGAAAGCCACTGATGATGGACACCTGTTTTGCACCGCCCGAACGGGCGGACCACCAGACCCTTGCCGGACAGATTGACGCGGTAAACCACAGCCCGATTCTCAATTCCCTTCTGGAAATTGTCGACGGCCTCATGGCGATTTTGAATGAGCATCGGCAAATCATCGCGTTAAACCAAAATCTTCTCTCCATGCTGGGGATTGAGGATGCTTCCGAGGCTTTAGGTCTTCGGCCCGGAGAAGCCATCGGTTGTATTCATGCAGACACCCAGCCCGGCGGGTGCGGCACAACCGAATTCTGTTCCACCTGCGGGGCGGCAGTGGCAATGGTCACCAGTCTTTCCACCACTGCCCCGGTTGAAAGAATGTGCGCCATCACCGTAAAAAATTTAAGCAAGCCAAAGGATATCTACCTTCGTGTCCGGTCTCAGCCGCTCACCATCGACGGCCGGAACTTCCTGCTGCTGTTTATTCAAGACATTACCCACCAGCAGCAGCGGGCTGTTGTTGACCGGATATTTTTTCATGATCTGAACAATATTGTCCACGGACTTTTAAATTCCAGCGAACTGCTGGCCATGCAGCAGCCGGATAATAAACTGGTAAATATTGTTCAGAATTTATCCATTCAGCTTTCCAATGAGATCGCCATCCAGAGTTTTCTGAATCAATCAAACACGGTTGAATTCAAACCTGTCCTGAATCGCACCACCCCCAGCCAGGTCGTTCAGGAAATCCAAAAAACCATTGCCCGGCATCCCGCAGCAGAATCCAGACACCTTGTTTTTCCGAAACCCCTGCCGGACATCACATTCACCACCAGTTTAAATCTGGTCAACCGGGTGGTGATCAATATGGCTGTCAACGCCCTTGAAGCTTCAGATCCGGGCGACAGCGTCGAATTGACCATCGACGCGACCGATGACCACATCATTTTTTCCGTCTGGAACCGTCAATTTATCCCGGAAGATATCGCCCGGCGCATCTTTCAGCGCAATTTTTCCACCAAAGAAAATTTGGGCAGGGGATGGGGAAGCTACTCCATGAAACTGCTGGGCGAGCAACTCCTCGGCGGCAAGGTTGAGTTTACTTCCACAATTGACCATGGCACGACATTCTTCTTCCATTTGCCCAGATGATAAAATTAAAAAAAATTCATTTTCTGCTGTCCATCCTCATCGCTTTGCTGGGATATACCCTCTTCTCCGTCTATACCGATCTGAAAGACAGAACCATATCGGAATTTAACGCCCAGCAGGCCCTTCTGGCAAAACAGGCGGCAGACAACATTGAAAGTCATTTCAGCCATTATATGCTGGATATGGTCACTTTTTCCGAAATGAGTTTTATTGCATCGTTGAACGAACCGGGCAAAGATTTGATAAATGCCTATTACGAAAAGCACTCTCAGGCTGTTCAGGCCATCACCCGTGTCAGCGAAACCGGCCGCATCCTTTATACGGTTCCTTATAATGAATCCGCCATCGGATCGGACATATCCGGCCAGGCCCATATCCGCCAGATTCTCGAAACCCATCAACCGGTGGTGAGTGAAGTATTTATGGCGGTCCAGGGCTACCGGACCGTTGCCTGCCATGTGCCGGTATTTGAAAAAGGGGAGTTCAAGGGCTCCCTGGCGGTTCTGTTTCCGTTTCATCTCCTGGCGGAAGAATTCATCAAAAACATCACCATCGGCCAAGGCGGGTACGCATGGGTGATCAGCCAGCAAGGCGTCGTATTATACAATCCCGTTCCCGGCATTATCGGCAAAACGGTTTTTGAAATATTCCGAAACTCCCCTTCAGCAATTTCAATGGCGCAGGAAATGATATCCGGAAAAGAGGGCGCCGCCCGTTACACAGTCGACCTAACGCAAACGAACGGGATGGAGAAAACAGTTAAACAGGCGGTGTATTATCCGATTCACCTGGGCAACACAATCTGGTCCATTGCCATTGCCACACCGGAAAAAGAAATTTTGTCCACCATGACCGGTTTCAGGAACAAACTGCTGCTCGTCGCCCTGTTGTTTATTACTGCGGCATCCCTGTATTCTTTTTATATCATCCAGGCGCGGGGCCTGCTCAAAGAAGAGCAAAAACGCCGCCAGACGGAAGCGGCATTACTCGAAAGCGAAAAAAAATACCGGAATCTGCTGGATGACATTGAAGACGGGTACTTTGAAGTGGATATCCGGGGGGACTTAACTTTTTTCAACACTGCGATGTGCGCCATTCTGGGCTATTCCCCGTCCGAACTCAAGGGGAAAAACAACCGGGAATTCATGGATACGGAAACCGCTGCAAAAGTCTATCAAACATTCAATAAAGTGTTCGCCACGGGAAAAGCGATTAAAGAGTTTGACTGGGAGGTCATTCAGAAAAACGGAAACCGATGCCATATCGATACCTCTGTTTCTTTGGTAAAAGATTCAAAAGGACAAAAAATCGGATTCCGGGGAATCATGCGGGACATATCGGACCGCAGGCAGGCGGAAGAAAAAATGCGCGAATACAAAAACCGCTATCAGGCCCTGTTTGACCGCTCCCTCGACTGTGTGTTCGTCCATGATTTTAAAGGAAAATTCATCGATGCCAATGAAGCGGCGATCCATATGCTGGGTTATGACAGAAAGGATCTGCCGGGTGTGTCGGTGAAAGAAATTCTGGACAAGGATCAGTTTCCCTTGGCTGCTGAGGTATTGAAAGATCTGCAGGAACACGGTTTCCAGAAAAAGCTCACCGGATTCAAGTTAAAACACCAAAATGGACAGACAGTGGATGTAGAAACAAAAAGCTCCGTGATCTACAAGGAGGGGAAACCCTATGCCATACAGGGAATCGCACGGGACATCACTGAAAAACTAAAGATGGAAGCCCAATTCCGCCAGGCCCAAAAAGTAGAGGCCATCGGCACTCTGGCCGGCGGTATCGCCCATGATTTCAACAATATCCTGACCGCTATTTTAGGCTATACGGAAATGGCCCGGTATGCTCTGCCGGAAAACAGTCCGGCAGCCGCCCATATGAATCAGGTCTATCTTGCCGGTATTCGGGCAAGAGACCTGGTCAAACAGATTCTTACCTTCAGCCGGCAGGCGGACCAGGACCTCAGACCCATTAAAATTCAGGATGCCGTAACAGAGGCCCTGACCTTTCTGCGGGCTTCTATTCCAACCACCATCGACATCCGGCAAGACATCCGTCCGGATTGCGGGCATGTTCTGGCGGATTCCACCCAGATTCACCAGATCATCATGAATCTCTGCACCAATGCCTATCATGCCATGCGCGAAACCGGCGGCGTCCTGAGTGTTTCTCTGTCCCAGGCGAAAGTCCAACTGGAAGACCAAACAACGGGAATCCACTTCCCGTCCGGCGTCTGCGTTCAGCTTGAGGTCAGCGACACCGGAACCGGCATTGACAGGGACATCCTGGGAAAAATTTTTGACCCTTACTACACAACCAAAGCCAAAGGGGAAGGAACGGGCATGGGGCTTGCCATGGTGCATGGCATTGTGAAAAGCTATGGGGGGGACATATCGGTTGACAGTGAGGTCGGAAAAGGGACAACCTTTCGCATCTGTTTTCCGGTGATCGAGAAAGGCATCCCTTTTCAGGAACACGCCGCATCCGACAGTAAAGTCCCGGGAGGCAATGAACACATTCTTGTGGTGGATGATGAACAGGTCGTTACCGATATTACTCAGCAAACACTTGAAAGCCTGGGCTACCAGGTCAGCGCGTTTACATGCAGCGAAAAAGCGCTGGATGCGTTCCGCGCCCAGCCGGGAAATTATGACATGATCATTTCCGATATGACCATGCCCCGGTTAAACGGGCTGCAGCTTGCGGAACAATCGCTCGCTATCAGACCCGGCATGCCGTTTATCATCTGCACCGGGTTCAGCGATCTGATCACCAAAGAAAAAATCCACGCCTCCGGCATCCAAAAAGTGATCATGAAACCTGTATTTCTCAGGGACCTGGCTTTCTCCGTCCGGATGGCGCTGGATAACCCGGCCTGAAACGGGCAAACTTTCGGCAAGCCCTCATCTCCGCATAACCGTGAAGCCCTGTCAGAGTTAATTCGTATCCCAGCTTGTAAAAAAGTCAATTACTCCAAACCGTTTTTTAAACAGGTGGCCGATTTTCTCAGGATCATCCCAAATCCGGTCGGTCTCATCATACAATTCTTTCAGGCGTGTCTCCACCAGCAGCCGTTGTTCCTCAAAATCATCTTCACTCAACTCACCGGCAATATAAATGGGGTTTCCAAACCGGATAATGACCCGGGAAAACAGCTTCGGAATCATAAATTGATCCCAGCTCCTGAGCGCCCATTTTCTCTGAGCGGAAGTGATGGTTGGAACAATCGGCAGCCCCGTTACCTGGGCGATCCTGAGCAGGCCGGGTTTTACAACCCCAAACGGGCCTCTTGGACCATCAACGATATGGCCGATTTTATAGCCGCTTAACGCCAGCTTTTTGAGCTTATCCAAGGCTTCCCGGCCGCCGCGGGAGGACGAGCCCCTCACCGGCTCCCACCCGAGGGTTTTGACGCCTTGGGCGGCGAGGTCGCCGTCACGGCTCTGACTGATCATAATTGCAATGGGTTTTCGCATGGCAAAAAATGTTATCCCAGGGAAAAACCGCTGGTGCCATGAAACATAGATAAGACTTTTGTTTTGATCGATAAACCGGCGCTCATTTTCCGGATCCATAATGACCACCCGGTGTGTAAATGCGATGATCCTGAGAATGAACAAACCAATATAAGGAAATATATGCCGGTAAAGAAAATAATTAATTTTTTGCATCCTCAATTCCCTCCTTCGGCTTCTCCTTATTATGGGAAAATTCAATTTACCTGATAGGTTATCGAAGCCGCTACTCCGTTTCCCCGGCGGCAAAAGGTTTCCAGTACACCCGTTTCACGGCGGCAAACGCGGATTTCAGGGATTTGGGCGCTACGGCGATCAGGGAATACAAGGTCGGCACCACCACCAGCGTCAGCAGAGTGGCCACGGCCAGCCCGAAAATCACCACAACGGACATGGACTTCCAGTACTGAGACGTTTCACTCACCATGGATATCGACATCTGCCGGAAATTGATGGACACTCCGGTCGCCATGGGAATTAATCCCAGTATGGTGGTGATGGCGGTCAGCATCACCGGCCGAAACCGGGTGGCGCCCGCCGAAATCACGGCATCCGTAAGATCCAGCCCTCTTTGCCGGAGCTTGTTCGTATAATCAATGAGTACAATGGCGTTGTTGACCACCACCCCGGCCAACGAAATCACGCCGACGCCGCACATGATAATCCCGAAGGGAAACCGCAACACGGTCAGCCCCAGATAGACGCCCCCCAAAGATAAAATGACCGATGTCAAAATAATGAGGGGCTGGGCAATGGAATTGAACATGGTCACCAGAATCAGAAAAATCAAAAAAAGCGCTATGGTAAACGCTTTGAAAAGAAAGGCTTTGGATTCCTCTTCATGCTCATGCTGGCCGGTGAATTTCAACCCGACGCCCGGCGGCAGGGGAAAATCCCGGAACATGCCCTCCGCCTGCATTTTGGCCACCGTCCCGGGAATTTTCGTCTCATCCACATTGGCCCGCACCGTCACCACTCGCTGGTGGTTGATCCGGTTGATGCCGCCGACGCTGCCTTCATATCGGATGGCCGCCAGGGTGGTCAGCGGCACCAGTTGTCCCACAGGCGTGGGAATCATGATTTTGCGAAGCACATCCGTGACCCGCCGGTCACTTTCCGTAAATTTGACGGTGATATCAAAATCATCCCCCTCCTCCCGGTAAGTGGATACGTTGAGGCCGTTATAGGCCGTTTTTAAAGCAAAACCGATCAGATTGGTGGACAGGCCGAATATGGCGGCCTTCTGCCGGTCTATGTCAATCCGGATCGACGGCAGCGCGTCCATGTAATCATCCTGGACGTCCTCCACAAAAGGGATCCGTTCCACAAGGCGCTTTGCCTGCTGCGCGACAGCACCCAGAAGCCGTAAATCATCGCCTGAGATTTCAATATTGATGGGCGCACCGGTGGGGGGTCCGCCTTTTTCCTCGGACACGGTAATCAGAGCGCCCGGTATATCCTTTATCCGCTTGCGAATAAGCTCGACATCTTCGGCGGACGGCGTTTTGCGGTCCTCAAAATCCACAAACTGGATGCCCAGCCGGTTATCCGAATAGCCTGAAAACAGCGAACTGCCGGGATTCTTTTTGGCGGTGGCGTAAATGTGCTCAATATTGTCCATGTCTGTGGGGCCTTTAAAAATTTCCCCGTCCCTTTTCTCATGGTCTTGCATCGCATAGGACTGGCGGTAACGCGCGTCAGAGGATAACCTGTCCGGGGGCGCATCCGTTTCCGTATCTTTTGAATTGACCGCCAGTTCAATTTCCCTGATGACCCGGTCCACATAATCAATATCCGCGCCTTCCGGCGGGTCCACATTCACATAAGCGCTTTGCGGGTCAATACTCGGGAAAAACTCCACCGGCTTTTCCAGCCCGATCACCAGCTTCCATATCTGCATAAGTATCATCATGATCATAAATGCGGAAACCAGCACCGTCATGCGGTGACGGAGGCAAACCGCCAGAATCCGCTCATAGGTTTTCAGTATCGTACCCTCAATAAGGATGGGTTTTTCGCCGGCCGCCGCCAGCAGTTCAGCGTTTAAAACTTCGGTCGGCTCCCCGCTGTTCTTCACTTTCATGAAAAAAGCAGCCAGGGCCGGATTAATGACCATCGATACAAACAGACTGGAGGAAAGCGTGATAATCACGGTAAGGGGTAAAAATTTCATAAACTCCCCCATGATGCCCGGCCAGTAAATCAACGGGAAAAATGCGGCAAGGGTGGTCAGGGTGGAGCCGATGACCGGGTACGCCACTTCGGAAGTGGCCCGCATGGCCGCGTCAATCCGCGGGACGCCCTGGTCCATATATCGGTAGATATTTTCAACGATTACAATGGCATTATCCACCAGCATGCCCAGAGCCAGCGTGAGGGAAAACAGCACCACCATATTCAGGGTGATGCCCATGGCATAGATCACCATAAACGACAGGAGCATGGAAAACGGAATCGCCATGCCCACCAGAACGGCATTCCGGATGCCCAGGGCAAACAGCAGCACCAGCACCACCAGGAGCAGCCCGGAGAGGATATTGTTTTCCAGGTCCTCCTGCATCAGGCGGATGCCTTTGGCCTTGTTCATGAGCTTGATGATCTCCGTGCCCCCCGGCCAGCCCGCATTGCTGCGATCGATGAGCCGGTCCACCGTATCCACGATATCGATGATGTTCTCGCCCGCCCGCTTCTTGACTGAAATATTGACGGCATCGCGTCCATCAAGCCTTGACCGGCTGTCTTCCTCCTTAAACCCGTCGACAACCGTCGCCAGATCCTTCAGGTATACGGCCCGTCCGTTGAAACTGGTGACCACCAGACCATAGATTTCATCCGGACTTTTGAATTCTCCGGGCACCCGCACCTGATACCGGCCGTCCCCAAGGATAATGGCGCCGCCGGAGGTGTTGGTGTTTTCGCCGGCCACCACCTGCTGAAATGCGGTAATGGGAATGCTGTAATAGGCGAGCTTGTCCGGATCCACTTCGATAATGATTTCCCGTTCCCGGCCGCCGGTCACCTCTGCTTCCAAAACCCCGGGGATGGATTCAATGTCTTCCTGTAAATCATCCGCGATACGCTTCAGCGCCGCCATGCCGCAGGTTCCGGACAACGAATAAACCACAATGGGCAACTCCGACAGGTTGACTTCAAACACCGCCGGATCATCTTCCAGGTCGGTGGGCAGTTCCCTTTTGGCCTCATCCACTTTATCCCGGACCTTCTGCAGCACCATGTCAATATCCGTGCCGGGAAGAAACTCCACATCAATGGAGGAAAGGCCTTCTGAACTGACCGATTTGACACTTTTGACCAGTTCCAGACCTTTGAGTTTTTCTTCAATGGGGATGGTGACCGCTGTTTCCATGTCCGAAGCCACAACACCTTTATATGTCGTGGATACGAATACATGGGGAATCGTAATATCCGGTTCATCCTCCCTGGGGATTGCCAGATAGCAGTAAACCCCCATCAAAAAAATAATCAGGGAGAGCACCATCACGCTGATCCGGTTTTTAACAGCGGTATCGGAAATGATCAATTGCCCAAATCCTCCATTTTCGAAACCGTTCGAACCACGTTGACCTTCTGGCCTTCACTGACACTCCGGTGCCCGATGACAATCACCCGGTCACCGGAAGCCAGTCCATCGGTAATTTCCATTTGCCAGCCTTCCTGAATCCCGGTCCTGACCTTTTTAGAACGGACAATATTGTCCACTACCACATAAACCAGCTGTTCATTTTTAATCGTGATGATGGAATACAGAGGCACTACCAGCGCAGCGGGCCGCTCCTTTTTGACAATCTCCACCCGGGCGAACATATCCGGCAGGATTTCGCCCGATGGATTCTCCATCCGCAGTTCCAGGTTGTAAAGCCTGGCTTTGGCGTCGCTCGCGCTGGACAGAAAATGCTTTTCAGCGGTAAACGTCCTGCCATTTAAGGCATCCAAAGTGACCTGAAAAGAATTCACCGTTTCCAGCGCGCTGACATCGGACTCCGGAATCCCCACCACGACTTTGACTTTATCCATCTGAAGAATCTCAGCGACAGGGTCAGAAATTTTGACGTACTGGCCTTTTTCGATATACAGATTATTGATCATGCCGGTTATGGGGCTCCGGATCACACACCGTTCGAGATTGAGCGCTGCACTGTCCATCTGGGCTCTGGTCTGTTCAACCTGTGCGGTAATATCGTCAAGTTGGGAACGGGAGGCCAGCTGTTCTTTATATAATTTTTCCAGACGGTTCTTTGACGCCAGGGCCGTATCAAAGGAGGCTTTGGCGGCCTGGAGCGCGATTTCATAATCCTTTGGGTCAATCATGGCGATAATGTCGCCGGTCCTGACAATCGTCCCTTTTTCGATGCGCTTTTCATCCACTTTTCCACGGACTTCGGCAGCAATATTGAATTTGACCCAGGGTTCAACGATGCCCGGCAGATTCATCCGGTCCCGGACCGGCATGGGACTTAACTCCAGAGCCACCACATTCACATCCGGAACCAGGGCCTGGGCCGATATTTTCTTTTCCGCAATCTGCTGTTCCAGAAACGCAATCTGTTTTCCCAGCTTGTCCTGCTGAAACTGAACCATCGAATTTAAAGGCAGATGAACAATGGCTTTGGCCTGATCATCAGTGACATTCAATAATTTTTTGAGCCGGTCGACTGCATCAGAGGTGTCCTGGGCCTCCCGGAGGGTCTTGACCACCCGGTCAATGT
The DNA here is from genome assembly GCA_003599885.1 of Desulfobacteraceae bacterium. Classification (GTDB taxonomy): domain Bacteria; phylum Desulfobacterota; class Desulfobacteria; order Desulfobacterales; family Desulfosalsimonadaceae; genus SURF-3. Next base: position 19,255 of record QZKW01000074.1, on the reverse strand, counting down.
CTTTGACTGCCAACTGGACGCCGTAAAGCTCATCCACACCCGCCTTAATTGCCGCAAGCTGGTCTGTTTTTTTTTGAATGGCGATGGACAGCAGGGCAATAATGACGAGCAGCCCCACCACCGGCATCGCGCCCCAGATGTACTTCAACACGGGCCTGCCGGTTGCCGGCCGATTTCCTTTGAGCATGGATAAAGATTCCTTTGCATTACGAATGCAGAAATTAAAGAGCACAATCATCGATTCAAAAAACTGAGGGAATTCGCCCCATTGAATGCATAATGGTTAATCCGCAATTCCCAATTCATTCTTGACTTCCGACAGAAAAATTCCCTGGGCCCGTTTCAAACCGACCCGGGACAGCGAGAAATAATATAACGCTTCAGAAAGTTCCTGCTCGGCGCTTTTCAATACGGTATTGGCGTCCATGATATCCAGAATATCCGCCTGCCCAAGCTGAAACTGAAGAGACACGGCCTCATAGGATGCTTTGGAGAACTTAAGCTTATCACGCAATGACTGGATAGAACTCCGGGCGGTGAGCATGACGAGATAGGCTTTCTCCACTTCCAGCGCCACCTGTTTTGACAGGGCATCCAGCTGGAGCTGAACGTTCCGCTGGGCGGCTTTATCCTGGCTGATTGTCGCACTCCGGAGCCCCCAGTCAAATAGCGTCATGTTGAGACTGGCGGCGCCATAAAGGGTCTCGTCCACCGCGTAATAGGACGGGTCAGAACCCTGAAACTTATACCCGGCCTCCAGCGACAGCTTTGGCCAGTATTCGCTTCGGGTAATGTCAACCTGGGCCTGGGCCAGTTTTTCCGATGTTTCAAGGGATTTGATTTCAGAACGATGGGCAAGGGCCGAGTGAATAAGCGCATCCAGAGAATCCGAAACCATTTCCGTACCCTCCATATCCGGAACAATCACTTCACAAGGGCCCGGCAGTTCCAGCAGCCGGGAAAGGGTTGAGCGGGCGAGGATCAGGGCATTTTCAGACTGAATCAGCTCAGAGCGTGAGCCGGACAGTTCCGCCTCGGTCCTCAGCAGATCGGTTTTCGGGGCTTCTTCCAGGGCCATCTTTTTAAGAACAGCATCCCGGTGCGCTTCAAGACGGTTAACATTGTCCTGCAGAATGACAAGGCGGTTATGTTTGTTCACAATATCAAAATAGTCCTGGGCCACAGTATACAAAAAGGATTCCATGACCGCATTCATGTCGTATTCCCGTTGAACCGTCGTGTCTTTGGCTGCCTGAAACACGATGAGTTCCCGGCCGTTGACCGTAAACTGCTGCTGAAGTTTGACGCCATAGGAATGGCCGGATTTCGGCTGGATCACATCGGATGCATTATATTGGATATAGTCCCCAAACCCCGAGAGCTGGGGCACGAGGACCGAAAACGCCCGGTCCACATCTTTTTCCGCAATAAACAACTGATTTCTGGCGATCTGAATCTCTTCGGACCGCTCTATTCCCAGCCGGTACAATTCCTCCAGCGAATATTGCTGTTTTGTTCCATCCGGCCGGTCGGATGCGCCCGCGCTCAAAACTGCGGGAATAAGGACCAGCAGAAAAAAACATGCCGCGATTTTCCGCCAATGGGCTTTCCGGATAGCGTCCCTGCCTTCCTCGACGCCCGGCGCTTTTGTGTTTTTCATAGATACTGTCTGTTTGTTTTTATATTTTATTATGATGAGTGATGGACCATTGGATTAACCATTGACGGTTTAACAATGCGCGACGGGGAGTCACGCCGCCCGAAGTCCCGGAATCATAAAATGCCTGAACATGCCTGTCAATAAAAAGAACGATTGCTCACATTATATTAACCCCTGATAATCGCCCTGCAATCCATCGCCTGAGGCTGACGAAAAAATCAAAACTGTTTCCAGATTCAACCGTTTATGGCAGGATGGTTCAAATTGAAAATCGGCTTTTTCGATCATCTGCCAATTAGATAATATAAGGAGAAACTGCGTATGGAATCCCCGGTATTGTTCTCTGTCAAAAACCATGTGGCCACCATCACCTTAAACCGCCCGGAAAGACGAAACGCCATCAACCAGGCGCTGCTCACCGGACTTTATGACCGGATCGAGCAGGTAGCCGCCGATGACACCATACGGGCCGCGATTATCACCGGCAACGGAAAATCCTTCTGTTCCGGCATTGATCTCGAAGTTATTCTGACGGAAAATCTGTTTGATCCCAGGGGAGACGGCACGGACATGCCCGACATTTTCGAAAAATGCCGCAAACCCATCATTGGGGCCATCAACGGCCATGCCATTACCGGCGGTTTTGAAATCGCGCTCAACTGCGATTTTTTAATTGCGTCTGAAAATGCCTCCTTTGCCGACACCCACGCAAAAGTGCAAATCCATCCGGGATGGGGGATGACCCAGCTTCTGCAGCAGGCGGTGGGCCGGCGGCGGGCCCGGCAGATGTCCTTTACCTGTAAATTCATTCCGGCAAAGACCGCCTGCGAATGGGGCCTGGTCAATGAAGTGACCACCCCGGAAACGCTGCTCGATAGGGCCTTTGAAATCGCAGCAGATATTTCCGCGATCAATCCGGACATGGTTGCAACCATGAAGCGCCTCATCGATTACCGGGACACGGCCACCCTGAATGATGCATTTTCCCATGAGCGCGAGGGATTCCGTGAGTTTGTCAAAAAAAATCTGGGAAAATAAGTGAACGTTCCCTGCTGAGCGCACGAATTAAAATCAGGTTTTTCGCATCTTAAAATCCGGTTTCCCCCGATTGTTTTTTAGTTTCGCTCCCTGTATACATAAATCAAACTGCGAAACAACGTTTACATTAAAAAGCCATGTTAAGGAGAAACCCCATGAAAAAAACCGTCTTTAAATCAAAATTCTCAATGCTTGCTCTGGTTGCGGTGCTTTCCATCACCATCGCCGCGTGCAGCGTCATTACCAAGCCCTATATCACCAACGCCGGAAACAACAAGATCGTTAATCTCGGGGACTCCATCTTTGCGCTCAGCGGCGGAATCAGCGATTATTTACACAGCTATGCGGGCAAAACCTTCCGCCGGTATGCCACTTCCGGCGCGGAATTTAATGGCGGCATCATCGAACCCTCCGTCGCCTCCCAGTATGCCCGGGCAAAAGCGGACTACCGCACCATTGACACCATTTTCATGGACGGCGGCGGCAATGACATCCTGATCCCGGCCACCATGTATTTTGACCCGTACAACTGCAAAGTCGACTGGTGGGAATCCGGACTGTCCTCAACCTGCAAATCCTTCATCAATGATATCTATGTGGAAGCCGTCACGATGTTGAATCAGATGGGCCGGGAAGGCGTCAAAAACATCATTTTCCAGGGCTACTACAATATTAAATTCGGCGTGATCGGCACCACGGCATTAAACCCGGCAGTCGCTTATGGAAACACCAAACTGGCATCAGCAGTACAGAACGCTACCCTGGTTCCTTACCGGGTTTTCATTGATCCGCGATCCAGCATCACCAACTCCGACATTATCATTGACGGGGTCCACCCGGCTGATTCCGGCTCCAAAAAACTGGCCGGCCTGATCTGGAACAAACTGAAGTATCTGCCGTATTAATTAATTTTTGTAAACTTCAAGGGAACTGTCCGCCATCAGACGGTTTTCCCTTGATAAACCACTTTCAGCCCTCATCAAAAGCCGTCTGACGGTTTTTGATGAGGGTTTTTTTATAAAATGCAAAAAGGGAAAAAATCAAAAAATCAGCTTTTGCGAACCTGAAAATCAGGTTTTCCCTGATTGTTTTTTTGTTTTTACCCCTGTATACATAAATCAAACTGCAAAACAGTGTTTACATAAACAAGTCATGTTGATGTTTTCATTTGCGGTTTATCAGAAAACGCCAAACCTGCCGCGAGGCAGGGACGGAAAGCCACGGATCTCCCTGAGACCGCCGGGTTGCCTGAAAAAGGTGCCCGGCTTTTTTTATGCCTTCATCTGAACATCAGAAACAGACTTCAACTGAAAAAAGCCGGATAAATCAGGCAGGCAATTTTAAAAAAAATTACAACAAAAGGAGATCCCCATGAAAAAAACCGTCTTTAAGTCCAAACTCTCTATGGTTGCCCTGGTTGCAGTGCTTTCCATCAGCATCGCCGCGTGCAGCGTGATCACCAAGCCCTATATCACCAACGCCGGCAACAACAAGATCGTTAATCTCGGTGATTCCATCTTCGCTCTTAGCGGGGGAATCAGTGATTATTTACACAGCTATGCGGGCAAAACATTCCGCCGGTACGCCACCTCAGGCGCTGAGCTGAACGGCGGCATCATCGAGCCCTCTGTCGCGTCCCAGTATGCCCGGGCAAAAGCGGATTACCGCACCATCGACACCATTATCATGGACGGCGGCGGCAATGATATCCTGATCCCGGCCACCATGTATTTTGATCCGTACAACTGCAAAAAAGACTGGTGGGAATCCGGACTGTCCTCCAAATGCAAATCCTTCATCGATGATATCTATGTGGAAGCCGTCACGATGATGAACCAGATGGGCCGGGAAGGCGTCAAAAACATTATTTACCAGGGATACTACCGTGTTAAATTCGGCGTTATCGGAACCACGGCGTTAAACCCGGCAGTCGATTACGGAGACACCAAACTGAAATTAGCGGTGCAAAATGCGACGACCGTTCCCTACCGCGTTTTCATCGATCCGCGATCCAGCATCATCAATTCCGACATTATCATCGACGGCATTCATCCGGCTGATTCCGGTTCCAAGAAACTGGCCGGCCTGATCTGGAACAAACTGAAGTACCTGCCGTATTAATGATTACAATACCAAAAGAGTGATCAGCCCATCCGCCTGACCGCTCTTTTGAAAAGAGACCATCTGCCCTCATCAAAAACCGCATTGCGGGTGTTGATGAGGGCATTTTTTTGCAAAAAGTGGTATGAAATATTTTCTTATCATTATAATATGCCATACACAGATGCGTCACCCGCAACCTGAAACCAAAGGATCATCAGATATGGGCAACAAGATCAAGATAGCCGCCGCCGGGGCGGGAATCGTTATCACAATGATATTTTGCTATTTGTTTCTCCTGGACACGGACAGGGAAATCGCCCTTGCGCCACAAAACATTCCGGCGGCTGGCGACGGTTCACCGGCAGCGGTTCCATCTGATGCGCAAAGCATCGCTTCCCCGGGATTTTCAACTGTCGGTCCATCGGACAACACGACCGACGTGAATCAGATGTCGATCAAAGACAAAATCATCAGGGAATTGCAGAAAAACTATGGTGATACCATCTCAGAAATCAGCACCCAGGCCAGCCTTTACGGGGTCAGGAATTATATCCTGGGCATGTTTCCGGAAGAAGGTGAAAAAACGTTTTCCGAAATCATCAAACAGGCGTTTCCGGATTTTGCCGATGCCATTATGGCAACATTAAAGAAACTGGATGTTTATAACGAGTGGCTGGCGGACAATGAGGCGATCCTGGCCCAGATGTCGGAATCTGAAAAAAGCGCGGCCCTGTGGGAAAAAAGAGAGGCGCTTTTCGGCGAGGCGGCCAAGGAAATATGGTCCGGGGAACTGCTGGCGACCGATGCCAGAAAGAAAACCATGCAGGACACCATGGCGGTTCTCCAGGAATCCCGGGACACGACCATTGAGGAAAAACTGGAAATGTTTCAGACCGCCCTGCATGAAACCTATGACAATTCTCCGGAAGAATTTATTTTGGAGTATAAGGATATGTCGGCCAAAATATTTTTCAGCCTTGATTCTGTTCAAGAGGAACTGAAAGGACTCCCCCCGGACCAGCGCCAGTTCGAAATGAACAAAATCCGCCGGGAAATGGGATTTTCCCAGGACGACATCGAAAAAATGCAGGAATACGATGCGGTCCGGAACCAGCGATGGGAGGTTGGCCTTGCCTATATGGCGGAACGGGATGCGGTCGTGGCAGCGTCTCAAGGAAAGGAGCAGGAAGAAAAACTGAAAGCCTTACGCGAAAAATATTTCCAGGATGAGGCCCAGACCATTGAGCTTGAAGAAAAAGATGATTTTTTCCGGTTCAAGAGAGAGCGGGTTCATGGAAGGAACTGACGCGATTATCTTTGCGGATGCGCTGAAAAATTTTCCAAAACCTCCATTTTCAATAAGGCATACCCTTATGCAGCCAAAACCATTATTTTTTCAGATGATTCTGATCTTATGCATTTTTTTTCAGTCAGGGATGGGTGTGGTCCGGGCGCAACCAACTTCTGGGCCGCAAGCGCTCCTGCCGGAAACCCATTTTGAATTTCCGCCGGTTTTTGAAGGGCAGGAAGTTTATCATGAATTTGTGATCCGAAACAAAGGCGACGCCCCGTTGAATATCACGGACGTGCGAACCGGCTGAGGGTGCACGGCGGCCTCATACCCGAGGCAGATCCCTCCCGGCGGCGAGGGGAAAATCGGCATCCGAATCGATTCCAAGGGGCTGTCAGGCCCGCCCGTCAATAAAACCATTACCGTCCTGACCAGCGATCCGAATCATGCGGAACTGGAACTGACCATCACCGGCCAGGTCAAGCCTATTGCTGAGTTGTCTGCAACGGTTATCCGGCTGACCGGAAACGCAGGCCAGGAAATTTCAAAGACCATCACCATTGCGCCCACTCCCGGCAACCCGTTTAAGATAAAAAATGTCAAGGCTGAAAAAGGAATGTATTTCCGGCATGAACTGGTTGAAAAAAAGCAGCCCGACGGCGTGAGCTATGACCTCACGGTGCATAATTTAAAAAAAGAAAAAGGATCATACATTGACAAACTCTTCATCCAGACAGACAGCGCCATATCGCCGGTTCTGGAAATCCGGGTCATGGGCTTTATCCGTGACGGATCGTGATGAGTCATCCGAATTATTTTAATTTTTTCATTTTAATTTTTCATGGGCCGGTTTCCCGTAAACTTTCTTATACGCCCGGCACGCCGGACAGAGATTTTCTTCAAGTTTGATCATTGTATATAAAATGCCTTCGCCTTTCTCTCTGCCTTTGGTGCATACCGGACAGGTGTCTTTACAAAAATGCGCCATTGATTTGGTGATGTTGCCATGTTCCATGATTTTTCCTTTCTTTTAGGTGACTTAATTAAGTATTTGGTTATAACCGCCAATATGTTATGGTCTCTTCTCATATAGCCTGATATCCCTATTGCTGTCAATTCAACCGCTCACAAAAAAGAGGCAGGAATGATTAAGGAAAGAATGCTTCTCCAATATAAACGGCGCATCAAGTGTCTCACCGGACTTATGATTGCCCTGATCGTTTTCCTATGCATTGAACTAATCCTTCCTGTGGCCGCGCTTTCAGCTTCGGCGGAAGGGATAAAACAAGGCCCGCTGCGTCTTGAAGACTGCTTAAACATCGCTTTTGAAAACAATTTGGACCTTTCCCAGGCGAAAAAAGGCCGGGAAGAAGCGGCATTTTACCTCAAGCAGGCCGAAGGCAGGCGATATCCGGAACTCGATATCGGCGGCATGTCCGGGTATATGTCTGATGTGAACAAAATGCGGATTGGCGACATAACGGTGGAAGGTCCGGGTGGCCTCGGCCCGTTAACCGTTCCAGGAAAAAATTATACTGTCGGGGAACATGAAAAAGCCGACCTTTTTGTTGAACTTCTCCAGCCCATTTACACCGGCGGAAAAATTGAGGGCGGCATCCGGGCCGCATCTGCGGGATACAAGGGTTCCGGCCACCAACTGGCACTTGTCAAAAGCCAGATTCGCCAGCAGGTGGTGGTCGCGTTCCATCAAGTGACAAAAGCCAGAGAGCTCAAACGCATCGCCGTTGCCAGCCGGGAACAGATTATAAGCCACCTCAAGGACGCCAAAAACTTAATGGATCAGGGGATGATGCTGAAAAGCGAAATGCTTCCCATCGACCTGCGGCGTCTGGACATGGAGCTCAAAATTGTTCAGGCGGAGAACGCCGCTGCAAGAGCAACGGCGTCCCTGGCCGAGCGCATGGGGCTGCCGCCGGGACAAAAAATTGATATTTCATCAGATCCGGAACCGCCACCACCCTGGCCAGTCCCTATGGACCTGGCAGCTTCAACAGTTAAACGGCCGGAGCAGGAGATTGCCGAAAAACAGGTGGAGGCCGCAGCCGGAGAAGTCGATATCGCAGGAGGAGGGTTACTCCCTCAGGTCGGCCTGACCGCGTCCGGGCATTACGGATGGCCGGGATTTATCGCCACCCAGCCCGAGTGGGAACCATCTTGGCAGACCGGGGTCAAAATGTCCTGGAATGTGTTTGACATGGACCAGCGGAAAAATGAAAAAAACGCCGCCCAAGCCAAAAAATCACGGCTGGAACAGGCGCGGGCCTCTGTTGACCAGATGATCGCGCTGGACCGGATCAACACCCGGCTGGCCTATGACGAAGCCTGCCAGAAGCTCTCCATCTCAAAAGAAAAAGTGGTCTCGGCACAGGAAAACTTCAATACAAAGGAAGATAATTTCAAAGTCGGGATGGCCACCAATACGGATTTTCTGGATGCCCACACGGAACTGTTGAACGCGACCTCCGAACTTGCCCTGATTTCAGCCGAGGTCCAGACCGCATGGGCGGATTATGTAAGGGCCATGGGCATGGAAGAATGGCCCCCAGCGAAATAGACTTCCAGATATTCAATTGCACTGCGTTATCGGTCGGAGATATACGATGGTGTATTATCACCTCCCTCTGGCCTTGTGAAATTTAATATCTGAAAATCTATATTATAAGGAGATTCTTTGATGAAACCTGCACGATATGGAAAATGGCTGTTGATTTGGACCGCCGTAATTTTTCTTGCCGGGTGCCGCGACAAGCTGCCCGAAGGGTTCGCGGGCTCCGGCACCCTGGAAGCCACGGAAGTCACGGTTGGGTCGCTCATTTCAGGGACCATTTTGCACCTGACCAAGGAAGAAGGCGACCCGGTAAAAGCCGGAGAGCTGATTGCAGACATTGACGTTGAAAAACTTGTTCTGCAGAAAGCCCAGCTCCAGGCCAGTTTAAGTGAAATCGAAGCCGGACGGATTGCGGCCCAGGCAGCCATCGACCAGGCAGGGGACACTCTCGAAAACGCGCAGATTCGCCATAAACGCATCAAGCAATTGTATGCCAAAGGCTCAGCCACGGAGCAGCAATTTGATGACATCTCCACCCAGCTCAGTTTGGCGCGCAGTCAATTGACGGCGGCCAAGTCCCAGACGCCCCTGCTGGACGCCAAACGCGCCCAGGTGGAAGCCAGCATGGCGGTTCTGGACCGCCAGATAAAAGACGGCGTCATCAAATCCCCGCTGGACGGCATGGTGGTGGAAAAATATGTCGAACCCGGCGAAATCGCGATTCAGGGAGGGGCCCTGTATAAGATTGCGGATCTTATCAATTTCTGGATCAATATTTATGTGGCGGAAACCGACCTCGACCGGTTCAATCTCGGCCAGGATGTGTTTGTCCGTGTGGACGCCTGCCCGGACCCGTTTGCCGGGAAAGTGGCCTGGGTGTCGCCGGAAGCGGAATTCACCCCGAAAAACGTCCAGACCCGGAAAGCAAGGGCCGAACTGGTGTATGCGGTTAAAGTCACGTTGAAGAACAAAGACGATCTTCTGAAAATCGGGATGCCGGCGGAAGTCTATCTGACGATGGAGCCATGATTGCCAATGGCGGCCTCGGCGATTCAAATCATCCGGCTGAAAAAAAGCTATCAGGAAACCGTGGCGCTTTCGTCCGTCAGCCTTGACATCCTGCCCGGTGAAATGTTCGGGCTCATCGGCCCGGACGGCGCCGGCAAGACTTCGCTTATCCGGATACTCACTTCTCTCCTGGACCCGGATGACGGCGAATGCAGACTCTTAGGGATTTCCGTTCAACAGGAACCGGAGGAAGTCCGGAAAGTCATCGGCTACATGCCCCAGCGATTTTCACTCTATCCGGACCTGACCGTGGGGGAGAACCTCCGGTTTTTCGCAGACCTGTTCCGGGTCCCGAAAAAGGAACGGCTCAAACGGACCGAAGAGCTGCTTTCCTTTTCCCGGCTGGGGCCTTTTGTCAAACGCCGGGCGGGACAGCTTTCCGGGGGGATGAAGCAAAAACTTGCGCTGTCCTGTGCCCTGATCCACACACCCAAGGTCCTGATCCTTGACGAACCCACCACCGGCGTGGACCCGGTTTCCCGCCGGGAATTCTGGGATATTCTCAAAACCCTCAAAGACGGAGGGGTCAGCATCCTGGTCACCACCCCCTATATGGATGAAGCGGAAAAATGCGACCGGATCGCCCTCATCAACAAGGGCCACATTCTGGCCCAGGGGACTGCGGCGGAAATCACCCAAGGCTTCACCGGAACCGTTCATGCCCTGTTCAGCCGGAACCTGCCGGCCCTTGCCGGGTGGTTTAAACACCGCCTTCACCCCAGCCAGGTCCAGATCCTGGGGGACCGGGTGCACGTCAGCCTGTTTTCAGACGCTCCTGAAACCATGGAAAATCTCTACAGGGAAGCAAACCGCGAAGGACTTTCCATCGACACGGTTGAAATCGCCGCTCCCGGCCTGGAGGATACGTTTATCTCACTGATTGCGGAAAAAAATCAACCATGACAAATTCCAACGCCCTCCCATCCTCCTCATCACATGCCGTCACCGTCCGGAACCTCTCCCGGCAGTTCGGGGATTTTGTGGCGGTGGACAATGTTTCCTTTGACGTGAGCCAGGGAGAAATTTTCGGATTTCTGGGGGCCAACGGGGCCGGTAAAACCACCACCATCCGGATGCTCACCGGCCTTCTCCAGCCGTCTTCAGGCGAAGGTTCCGTGGGCGGATGGGACATCAACCGCGAGTATGAAAAGATCAAGACCCGCATCGGCTATATGTCCCAGCGATTTTCCCTTTACGATGACCTCAAGGTACGGGAAAACCTGTTCTTTTTTGGCGGCATTTACGGCCTGAGCAGACCCCAAATTATTGAAAGAATAGCAGAACTCGATATTTCACTGAATCTGTCGCAAATGGAGAACCGCAAAACCGTATCCCTGCCCCTGGGATTCAAACAGCGGCTGGCCCTGGCGTGCGCCATTCTCCACAAGCCGCCCATTCTGTTTCTGGACGAGCCCACCGGCGGCGTGGATCCCATTGCCCGGCGCTATTTCTGGGACCTGATCTCAACACTGGCAGATGGCGGCACCACGGTTTTTGTGACCACCCATTATATGGACGAAGCGGAATACTGCCACCGGCTTTCCATCATGTATAAAGGCCGGATTGTGGAAATGGACTCGCCGGCCGCCATTAAGAAAAAATACCAAATGACATCCATTCAGGACATTTTTATTCATCTGGTGGACCGATAAATGCTGAATTCACGGCTCATGCCCCTCATCCGGAAAGAATTCATCCATATCCGAAGAGACCCGCGGTCCCTGCTGATCCTGTTTTTAATGCCCGTTCTCATGATGTTCATCTTCGGCTACGCCATCGACATGGATTTGAAACATATCCGGATCGGTGTCTGCGATCTCTCCCGGACGCCTGCCAGCCGGGACCTGATTGAAACCCTAAACGCCTCCCCCTATTTTGACATTGTGGCCCGGTACAGCGACCCGAGAAAGACCGAGGGGCTGTTTACCCAAAGAATTGCGAGGGCGGCGATTATCATCCCTGCGGATTTTGCACGGCGTCTGGCCGGATCACCCGAATCACCCATCGGGGTGATTGCCGACGGCACCGACGCCAACAGCGCAACCCTGGTCCAGAATTATCTGGAAAATGTGTTTGTCAGCCAGTCCCTTAAACAGTCATCCAGTGGAAACGGGATGCCCATCCGCGTCAAGGCCCGGATGCTCTATAACCCGGACATGGTGTCCGCCCATTTTGTCGTTCCGGGAATCGTCGCGCTCCTGCTGATCATGATCGGCGCGCTGCTCACCTCCGTGACCATCGCCCGGGAAAAGGAAACCGGCACCATGGAGCAGATTCTGGTGAGCCCCATCAAGCCTTATGAAGTGGTGCTGGGCAAGGCTGTTCCCTATCTGATCCTGGCGTTTTTTATTGCGGTGTTTATCCTGATTTTCGGCCATATCTGGTTTGAAGTGCCCATGCTGGGATCATGGTCCACGCTATTGATTTTCTGCGTTTTCTATGTGTTCACGGCCCTTGCCATCGGAATGCTCATCTCCACCCTGGTGGCCACCCAGCAGGTGGCCATGATGCTCTCTCTCGTGGGAACCCTCCTGCCGTCGGTCATGCTCTCCGGATTTGTGTTTCCTGTGGCGTCCATGCCGTTGCCGCTTCAGGTGGTATCCAAAATCATCCCGGCCACCCACTTTCTGGTGATTATCCGGGGCATCATGCTCAAGGGGAACGGCCCCATGGAATTATGGCCCTCCTTTCTGGCCATGACCGGGGTGGGAGTGTTTTTTATCAGCCTGGCGGTGAAGCGGTTCAGGATGAAACTGAAATAATCGTAATTTTAAGCGAATCGGTTAAAGCCCCGGTTGCCGGGGTGTTCCGGTCCGCTTGAAATTGATTTCGATTTTGAACCCAAGAGCTTTAGCGTATGCCTCAATGGTGGAAATCTTTGGAGAACTTTTTGAATCCACGTTTTCAAGCCGGGAAATATTGCCTTTTTTGGTGTTTAAAATTTTTGCCATCTCTTCCTGGGTAAGGCCGGATTCCTTCCGGATACGGATTAACTGTTTTCTTAATTCATAAGCAGGAGAAAGCAGTTCATATTCTTTTTTTACATCCGGATCTTGCAGGGCCTTTGTTTTAAATTCTTTCAATGATGGTCTCATGGTTTTACCTCTTTTAATCTTTGCCTGGCGATTTGGATTTCCTTTTTTGGGGTTTTCTGAGATTTTTTAACAAATGAGTGTAAAATAATCACTTCTTTGCCTTTGACGGTGCAAAAGAATGACCGGCCGATGCCTTCCTTTCCCTTTGCCCTGATCTCAAACAATCCATCCTTTAATGCTTTTGTGTATGGACTTCCCAGCGCCGGGCCGAATTCCTCTATCATTTCAGAAATATGTAAAAAATTCGACAAAATGCCGGGCGGAAACGACATGGTTTCGGCCTCTACCTTGGTATTGAAAAATGTAATACGCCATTCCATGCGTTAAAGTTATCCTTTTTGATAACTTTGTCAACCGTGTTTTTCAATTGGCTTCTCCGTTTTTCCATCCAAACCGTACTTACCTTATAGAAATTCCGAAAACCGTTATTCTGTTTTCAATTTTCAGCAACAAACCCCCGAATTAACAATCCTTGCCTTTTTTCGAGATATAACTTACGAAAAAAGAAACCTATTGATTCGATGATATTCGGAAAAGCAGGAGGGCGTCATGAATCTGTCAGGCGGTTCAAAATAGCATGATCAAAATCTGGCATCTGGTTAAAAAAGAACTCTGGCAGGTCACCCGGGACCCCAACATGCTCCGGGTGATTTTCGTGGTTCCCATGATTCAATTGATGGTGCTGGGGTATGCCATTACCACAGACATCAAGAATCTGGATATCCTGATCTGCGATTTTGACGGGTCCGCCATCAGCCGGAACCTGATTGAACGGTTTTCCCACACGGAGTATTTCACACAGGTGACGGAAGACGGCAAGGAAGGCGATATCGAACGCTATCTGTTTGCCGGAAAAGCAATTATCGCCCTGGTCATCCCCAAAAATTTCGGCCAGGATCTGGAAACCCGCCGGCAGCCGGAAATCCAGATCCTGCTGGACGGCCAGAATTCCAACTCCTCTGCGGTGGCCATGGGCTACTGCAACCGGATTCTGCTGCAATTCATGCAGGACACGCTCAAAAAAACCATGAGCCGGCAACCAGTGATCGCCCGGTCGGTAAGGATGATTACGCCGGTGAGCCGGGCGTGGTACAATCCGGAATTAAAAAGCGTCTATTATATGATCCCCGGTATTATTTCCATTCTGCTGACCATCATCACCATGCTCCTGACCAGCATGGCCATTGTCAAGGAAAAGGAAATCGGCACCCTGGAGCAGCTCATGGTCACGCCGCTAACATCGGCCCAGATCATCGCGGGCAAAACCATTCCCTTCGCGTTTCTGGGGTTTATCGAAATGAGCGTTGCCATGACATTCGGTGTGCTGTGGTTCAAGGTGCCCATTGTCGGCAGCCTGCCGGTGCTGGCCCTGCTGTCTGCGACCTTTATCCTGACCACGCTGGGATTGGGGATTTTCATTTCCACCATTGTCAACACCCAGCAGCAGGCCCTGTTCCTGTCCTGGTTTTTCCTGGTCACCTTCATTCTGCTCTCCGGGTTCTTTTACCCGATTGAGAACATGCCCATCTGGGTCCAGGTCATCACCTATGGTGATCCTTTGAGATATTTTATTGAAATTTTGAGGGAATTGTTTCTCAAAGGCGCGGGACTTTCGGTGCTGTGGCCGGAACTTTGCTGCCTTCTGGGCATGGGCGCGACCATTTTCACCCTGGCGACGTTGCGGTTTCACAAGCGAACCGCTTAGCTGGCTGTTGAATTGCTTTTACCACAAAAACGCAACCGCACGCTTGCCCAGGATGTAATCGTCAAAGATTGTTTCAGCCGGTTTGTCCGCCATACCAAGGCATACATGGAGGGGCAGCAAATGCTCTTCCCGGGGATGGCAGTAGCGTGCCGAAGGGGCTTTCTGCCAGTCGATCAGAAGTTGTTCCCGCTCAGACCGGGATATCGGGCCGGCACAAACCTCAATGAGCCAGTTTTGGAAGGCGTCATTGGCCGGGTCCGGCGCATTGATTCCCCGCCGGGAAAAAGCGCCCATGTTGTGAAACGAAAATCCGGACCCGATGACCAGAATATTCTCATCCGTCAGTTCCCTCAGCGCCTTGCCAAGGGCGATGTGCGCCGCCGGATCAAGTCCGCGCAAGAGTGAAAGCTGCAGTGACGGAATATCAGCTTCCGGGTACATCAGTTTCAGCGGGATGAATACGCCATGGTCAAATCCCCGCTGCAGATCAATGCGGGCCGGTATGCTGTTTTTAATCAGTAAACCGGCTATCCGATCCGCAAGCCCGGGATTCCCGGGGGCCGGATAATTGATTTCATAGGCTTCATCCGGAAAACCATAATAATCGTAAAGCATGGGAGGCGCTGGTGCGCCTGAAAGTGTTGCCGTGCTTTCTTCCCAATGGGCGCTGATGACGAGGATCGCATCCGGTTTCCTCAGCCGGGAGGGAAGTTCCCGCATAAAATTCACCATTGCTTTGTGGCCGGCATCTCCGAGAATCGGCAAAGGGCCGCCCCCGTGGGAGAGATAGACAATCTGGGCATGATTTTGAGGTTTTTTTTGATTCCGCATTAAAACCGCTCCCTGCAATCCGTCAGCGAATTATGAAATCATTCCCATCAACCGGTTGCGGATAATTTTTTCAGCTTCGGACATTATGCGATCAATTAATTCCCTGCAGCTCGGAATATCATGGATCAGGCCCGCTACCATACCGCATGACCAGGCACCGGCATCCATTTTACCGTCCATCATGACCTTGGGATAAATTCCCGCCACCTCTTCGAAAATATCCTCAAATTGGATATTTTTTCCCAATTTGGCTTCTTTTTCCAGCAGGCGCTCAACAGCCGGATTATTCATTACGCGTTCCGTGTTCCGAAGGGGCCGCATGATCAACCGGGTGTTCAGCTCAGACGCAGCCACAATGGCTTTCTTGACATTTTCATGCACCGGCGCTTCTTTTGTAGCGATAAACCGGGTTCCCATGTTGATGCCATCCGCACCGAGGCTAAGAGAGGCCACCAGACTTCGGGCATCCGCCATGCCGCCGGAAGCAACGAATGGAATTTTAAGCTCATCTGCTGCTCTCGGCAGCAGGATCATGTTGGGAATATCATCTTCCCCCGGATGTCCCCCGCATTCAAACCCGTCCACCGACACCGCATCACACCCGATCTTTTCCGCTTTCAACGCGTGCCGGACCGAAGTGCACTTGTGAATGACCTTCACCCCGGCATTTTTTAATTTAGGGAGATATTCCTGAGGATTGCGGCCGGCGGTTTCAACGATGCTGATCCCGCCGTCAATAATGGCGTCAATGTACCCCGGATAATCAGGCGCCATTACGGTTGGAAGAAACGTTAAATTGACCCCGAACGGCTGATTCGTCATCTGATGGCAGCGGGCGATTTCCTTTGCGAGATCCGATGGCGTTTTCTGGGTCAGCCCGGTAATCATGCCAAGACCGCCGGCATTGGAAACGGCTGCAGCCAGTTCGGCAAAACCGACATAATGCATCCCGCCCTGAATGATGGGATGCATTATGCCAAAAAGTTCCGTTATTCGTGTTTTCATGGGCGGTTCCTTCCTTGCATAAAAATCAGATTTCCGGATATTGAAGCGATTATCACTGGCCTTGTTCTGATTATATTATACTTTTACCCCCGCCATTGCCCTGGCCAGGTGAACGGCTTTACCCCATGCGGTTTTCTTGCCTTTTGCGATGATGTCATAGAGTTCATCATGGTCCTGGGGGGGAATCGTCGGGCTTTCCTTTTTCTTCAGGGTGATGGCTTTGGCTTTGCAGACGGGGATGCACACGCCGCACCCGATGCATTTTCCGGGATCAATGCCTATCGGATTTCCGGTTTCTTTCTCAAGTTTCATGGCCTTCATGCTGCATCGCTTAAGGCAATTTTTACATCCGGTACAAGCTGCTTTATCTAAGGTGGCGACATAGTTGCTGGCGGTAAAATCCGCCGGACGCGGCATGGATCGTATCATGGATATAATGCCGCAGCAGCAGCCGCAACAGGAACAGATAACCTGCGGATCTTTCATGTTTGAAGTCATGAGCACCAGCCCCTCTTTTTCGCCGGCCTTCAGCATGTTCATTGCCTCATCTTTTGTTACAGCACGCCCCATCTCATGGCGGCGCGCCGTGTCGGCCAAATCATTAAACAACAGACAGACTTCCCGCCGTTTTGTTTTTTTGCAGGGTTCATCAATTAAATCCCTGCCTGTTTTACATACACAGGGCACAAGCTGCATCTCCTTTGCGGCGGTTTCCACTAAACTCCGGATTTCATCGTACGTCGCAATATTCTGATCGGCCTGGATGCTTTTTTGGATGGGGATGGTTCTCATTTGCGGTATTTTTGTTGAAAGGTATTCCATCCCGAAACTCTGAATGCCGTATTTGAGGGTATCCATATAATAACCCGGCGTCAATCGCTCCAGTTGCATCTCAAACATACCGACAACAAACGGATGCAACGCATACTGAGCAATTCCATCCCGAAAACGCAAAAATATGCCGCCGCGCGCTTCCATGCTTTTCAGGCGGCGCTCCAGTTCATCCATCGGAACCTTGTCTTTTGCGCGTTCATGGATGGTTTCCAGTGTTTCAAAATGGGAAGTGAGATAAAGGGCTGTCACGGCTTCCAGCGGGGTGAAAATTTCTGTCAGCAGCCGGTTTTCAACACCCGTCATGGTTTTGGGATAGCCCACGGGCTGCTTGTTCAAATGCTGCTTCAATGCGATATATTCGGGCTTGGAAACCGTAAGGGTTTGTAATATTTTTTTAATCTTTTTCATTTCTTTCCCATAAAAATAATAAGGGGGTTGTCGGGGATAGGCGGACCGGCCTGAAACGAACAAATGTCAGTTTATGGTTCGGCAAAACCGCTGCTTCGTATGTATCTCAGTGCTGTCAATAATCAGCCCCCCTTGCCGCGCAAAAGTAATAGCTATTGCTCAACCGAATAGGGGTTTAAAAATTGTCGTCTCCAAAGAAGTCTCTTATCCACTTCATTCAGCTCAGCATCTTCACAGACAGCGTCCCAATGCTGTTCGATGGTCGCAATTTGGTTGTTAAATGTTTCGCGGGCCTCTTCCTCGGAAAGAAGGAAGTTGTGCGCAGTCTCAAGGCACGTTTTGAGTTTACTCAGATTATTGTCACCAGATATGAGCATGGCCTGTGAAGCCTCATTGCCTGCACGTCCTTGGGGACAAATATCATAAGCAGGTGTCAGGGTCAACGATTTGCCGTCCCAAAATGCCGCATGGTTCCGCGCATGATCGTCGGTATTGCCGCACAGAATATTAAAGACGAGCCGGGAGAACAGCTCTTTCAGCGCATGCTTTGGATCGGTAAAACGGTGGCGGATAATTTCGGATAACGTTTCATAGCTGGCGTACCGGGCCATCATTTCATCTAATTGAAAAAGAGTCAGGGCGGAGACCATGGCCTTTCGTGTCCACTTGTCACCTTTTGGCACACGGTCAAATCGCTCGATCAAGAGCACATCCTTGTTTGCCACCTTGGCCAATTTTACTGGCGCAGCATTCAACCCGGCCAATTGGTCCAACCGCATGGCGATGAATTCGGCTTTAACGACACTGTACAGATCGGAGCTGGATGAAAACTTGGCTACATATTTTTTGCCTTGGTCTTGAATTAAAGCTTTGGGACGAGCCCCGCCAATAGAACTGCCATGGAACAGCGCCTGATTTAAGTCTGGTGTAATTCCATTTCTAATTCAATAATGAATTAGAAATGGAATAATACAGATGCAGGTAACAGCGGCGCTTCTCTTTCCCCCATGGATACAACCGTGAATGGACATAGAGGATCTCGTCATCGAGATTGCGATAGCCATCGGGGCCGTGGATGGTCTCGAAGACATCGTCTATGACTTGCAGCAGCCATTTGTTGTTCAAAGGCACCGACAAAGTGAATCGGTCTCGGTTTTCTACCAAGGCGTCCACGTTCTTCCGGCTGTAAAAACCCTTATCCATCAAGTAGTGTAGCCGCTTGACCTCCAGCGCCTTGAAGGTCAGCGCGAGGTTGTGCAGCGTTGAGACGTCGCTTATGCTGCCAGGAATTCGGTGATAGTACACCGGCAGCGCGGACTTCTGACCAAACAGCATCGCGAGGTTCAGCTGGGGGAGCTTCTCTTTGTCGCGGTTGTAACCCCATTTGATGAATTCGTTAAGTTCCGAATATGACGACACCGACGTAATGTCATAGCAAATGTAGTCGTCCTCCAAGACATTGCTTATCCACTTCGCAAGAAAGGTCTGCTTGCCGTCGGTCCCGATGGCGGAGAGTATTTCGCTTATGCGCTGGCTTGCCAGGGAAGGCGCGAGAGCGGGCTCATGACTTTTCGCCCAGGATTCGCAATGGCTTAACGCTCCGCCCTCTATGGCGAGGTAGTTGGCCATCGCCAGAATCTGCTGGTGG
>QZKW01000023.1 GCA_003599885.1 Desulfobacteraceae bacterium | reverse complement strand
TTGCATGTGTTAAGCACGCCGCCAGCGTTCATTCTGAGCCAGGATCAAACTCTCCAATTAATATCTCTACACCCGAAGGCGTATCTCATTAATCTGTAATCAAACCCATCAATTTCTCGATAAAGCTTAATTAATCCTGAAATTAACTTAAGACCCTTATTTCTTACATCACTATTTAGTTTTCAAAGATCAAAGGCATCGGTCGTTGCGTTAAACAATCTGCCTTTTTGACCGAATCGTATTTTTGATCCGGTTTTTCTCAAACGGTTTTTCAGTGTTTGGGAAAGAATACTTTATATAGAAACTCAAAACTCTTGTCAACAGGTTTTGTCACATTTTAATTATTATTTTGTGAAATTTTTTCTTACCTGCTCGCAGTTCAATTTCACCATTTTGAGCATGGGAAAGTGAAATCATATAATCATCTGAATCTATTCGATTGCCGTTAACATATGCGCCACCCTGCGATATAAGCCGCCGCGCTTCACTACCGGAGTGGGCAAGCCCGATTTGCTGATACAGTTTAAAAGCTGGAATACCGGCTTCCAGATCGGCGGCTTCAAACAAGGTAGACGGCGTGTTGTCATTGACTTCATACTCGCTTTTTGAATGGACGCGACCGTCGCCTCTTGAAAGGCTGCTTGAGGGCAAAATCGATCCCTTAATCTGCCTTGCCCCAAAATTGGAAACAGCAGCGAGCAATGCATTATTTGCCGCATCTTCACCATGGCATATTTTTGTCGCTTCATAGGCCAGAATGGATTTGGCGGCGTTGATGTCCGCCCCCTCTAACGCATCGACTTCCTTGATTTCCAGCATGGGCAAAAAAGTAAACAATGCAAGAAATCTTGAAACATCCTTGTCATCGGTATTGACCCAGAACTGGAAATACTCATAGGGCGAAGTCCTTTCCGGGTCAAGCCAAACAGCCCCGCTGGCAGTTTTTCCCATTTTTGCCCCACTGCTGGTGGTAATCAGCGGAAAGGTGATACCAAATGCCGTTTTCTGGAGTTTGCGCCGAACCAGATCGACACCAGCAACGATATTGCCCCACTGGTCACTGCCCCCCATTTGAAGCAGGCATCCGTGAGATTCGGCAAGTTTAAAAAAATCATAGGCCTGCAATAACATATAATTGAATTCGATAAAACTTAAGCCTTCTTCCGATTCCAGCCGCAATTTATAACTTTCGGCTTTAACCATCCGATTCACTGAAAAATACCGGCCTATATCCCTTAAGAAATCGATATAACCGAGTCCGGTGAGCCAGTCGGCGTTATCCACCAGTTCGCCTTGGCTATTATTAAAATCTATAAAATTGGACAGTTGCTTTTTTAACGCCTTTTTGTTGAATTCCACATCTTCTTTGGTGATAAGTTTCCTCATTTCCGTTTTGCCGCTCGGGTCTCCGATAAGACCGGTACCTCCGCCCACAAGCGCGATGGGCCGGTGACCTCCCCGCTGCATGTGGGCAAGGGACATGATCGGCACCAGGCTGCCGACATGAAGACTTGAAGCTGTGGGAT
The DNA here is from genome assembly GCA_003599885.1 of Desulfobacteraceae bacterium. Taxonomy (GTDB): domain Bacteria; phylum Desulfobacterota; class Desulfobacteria; order Desulfobacterales; family Desulfosalsimonadaceae; genus SURF-3. The sequence continues at coordinate 39,722 of QZKW01000023.1, read as the reverse complement.
CAAAACCGATATAACAGGAAACATTGCCGGCATTCACATAATCATCAAGCTCTTTGTCATGAGTCCGGTTTTCAATAAAACCGCGTTCCAGAAGCGTATCTATGGCATTCATCAACAACATTCCTTATTTATTCGCGAATTCCACTGCCCGGGTCTCCCGGATCACTGTCACTTTAATCTGCCCGGGGAATGTCAGCAATTCTTCAATTTTCTTAACAATATCCTTACTCAACATGACCGATTCGTCGTCTGTGAGGGAGCCGCCGTCTACAATAACACGAAGTTCCCGGCCCGCCTGAATGGCGTATGAATTGGAAACTCCTTTAAAAGAATTGGCGATGCCTTCCAGTTCGTCAAGGCGCTTAATATAATTTTCAAGCAATTCCTTACGTGCGCCGGGCCTTGCTCCGGAAAGGCTGTCAGCAGCCTGAACCAAGAGATCATAAACCGATTCAGGCGGCACCGCTTCATGGTGGGCGGCAATCGCATAAACGACTTTCGGCGACTCTCCGCATTTTTTGGCCAGTTTTGCACCAAGATCCGCATGGGCGCCATCAACCTCATGATCAATCGCTTTACCAATGTCATGCAGCAACCCAATCCGTTTGGCCAGCTTCACGTTTAATCCGAGCTCCGCCGCCATGGCGCCGCATAAAAATCCCACTTCAACCGAATGCTGAAGGACATTCTGCGAGTAACTTGTCCGAAACTTTAACCGGCCAAGTACCCGAATCAATTCGGTACTGATGCCGTGAACCCCTAAGTCGAAGGCTGCCTGGTCACCGGCTTCCTTAATATCGATTTCAACTTCCTCAGTGATCTTTTTGACAACATCCTCAATCCTTGCCGGATGGATCCGTCCATCTTCAATTAAACGCAGAAGGGAAAGTCGAGCGATCTCTCTTCTGACCGGGTTAAAACCCGATAAAATAACTGCTTCCGGAGTGTCATCAATAATTAAATCAATGCCGGTTGCCGCCTCAAGCGCCCTGATATTGCGCCCTTCCCTGCCGATAATACGGCCTTTCATTTCATCATCTGGCAACTGGACAACGGATACAGTGCGTTCAGCGACAAAATCACCAGCATAGCGCTGCATGGCGGTTGCCATGATTTTTTTAGCGTCTTTGTCCGCATTTTCTTTTGCCTCAGCGGTGATTCTTTTCACAAGGACCGCCGCATCATGACGGGCTTCATTTTCCATTGATTGAATCAGCAGTTCTTTTGCGCCCTCAGCAGTAAGTCCGGATAACGTCTCCAACTGCTTTTTCTGCTGGCTGATCAGTTCGTTATAATTTTGTTCCAGACTTGTAATTTTGGCTTCTCTTTTTGAAATATCCTTTTCTATCCGGTTTGCTTCTTTTAACTGGAGTTCAACCTGCTCATTTTTCTTTTCAATATTTTCTTCTTTTTGCTGTATCCGGTTTTCAATTTTTTTAAGCTCAGATCGCGCTTCTGCTGTTTCTGCATCAAAATCGCTTTTCATTTTTAAAAGACGATCTTTGGCTTCCAGTTGTGATTCTTTGATCAATGTCTCTGCTTTACGTTCAGCCGAAGCAACGATCATTGCAGACTTGTCCTCTGCATCCTTCATTTTTTGCGAGGCAATCCGCTCGCGGTAAAAATGCGCTCCTAAAAAACCTAATGCCGCGCCAATTATTATTAATAAAATATATGTTCCATTCATTCACTGTCTCCCTGCATGAAATATTATAGAATACAATGCCTTAAATAAGACATTGATGAATAAGCAAAATTTAAAAAGATGTAATTGGTATGCTGAGTGATGCGCTAAAGAACAGAAAAAACAGACAGGAACAGCCATTGATAAAATAATGACGTTCCCATAATGAAGCATTCGGCTGAATAAATAATACCCCCGCGGAGCCGTGTTGAATAAACCTTGAACCGACTGTCAAGGTGGGCGCTTTATAGTTTCTTTAGGCTTTTCCGTACAAGCGGAACTTGCTCACCAAAACTAGCGAAAGCTCCCTAAATGTAAGTATTGGGTCAAGGTACATAATCCAATCACGAACACAGCAGGGGTAAGAGATATCTTTTAATTCAAATAGCGAAAAAGAATATTCAGGGGCGTTTACCGAGAGCAGAGAGATTCATAACGTGCTTTTAAACCGAACTGATATTCCTGCGCGAAACCATTTAATAATTATTTCACCACGAGCATGTTATCAATTTCCGTCACCCTTGATGACACGCTATTTATAAAATCTGAATGACTATTGACCAGCGCCACATACTGTTTTGATATATTTAATGCTGTCATAACCAATATCGCTGCCTTGTTTGTTTTTAAAGCATGCGAAGGAAACTGGTCCTCGACTTTATGTAACTCGCTCATTAAATATGACAAAATTTCCTTTAGGTCCGAACGTGTTTCTTCAGATTTAAACTTAAATGTTTCGCCCAGCAGTTCGATTTTAATGACTTGTTCCACGCCTGTTATAACCACTCTCTCCATTTAATGAAAACCATTTTACTCAACCTTGTTTTCATTAAACATATCCAGTTTTGACAATAAGTTGTCTATCTTAGACCGAATTAACGCCTTTTGTTCCGAATGCTTATTTTCTGTTTCAACCTTTTCAGTAAGCTCTGCCTCCAGGCTTTTGACTTTTGCGGAAAGCTCAGAATTTAATTTTCCAAGTAATTTACATCGCTCAATTAAATTTCCAACCTTTTCTTCAATCTGGTCAAATTGGCGCATCACATTGTTATTTTCCAATTTTTTCCTCACTTATCTATCATGGCTAAAGTATAAGGGTTGCAATGTTTTAAAGTCAAGTTATTTTCTGGCTGCTATCATGAGGGATTCCACATTCAGCAAGTCTTGAGGAGTGTTCACGCCCAAAACCTCCGTTTCATCTTTACAAATCATCAAACCAATTTTCTTGTCATGATTCTTTGCGACTTCCACGATATCCGTCAAGTAAATTTCATTTTGTCTATTGTCTGACCGAAGCTGAGTCAACGAAATCTCCAAAAACTGTCTTTTCACACAATAAATACCTGAATTAACAATAGTAATTTGTTTTTGAGTTTCTGTGGCATCGGCTTCTTCCACAATTTTTGCAACATCTCCAGCATTATTGACTATAATACGGCCGTAACCAAAAGGATTTTCAAGTCGAACTCCGAGAACAGTAATATCGTTTTTCTGATTAATATGGACATTCAGCAACGCATTAACCGTTGGGGCTTTGATTAATGGCACATCTCCGGACAAAATGACAACCTGCGTTGAATATCCAGGCAATACCGGCAAAGCACTTTTTACAGCATGTCCGGTGCCTCTTTGCTCTTGTTGAAGTGCAAAAACAACTTCTGCTTCTTGTGAAACAACATTTTTCACTTCTTCAGACTGATTCCCGACAACGATAACAATCTCTTTGCCAGCCACCTGGGTGGCGGTATCAACGACATGCAATATCATCGGGCGGTCACAAACAGGATGAAGCACCTTGGCTTTATCAGATTTCATCCGAGTGCCTTTTCCGGCAGCCAAAACCACAACAACAACTGATTCAGGTTGTTTTTCCATATTTCTTTTCTCTGTCAGTTAACTTAAAAAAAAAGGACAAATCAACTAGTTGATTTGTCCTTTTCAAATGCACTGATAATAATTGAAGTGTCAAATCAAAAGGATTCGACAAAATATTCAATATTTAATCTTACAAGCCTCTGGTTTCTGCAATTCTAATGCGTTCAATTGCACGATACATCGCACTTTTGGCTCTTTCAAAATTGATATTTTCAGATTTTTGTTCAGCAAGACGCTTTTGTGCGCGTTCAAGAGCAGCTTTGGCACGATTAACATCAATGTCAATGCTTTTCTCGGCAGATTCAGCCAGAATTGTCACCCGGTTAGGAGTGGCTTCAGCAAAACCGCCGCTCACAAACAACATCTTTTCCTTACTGTTAGCATCCTTATAAAGGATTCTGCCAGTTTTAAGAGAAGTTAAAAATGGCGTATGACCACTTAATACACCGAATTCACCAAGAGTCCCCGGCGCCATCACGATTTCGACATCCTCGCTGACAACATATTTGGCAGGGGTAACGACTTCTAATTTTAATAATTCAGCCATGGGCTTCCCTCAACTTGATTATGATGCCATTTTCTTGGCTTTTTCAATAGCGCCTTCAATGGGGCCAACCATGTAGAAAGCCTGCTCCGGAAGGTCATCATGTTTACCTTCACAAATTTCCTTAAACGCTCTGATGGTATCGGCGATTTTAACATACTGTCCAGCCAGACCCGTAAACGTTTCAGCGACATGGAAGGGTTGGGACAGGAATCTCTGCATTTTTCTTGCCCGGGATACAGTGACTTTGTCGTCATCCGACAGTTCATCCATACCCAAAATCGCAATAATGTCCTGAAGTTCTTTATATTTTTGAAGAATAATCTGAACTTCCCGTGCGACCTGATAGTGTTCTTCACCGATATATGCAGGATCAAGGATTCGAGAGGTTGAATCCAATGGATCCACCGCAGGGTAAATACCCAATTCAGCGATTTGACGGGACAAAACAACCGTACCGTCAAGATGGGCAAATGTTGTTGCCGGTGCAGGGTCAGTCAAATCGTCAGCCGGAACATAAACGCACTGAACAGCAGTAATGGATCCTTTGTCAGTGGATGTAATGCGTTCCTGAAGACCGCCCAGGTCGACCGCCAGTGTGGGTTGATAACCCACCGCAGAAGGCATACGCCCAAGGAGAGAAGAAACTTCAGACCCCGCCTGGGTAAACCGGAAAATATTGTCAATAAAAATCAACACATCCTGGCCTTCAATATCACGGAAATATTCAGCAACCGTCAATGCAGAGAGTGCCACCCGCGCTCTTGCTCCGGGAGGCTCGGTCATCTGACCATAAATAAGCGCTGCTTTGGGAAGAACACCCGAATCTTTCATTTCATGATAAAGATCATTCCCTTCACGGGTTCTTTCACCAACACCGGCGAACACGGAAATACCGCCATGGTGCATCGCGATGTTGTTTACCATTTCCATCATAATAACGGTCTTACCGACACCGGCGCCGCCGAACATACCCATTTTACCGCCTCGGGGAAACGGCACCAGCAAGTCAATTACCTTCACACCGGTTTCAAGAACATGAACGGAAGTATCTTGTTCGGTAAAGAGAGGAGCCGCTCTGTGGATGGGCATCATTTTTTCCTGGCTGACCGGTCCAAGTCCATCCACCGGACGTCCGACAACGTTCATAACTCTTCCCAATGACGCTGCGCCAACTGGCATCATAATCGGGGAGCCGGTATCTTTTACCAACATTCCCCGAACGAGACCATCAGTTACATCCATTGCAATGGTTCTTACGACATTATCACCCAGATGCTGGGCGACTTCGACAACCAGATTGTCTTTTTCATCATTAATCGCGGCATTAGTGATTAAAAGTGCTGTAAGAATCTCCGGCAACTTGCCCTGTTCAAACTCGACGTCGACAACAGGACCCATAACCTGTCTGACCTTACCTAAATTTTCTCCCATACCAACCTCCTAAAAGACTATATAACGCATATTAATTTGCGGGTTATCCCTTGAGTGCCTCAGCGCCGCCGACGATATCCATAAGTTCCATGGTGATTGCCGTCTGCCGGGCCTTATTATAAGCCAATGTCAAATTACCAATCATGTCATTGCAAGCTTTTGTTGCATTATCCATCGCCTTCATGCGTGCGGCATGTTCACTGGTCGATGTCTCCAGCAATGAATTATAAATCTGAATGAAAATATTCTTCGGTAGCATTTCATTTAACAGTTCATCAGGAGACGGTTCAATAATATGCTCAGCCATAAACGTCGTATTTTCATCTTTTTCAACATCAGATTTCTCAATTGCAGGAATCGGTAAAAGCTGTTTGATTACAGGGGGCTGATTCGCCATTCCCTGGAAGTTGGCATAGATGACATAGATTTCATCAAAATTACCGCTTATAAAACCATCAATCAGTTCCTGCCCTGATTTGGATGCAACACTAAAATCAAATTTTCCACCAACGACATTCAAATATTCTTTGGAAATCTTCAAGCCTCTGTTACGGCACCAATCCCGGCCTTTTTTCCCGAAATTGGTGAAGCTGACTTCAACCCCCTGAGCTGATTTTTCTTTCATCAGCGTTTCAGCTTCTTCAATCAGATTGAAATTGAAACCGCCGCACAATCCACGATCAGAAGTCAGCAACACAATATGCACTTTCTTCACTTCTTCTCGGGGAGTAAGTAGTGGGCTTGCCTGATCCCCAGCTTTATCCGCAATACTGCCAAGAACTTCCGCAAATTTTCCAGCATAAGGCCGAAACGCTTCCATTGAAGTCTGGGCACCGCGCAATCTTGACGTTGCCACCATGCTCATGGCTTTGGTAATTTGCTTGGTCTTTTTGACACTGACAATTTTTGATTTTACTTCTTTTAATGATGCCATAAATTCATTGCCCTTATCAGCATATGTTTAATCATTACATTATTGTATGATCATCCATCAGCTACTTAATAGTGTCTTTAAACTCATCGCCGTATTCTGTGAGTGCTTTTTTCAGTAATTGATCCATTTCATCGCTGATCTTTTTTTCTTTTGCAATACCTGAGAAGATCTGAGGATAGCGGCTTTCAATGAACCGATAGAGACCGGCTTCATATTTAGCCAGCACATTCAGCGGCAACTCATCAAGGAAACCTTTAGTTCCTGCAAAAAGAATTGAAACCTGTTGTTCAAGCGATAACGGCTGATACTGCGGCTGTTTTAAAATTTCCACCAGACGCGCTCCCCGGGTGAGCTGTCTCTGGGTCGATGCATCCAAATCTGAACCAAAAGCGGCAAATGATTCCAGTTCTCTGTATTGGGCAAGGTCCAGTCTAAGTGTACCGGCAACCTGCTTCATGGCTTTTTCCTGGGCTGCGCCACCGACTCGGGAAACCGAAAGACCGACGTTGATCGCGGGGCGCACACCAGCAAAAAACAAGCTGGGCTCAAGATAAATCTGGCCGTCAGTAATGGAAATAACGTTTGTGGGAATAAAAGCGGATACGTCGCCCGCCTGGGTTTCAATAATCGGCAGAGCGGTTAAAGATCCAGCGCCCAAGTCATCGTTAAGTTTTGCGGATCGTTCCAGCAATCGCGAATGGTTGTAAAAAATATCTCCCGGGAATGCTTCTCGTCCGGGAGGACGACGCATCAGGAGGGAAACCTGGCGATAGGCAACGGCCTGCTTGGAAAGATCATCATAAATGATCAATGCGTGCTGACCTTTGTCACGGAAGTATTCCCCCATGGAACAACCGGCATAAGGCGCGATGAATTGCTGCGTGGCCGGGTCACTGGCACAAGCGGCAATTACTGTTGTGTATTCCATGGCGCCATTTTTTTCAAGAACAGCAACCACCTGCGCGACAGTTGATTTTTTCTGACCGCAAGCAACATAAATACAATAAATATCGGTATTTTTCTGGGCTAAAATAGCATCAACCGCAACAGCTGTTTTCCCGATTTGACGATCGCCGATAATCAACTCACGCTGACCGCGACCCACCGGTGTCATGGCATCAACCGCCTTCAAGCCGGTATAGCAGGGTTCATGAACGCTTTTACGTGCAATAACACCCGGTGCAACCATTTCAATACGACGGGTTTCAGTGGTTTCAACAGGGCCTTTTCCGTCCAAAGGCTTGCCCGCCGCATCCAGAACGCGCCCGAGAACCGCTTCTCCGACTGGCACTTCGGCGATGCGCCCGGTCCGCTTAACGATATCCCCTTCTTTGATGTGGATATCCTCGCCCATGATGGCAACACCGACATTGTCTTCTTCCAGGTTCATTGCGAGCCCGAGAATACCACCAGGAAATTCAACGAGTTCCAAAGCCTGAACTTTTTCAAGTCCATAAACCCGGGCGATTCCGTCACCGACGGATAAGACAACACCGGTTTCACTTAATTCGATTTTTTTGTCAAAATCCTGAATCTGGTCTTTAATAATCTGGCTTATTTCTTCGGCTTTTATTTCCATTAGACACTCTCACCCCTTTTTAATGATTCTCGCATATTTTGTAATTGTGTTTTGATGCTTCCATCCAACACAAGGTCTCCTATTTTTGTTATCACTCCGCCAATCAGACTGGCATCCAGCTTGGTATCCAGCAAAACCTGTTTTCCGGTGAGTTTTGACAGGGAATTTCGTATCTGCTCAAACGATTCAGAGGAAAGTTCGGTCGCGGAAATAAGATTAGCGCGAATAATTCCTTTTAACTCATCGGCAAGTATATTGTAATAACTGCTGACATCACGAAGAAATTTGATTCGTCCTTTATCAAAAAGCAGCAAGAGAAAAGAATTCATTATTTGAGACAGCTCAAGTTTTTTCAGAACAGCCTGTAACACATTTCTCCGGCTTTTGGCATTATACAAGGGGTTACTGACCGATTGTTCAAATACCGGTTCCCGATCCATTAACCCAACCAAATTGTTCAACTCTTCCCTGTAAATTTCGGCCTGACCATCTTCCTTGCCAATTAGAATCAATGCTTGCGCATATCGTCTTGCAATAGCTGAGCTTCTCACTTTGTCACCACCTTGGTTAAATATTCTTCGATAAGCTTATCCTGGTCCTGGTCAATTATATTTTTTTTCAGCTGATCTTCAGCCTTTGCAATCGCTTTTTCCAACACTTCGCGTTCCAGTTGAATTCTGGCCCGTTTAAATTCATGTTCAATATTGCGAAGTGCCTGTTCCTCAAGTTTTCCCGCAGCAGCTTCCGCCTCTTTCAGGATCTTTTTTCGCAGGTCTTCTCCCTGCTGTTTGTATTGATTGATGATTTTTTCAGATTCATTGCTTAAATGAGAAAGGCGCTCATTATATTCTGCAAGTTTTTTTTCAGCTTCAATCTTCTTGGATTCAAGATCAGCGAGCTGTGCCTGAATACCCTGAATGCGATCCCCCAGAAATTGGGAAACAGGTTTACGCAAAAGAAAGAACAGTGCAATGGCAAGCACAGCAAAATTCATTACACGATAGGTATCGGTGGCAACCCACCCGGCGCCATGACCGCCGCCATTTTCCCCGCCCGATGAAGCGACCACAGCGTCAACAGCAACCAAGAGAACAAATAAAACAGTAGAAACAATAATTGGGAATGTGCCTTTGACACGGTTGAGTAACATCATTAAACAGTCCTCCCTAATATGCGGCGGCTGATTTCTGCAGCAAATCCATCAACTTCTTTTAACAGCACCTGCCTTGCATGTTCGGTTTCCCGAACGATTCTTTCACGAATTTCCGCCAGATCGGCGCGGGCTTTTTCATTAATTTTTTCGATTAATTGCATTTCTTCCTGGCGGGCTTCATTTTCAAGAGCTTCTTTTTCCCGGTTCCCCTTTTCCCTTGCTTCCTTGATCCCCAGTTTGAGCGCCATGTCTTTTTCAATAGCGCCCTGGCCAGATCGCTCAATCCCTTCTTCAAGACCTGATATTTTTTCGTTTCTTTGAGACAGGATTTTTCTGATGGGTTTATACAAAACTGTATTTAGCGCCCAAATCAGAAAAAGAAAATTTATTATCTGGATAAAAACAGTCGAATCTAAACTTACCATAGAAACTCCTCCGCTCGAATTCGCAATGACTTTTCAGGTCAAATCATCATTATTATGTAGGTTATTTTTTTTCAAAATAAATAAATTCAAGCAAAAGCCATTAGCACCGATACATATTGTTTGTCAAATTTTTTTTAAAAAATATTTTAACCCGGTTTCAGTCCTATTTCACCTTGCTGCTCAGTTAAGAAACCTTCTCATACTCACATTCATTAAGATGCCAATGGCGATTAATAATGTAATCACAGACGATCCCCCATAACTGATCAATGGTAAAGGCATCCCCACCACCGGCATGATGCCCGTGACCATACCCATATTGATAAACACCTGCCAGAATATCATAGCCGTGATTCCAACACTTAGAATTGCCCCAAACGAATCCCTGCAGCCATGCGCGATATTTAATCCGAATACCAGCAGCACCACAAACATGAAGAGAATGGACATGGAACCGGCAAACCCCCATTCTTCCGCTAAAACTGAAAAAATGAAATCCGTATGCTGTTCAGGCAGAAACGATAATTTCTTTTGGGTGCCTTGCAAATATCCTTTACCCACGATTAGCCCTGATCCCACCGCAATTTTTGATTGGCGGATGTGATAACCGGCGCCTAACGGATCTTTTTCCGGAGACAGCAACGTCAGCACCCTTTCTCTCTGGTAAGGGTGAAGGAGTTTCCAGCCGACAGGTATGGCGACAATGGCGATCAAAATAAAGCAAATCAATGTACGGCGGTCAATTTTAGCAAACATCGCCATGGATGCAGCGATCAAAACGATAGTTCCTGCAGTCCCTAAATCCGGTTGAATTAAAACCAGAAAGAAAGGCACAGACGTTAACCCCATAGGTATCAGGAGATCGCGAAAACCAATGCCGTTTTGCCTGACATTTTTCGCAAAATACCGGGCAAGCATTATGATCACCGGTATTTTAACAAGCTCTGATGGCTGGATCGTGAACGGCCCGATCACAAGCCACCGGGTGGCCCCCCCCGCATGCCTGCCGACTAAAAGGACACCGACCAACAGCAGTAAACTGAAAAAAAAAATCACCGGCGCCCATTTATCCAAATGTTTATAATTAAACAGAAACATCAAAATCATTAAAAACAGCCCGATGCCATACCATGCCATCTGCTTATAAAAATAGGATATATTGAGCGGGTCATCGGTTGAAACTGCGCTGTAAAGTATCAAAAGACCTGTAGCGCAAAGAATCAAGGTGATACAAAGTAACCCCCAGTCAAAATTTTGAATTAACCGTCTGTCAAACATGAATCTCTCACAAACAAAGTCATTAAACCGGGCAAAAACAGCTTCAAAAAATTATATGATGTACTATTTTTTAGCAAGGCATATTCTTCACAAAAAATCGTGGCTTATATTGCTTTAATCCTATGAAAAACTGTGATAAACAATTGAAGTAATTTCTTATCACTATCTATAATCACTTTTGTTACCGGAGGATATAATGAAAAGCCAGGTATTCTTTATTGATTTTCGTGCCAGCTATAAAGAGAATTTCGTCACCAAATTATCCCGATTGATGGACCATGCCGGACTGGGCCAGCGAATCAAAAAAAGAGAGCTTGCCGCGATTAAACTTCACTTTGGAGAACTTGGCAACACCGCTTTTATTCGGCCGGTGTACATCCGCCAGATCGTTTTGGCGATAAAATCAACAGGAGCGTTTCCGTTTCTGACCGATGCGAACACCCTGTATGCCGGCACACGGGGAAATGCCCAGAACCATTTGATAACCGCCATTCAAAACGGGTTTGCCTATTCAGTGGTGGAAGCCCCGCTGATTATTGCTGACGGGCTCCGGGGGAAGTCTGAAACACCCGTTCCCATCAATGGAAAACAATTTAAGGAAGTCTATATCGCCTCTGAAATTGTCAATGCCGATTCTTTTGTATCAGTCGCCCATTTCAAAGGCCATGAGCTGTCCGGGTATGGGGGTGCAATTAAAAACACCGGCATGGGCTGCGCCTCCAGACGCGGTAAAATGGAGCAGCACTCCAATGTCGCACCAAAGGTAATCCAAAAGAAATGTATCGGGTGCGGAGAATGCGTAAAACATTGTTCCCAGAAAGCCATTTCCATGGAAAAAAAGAAAGCAGCCATCCATCCGGAAAAGTGTATTGGTTGCGGTGAATGTATTATCGTGTGTGAACAGGGGGCCGTTCAAATTCAATGGAACCAGTCCGTACCGGTTTTTCTGGAAAGAATGGTGGAATATGCGAAAGGCGTGCTGCTAGGTAAAACGGAAAAATCGTTGTTTATCAATTTCATCAACCATGTGTCTCCGGGCTGTGACTGCCTTCCCTATAATGACGCCCCAATCGTCCGGGATATCGGAGTGGTGGCTTCAACCGATCCTGTGGCCATCGATCAGGCCAGTGTAGACCTTGTGAACCAGGAACCGGCGATTCCCCACACCTGCCTTAAAATCAACACGGGTCCAGGTGAAGACAAATTCAAAGGCGTGTATCCACATATTGAATGGCAGCATCAACTGGAATACGCTGAACAAATGGGACTTGGGACGCGTCAATATGAATTGATTCGTGTCTAACGATCCTTAATTTTCGCCCACATGTCCTTTAATGTAACGGTTCGATTAAACACCGGGTTGCCTGGCGTTGAGTCCCGTGTGTCCACGCAGAAATAACCGAGCCGCTCAAACTGGCATTGAAAGCCAGGCATAGCAGTGGCAAGGCTGGGTTCAACCTTGCATCCTGAAAGGGCCTGGACTGAATTTTCATTGATGCATAATTTGAAATCCTCTTCCGTTGCCGGGTTCTCGCTGGAGAACAGGTTTTCATACAATCGAACCTGAGCGTCAATGGCATGATCCGCCGATACCCAGTGAATGGTGGATTTCACCTTACGGCCATCGGGCGCATCCCCCCCCCGGGTGGCGGGATCATAGGTACAGCGCAATTCCACGACCAGCCCATTGTCGTCTTTCACCACACCCGTGCAGGTCAGGAAATATGCATAGCGGAGCCGGACTTCCCGTCCAGGAGAAAGCCGGAAAAATTTTTTGGGGGGCTCTTCCATAAAATCGTCCTGTTCTATGAACAAGACTTTCGAAAACGGCAGCTGGCGCGTTCCCATGTCCGGTTCACCGGGGTTGTTGACTGCTGTCAGCATTTCTGTCTGTTCTTCCGGATAATTTTCAATCACCACCCGCAACGGGTTTAAAACCGCCATCACCCGATGGGCTTTTTTATTCAAATCCTCCCGAATCATGTATTCCAGTAAACCTAAATCCACCATGCTGTCGCGTTTGGCAACACCAATACGCTCGCAAAATTTTCGAATGGATTCAGGCGTGTACCCCCGACGCCGCAAACCGGAAATAGTGGGCATGCGCGGATCATCCCAACCAGTCACATGCCCATTCGTCACCAGTTCAATAAGCTTACGTTTGCTCAACACCGTATAGCTTAAATTTAAGCGCGCAAATTCGATCTGCCGGGGGTGATAAACATTCAGGGCGTCCAGAATCCAGTCATAGAGTTCCCGGTTATTTTCAAATTCAAGGGTGCAGATGGAGTGGGTGATCCTTTCGATGGAATCCGACAAACAATGGGCGAAATCATACATCGGGTAAATACACCATTTATCTTTGGTCCGGTGATGACTCGCTTTTCGGATACGATATAACGCGGGATCACGCATGACCATATTCGGCGCGGCCATGTTGATTTTTGCCCTCAGCACACAGGCCCCTTCGTCAAAATGCCCTTCTTTCATTTTCTCAAACAATGCCAGATTCTCATCCACAGACCGGTTGCGGTAAGGGCTGTCTTTGCCGGGTTCAGTAAGGGTACCCCTATACCGCCGAATCTCTTCAGCGCTCAGGCTGTCCACATAAGCCTTGCCCATTTGAATCAACGAAACGGCATAGTCATAAAGCTTATCAAAATAATCGGATGTAAAATACAGGTGGTCTTTCCAGTCAAACCCCAACCAGCGGACATCTGCTTCAATGGATTCAACATATTCCACTTCTTCCTTTTCCGGGTTGGTGTCGTCAAAGCGTAAATGGCAGGCGCCATGATAATCGATTGAAAGACCAAAATTGAGGCAGATGGACTTGGCGTGTCCGATATGCAGATATCCATTGGGTTCCGGCGGGAACCGGGTGACCACCCGTCCGTCATATTTACCGGTCTGGATATCCTCTTCTATAAAATGTCGAATAAAATTTGGCGGTGCGGATGATTCCGGGATCTCCTGATTATTTTCAATGGATGAGCCTGACATCTGGTAAGTTTCTCCTATTTTTAAAAGCCGGTTTAAAACTTCTTCAAGGGTCTGTTCACTGCATTATCAGACCTGATCCTGATTTTTCAAACACATTCATATTTTCCGGATCTGCCTGATTCGAAGACTGATTGAACACGCTTTTCAAATATGAAACGATCATTTCTTTTGCTACCGGTCCCGCACCACTGGAGCCATGCTCTCCGTGTTCAATCAAAACACAAACAACAATTTGGGGATCCTCTGACGGCGCATATCCCACAAACCAGGCATGCGATTTAAATGAGTTTTTACAGCCCTTATTGGGGCCTTCTTTTTCCAGGCGGCGGCTGACCACCTGAGCAGTTCCGGTTTTGCCGCTGATGCGAATCATATCATCAAAAACGTACCCTCGGGCCGTACCCTGTGGATGATTAACCGCCTGGAGCAATCCTTTTTGGATCAGTCCCAGCGAATCCCGGTTGACGGGGAGCTTTCCCCTGATCTCAGGGTTGCCGGTGATGACGGCATCCCCTTCAACCGTATTAACAGATTTCACAATCAATGGTTTATAGAGAACCCCGCCGTTCGCCACGGCACCAAAAAATGCCAGGAGCTGCAACGGGGTCACCAGATTATACCCTTGGCCAATGGCAATGGAAAGGTTTTCCCCCCCCTGCCAGGGAGTCCCGATGGTTTGTTTTTTCCAGGCAGCCGTGGGGATTAATCCGTCGGCTTCATTATCCACCTGAACACCGGTTAGCTCACCCAGACCGCAGCCTTTGGCATACCTGGCCAGTCGGTCGACACCGAGTTTTTTACCGCAATAATAAAAAAACACGTCGCAGGACTGGGCCAAAGCATTAACGACGTCCATGCGGCCATGCCCCTGCTTTTTCCAGCATCCGTAGTCACGATTGCCATAGTTATAACTGCCGGGACAAAAAAAAGTCGTATGCTGATTGATAATCCCTTCTCCGATTGCGGCCATGGCCGTTACCACCTTATAGGTTGACGCTGGCGGGTATTCGCCCTGTATGGCGCGGTTTAACATGGGACGATCCGGATTAGACATCAATTCTTTCCATTTCACCGTTGAGATACCGCCGATAAAATCATTTTGATTGAATGTCGGGCTGTTGGCGATTGCAAGAATTTCTCCGGTACCTGGATCCATTGCCATGGCTACTCCGGTCTTATCTTGAAGTAATGTCTCGGCTGTCTGCTGCAAATCATAATCAATGGTTAAAAAAACATTATGCCCCGGTTCAGGTGCGACAGTGTCTAAAACCTCAACCATCTGACCATTGGCATTGACCTGGACAATTCTGCCGCCGGGGACTCCGCTTAAATACTCATCACAGGCTTTTTCCACACCAAACCTGCCGATCAAATCCCCGCTCTTTTTATTGGGATAAATATTCTTGTTGATTTCATCCGCATTGATTTCGCCCAGATAACCGATCAAATGAGCGGCAAGCCCGGGGTGAATATAATCCCTCCGCGCATTGGCTTCAATAACAATCCCGGGAAGATCAAACTGATGCGCGGATATGGACGCCAGGGCGTCTCTGCCGATATCCGTTTTCAACAAAACCGGTTTATATCCATATCCGATCTTTTTACTCGTTGTTTCAAGGATCGCCTCCGCAAATTCAGGAACATATTGGACCAGTTTTTTAATTGTTTGATCCACAGGTTTTGCATCAGAGGGGATAATAGTTAAATCAAACGACGGCCTGTTCTCCACAAGCAGTTTGCCTGAACGGTCAAAAATCAGTCCCCTTACAGGATTGACACGCTGCATGCGAACACAATTATTTTTTGACAGATTATAGTAATGATCTCCGTGAATAATCTGCAAATAAAACAGGCGGGTCGCTAAGATGCCAAATGCGATCAGCACGACGATCATCAGGCTGAAAAGCCGCCGCCTGAACCATTGGCTGTCAACAGAATGAAAGCACTTATAAATATCATTTTCTTGGGTCATTGTTAGCGATTGGGGTCTGCCGGAAAAACACGTTTCAGATTGTAATGCTGCTGATGGTAATGGTTTTTAAAAATCAGATTCACACGCTTGGCTTGAAGCCTTTGATGATCAAGTGATCAAAGCCCTTAAATCCAGAATTCAGGATGATGTAAATAAACGGGATAGTAACGACTGCCCACGCAGTCTGAGTCAAAACAATCTGAAGCGCGTAAAATGAAATGTCCACTGTCATTGTCTTCATCAGCTTAAACACCCCAAAAACACAATGTTCCATGAAAATCCCGATAATGGAGACTATCTGAAATAATCCCAAATTTCTAAAGTGAAAATACTTTTTGGAGTTTTGAAATACAAGAAAAATGACAATATAGGTAATCAGATAAGATCCCATCGGCGCCTCGGACAGCAAATCCATGACCAATCCGGCGACAATGATGGCAGAACACTCTGCTTTAGATGGCCGGAACAGAGTTAAATAGACGACCGCCGGAATCAGGAGGTCATAAAGAGAAAACAGTCCGGAAAAATTAGAAAGAAGCGTTGTTTGAAGGCAGATCAATAAGACAAAAACAATGACACATCCGGAAAACTGCATTATTCGCTCTCAAAATCATGCGTCGGCGGGTTTAAAATAATCATGACTTCTTCAAGTTTTTTAAAATCAACATAAGGGGTCATTTCAATATCCTGAAACAATCCGGAATTTCTGCGAACCACTTTTGACACATACCCAATCCGCAAACCTTTGGGGTAAATCCCATCAAATCCGGAAGTCACTACGGTATCCCCGATCGCCACATCAATTTGGCGCAGGGCATAATCAAGCCGACACGACCCGTTGCCCATCCCCTGTGCGATGCCACGAGCGCGGGTTTTCTGCACAAGAGCATCCACGGAGCTATTCTGGTCAACGATCAACAGCACTTTCGCATACCCGCCAGTGGCTTCCAGCACATATCCGGCAATACCTTCAGAAACGATGGCGGGGCAGCCCTGGGCAACACCGTCATCAGTACCTTTATTAATAATGATGGTTTTAAACCACGGGGACGGGTCCCGGGCAATGACTTCCGCCGCCAACAATGTAAACGGACTCTGGTCTTTCAGTTGAACGTAGTTGCGGAGGCGTTGGTTGGCAAGAATGGTTTCAGTGCATTCATTATTTCGGGACTCTGCCAGCGCCAATTGCATTTTGAGCGTTTCATTTTCTCTGGCGGCATGGACTAAAAAAAAATAATGGGACCATAAATCGTCGACATAACCAACAGTTGAAGTGATAGCGGCCTGAATGGGTGACATCACCGTCAATGCGGCCCGCACCGCAAGGCCGCCTACAGATGAAGTACGAATATAACGGAATGAAAAAACAATTACAATAGACGCGATAAGAATAATCGCGCCGGCACCGGCAATCGTCTTTTTTGAAAACATGGATTAATCAATTACAACCTGTCGAAGGATGTCAATGCTGTCAAGGGTCATTCCTGAACCTAACGCTACTGTCGACAGCGGATCTGCGGCCACAGTAATCGGCAGCCCGGTTTCTTCCCGAAGCAGTTTGTCCAGATTTTTGAGCAAAGCGCCGCCACCGGTCAATACAATTCCTCTGTCGACGATATCGGCTGCCAGTTCCGGCGGGGTTTGTTCAAGGGCGATCTTTGTAATTTCGACGATCGCGTCAATCTGTTCCGATATCGCTACCCGAATTTCCTCTGAGTCAATCTTCAGTATTTTGGGTATTCCGGAAACAAGATCCCGGCCCTTGACTTCCATGATTTCAAAATTTTCTGAATCCGGGTAGGCGTTCCCAATGGATATCTTAATAATTTCAGCAGTCCGGTCTCCGATCAGCAGGTTATATTTTCGTTTAATATACTGCATGATCGCCACATCCATCTTATCTCCGGCCACACGTATCGAACGGCTGAAAACAATTCCGGCAAGGGAAATTACCGCCACTTCCGTGGTGCCGCCTCCGATATCCACCACCATATTGCATATGGGTTCCGTGATGGGCAAACCCGAGCCAATGGCTGCGGCCATCGGTTCTTCTATCAGAAAAACTTCCCGCGCGCCTGCTGATTCGGCAGCCTCTCTGACCGCACGTTTTTCGACCGGCGTAATACCCGTGGGCACTGCAATCACAATCCGGGGCCTTACAAAGGAACGCCGGTTGTGGACCTTACGGATAAAATGCCTGAGCATGGCTTCGGTCACGTCAAAATCGGCAATCACCCCGTCCCGCATGGGACGGATGGCAACAATATTGCCGGGTGTCCTGCCCAGCATTTTTTTTGCTTCAAGCCCGACTGCGAGCACCTTGTTTTTCATTCGATTATCGGTTCTTACGGCAACAACCGAAGGTTCGCTGAGTACAATGCCTTTTCCCTTAACAAAAACAAGGGTGTTTGCAGTGCCGAGATCAATCGCAAGATCAGATGAAAACAATCCGAGAAACGAGTCAAAAAACAACGGTTTGCCTCCTTAAAATATATATATAAAAGACGCCAAACGCCAAGAGATCTTTAAACTTCTATTCGCCTCAGGCGTAATAACGTGATTAGAAAAAAAGCTAATTGCTAACAGATATATCAATTGATTACAAGAACAAAATAAGAAGGTACGGCCCATCGGATTCTGTTAAATACATTTCATTACCTCGTTATGCAATCGGGGTCTAAACGCTTTTATTTTTTCATTCATGCGGGATGGATGCACCCGGTTAGTCAACAAAATCACCTCAACCTCCTGATTTAAATCCATCCAGAAAGAGGTTCCGGTAAATCCCAGGTGGCCGACTGACGCCGTCTTGTCAAAAAGGTCTCCGCTGCTGGAATTTTCACGGGACGGTACGTCAAACCCAAGTGCGCGATCTGGAGCTGGTCCGGATTTCAAGAACAGACGGACCAGGTCACTGTCGAAAATCGGAGAGTATAGACCACTATAAGTGTTTAAAAGCTCCATTAACAATCCATGCACCGCAAGGGCATTACCGAACAAACCGGCCTGACCGCTGATTCCGCCCATCGCATAAGCGTTATCATCATGCACCATGCCATTTAACACCATGTGCCGCCAGGGGCATACTTCAGTGGCGGCATAGGCTTTATCCGGGATGGGTTGTTCCAGGTCCACAAAAAACAAGTCGGCAAGTCCCAACGGATCATAAATTTTTTTTTGAACATACCGATCCAGGCGATTTTCAGCGACAAGGTCTATCACCCATTCAAGAACCATAAACCCGATGTCGCTGTACTGCGTTTTTTCACCAATACCTGACACCAGGGGCTCAGCTATCAAATATTCATGCAACGCCTTCTTCCGGCTGGCAGCGGCAGCCGGCAAATGATTCAAAGCAATATAATACGGACGGTAATCCGGCAAACCGGACGTATGCTTCAACAAATGACGAATTTGAATTTTTGCTTTCGGGGTATGTTTTAATTCCGGAAGTATGGAACCAAGCTCCTGATCAAGACTCAGTTTGTTTTCCTGAATCAGCATCATGGCCGCCAATGCTGAAGCCAGCGGCTTGGTCAAGGACGCAAGATCAAAAATCGTATTCAAAGATACTGTTTGACCGGTAAAGATGTTGGTCTGCCCATAGGCTTCATGAAACAGGATACGCCCTGCTTTGGAAACCAGCAGCACACCACCGGGAAAAACATTTTCTGTGACCGCCTGTTCCATGAGCAGGTGGACTGATTTCAGCATATCGGATGAGATCCTGCCTTCCGTTGATTACCCGGATGGGTTTTAGCCGGCAACCGATGGCTCGCTATACAGCAACCGGCCGTTATCCGCATCCAGTGTCGCCCGGATCCCAAAAGGGATCGTCAGATTGGGTTCATCATGTCCCACCTCAAAACCTGCCAGAATGGGGATAGCATCATCTGAAAAAATATCATCAAAAATACGGCATATTTCATCCAAAGACCCGCACCCCTTAAAGGAACCGATCACCAGTCCGGCCAGCCCTTCAAAGCAGCCTGCCATTCGCATGTGGGTCAGCATCCGATCAATCCGGTAGGGCTGTTCAGCGATATCCTCCAGCACAAGAATATGCCCTGAAAAATCAGGCATATAATGTGTTCCGACCAAATGACACAAAGTGGTCAGGTTGCCGCCGGATACGATCCCCGAAGACATGCCACAACGAATCACCATCTTATTGTCAGGAATCACACTTACCGGAAGACCGGACAACAGAGTGTCAATTAATGCCTGCTTTGTCGGTTGTGTTGCCATGCCCAGAGATTCCATCATAGGGCCATGAAACGTGACAAGATTGCAGCGTGAGTAAAACACATTCAGCAGGACGGACACATCACTGCACCCGATAAACACTTTGGGATGGGCGGCTATTATTTCAAAATCAAGAAACGGCAAAAGCCGAAGCGCCCCATATCCGCCTCTGGCACAAAAAATGCCTTTAATTTCAGGGTCTGCAAAACTATCATGAATCAGCCGGGCACGATGCGCGTCCGGGCCCGCCAGATAGCCTTTTGTTTCAAATATTTTATCTGAAAACAAAGGACGCAGTCCGATCTCCTCCAGAACAGAAAGCCCTTTTTGAAATTTCTCGCGGTCAAAAGGGCTGGAAGGCGCAATCACAGCAACAGCATCGCCGGGTGAAAGGCAGACGGGCTTTAATGGAGTGGGGAGCAATGTCATCTCATTGGATTTATTTGTTATTTTTGGCCTGAGCACCCATTTTTTTCCCAAGGGCGGCCTTGATAAAATCCTTAAATAACGGATGGGGATTCATGGGCCGGGATTTAAATTCCGGGTGAAACTGGCATCCCAGAAACCAGGGATGATTTTTAAGTTCGATGATTTCAACCAGATCTTCTCGGGGAGAAAGACCGGTAATAAAAAGGCCTTTTTCTTCCAGCCGGTCTCTAAAGGCATTATTAAATTCATAGCGGTGCCGGTGTCTTTCGGAAATTTTTCCTGCCTGGTAGGCCTTGAATGCGAGAGAGTCTTTTTTGGTCAATTTACAGGGATAGGCTCCCAGGCGCATGGTTCCGCCTTTTTCCGAGTCGCCGTCGCGTTTTTGGACTGTCTGGGACTTTTCATCAAACCATTCCCGCATCAAATAGATTACCGGTGACTGTGTGTCAGGATTAAACTCAGAGCTCTGGGCATCGGGAATTTTGCTTACATTCCTTGCAAACTCGACAACCGCAAGCTGCATGCCCAGACAGATGCCGAAAAACGGAATCATGTTCTCCCTGGCATACTGAATGGAAAGGATTTTTCCTTCCACCCCCCGTGAACCGAATCCGCCTGGAACCAGAATACCATCAGCACCGGACAGCAACGCCTCACAATTATCCTTGGTGATGGTCCCTGAATCCACAAACATCAATTCAACCCGGGTATTATTATCAACTCCCCCATGAAACAAGGCTTCGTTCAGACTTTTATAGGATTCGGTCAAATCGGTATATTTGCCCACAATGGCGATGGAAACCGTGTGAAGCGGATTCTGAATTTTTTCGATCAGCCGTTTCCACGGTTCCAACCGGGGAGAGCCAGTCCATACATTCAATAATTCCAGTATTTTCTGGTCCAGTCCTTCCTGATGAAAATTAAGCGGCACCTCATAGATGCACCCCACATCTTTGGCCGTGATGACCGCGTCCTTGCTGACATTGCAGAACAGAGCAATTTTGGCCTTAATGTCGTCTGCCAGCAGACTGGCCGTCCGGCAAAGCAAAATGTCCGGTTGAATGCCGATACTCCGAAGCTCCTTAACGCTGTGCTGGGTGGGTTTGGTCTTAACTTCTCCGGCAGTCGCAATATAGGGCACATACGTCAGATGAATGTAGAGGACATTTTCCCTGCCAACATCAAACTGGAACTGACGAATGGCTTCCAGAAACGGAAGACTCTCGATATCACCGATGGTGCCGCCGATCTCCACAATCATAATATCCATGTCGCCGGCACCCCTCAGGATGCTGCTTTTAATTTCATCGGTTATATGAGGGATCACCTGAACGGTACCGCCCAGATAATCCCCCCGGCGTTCCTTGGTGATGACGGTGTTGTAAATCTTTCCAGTGGTGAAATTATGATCTGCGGTTAACCGCACATTCACAAACCGTTCATAATGCCCCAGATCCAGATCGGTTTCCGTGCCGTCGTCCGTTACAAACACCTCGCCATGCTGAAACGGATTCATGGTGCCTGGATCCACATTGATATAGGGATCGAGTTTTAACAGCGTGACTTTGAGGCCCCTGCTTTCCAGAAGCGCGCCGATGGACGCCGCAGCCAATCCTTTTCCAAGCGATGACAAAACGCCGCCGGTAACAAATATGAATTTTGTCTTTCCCTTCATTCATCCGTCCTTAAGGCTTAATCGATTTTTATTCAGACCCGAACTAACCGGTAAAGACATTTTCCGAAATTCGTCCACTGGTTCCGAGTTCTTCTTCAATACGAATGAGCTGGTTGTACTTTGCGACCCGGTCGCTTCTTGACATGGAACCGGTTTTTATCTGACCGCCGTTCACGCCCACTGCCAGATCTGCGATAAATGAATCTTCCGTTTCTCCGGATCGATGCGAAATTACAGTTGAATATCCGGCCTGCTTTGCCATTTCAATGGCTGCAAGGGTTTCGGTAACCGTGCCGATCTGGTTGAGTTTAATTAAGATCGAATTAGCGATCCCTTCACGGATGCCTCTGCTGAAAATCTCGGGATTGGTCACGAAGATATCATCGCCGACCAGTTGAACGAACCTTCCGAGTTTTTCAGTCATCAGCGTCCAGTTTTCCCAATCCTGCTCCGCCAGCCCGTCTTCTATAGAATATAAGGGATACTTGTCGATTAACGACTGGTAATAATCAATCATTTCTTTGGCGGTCAATTTTTTATTTTCTGATTCGAGAAAATATTTTCCATCCACATAAAACTCGCTGGCCGCAACATCAAGGGCCAGGCCGATATCTTCACCCGGCTTGTAACCTGCGGATGTGATGGCGTCCATGATCACTTTAATGGCCTCTTC
Organism: Desulfobacteraceae bacterium; assembly: GCA_003599885.1. Taxonomy (GTDB): domain Bacteria; phylum Desulfobacterota; class Desulfobacteria; order Desulfobacterales; family Desulfosalsimonadaceae; genus SURF-3. The sequence goes on along the minus strand of QZKW01000023.1, from coordinate 16,819 downwards.
ATTGGATGCAAAATCCGGAGCGAATCCACCTTCATCACCGACAGCCGTACTCAGGCCTTTTTCTTTTAAAATCCGTTTTAAACTGTGGAAAGTTTCTGCGCCCATTCGCACGGCTTCTGAAAAAGTTTTCGCACCGGCAGGAATAATCATGAATTCCTGGATATCGAGACGGTTGGCGGCATGGGCACCGCCATTGACGATATTCATCATGGGCATTGGCAAAAACCGGGCATTCAAACCACCCAGATACCGGTACAACGGAAGAGAATAGGCATCGGCAGCAGCCCTTGCCGCAGCCATGGAAACGCCCAGCATGGCATTGGCGCCGAGTTTGGATTTGTTCGGTGTGCCATCCAGCGCGATCATGCAATGATCCAGTGAATACTGGTCCGTGGCATCCATGCCCTGAATTTCAGGCCCGATCAAATTATTAACATTTTCAACAGCCTTCAGCACACCTTTGCCCAGATAACGGTTTTTATCGCCATCCCGGAGCTCCAGCGCTTCCCGGGTACCGGTTGAAGCGCCGGAAGGCACGGCGGCCCGCCCTTTTGCCCCGCAGGCCAGCGTCACATCGACTTCCACCGTCGGATTTCCCCTTGAATCAATAATTTCCCTGGCATTTACACTATAAATATCGGTCATGAAATCCTCCATATATTATTGGTGATTGAAAAGTGAATGGCTTGAAATGGTGATGGTCTTGACAAAAATTGCGCTGATGATACGATTTAAACAAAAAGGTGTCAAGCGTCCGAGGCACTCGTTTTTTTATATTTACGGCTGTCCGTTGGCATTTTAGTTTTTCAGAAACTCGTTACCATACAAAGTCATACTTCTTCAAGAAAGGAATGTGATGAAGGGAAAAAATAATTTTTACACCATCGCGCATCTGGTGGCAGCCGCCATCCGGATCCACGAACACCGGCATGCCGGACCGCCGACCATCGAGCATGTCTGTGAAGCGCTGTCCATGTCTCTGGAAGAAGGGAACCGGGTTTGCCTTAAATTAAGTGACCTGGAAATCATTGAAATGCTCGAAAAACCCGGAGAAGCCAGGCTCTTTCTCAAAGACCATTTAAAAATTGAAACGATCCAGGACCAGCCGGAATCCCCACCGATCCAATCCGCGCTGGATGAGTTTAAAAAATCACGGTCAGAGCAACTCGACAAAATCAAATCCATTCAATCAACTTATGCGGACAAAAAAAAGAAGCTTCATGAAGCACTTGAACAACAGCTCAAAAACAGCTTGAAAAAAGCATAATGCCCCTTCCAGAGGTCCTCGCGAATCACACCGGGATTTCGGAAACAAACCGGCTGGTTTGATTATACTGGCCTTTGCGATAATTCGCCGACGTGATATACAGATGCTGTTCGGCTCGGGTCATGGCCACATACATCAGCCGCCGCTCTTCCTGAATCTCCGCCTCGGAATCCTTGGCTTTCCAGTGCGGCAATAAATTTTCCTCGCATCCCACCACAAAAACCGCATTAAACTCAAGTCCTTTGCTGGCATGCATGGTGGAAAGACTGACGCCCGCGTCCTGATCTTCCGACTCTTCCTTGTCTTCCCTGACCAGCGACGCTTCTTCCAGATAATCAATCAGCGAGTCGTGCTGAGACGCCGAATAGGTCAATTGCTCGATATTTTCCACCCGTGCCGTATAATCATCTCCTGTTTTGGAATAGCCTTTCAAATAATCCAGATAATTTGTGCGGTCCAGGATGGCATTGACAGCTGCCTCAGGAGAAAGGGTTTTGGCGTCATCAAGCAAATTTATCAGGCTTTTCATCGCCTGGTACACTTTGTTCGTCAGCACTTTTTCCTCTAACGCCTTTCGTGCCGCGTCCTGCAAACTCATATTTCCGGTTCGCATCTGATTGATCTTTGTAACCATACCCGGACCAATGCCGCGTTTGGGCGTGTTCAGTATTCGTTCAAACGCGACATCGTCTTTTTCAAATACAATCGCTGTCAGATAACAGGTGATGTCCAATATCTCCATGCGTTCAAAAAAGCCCTTGGAGCCAAGCATTTTATAGGAAAGCCCCAAGCGGCGAAACGCCTTTTCAAATGACAGGGAGCAAAATTTGGTGCGATACAAAACCGCAATCTGCTGCCCGGAGATCCCGGCTTTATTCAACCATCTGATTTTTCTTGAAACCCATTCGGCTTCCGCATTATCGTCATAAAAATCATGCACTTCAAGGACGCCCCCCGATTTCCGGGAATAACACGCCTTGTCAACACGGTTTTCGTTAAATCGGATCAGCTCATTGGCGGCCTGAACAATCTCGTCTGAAGACCGATAATTTTGTTCCAGACGGAAAATGCGGGCGCCTGCATATTTTTTCTGGAACCCGATAAAATGGTCGACATTGCTGCCCCTGAAACCATAAATCGCCTGCCAGTCGTCACCCACGCAAAAGATAGGATTCTTTCCAAGGAGCAGGCCCGTGATGTCTTCCTGGAGATCATTGGTATCCTGGTATTCATCGACGAGCAAATAATCAAACTGCGCGTGATACTGGCGAAGAATATCAGGGTGCTGCCTCAACAGGTTGCGGGTTTGCAAAAGAATATTGTCAAAATCCACTGCATTCTTGGCAAACAATTCTTTTTCGTACAGCTCAAAAATTTCAGACAGGCTGCCATAAGGCATCCGGCGGTGATGGTCCATATAATTGTCAGGGTTCCCGGAATTTTTGGCATGGGAAATGTGGGAGCGGATGGCATACAAATATTTTTTATCGATATTGCGCCTGACCAGGATTTCCTTAAAAATCTTTTGCTGCTGGTAATCCGAATAAATCTGAAGCGGAAGGTGGTACCCCAAGGCCTGGCAATGCAGTTTAAGGATTTTAAAACATGCGGAATGAAACGTCCTGACCCATGGAAACCGGTCCTGAGGCAGGCCGGTCAATTCCTTCAGGCGGTTTTTCATTTCCCCGGCCGCTTTGTTGGTGAAGGTAATGGCCAAAATATTTTCAGGCTTAAAGCCTTTGTCAATCAGATAAGCGATTTTAGCGGTCAGGGTCCGGGTCTTACCGGATCCGGCGCCGGCGACAACCAGGGCCGGACCGATATATTCCACGGCTGCTTTCTGTTCAGGAGATAAGGCTATACCGGTTTTTCCGGAAATCATGGGCTATTGTTACCTGTGGGTTAAAAAATGGAATATGACGTTGATGACTGATTGGCGTCTGCGAGAGACGGAAGCAACCTAATACAGACGTTTTAACCGGGTCAATAAGAATCTTTTCCGGACTCGTCCGGGCTCTCTAAAAACAGTGTTTATATCACAAATCAGCAATTAATTTATTGACAAATGTTTTTGAGTACAGATATATTTCAAATCATTGTGGAACCGCAAGACTGAAACGATTTCCCCGCCTGTTTCTTTTCTGTCCTGCTCCGTCTTCAAGGGCAGAAGCGAAACACAATCTTAAAAAAGGGTGCCTATCCCAGGGCACCCTTTTTTTATCTTTACTTTTCACATTGGTTTTTTCAATATATTGCCAAATGTGAATGCCAAACTGGACAAATCTCCCGGAGAGTTGATGATGAGCATTAAAAATAAAAAAATTGTGGCGGGTATCGGCGTAGCGCTCCTCCTGCTGATTCTGGGTTACTGGCTGTTTCCCAAAGGGAATGAACCCTCTGAGTATATCTTTGACAATAGTTACAAAATCAGCCTTGATGATGTGAAACGCTCCCGCAAGTCCTTGCCGGTAAAACCATCGACAACTCTCGACATATCAAAAAATCAGACAGTAGACCCTTCCGCGCCTGCGGAAGGTGTCCAAACAGATGCGGGACTGGATCTGAAAACGATATTTAAGGACGGATTAATCAACTCTTACACCACATTGAAGTACTTTAAACACATGGAGCATTTGTTCCGGAAAAGCGCCACACCGGGCGAACATCTGGACAACGTCAGAGACTATCTTTTCTCTCAATTTCCTGAATCGGAAGCCCAAATACTTTTTGATACCTACAAAAATTATTTACAATGCGAAATTGATCTGGCCGAAGAGTTTACGAACTTGACCAGCGCCAAATCCACACAAGAGGCCATCGACATCCTGAAAAAAATCCAGGAATTCAGAAGAGAACGGTTGGGTGCGGAACTTGCCGACAAACTCTACGGAACGGATGTGAAAGCCAAGGAATACGCGTTTCGCCGGGCGGATATCGTGGGTGATGACACCCTTTATGGCGATACAAAAGCAGAATTACTCCAGAAATTAAACACGGACATGTGGGGGGAAGATGCAGATGCCGTAGAAAAACACCCGAACGAGTATAACCGGTACCGGGAAAAAATGCTGATATACAAAAAAGACCTTGATGAATTGGGCTCTGAAGAATCCCGTCAGGCAAAAATCAAAGAATACCGGAAAGAATTTTTTACCCCTGAAGTGGTGAAAAAGCTTGATGAAGTGGATCAGCAGATTGCCGCTGAAAAACAAAATGAAACGCTTTACAGGGAAAAAGAAAAACAGATTCTTGAAAGCACCGGCTTGACAGAAGAGAACAAAAAACAAAAACTTGAAAAATTGCAGGATGAAATGTTCGGCGATGAATCTGAGGCGTTTCGCAGAAGCGAAGCCATGCGTACCGGGCTTGAAAAATTACAAAAGGAATACCCAAAACCCTGATTCGAACTCTTAACCAGATTGAGAACGCCCTGCTAATTTTTTCTGGCGATCACCTGAATCAAAGCCGCCATCAGGGTCAGGACCGCGCCATACAAAATTAAATTCCCGAATCGGGTATAAACGCTTTTGCCGCCCATTCGGATAAATTTGCCATCTACCCGTTCTTTTGTAAACAACCGGCTCCAGGCCATTGTTTGTCCCGTCGGTGAAATAATGGCCGAAATGCCGCTGTTTGAAGCCCGCAGCAGATATCGCCTGTTTTCAATCGCCCGCAGTTTCGCCTCATTGAGATGGATATACGGCATGGGTGAATCACCGAACCACGAATCGTTTGAAACATTCACCAGATAAGTTGCGCCATCCCTGACAGATCGGCGGATAAAATCCGGATAGAGGATTTCCATACACACGGACGCCCCCGCCAAACCTTCCGGCGTGTCGACAGATACGGGCGTTCGTCCCTCCTTAAACTCACCCGGCGCTGTATAATAGGTATCCAGAAGATCGATGAGCGGCGATGTCTCTGCGTAAGGAAGCAGGAAATGTTTGTCGTAACGGGTCAGACGGCCTTTGCCGGATATAAAATACACACAATTATACACATCATTCGTGCCTGTGTCTGTTTTCAGCCCTCCGGAAATCAACAGGGACTCTTCGCCAATGGCCTGCATGAGTTTTGAAAAAAAGGCGTCATTGATTTCCTTTGAGGAATTCAGGGTCGTTTCAGGCCACACGATCACCCGCTGGCCATTCTCATCCGACTGCGACATGTCAAGATAGCTCATGGTCCGCTGATAAAACCCCATCCCGCTCCACCGCTCTTTGGTACTGTAGTTTCCCTGGACGAGGGTCACTGTGACGGGCTTATCAGTCAGGGCCTTCTGTCGAATCCAGCCGTCAATCGTTTTGACCCGGTAAATTCCATAGAGGGAAGGGACCGCGATTAACAGAAAGCAAAGGAACAGGGGGAGGTATTCATGAACTCTGAATCGAAGCCGTGTTGTCACAACACCTTTTCCCCGTCGCCGTCCTTTGATAAACCTGAAGCAAAGGGCATTCACCATCACAACCATAAATACGATGCCATAAGCGCCGATGATGTCCGCCATCTGAACGAACGCGGAAAACGGCACCAGCGCGGAGGAAATCCCGCCCCAGGGAATCAGAAACGAAACGCATTCCTTTACATATTCCTGCAGAGTCCAGATGGCCGGAATAACCAAAGTATAGAAAAAAAAATGGTCCTGCCACAGAAAACGATAAATCAGGGCAAACGCACCGTATATCAATCCAATCGGAAGCAGCAGACACAGGACAAAAAAAACCAGTGATTTGACAAACGGCACTTCATAATGGTGGAAAACCGTCGGAAAAACCCAGTACCCCATACCAATGGACATTCCAACGCCCCACAGCACGCCGAAACCCGCCTGTTTGATCGCAGAACGCTCCTTATCCAGAACCGCAAAAAAAGGGACCAGGGCAATAAAAGACAGCCACCAGAAATTTAATTTGGGAAACGCCGCTGCATATAAAAAAGAAGACAAAATAATCAGCAACAAATTCATGTCCGGACGAATCTCCTTTAGAGCGGCGTTCAGATGGTCAGGATTAAAAGGATTTGTCGAAGTGCATCAAACAACCGGCGCCCTTCCCACGCAAAAATAAGTGAAGCCCAGACTTGTCATTTGACTGATGGAATAGAGGTTTCTGCCGTCAAAAATCACGGGTGCGCTCAGCGATGACCGGATGAAGTTAAAATTGGGATTGCGGAACTGGTTCCAGTCAGTCACCACCGCCAGCGCGTCAGCACCTGCCAGGGCATCATACTGGTTATCCACAATCTCGACCAGACCATTATCCGACAAAAGCTTCCCGGCATTATCGCCTGCCGCCGGATCATAGGCCCTGATCCGCATGCCCTCAGCCGTCAGGTCATTAATAAGCACTATTGCTGCCGAGTCCCGGATGTCATCGGTATTGGCCTTAAATGAAAGCCCCCATACCGCCAAAGTCTTACCTGCGACCCCGCCGTGCGTCCCAAAGTATTTTTTTATTTTATGAGATAGCATCTGTTTCTGGCGGGTATTGACCCGATCCACCGCCGTCAGCAATTCCGGATGATAATTACTGGCGAAAGACGTTTTAATCAGGGCATTCACATCTTTGGGAAAACAGGAGCCGCCATACCCCACGCCCGGGTATATAAAATGATAGCCGATACGGTGGTCCGAACCGATCCCGGTCCGCACGTCTTTGATATCCGCTCCCACGGATTCGCAGATATTGGCCATTTCATTAATAAACGATATTTTGGTAGCCAGCATGCAGTTGGCCGCATATTTGGTCATCTCCGCGCTGCGTGTCCCCATGATGATCAGTTTATCGCGGCTTCGGGCGAAGGGCGCGTATAAATCCGCCAGCAGGGCGGCGGCTTTGGCATTGTCCGTGCCCAGAATGACCCGGTCCGGCTTCATAAAATCATTGACCGCATCCCCTTCCTTTAAAAATTCCGGGTTGGATACCACGTCAAAATCAACGGTCACGCTCCGGACGGCGAGCTCCCGGCGGATAATGGCTTTCACCTCATCTGCCGTGCCTACCGGAACCGTGGATTTATTAACGATGATTTTATAAGCATTCATATGCCTGCCGATATCTGCAGCAACGCCATAAACGTACGACAAATCGCATGACCCGTCATCTTTTGGGGGCGTCCCCACGCAATTGAATACATACAATGAATCCGCCATACCTTCAGCGATATTTGTGGTAAACGTCAGACGCTTCCCTGCCAGATTGCGCTGGACCAGATCCTCAAGACCGGGCTCAAAAATATGAATTTTACCGCTGCTTAATGTTTCGATGACATCCGGATTGACATCCACACAAGTTACATGATTACCCATTTCCGCATAACATGCGGCAGCCACAAGCCCTACATATCCGGTACCCACAATACAAACATTCATTGAACTGACTCCGCTTTAAAATGATTGCAATAAATAATGACGCATATCCTGCGAGGCCTTAAAAAATGCGATTCTTTGCGCATCGGAAAAAATCGAACTTCAAGAAACCGCACCTTTAGGAGTTTCAAATGATTCTGTTTACACAATATATTAGGTTTAGACAAGAATTGAGTATGAATAACTGCTTTTTTTTGAATGCTATTTGTTATCAATGCGAACAAACGGCAAAAGGTGAAGGCTTTACAGCCAGTGGTGTATGATAGAGGCTCTTGTAAAGTTCTGTGAGGGTGTAGCGGTGAAACTCCCCATGACAGAAAAGAATCGCATTCGCTGCTGAGTCATTGAGTCTGCCGTTTCACTCATAGAGGCATCAGGCCATATTTAATGCCTGTTCAAGATCTCCCAGGATATCGTCAATATGTTCAATCCCGATGGAAAGACGCACGAGATCCGGTGTTAAACCACTCGCCGTTTGTTCCTCTTCCGATAACTGGGAATGAGATGTACTGGCAGGATGAAGTGCCAGACTTTTTGCGTCTCCGACATTGGCAAGGTGTGAAAACAGGCCCAGGCTATCGATAAATTTTTCACCGGCATTTCTGCCGCCTTGAATTCCGAAAACCACCATCGCGCCAAACCCCTTTTTTAAATATCGACCGGCTATAGAGTGTGACGGATCATCCGCCAGGCCCGGATATCTCACCCAGGTCACCTTTGGATGTTTTTTTAAAAATTGCGCCACATGCATGGCGTTACTGCAGTGCCGGTCCATTCTCAGATGCAGGGTTTCAAGCCCTTGTAAAAACATCCAGGCATTATCCGGCGAGATGCATGCCCCGAGATTTCTTAACGGCACCAGGCGCATCCGCAGAATATATGCAACAGGATTCAGATCGCCCAGATCATGTGCAAACCGGATTCCGGAATAACTTTGGTCAGGCTCATTAAACAATTTGAATTTCGGATTTTTCCAGTCAAAACCACCGGAATCTATCACCACTCCGCCGATGCCGGTGCCGTGCCCGCCCATCCATTTTGTCATGGAATTGACCACAATATCAGCTCCATAGTCTATTGATCGCAGAAGATATGGCGTTGTAAACGTCGCGTCCACAATCAACGGCAGGTGGTGTTGATGGGCAATATCTGCAACCGCTTCAATATCCGTAAATCCCAGAACCGGGTTGCCGATGGTTTCAATGAAAACCGCTTTGGTTTTATCATTGATTGCTTTTGCAAAATTTTCAGGCATCCGGGGATCAACAAATTTTACCCGGATACCGAACTGCGCTAAAATATTGTGAAACATGGTATAGGAACCGCCGTACAGGTTATTTGCGGATACGATTTCATCACCGGCTTCACAAAGATTGATGATCGCATAAAATATTGCAGAAGTCCCGGATGACAGAGCCAGAGCGGCAGCCCCTCCTTCAAGGGCGGCAATACGCTCTTCCAATACCGCCTGTGTGGGGTTCATCAGCCGGGTATAAATATTTCCCATTTCCTTTAATGAAAACAAATCAGCCGCATGTTGGGAACTTTTGAATACATAAGATGAGGTCCGGTAAATGGGGACAGCCCGAGACAGGGTCGCAGAATCCGGTTCCTGCCCGGCATGAAGGCAAAGGGTTTCAAACTTTAGGTTTTGTGTCATGACGTGTCTCCATACTGAAAAAGTTGGCGTTTATAAGGCTTTATCGAAACGGAGCGATATCAAGATATCCCGAAATTGATTTCATGGCGGCTAACGCATCTTCATCGGACAGGCGGGTGGACAAGGCCCTAAATATTCGACCCAAATATTCGACATTGATCATCATTTGCCATGCCCTTCTCCTTGATTTAATAAATCAACAGATTTTGACTGGAAATTATAAATACCAGATAGCGACACTTAAGCCTTGACTTAAATCAATTATAAACGAAATTTAACATGTTATAAAGTTATTAAATTGATCAGGCTTTGCAGTTTCAACGCTTGGGAATAAAAAAGACAAATGGAAGACCCCGGCTCTGGGCATTGCCATAATTCTTTTCTTCTTGAAGAATAAAAAAAGGATTTACAGAACTTGTCTGTAAACCCTTAATTTATTGGTGCCTAGGGCCGGAATCGAACCGGCACGGCCACAAGAGCCGAGGGATTTTAAGTCCCTTGCGTCTACCAGTTCCGCCACCCAGGCGCATTGGGTAAAATCGCTATTTTCGGAGACTTTCAGCCTTTTGAGAGAATCAAATTATGTTCAATTTGCTCAAAAAACATCAATTTTGCAATGGGAATCCATTACAAATTATTACATCCTCCGTCAACAAAATACTGCCTATAAAGGGAAAAAAACCACACCAGATTTCTTCAGGGATCCGTTATAAAACATCTTTTAAAAAAAATCCCGTATAAGATCCCTTGTTTTTTGAGACTTCTTCTGGCGTTCCGCAGGCGACCAACTGCCCCCCTCGGTCCCCGCCTTCGGGTCCCAGGTCAATCACATAATCGGAAAACTTGATCACATCAAGATTGTGCTCAATCACGATGACCGTATTACCGCCGTCCACAAAGCGCTTTAAAACAGTCAGAAGGTTTTTTATGTCATCGATATGAAGGCCGGTGGTGGGTTCATCCAGGATGTACACCGTTTTACCGGTATCCCGTTTGGCCAGTTCCCTTGCCAGTTTGATCCGCTGGGCTTCGCCGCCGGAAAGCGTCGTGGCCGGCTGGCCGATATGAATGTATCCCAGCCCTACATCCGCAAGGGTTTGCAGCTTGGTGCGGATGCTGCTGATGTTTTCAAAAAATACCAGCCCCTGATTGACCGTCATATTCAGGACTTCAGCGATATTTTTTCCCTTGTACCGGATCTCAAGGGATTCGCGGTTGTATCGCTTGCCATTGCACACGTCACAGGTCACAAATACGTCCGGCAGAAAATGCATTTCAATCTTGATGATCCCGTCACCAGTGCAGGCTTCGCACCGCCCGCCCTTGACATTAAAGGAAAACCGCCCGGGTTTGTATCCCATTTTTCGGGCATCGGCGGTTTTGGCGAACATTTCCCGGATAACTGTGAATACCCCGGTGTAGGTTCCCGGATTGGAACGGGGGGTCCGGCCGATGGGTGATTGATCGATGTGAATCACCTTGTCGACAAATTCAGTGCCCAAAATTTCCCGGTGTTTGCCTGCCGGTATATTGCTTCGATATAACCGGTGAGCCAGCAGCGGGTAAAGGGTGTCGAACACCAGAGAAGACTTTCCGGAACCCGACACACCGGTCACGCTGATAAAACAGCCCAGGGGAAATTCCACATCAATTTGTTTTAAATTGTTTTCTGAAGCGCCCTTAAGAATCAGCCGATGCTTGCCCGGCAGCCGCCTCTTTTTCGGAACATCTATTTTTTTCCGTCCCGACAGATAAAGACCGGTCAGGGAGTTCGCATCATTGAGTATCTGGTCCGGGGTTCCGGCAAACACCACTTCCCCGCCTTTCATTCCCGCCGCAGGTCCCATATCCACGACATAGTCCGCAGACCGGATGGTTTCCTCATCATGCTCCACCACCAGCACCGTATTTCCCAGATCCCGCATTTTCATCAGGGTTTCCAGAAGCCGGGCATTGTCCCGCTGATGCAGGCCAATGCTCGGCTCATCCAGAACATACAACACGCCGGTAAGCTTTGAGCCAATCTGGGTGGCAAGACGGATACGCTGGGACTCCCCGCCGGAAAGCGTGGCGGCGGAACGGTCCAGCGTGAGGTACGACAGGCCCACATTGAGGAGAAAACTCAACCGGTCGGTCACTTCTTTTAAAATCCTGCGGGCAATATGGGTTTGTTTTTCCGTGAGTTGGACGCCTGCAAAGAAATCATGGGCTTTTTCAATGGACAACGATCCGATCTCTGAAATGGTCCGGCCGCCCACCCGGACCGACCGGCTGATCTTGTTCAGCCGCGTGCCGCTGCATTCCGGGCACGGCTGAAAATTCATGAACTGTTTGATTTCTTCCCGGGTCTGAAAAGAATCCGTATCCATGTAGCGACGCTGGAGATTGGTGATTACACCTTCAAAGGGCCGGGAAAAATCGATGCGGCGGCTCCCGCGATGCATGTAAAAAGGGATTTGCTCTTCTCCTGACCCATAGAGCAGCGCGTGTTTGAATTTTTCCGGCAAATCCTTGTATGGGGTATAGATATCAGCCTGATAATGGGCGGTCAATGCTTCAAGGAATTCCGCGAACTGAACGGAGTTGCGGTTTTCCCAGGGCCGGATGGCCCCTTCACGAAGGGAAAGGTCCTTTGATGCAATCACCAGGTCCGGATCAAATTCGGTGATGGTTCCCAGACCATCGCACCGGGGGCAGGCACCCTGAGGGGAATTAAAGGAAAAACTGGCGGGCGTGAATTCCGGATAACTGATACCGCATTGAACACAGGCGGCGGTTTCGGAAAAGAGGATTGTGTCCAGGGTTTTGCCTGATGCGTCCACCACTTCGACATTCACCACAGAGCCGGACAGTGAAATAGCCAGTTCCAGGGAATCGGCAAGGCGGTTTCTTACCTTTTCCTTGACCACCAAACGATCCACCACCACTTCAACCGTATGTTTTTTGTTTTTATCCAGTTTCCCGGCATTATCAATTTCCCGGACTTCCCCGTTGATTTTGACCCGGGCGAATCCATCCTTTTTTAACCGCAAAAACAACCGGTCATGGGTGCCCTTTTGATCTGTTATGACAGGCGCGAGGATCATCAGGCGGGTGCCTTCGGCTAAGGACATGATTCTGTCTATCATCTGGTCAACGGCCTGAAAGCTAATGGGTTTTCCGCACTCATAGCAATGCGGTGTCCCGACCCGGGCAAACAGCAGGCGCAGGTAGTCATAAATTTCGGTGACGGTGCCAACGGTGGACCGGGGGTTGTGACCCGCGTTTTTCTGCTCAATGGCAATAGCCGGGGACAAGCCTTCAATCAAATCCACATCCGGTTTTTCCATGCGTTCAAGGAACTGGCGGGCGTAGGCGGACAGGGATTCCACATACCGGCGCTGACCTTCGGCATACAGGGTGTCAAAGGCCAGCGTGGATTTTCCGGATCCGGAAAGACCCGTAATCACGATGAGCTTGTTTTTAGGCAAGTCCACATCAATATTTTTTAAATTGTGCTGACGCGCGCCACGCACAATGATTTTATCGGATTCCATAAATTCAATCGATCCACATTCAAAACATAAAAAATTTCCGCATTACGCGGGATTGGCTTTTCTCGCCATCAGATTGACTGCCTGATGCGCCGCCATGCGGATGGCCTCGATCAGGCTTCCCGGGTCGGCCACGCCTTTTCCGGCAATATCATAGGCAGTGCCGTGATCAACGGATGTCCGGATAATCGGCAACCCCAGAGTGGTGTTCACGCCGTCCTCAAAATGCACCATTTTAAACGGAATCAATCCCTGATCATGATACATGCAGACCACGGCATCATAAATGCCGGTCAGGGCGTGATGGAAAAGCGTATCCGGCGGATAAGGCCCGGACGCATCCATTCCTTTTTCACGGGCTTGCTGAACCGCCGGGGTAATGATCCGCACTTCTTCGTCACCGAACATCCCCTCCTCCCCGGAGTGGGGATTTAAACCCGCCACGGCAATTTTTGGGCGATGAATGCCGAAGCGCTCTTTTAACGCTTCAGCCGTTGTCTCAATGGTTGACAGAATCCCTTCAATAGTCAGCTTTTGCGGCACATCTTTCAGGGCCATATGAATGGTCACCAGCACCACCCGAAGGCGGTTGCCTGCCAGCATCATGGCGTACCTTGGCGTATTTGTCCGTTCGGCAATCAGTTCAGTATGTCCGTGATACGCGGAGCCTGCCAGCTTCATGGCGGTTTTTGTAATCGGACAGGTCGCAATGGCGGCGATTTCATCATTTAATGCCATGTCAACGGCCCTTGTGATGTATTGAATCATGGCGCGGCCGGTTGCCGCTGTCGGGCGCCCCCAGTTGAAGGACTTCGGGTCAAGGGCAGACTCATTAAGGACATCCATACAGCCGCACTTAAACGTTCCAGCACCGGGCGAATTGACAACAGACACGACCAGGGGACTCCGGGTGAGAAGCCGGGCGGATTCCAGGACCTGGGCATCCCCAATCACCAGCGGACGCGCCACATCATATATCTCCGGACGGCTGAGGGCCATACACACGATTTCCGGACCGATCCCTGCCGGATCACCCATGGTAATGCCCACGATGGGCCGCTGGTCGTTCATTGATTTTTCCTTTCGGTTGGATCTGATTCTTGTTCTTTCACTTCTATAGCGCAAGAGATGAAATAAATTTTCTTCATATCAAAAAGCCGGAAATGAAACAACAGATAGTCGGATGGGCGGTTTTATTTTCCGGCCATCCGGCGCACGCAAAAAAGCGGCCGGGCATAGGCCCCGGCCGGTCGCACCACTGGCTAAGCGCTTAGCCAGTGAAAATATGTCCTTACGCATCCGTTGAAACGGGCGGCGAAACAGGGGGGCCAGTTTCCGGAGAAGCGGGCGTTTCGGTTAAAACCGCCACAAGCTCCATGAGTTTATTGCTGATCACGGAAATGTCTTCAATCAGGCCACCCGCGACGTCCAGTATCTTTTCCTTGTCCGCCGGGGCCATGCTGTTGATGCTGTTCCGGCTGCTCATTTCCGCAGGTGTCTGCATTCCCCGGACCCAGCGTTCAACACGGGTCAGATACTTTTTCACCGTCACCGCCGGAGTGACAGGGAGGTCCAATGATTGCGCACGGATTTCCTGAACCCGCAGCTTGAGCTTGCGCTCGCTTAATTGCTCATCAATACATTCCCGGGCAAGCGATAGCTTTTCTTCGTTATTTTCCAGTCTCGTCAAAACAACCAATTGGCTGTACCCCACCGCTTCCTCATTGATGCCGCCGTCAATCAGAAATTGACGCTGGGCCGCCACTCTCACCATGTTCATCAAGGTGGAGCGCGATACCTTCAGATCCGGGCGTGCGCATAATTTGCGGAAACTGACCGGTTTATTGGCGATTTTCGACCCGGCAAGCTGGATATTATTGTCAAAGAATCTTTCAAAAACATATTGCCCGATTTCCAGCGACCCTTTGTAGACAATTTTTACAACCCGTTCATTGATAAACTGCACGGCTTCAATGATGGTTGCGTCATCCATGATGACTTCCGGGAGCATTTCGGTCATGGGCGGTTCCTTTTTATCGGGGTTGGTGTATGCAAAACTGACGGGTGGATGAAACAAATCACGGAATATTGGCGTATTTTCCCGTATTTGTATCAATTATCGCCTGCCGCTTCAAGGAGTATTCATAGAATTGCCGTTTTTGCCGGGGGATCAGTGGAATCCGCCATCGTAACTATTCAGGTATTCAGAATCCAGGAGTCGGAATTCAGAATGGCCCGCATGTAAGCTTCCAGTAGTTTACTGGTTTCTTCAATCAACCGGATGGATTCAGAGATATTACCATTTTCAGGATTATCGGAAAGCAAGGGAAAGAAGACGGAAAAAAGGAGACAAAATAAAAAATGATTCATTCCTTCATTCCGGCTTCTGAATTCTGTCTCCTGAATACCTGAGCAGTTACGATTTTGATTGCGAATTGTAAACAAATATATTTATATGTATTTTAAATCACTTAAACTGAAACAGGGGATTCCGGCGGCCCACGACTTCAAGGACTGCGGCAAAATGATCGCTGCCCGGAGCGATGAAGATTTCCAGGAGTTGTGGAGGTTTCCGGAAACTGTTCAATTACTTGTTAACTGTGAAAAAGACACATGAAGAAGCAAGCAAAATTACTCTTCGATAAAGCCGTTGACTCACTGATTTTATCAATCAGCCATTTTAACAATCCTTGGGACAGGGGGAGGAAGGAAGCTGTATTAATTCTCCTTGATAGGGCTTTTGAATTATTGTTGAAAGCAATAATTTTGCATAAAGGCGGCAAAATCAGAGATGCATATGCAAGAGAAACGATTGGTCACGAAAAATGCGTCAGAAAATGCATTTCCCAGCCTGAAGTAAAATGCTTAACGGAAGAGCAAGGGCTAACCATTCAAATTATCAACAGTTTTCGTGATGCTGCCCAACACGACATTGTTGAGTTGTCAGAGCAAGAATTATTTATGTATAGTCAGGCTGGCGTAACGCTCTTTCGAGATTTGCTTCAACAAGAGTTTAAAGAAAAGCTGTCATCTCACCTTCCGGAAAGAGTTCTCCCTGTATCCACAGCGCCGCCGAGAGATTTACACACAATGGTGGAAGCAGATTTTCAAGAGATTAAAGAACTATTAAAGCCAAAATCTCGCCGTCAAATAGAAGCCAAGTCAAAGTTGAAATCACTCGCCATTGTTGAGGCTTCATTGGAAGGCATCCGGTCACAGCCTGATGAATTAGAATTAAGGAAAATGGTAAGAGACGTCCAAGGGGGTAAGTCTTGGCAAGATATTTTTCCTGGTGTTGCAAGTCTTCAGTTAGAAACAACTGGAACCGGTATTAACGTTGATATTCGAATCACTAAGAAAGAAGGCGAAGCTGTTCATCTTGTTCCGGAGGGTACTCCAGGCGCAACAGTTCTTGCTGTAAAAAGAGTAAATGAACTTGACTATTACTCTATGGGTGCACAAAAGCTCGCCGGAAAGGTTGGGCTGTCCACCTATAAATTACTTGTTCTTGTATGGCACCTTAAGCTTCAAGACTCCGATGAATATTTTAAAATTATAAAAATAGGGTCGCAAGTCCACAAAAGATACTCATCAAAAGCATATGAAGCTATTAAGGCGGCTCTTGAACAAGTTGATTTGGAAGACGTCACAAACAAATACAAAACAGATAGATCAGCGAACCAGGCGCTTAACCTGACCGCGAGAACGTCGGCGGCGCTGACGCGGCAAGTATAGGTGGCGCGGTCAGATTAGCTTGTCCGTTAGTTTATGGATAAAATGAAAAAAGAATCAATTATTTTCGAAGAAACAAGAGTATTGACAGCGAAATATTGTCATCCAAAATCTGATGACTATTTGCATTATATCTCTAAAATTCAAATCAAAAATTCAGTACCCATTCAGGGGGCGCTGATTTTCGTTTAACCTCCTGATGTTACTATGTTTTTAATTAAGCATATAAGCAATTGAAATAATTGAAAATAAAACTA
>QZKW01000016.1 GCA_003599885.1 Desulfobacteraceae bacterium | reverse complement strand
TTGTTGTTTGGGTTATTGTTACTTGCTTATAACCAGATTATACCAAAATGGTTTTGGTATAAAGGAGGTGCATTCTTTTATATGATTATCAAATCTTTAATCTTGACAATTTATCCACGATAATTTTAACTACCTGTTTTAGCTTAATAAAAATCAAAATTCAGTGCGGCCGGTATAATGGGACAGCCGCATATATAAACCACGAATAACACGAAGGTCACGAAGGGGTTTGGAGTGATACTGATGATTTCTTCGTGCACTTCGTGTGCTTCGTGGTGGTTGTTCCATGAGGCATGAATTACAACGGATTCTACATGCGATTACCCTGTTTGCCCCCGGAATTCCCGTATGTTACTCAGAATTCGGTTGGGCAATTCATCCGGCAGTATCAAGATTTAAAACTCAACCCCAAAACTTCCCGAATTGGTGATGGAGTTAGACATATGAATACGGAAACAAGATCGATATCTGAAATCAGCCGTCGGGCCACACAGATTTTATTCAAAGAAATGGGTATCGTTGAAACCATTCGCTTTTTGAATCAGTTCTCGGTGGGCCGGGGAGACTATACAAAAGAGCGGGAGAAGTGGCTGGGTGATATATCCCTGGATGATGCCATCTCTCAGATTAAAGCTGGAAAAGATAAAACCTGATCCCGACCGCGGCCCCTTATCCGGATGACGCGCCTGCCGTCTCTATCTGCCTCAGCGCCTCTTCCGCAGCCGCCCGCACCATCGGGTCATATACTTTTGTTAAAAATCCTTTGGTACGGGTAACGCGTTTTAATACCGGCACGGCTTTTCCCTCCGCCATGCGCCCGAATGCTTCGCAAATTTTGACCATGATATCGATTTTGTCTTTTTTGGTTCTGCCAAGCGCGCCTGATTCCAGCATCCCGATCATGTCCGCCGTGGCTGCCCGGTATTTCAGATTTCCTATAAACGTAAAAATAGCGCCTTTTAACTCGTCATCCACCGTATGCAAATTCTCATACAGCAGTTTTGCCGCAGCATCCCCACCGATATTCTGAATGGCGAGAATCCCCTCCCTCTGAATGCGGACATTTTTATCTTTTAATAATGATTCCAGAATTTTAAGATGAGATTCATCGCCGATTCTGCCCAGCAGAAGGGTCAGGTTCCGAACGTAAAACCAGGGACCGCCCCGTTGAATTCTTTCCACCACCGGACCGGCGGCCGGCATTCCGATCCGGCTGACCACCCGGACAATACAATTCCGCTCCGAGCGGCTGTGGCTGTCATGCAGCAGATCCAGAAGCCTGTCCACATTGACCGAGCCCAGAATCACAAAGCTTTGAATATCGTCTTCCCCCGGAATAGCACCGCCCGACTGAATCTCCTGCAAATACAGATTCAAAATGTCTTCTTTGGCAATATTTTTTAAAAATTTCAAAGCCTTCCCACGGATTTCACTGTTTTTCGGTATCGATCCGTTACTGATGGAAAATTCCACTTTCAGGATATGCCCGGCGGCATTGAAACATTTTTTTTCGATGAGGAGCCGGGTCAGGCGCTGAAGACGCGCGGATATTTTCTCATATACCGGCGAATACTCGGTTTCGCTTTGAATCCACTCAAGCATCTTTAAAGAAAGAGCGATTCTTTCCTTCAGACAGCCCGCTGATTCAAACTGCTCATCAATATTCGCGAGCAGGGTGGCTGCGATGGTCCTGATTTCCGAATCTTTATTTTGAAGCAGGTTTCCCAGTTGCCCGAACAGCGTCACAACCGTCGCATATTTCTGATTGGCCAATAAATTCCGGACCGTTTCATCCATCCGGTCCAGCATCACCCGTTCATGAGATACCATGGGCTGGCATTTTAGAATACCTTTCAAGGCGGATGCCAGTTGCCCGGCCCTCTTTTTTTCAGCTGTCAGATGAAGGTCTTCTCCGGCGGCGGACGCCTGCGTTGATCCGGAAATCATTTGAGCGGTTTTAATGCTTTTCACCAGGCTGGACAATTGCCGGTTGGATACGATCCGGGGCCCGGCATCCTGGGGATTTTTGGAAACCGTATCCACCATCTGAGTGATTCGACCGACAAATTTTTGAAATACTGCGTCATCTGCCTTATCCACCAGCACATTCAAAAAATTGTCCCCAAAAACAGCAGCCAGGTCCTAGGTCAATACCGTTAAAAACGCTTCATCCTCCATGTCCGTGATGGCGCTTAAAATAGTTTCGGAAAGCGCGGATTGCTCAGAATCGGATATGGTTTCAAAAGAGGCCATCATCCGGGCAAAAGTCGCTGATAAATCGCCGGAATGATGCTCCTTTGACGATTCCATCAACTGGCTGACACCTGACGTGAACACTCTTGCCATCCATTCCGGATCTTTTGCAAACACCCTCAGCGACTCAAGGATTTCGTCAGTGAGCGGCTGGTCCCCCAGAATATATTTTGCGATGTCCTCATCTTTGATGCTGAGTCCGGCCACAATGGATTGATCGGCGCCCAATTCCACATAAATTTTTTTATCAATTTTGATATGGGTAATTTTCTGATCACTGATCAGCTGCGCAAGCGCGCCTTCGTCTTTTTTTTCTTCAGGGGTTTTAGCAACAGTCTGAATAAAACCGGAAAATTCTCTTTTGGAGACCTCTTTTTGAAACGTGATGCTCCGGATTTTCCACTCCAGCATGACCTTTAAAAGGGATTGCACCGGGGGTTTTTTCTGATCTTTTTCCGGAAGGGGCTCGCCCTGAAAAAGCACGGTTCTTTCAAATTCGCCGAATTCGATGGCTTCCACGGATTTAAAGAGCGCAGGCAGAAGCGCGTCGATCCGGTTGATGGCGCTGACAATCAATTCACTTCCTGAGGGGTAAAGGCGGATATTATTAATGGTCGTATTGATTAACACAATCAAATCCACAGCGTTTTTTAACAGCTTATCATCATTCATGAACATTCCCTGAAGGCAGGTATTTGATTGTATCGCCGAATAGTTATATAGAAAGGATTTTCAAAAAAACGCTTACACCGGCAGGGTCACCGTAAAGGTGGTGCCCTTACCCACATCACTGTCCAGGGTAATTGCGCCGTTCATCGCGTCCACCAAGCCTTTGACAATGGGCAGTCCCAGGCCGGTGCCGGTGATATAGCGGGTGTTGTCGTCTTTTACCCGGTAAAACCGCTCAAAAATCTGCTCATGGTATTTGGGCGCGATGCCGAACCCGGTATCCGCCACCTGCACTGAAATATGCCCGGCATCCGCTTTTCCGGCTTTGACAACAATCTTGCCGCCCTGTGGCGAATAATTGATGGCATTGGCGATCAGGTTGCCGAAAATGCTTTCCAGAGCCATGGGATCGGCTGAGATCAGCGGCAAGGCTTCATCCGCCGGTTCAAACGTCAGGCTCTGGCCTTTGGCTGTTGCCCTGATTCCCAGAAAATCCACGATGCTTGAAAGCAGGTCCGTGACCTGGATGGGTTGCACATTATGGGATATGCCGCCCGCCTCTATCCGGGACAAATCCAGCAAATCACCGATCAGGGAAATCAGGCCGTGGGTTTTTTCCTTGGCCCGTTCAATCAGGTGCTGGTCCACGTCGGAGTCATGGCCGGAGGTTTCTTTCAGCACCATGGCCAGTTGTTCGTGAATCGTTGACAACGGGGACCGCAATTCGTGGGAAACTTTTGCCACGAATTCCGACTTGAGCTGATCAAGCATTTTGAGACTGGTGATATTGGAAAGCGTGACCACCGCCCCCATGCAGTCATTGTTTTCATTGATGACCGACTGTCCCCTGGCCATCAGGTATTTGCTGCCCGATACGGTCAGCTCATAGGTAGGGGCGTCCCCGATCCTGCAGGCTTCACCGCTGGAAAGATTGCTCACCATCTCACAAAACCCGGGGTCCGGCACATAGACGCACAGGTTTTGGCCGGGCACCATGGTAGAGGCGTCCAGGTCCAGACTGTTCATGAACGCGGGGTTCATCAACACCACCTCGCCGGCGGTATTGGTCACGACCACAGCCGTCGGCAGGGCCTCGACGATGGTCCGTATCCGGCTCTTTTCCGTATCCAGATCCATCAGCGTGCGGGCCCGCTCCATCTGGAGCCTTTCCGATTCCTGCTTGAGCCGCAATTTTTCATGGGCCCGGCGCACCACAATGCGCAGATGCTCGGGTTCAAAGGGCTTGGGAATAAAATCATAGGCCCCCTGCTTCATGGCCTCGATGGCTGTCTCAATGGTGGCGTAACCGGTGATGATGATGACGATAATCTGGTCATCAATGGCCCGGATGCGCTGATGAAGTTCCATGCCGTCCATACCGGGCATTTTCAGGTCCAGTATGGCAAGCGCCACGCTCTGGTTTTCCAGAACCGCCAGGGCTTCTTCCCCCCGGCCTGCGGTGAATACCTGATACCCCATCCGTTTCAGGATGCGTTCAACCCCTTCACGGATATCTCTTTCATCGTCAACAACCAGGATTTTCAACCCATCTTCTGTCGTGTCAGCCAATTTGAATGCCTCCGTTTTCACTTTCCACTACAGGAAATTCAATAAAAAAAGTCGTGCCATGACCGGACTTGCTTTCGGCGTGGATATGACCTCCATGACTTTCAACAATGCCGTAAACAATGCTCAGCCCCAGTCCGGTTCCCTTGCCCTGCTCCTTGGTGGTGTAAAAAGGCTCGAAGATATGATGAATAACGTCCTCCGGGATACCATGGCCCGTATCGCTGATTTCAACACACACGATTTTATTTTCAGGGCAAACCGATGTCTGGATGGTCAACCTGCCGGTTCCGTTCAGCGCATCAGCCGCATTTAAAATGATATTCATGAAGACATGATTCAGCTGCTGGGCGTCGCCGTATATGATCGGCGCATGTTCATCCAGTTTTTTCCGGATGTCAATATTGTGAAATATGGACTGGTTTTCCAGCAGAAACATGGTCCGGGAAATAATTTCGTTGAGGTTCTGGGGTTTCATCTCATGGGCGGTCTGGCGGGAAAACTCCAGCAGTTCCTTGACGATATCCTTGGCCCGCCGGGCGTCATCCAGCACCCGCTCCAGATCTTTGAGGGCGTCCTCAGGCAGACCGTAATCCTCCATCACCAGTTTGGTGAACAGGATAATGCCGCTCAGGGGGTTATTTAACTGATGCGCCACACCAGCCGCCATCTTACCCATGGACGCCATTTTTTCCGCCTGAAGGAGCTGGACCTGGGTTTTTTCCAGTTCCTTCTGAATCCGGATTTCCTCCCGCCGGTCGTGAAAAAAACCGATGGTGGCCACTTTTTTCCCGTTTTCGTACACGATGGACGCATTAAGGCTGATGGGCACCACCTGGCCGTTTTTATTTTTCCCGTCAATGTGATAGGAGATGAGCTTGCCCTCGCCGCCATGCTCGGGACTGAGCAGCATGCGCATGATTTCCCGGGCCCCTTCCCCTATATACACATCCCGGATGGAAATATCGTTTAAGGCTTCTTCCACTGTATAACCGGTGATCTGGGCGGCGGCATCGTTAAAAATAAGAATTTTACCGGTTGGGTCCGAGGCAATCACGCCGTCCACCGCGCTGTGGATCAGGTTCCGCAAAAATCCATTGGAACGGATGCGCCGTTCTTCAACGTTTTTCAGCGCCTGCAAATCAAAATCCAGCATCACCAGAGCGTCAACTTCACCGTTTCTGTAAACCGGATAAGAATATAAACACAGCATGTCCTGGTTGATGTCCAGATTATAGCACTGATCATAACGCAGGGAAGCGCTTCCGGTTCTTAACACATCCTTGGCCGGGCAATTGGCGCAGGGCTCATGGCACCCGAGGATAATTTCATGGCAGGGCCTGCCGATGATGCTTTCAGAATGGCCTGCCATGGCTACGGTGTTTGCGGCAAGAATGGTGTAATCCGGGGCGATGATCAGCAGTTTCCGGTTAAATGCGTCAATGGCGTCGATCAAATATTTTTTTTCTTTCTCCGAACGGGGACTCTGATTCATGCGGTCACAATCACTGGAAGTTAAAGGTAAATTCTCTGTATAAGTAATGATAGCCTGTACCGCATCATGCCCGTTCAGTCAAGGAAAAGTCCTGCGCCAAAAGGCTCATCCGGCCCATGGATGCAAGCCGTCAAAAGCCCTTTTTCTGTTGACTTTTCGATCAGAAACAGTAGGAATGAAAAAAATTTAAAATCGCTGAATTTATCTCTTTATGGGAAGATTCGTATCACCCGGACCACTTAGGATAAAGTCATGACACACATATTGCCGACCGGTCGCCAGAAATTTATTTTTATCGCTCTTGCTGTTGCCTTCCTCGTGATTCCGCGCTTGGGCGCCGCATCCCAAAAGGCCGACACGCCCGATCTGATCGATATCCGGCTGACGGAGGGTAAACCCGTGCGAGAGATGCCCGGTGTCGGGTTCTCCCATGACAAACACACCAATACTCTCAAAGACCAGAATTGCAGCGCCTGCCATCTCAAGGAAAACGGAAAGTTTATTTTCAAATTTCAGCGGATTAAGGATGGCGGATACCATACGGACAAAACTCTGTATCATGAAAAATGCATCAGCTGTCACCAGGAACGCAGCGAAAAAAGCCTTTCCTCCGGGCCGCTAACCAGCCAGTGCCGCTTGTGCCACTCGCAGACAGGAGCGGCCATCAAAACCGCCCAGCCGGTTGCAATGGACAAATCCCTGCATTACCGCCATGAAATTGCTTCCGCCATTCACCCGGCCAAAGAAGGGGAAGAGACCAATTGCAGCGCCTGCCACCATGAGTATGACAAGGCGCTGGACAAAACAGTTTATGTCAAGGGAGAAGAAAGCACCTGCCGGTATTGCCATAAAGCAACGCTCATTGAAAAAACACGTTCTTTTCAGACAGTCGCTCATGAGAGCTGCGTCAACTGCCATTATCAGATACAATCCACCCAGCAGAAAGCAGGGCCCACGGATTGTGCGGCATGTCATGCTCCGGCCAGACTTTCAGGAATTGCCAAGCTGGAGGATGTCCCCCGGATCAAACGGAATCAGCCGGACAGTGTGCTGATGTCCTTATGGCTGAAAGACGCCCAAACCGCCCAGCAAGCGGGCAAAGAACCTTCCAAACAGTTTGTGAACCCGGTCGCGTTCAACCACAAATTGCATGAAGCGAAGACGGAACACTGCTACACCTGCCACCATGATTCCATGGAAACATGCAGCGAATGCCATACCCGAACCGGTTCGGATAAGAGTCACCTGACGCGACTGGATCAGGCGATGCATTCCCCGGACAGCCGGAAAAGCTGCTTGGGCTGCCATGAAACACAAATGGAGTCAAAAGACTGTTCCGGTTGCCATTTTCAGATGGTCCAGACAAATTTTACAGACAGCGATTGCACGAAATGTCACGCCATCGACAGAAAATGGCTCGACCCCATGCCGGACAGCAAAGAAGCCTGGACACAAATCGCCGAGCAAGACATCCGCTTGCGACCCGACCGCCAGCGATTGCTCCAGGAAAAACAAATCCATATCGACCAGACACCCGAAGAAGTGACCATTGACATTCTGGCCGATCAGTATGAAGGGGCGAAATTCCCCCACCGGAAAATAGCAAAGTCCCTTTCCCAGCGGATAGAGAAAAGTGAACTGGCAAAACAATTCCATGATGGGACGTCAACATTATGTTCCGGATGTCACCACCACAGCCTGGACCCTGCATCCCCGCCGAAATGCGCGTCCTGCCACGGCATTTCCCCCACATCGGAACCGGATGGAAGGCCTGGTTTGAAAGGCGCTTATCACAGCCAGTGCATCACCTGTCATCAGCAGATGGGGATTGAAAAACCCGCGGCGACAGATTGCAATTCTTGCCATCAAAAACGAACCAGTTCAGTTCAATGATTAACTGATGCGGTTTTAAAGGAACAACACACAATGGGAATTTCTAGACGACAATTTTTTGGCTGGATGGGCGCGGCCGTCGGCAGTCAGATGGCCTTCAGCACTCAGGCAAAAGCCGCCGCCAATATTCATTTTACGGGCTATCCCGGAAGCTTCGGGGTTCTTCATGATATCTCCCGGTGTATCGGGTGCCGGAAATGCGAAGCCGCCTGTAATCAGGTCAACGAGCTGTCCAAGCCGGAGACCCCGTTTGATGATCTTACTGTGCTCAGCAAGACACGAAGGCCCCATGCCGACACCTATACCGTGGTCAACCAGTTTAAACCCAATGACAAGTCATCACCGGTTTTTGTCAAAACCCAGTGCAATCATTGCATGGAACCGGCCTGCGTATCGGCCTGTTTTGTCAAGGCCCTGATAAAATCAGAGACCGGCGCCGTGGTCTACGATGCGTCCCTGTGCGTCGGATGCCGGTATTGCATGGTTGCATGCCCGTTTAACATTCCGGCCTATGAATATGACAAACCCCTCACGCCGGAAATCACCAAATGCAACCTTTGCCAGCCGCGCATTCAAAAAGGTCTGCGGCCGGGATGTGTGGACGCATGCCCGCAGGAAGCCCTCACGTTCGGCAACCGGAACGAGCTGATCAAAATCGCCAGACAGCGCATAGAAAAGCATCCGGACCGCTATGTGAACCATATCTATGGAGAAAACGAAATGGGCGGCTGCAACTGGCTGTATATTTCAAACGCCCCCTTCACGGATATCGACATGAGAGAGGATCTGGGCATTACCCCGGCCCCTGCCATGACCTCCGGGGCCCTTGCCGCGGTTCCCGTGGTGGTCAGTCTCTGGGTGGTGTTCATCAACGGGCTGCGCGCGATTTCACGGCGAAAGGAACAGATCGCCAATGAAGATAAAAACCAGGCTGTGAGCGCCGCCGTTGAAACCGAGCAGGCCAGATTCAAACATGAAATCAATCAGTTGAAAGAAAAAGCCAAATCAGAAAAAGAAGCAGCGGTTGCCAGAGAAGTCAAAAAAGCCCTGGAAGCTGCGGCACAGCAACTGTCTGAAAATGCAGCCGCTCAGACGCCTGCGCCCCCGGAAACATCCGGAGCCCCGCAACCGGAAAAACAGGAGAACAAATAAATGGAACACCCGACCCCGACCCCGCCGGCGATGACGACAGGGCGAGATACGGTCTTTACCCCCTTTAACGTTGTGGCCGGCATCATCATCTTTATCGGCTGCATCCTCACCGTGATGCGGTTTGCCAAAGGCATCGGCGGCGTGACCAACCTGGATGACACCAACCCCTGGGGCATCTGGATAGGGTTTGACCTGCTGTGCGGCGTTGCCCTGGCAGCCGGCGGTTATGTGACCTGCGCCGCCTGTTATATTTTCGGACTGAAGCAATTCCGGTGCGCGGTGCGGCCGGCAATCCTCACCGCTTTTCTGGGTTACGGCCTGGTGGTTTTTGCCCTGCAATACGATGTCGGCCGGCCGTGGCGGCTCCCGTATCCGATTTTTTTATCCCAGGGCACGTCGTCCCTTCTGTTTGAAGTGGCATTATGTGTATTTCTGTATCTCAGCGTGCTGATGCTGGAATTTTCCCCTGCCGTGTTTGAATGGCTCAACTGGAAACACGCCCGGTACATCATCGGCAAGGTGTCCATGGTGCTGGTCATCTTCGGCATTATTCTTTCCACTCTTCACCAGTCTTCCCTCGGCGCCATTTTCCTGATTGTGCCGTCAAAACTGCATCCTCTCTGGTATTCCGGCTACCTGCCGGTGTATTTCTTTATTTCCAGCATGTTTGCGGGCATGTCCATGGTGATATTCGAGCATTCCCTGGTCGACCGGTTTCTTCATAACAAGATCGATGCCGAGCATCATGTGGAAAGCAACAACGTGGCCTTAGGCTTTGCCAAAGCCGCGGCGTTTCTGATGTCCGGGTATATCATGATTCAGGTGATCGGCATTGCCATAGACAATGACTGGCACTATCTGGGCACCCGCTGGGGTCTGTGGTATTTAATCGAAATAATCGGTTTCGTGGCGCTGCCGGCGATCATGTTTGCCATTGGCGTTCGGGAACGCAACATTAAACTGATCCAGCGGACCGCATTATGGGCCGTTCTCGGCATTGTGTTAAACCGGCTCAATGTTTCCCTGGTGGCGTTTAACTGGCAACTGCCCCTTAACCAGCGCTATTTTCCGAGCTGGATGGAAATCATGACCACGATTTTTATTGTCACCATCGGTGTTGTGGCGTACAAATTTATTGTCACCCGGATGCCGGTGCTGCATGTGCATCCTGATTTTCCGGATGACCATTGACGGTTTAGAAATTTTTAAAGAGGGATTTATGGAACCCGATTTCAATACACTTCAAGATTTTATGACCCATACCAAGGGAATCGCCTATTTGCTGATCGGGGTCGCCCTAGTGGCGCTGCCCCTGTTCTGGCGTTTTATATCCGGCAGAGACGACAAGAAAAAGACGTTCTAACCTTCATGCCCGGATGGGCACAACGAATCATGAAAATAAAAACTTAACTGATTTTTCTCTGCGCCTCAGCGTCTCTGCGCGAGATATGTTTTTTCTCCCGCAGAGGCGCAGGGACGCAGAGGACTTTGTATATTTTCATATAAATTCGCGCCAAACCACCTGAGGCTCTCGCATTTCGAAATTTAAGTATATCCAATACTTTTCCGGTTAATCCGGGTTAGGAGAATGGGATGGTTGACTTGCTGACCGGTTTCGGATTATGGTTTTCCCTCGGAATTTGCCTCGTCGGCCTGCTGGTGCGAGGATTCCTCTATATCAAAGGATTGCACTGGCAACTGGATCGCGTGGCTTATACCGCCCACCCCAAAGCCGGAATAAAAGGCGCGGCACGCTCTGTTTTTTTCTGGATACTGCCTTTCGCTTCTCACGGCTGGCGCGCCAAACCGGGGATGACCCTGCTTTTTTTTATCTTTCATGCCGGTATCATCGGCATTATGCTGTTTCTTTCCGCCCACAACATGATTTTCCAGAAGACCTTCGGTTTTTCACTCGCCATACTCCCACCGGTCGTTGCTGATATCCTGGCCTGGGGAGCGATTTTCAGCGCTTTCTTTCTGACGGTCCGGCGGCTGGTGTTGCCGGAAGTCCGCATCCTGACCACCGCATCCGATTATATGATTCTGCTCCTGTCCACCGCCCCCCTGATCACCGGACTGATCTGCCGCTATGACCTGAATGATTATCCATTCTGGATGATTGCCCACATCCTTTCCGGAGAAATTCTCCTGATTGCCATTCCGTTTACCCGCCTGTCTCACGTGTTGCTGTTTTTTCTGTCCCGGGCCCAGCTTGGCATGGATTTCGGCATCAAGCGGGGGGGAATGAAGGGTAAGGGAATGGCGTGGTAGACGGTAAAGGTAATACTGGTATTCAGTATTCAGTAGTCAGGAGTCAGAATACTTGAGCAGTTACAAATCTATTAAGCGGGTCTCTATCATGATCATGTGGAATCCTCAACTTTCCGGATAATTATTATTTCAACAGGATATACTGAAAGTGGAACGAACATGATTGCAAACTGCCAATCAAATATTTGACTGTATTTCAGGGTAGTTAAACCTGGTCAAGGGACTCTGGCAATCCGCGGCGTTAAGACCCACGACAAAATAATCGGTACCGGCAGTCCAAAGGTTCAGGAGTTCACCAGAAACTGCAGAATAACTTGTTAGGTTTTTAAATGCCAGATAAAACAATAATTAACTTTTGTCCACACTGCTGTAATAGGGCAACTCAAAGCATTCTGCATGAACAAAAGTATATAGATATTGGTTGGAACTTTTACGATGGGCATGAACATCCATTTGACGGAATATATATCGTTACAAGGTGTGAAACGTGCAAGCAAATATTGTTATACAATTCAATTGACGGCGACGAGCCGAGTTTAGCTTTCCCTGAAATATCACTCGACGACTCTGTACCTGAGCATATTTCAAAAATTTACGAAGAAGCCATAAGAATAAAAAATATTGCACCAAATGCCTTTGCTGTACAAATAAGAAAAGGGCTTGAAGCAATCTGTAAAGACAGAGGTACGAAAAAGAAATATTTGACTGAGCAAATCAAAGAGTTGGCAGAAAAAGGTGAAATACCTTCAAATTTAGTAGAGGCGTCAGACGTTGTGAGGCTTATTGGAAACATTGGTGCCCATGCAAATAATCAAGAAGTTCATCCAATGCAAGCTTTTGCAATAAATGACTTTTTTAAAATGTTAATCGAATATATTTATGTCTCTCCAGACAGAATGATGCAGTTTAAAGCATCTCTTGGAAAATATAAAAAATCACAAGAAAACCTAACGAATAAGGATAGATCGTGAGAGCGAAGCGAGCCACGATCTTATCCGTTCCACCCACCACCCGAAGGATATATAAATGAACATTCTTTCAATTTTAGCCCATCCGGATCCGGGCAGTTTTCAACTCGGCCATGGGAATTCGGGGGACATGATACTGAATTCCAACAATAACATTCTGCGGACAAGCCGCAGATGTTCGCGTTGGATCGACACTGTCAGACAAAAATGATCACGCTTGACGTTATTCACGAGATGCGTTACTATATTAAACATGATCAGATCATTTAAATGCGAATTCACTGAATCACTATCCAAAGGCCAGCACGTAAAGAGATTTGTAAATATTGCCAAGGTTGCCAGACGAAAACTCAGGCAGCTCGAAATCGCAAATTGTTTTGAGGATTTGAGAATCCCGCCCGGCAATCACCTTGAGGCGCTCAGGGGCAATCGTTCCGGTCAATACAGTATTCGCATCAATGATCAGTGGCGAGTCTGCTTTCGCTGGTCGGATGGATTCGCTGAAAATGTTGAGATTGTTGATTATCATTAAGGAGTATCTATCATGAAAAAGTTTGACCCCATAACTCCAGGTGAAATCCTGCTGGAAGAATTTCTTAAACCCATGAGCCTCAGCCAATATCGTTTGGCCAAAGAGATCGGTGTTCCAGCACAACGTATCAGTGAAATTGTTGCAGGTAAACGATCAGTCACGGCTGATACCGATTTGAGGTTATGTCGATTTTTTGGTTTATCCAATGGATATTGGCTGCGTGCACAAGCTGCTTATGATACCGAAGTTGCGGAGCGTACGATTGGTCCCCTGCTAAAAAACATCAAGCCTTGGTCAGAGCATGCGGCCCAGCAATGCTGATTCAGTTGGATTTATTTATTTTTTTATTTAGACAGGAAATATAAGCGGCCCAAGTGGCCGAAACATTGCATCAGGGTCAACGAATTCCAGTACGGGAGAAATAACAGATGCCTGAAGGAAGTTTGTGCAATAAACAGCCCATCCAGACCGATGCGGCATTAAAAACGCTGCTGTCCGATACCGGGGGCCGGCAATATTACCAGGAAATGAAATCCCTGGATGTGGACCCCGGACTTTTATGGGACACCATTCAAAAAACCTGTAAATCCCGTATCCGCACCTGGCTCTCCATCTGCGCCCATTGCGGCATGTGCGCGGACAGTTGTTTTCTTTACCGCATCAACGACCAGGACCCCAAACAAGTTCCCGCATTTAAAATTCAGTCCACTCTGGGCGAAATCGTCCGGCGCAAAGGCAACGTCGACAATGCGTTCATGCATATGGCCATGGAAACCGCCTGGGCCAAATGCACCTGCTGCAACCGGTGCGGGCTCTATTGTCCCCACGGCATCGACGTGGGCGTGATGTTCGGCTATCTGCGGGGTCTCCTATATCAGCAGGGTTTCGTGCCCTGGGAGCTCAAAATCGGGGCCGGCATGCACCGGGTCTATCATGCGCAAATGGATGTCACGGATGAGGAATTCGTGGACACGTTCCAGTGGATGGCCGAAGAAAACGAGGAAGAATATCCAGGGCTCGCCATACCCGTTGATAAAGAAGGCGCGGACATCCTGTATACGGTCAATGCCCGGGAAGTGAAGCATTACCCGGAAGATCTGGCCCAGGCCGCCATTTTATTTCACCTTGCCGGTGAAAACTGGACCGTCGCCAGCAAGGGATGGGAACAGACCAGTCTGGCCATGTTCGCGGGCGACTGGGCCGCCTGCAAAATACAGGTGGAATCGGTCTATGACGCCATGGAACGGTTAAAACCCAAACGCATGATAGGCACCGAATGCGGACATGCCCACCGCGCCACGGTGGTGGAAGGGCCCTACTGGACCGGCAGAAAAGACGGCCTTCCGCCGGTGGAGTCCATCCATTATGTGGAATGGCTGGCCGAAGCCCTGCGCACCGGCAAGCTGAAAATCGACCCGTCCAGACGCATTAAAGAACCGGTGACCCTCCAGGATTCCTGCAACTATGTCCGGAATCACGGTTTAAAGGAATTCACCCGGGAAATCGTCAGCCACATTGTGGAACCGGGCTATTTTATCGAAATGGCGCCCAACCGGGAACACAATTATTGCTGCGGCGGCGGCGGCGGATTCAACGGTATCGGCCTGTACCGGGAGCAGCGCAACAAGGCGCTCATCACCAAACGCGACCAGATCCTTCAGACCGGCGCCAAGCTGGTGCTGGCCCCCTGCCATAACTGCTGGGACGCCATTCGTGACCTTGAAGAAGTTTACAAAATCGGGATTCGCTGGTCTTTCTTAAAGCCGCTGATCCTGGATATGGTCGAAATCCCCGACCATCTGAAACCAGAGGAGTAAAACACGACCGGCACAAGACAGTCTCCGACCATCCCAAATAATGAGGTGCTCCATGTTTAAAAAAATTTTATTCGCCACCTCCGCAACAAACGCCTGCGACCATGCCGCACGGGTGGCATTTGACATGGCCCAGCGCTACAATGCCCATATCGATGTATTTCACGTCATCGGTGTGCCGACCCGGGGATTCAGCCAGGTGGTGGTGGATCTGACCACCGGGGAGCAGGTGGTTTTGGATGACAATTACCGTGACCTGGTCAAAGAAGAAATCCGCGCCTACTATGATCATCAAATCCAAAAGAAAACCGACTATGCCATTGAAGTAGCCATCGGGGAGGCGCATCGGGAGATCCTTCGCCTGGCCCGGCACACCCAGCCGGACATGATCGTGATGGGCGGCAGCACAGGGGCTGCCGGGGCATACGCCTCCCGCCGGAACATCACCGGGTCCACTTTTCAGCGGGTGGCCAAAGCGGCCCATTGTCCGGTCATGGTCATCAACCGGCCGGCCGGATCCTTCTGGGGCGGTTTTTCCAACATCGTGTTCGGTACGGACTTTTCCGAAGCCGCAGACGCTGCTTTTGAATTTTCGTTTAACCTTGCAAAAACATTTGATTGCGAATTTCATATCCTGCACGCCCTCGACATTACCGGCTGTCAGATCAACGCGTTTCAGTCCCAGGACGACATCGACGACCGGATCCGGAAAGCGCACCAGCAGATCCGGTTCCGCTATGTCAGAAAAATGGAAGGATTTAAAAATTTTTCAGCAGAAGTCTGGGAAGGCATCCCGTTTGTTGAAATCGTCAAATACGCCAGGGAAAAACATGCGGATCTGATCGTGATGGCCCATCATACCCGGAAAGATGGAGACAGCGAAGACGCTATCGGCAGCATCGTGGAGCAGGTCATCCTTCGGGCCAACTGTCCGGTAATCAGCATCAACCGGTCCATTGCCAAATAGCGCCCCGGCTCCAAACAGTCTCCGAACGCAAACCGCCCGGTTGACCGTTTCCGGCCGGGCCAACTGATATGATACGCTTTGCAAAGAGGTTAATCATGACAAAAAAAATTTTAATTATTGAAGATGATGCTGCTGTTGCCGATTACCTCCAGACTTTTTTTGAAGACAATGGATATACCGCTTTTACGGCCATATCCGCTCAGGGCGGGTATGAACTTGCCAAAAAGGAACAACCGGACCTGATCACTCTGGACATCGAGCTGCCCGATGAATGGGGCCCGCGATTTTATCGGAAACTGACCGCTGACAAAGCATTAAAAAATATCCCGGTAATCGTTATCAGCGGCCTTTCCGGAAACAAGTACGCAGTTACCAAAGCGGTGGCAAGCCTTTCCAAACCATTTGACCGGGATGAATTGCT
The DNA here is from genome assembly GCA_003599885.1 of Desulfobacteraceae bacterium. Classification (GTDB taxonomy): domain Bacteria; phylum Desulfobacterota; class Desulfobacteria; order Desulfobacterales; family Desulfosalsimonadaceae; genus SURF-3. The sequence goes on along the minus strand of QZKW01000016.1, from coordinate 26,683 downwards.
GAAAATCGTCAAAGAAACCATTGGGTAATATACCGGTAAGCAAGGTCATCCGATATGCCTGACATCCTATTAATTGTTGATCACGACAAGGAGCTGGCCCAGGCGCTCGCCGTTTATCTTCAGCGGCAGCAATTTGAAGTCCTTCTCGCCGATTCTAAGATTGAGGCTTTGGAGATCATCCAGAGCCGGAGCCCTGCCATCGTCCTGGTGGATCCGCATTTTCCGGAAACAGACCCCTTGGCCTTTTTGCAACAAATGAAAGAGCGGATTCCACACAGCCAGTTCATCATTTATGGGCCGCTTGATGCGCTTGAAAAAATCATGGGCCCCTTCAACACCAGTGCTTTGGCCTATATCCGGAAACCTGTGAACAGCATTGAACTGGATTTTGGTTTAAAAAAAGCCGGAGAATGGGCTGCCCTTGAAACCGAACATGACAAAATCACACAAAAAATCAAAGAATTACAAAACGCCCAAATCCTTCTGCAACAGCTTTTTGATGAAGTCCCCTGCTACATCACCGTCCAGGATCATCACTTTCGGGTGACAGCCACCAACCGGCTGTTTAAAAGGGATTTCGGGAACGAAATCGGCGGGTACTGTTATCAGATATACAAACACAGGGACACACCCTGCACCAACTGCCCGGTTGCAGACACGTTTAAAGACGGCCGCCGCCATCAGACGGAAGAAGTCGTTACATCCAAATCCGGGGTCCAGTATCATGTGCTGACATGGACCGCGCCCATCCGCAACGAAGCCGGCGAAATCACCCAGGTCATGGAAATGGCCACCAATATCACCCAGATCCGGCAGCTTCAGGACCACCTGACATCGCTGGGACTGATGTTGGGTTCCATGTCTCACGGGATTAAAGGGATGCTGACCGCACTGGACGGAGGGATTTATCTCCTGGAAACCGGAATTTCCCGGCAGGATCCGAAAAGAACCGAACGCGCACTCGATCAGGTGCGGCTGATGGTGAAACGAATCCGGAAAATGGTTTTAGATATCCTCTATTTTACCAAATCACGGGAGCTTGAATATAGGCAAACCGATATTCACGAACTGATAGAGTCCATTTCCGGGACGATTACCCCATCCGCCGCCGCCCACAATATTGATTTCATTGTCACGCTGCCGCCAACCCCGGCGCGCATGGAAATCGATCCGGACTGGCTGAGGGCGTCTTTGATCAATTTTCTTGAAAATGCCGTGGACTCCTGCGTTTCGGACAGCGACCGGAAAACGCACCATATCCGGTTTGACACCCGCATGACCGGGGATGACCGCGTCTGCTTTAACATTTCCGACAACGGATTGGGAATGGACCGGGAAACCAGAGAGAAGATGTTTTCCCTGTTCTTCTCATCCAAAGGCTCAAAAGGCACGGGACTGGGCCTGTTCATCGCCAACCATGTGGTTGGGCAGCATGGGGGGGCCATTCATGTGGAATCTGAACCCGGTAAAGGCACCCGGTTTGAAATCTGTATCCCCCGAACCAGGACATCGCCAAAGGTTGAAATGCCGGAACTCACCAGACCTTAATGAGAGACCAGAAAGACACGGGGAATAAACGTTGAACCGGGAAATGGATAAATAACAACCGCCTGAGGGAGTATTTGAGACCTACTGGATTAACCGGATGTGATGCAAGCTGACTCTTAATTCATCGATACACCTTAACTGTTCCCACAAATCCAGGCAATCGGCCCGAAAATACATGGCCCGGCCGCATTGAAGGGGATCGATGCTTTTCGCAAAATAATAAAAAAGAGAAATGGCATCGGTTTTGGCCATTTCTCTGAGCAGTTCCGAGAGTTTTCGGGCGGTTTTATAATAATCGCCGATGTCAACGGGTGAAGAAATAACATCCCGGACTATTTTCTTGATTTCACGGTAAACATCCGGATGTTCCGCAACCGACTTTTCCGAAACCATCAACGACCTGACGCGTCTCCGCTCAAGCTCTTCAAGCGTTGGATTGATCCCGTCATTCATGGCATCCTCCAAAACCATTCAATCAATTATAAGTTGATCAGCCTGCCGCGGAATAATGTGGAACTTTGAATTAGGAGGCAAAGGACATTATTTATTTTAAGTTCCGCGACAGGCCGACACATCGGTTATTCTTCCATTTTACATTCAAGATGGCATCAGGGAGCCGACAACGCAGCCGACCCTGATGCCGCCTGAATGCGAATTGAAATTACATGGCTGACTCCGGATGAAACACGTTCACTTCCTTTAAATCATCGCCCAGATATTCCCGTTCATTGGGTCCGAGAATGCCCAGAGACAGACAGATCAACGTCCACAAGTGCACCACCGGATAATGGCCGCCGTAATGTTCGCTGAGTTCATGGATTTGCGCATGGCAATTATGGCAACCCGCGATGCAGTAATCCGCGCCGGTGGCCTTGATTTGTTCGTCTTTCAACCGGCCATATTCCAGGCGCTGCTCCTTGAACCCGGACTGGAGAAATCCGCCGCCGCCGCCGCAACAATAATTGTTAGACTTGTTGGGCGTCATGTCGATAAAATTCTCCTCGCCCACGACGGATTTTACCACAAACCGCAAATCATCCGCAATAGGGTCGCCAAAACTTTTTCTCACAATCTGGCAGGGGTCCTGAACCGTGAACTTGATTTTCAAATCCCGGTTCCAGTCTGAATTGACTTTCAGTTTACCTTCGCGGATCCATTTGGCATAGTATTCATAAATATTTTTAACTTCAAATTGATGTTCAATTTTAAATTTTTTCAGTCCGGCCCGGACTGAGAAAGTCACGTGCCCTCACTCGGTATTAAGATAGGTTTTACATCCCAGTTCGTGGGCCTTGTCCGTTGTCTGTTGGACCAGATGCCTCCAGCTTTTATCTTCCGCCAGAAACAGGCAGTAATTCTCGCCGCCCCACCCTTTGGAACCATAAGTCCAGTTCGCACCGACCAGGTGGAGGATTTTCCAGAGGGGCAGCATCTCATCGGGTTCCGTTACCGGTTCCCTGGAATTCTGGTTCAAAAAGAACTCTGCGCCCATCTTGTCAATGGGAGCTTCCATGTCCTTGAACTCCGGCTGGGCTTCCTGGTATTCCGCCAGGATATCTTCAACCACAAAGGCAAAATCCTCAGGCGACGTCCCCATGGCGCTGCCGCTCTCATTTTTAAGGGCCATGTCGCAGGATCCCAAGATTCCCTTGGGCCGCTTGTCTCTGGGCCAGGTGTTCCGCGCATTGTAAACGAGCTGCGGAATATCGATTTTCATCGGGCAGACATAAATACACCGCTGGCACATGGTACACATCCATACCCAGGGGGTGCTTGTGATTTCCTCATCCATGCCCAGCGCCGCCATTCTCAGGAATTTGCGGGGGTCCATATTCTCCAGCCCTGTGGCCGGGCATCCGGACGAGCAGGCCCCGCAGGTCAGGCACAGATTCAGGTTTCCACCTTCCGGAAGAAGCTCTTTCACCTTTTCGATAAAGGCGCTTGGCTTTTTTCCTCCGAGCTTGATTAATTTTTCCGTCATACCATTCAACCCTCCATTCTGTGGAAATTATTATTTTCTTGAGGATATTTCAAACATTCAATGAATTGGCTCATAGTTTACGGGCATATACCCGTAAGCTGAAAAATTAATAAATAGGCGCATGGATGTCAAGATTTTTTAAAGCATTTGCTCAAAATAAACCGGATCAAAATTTGAAATTATCACAAACCAACTACTCCATTCCGAATCAAAGTTCCGAGCATATTCTTAAAAAAAAATTGACAATTCGCTGCCATGCCATTACTTTTTAGATAAAATGGGCATATACTCATAACTTAATAGCAGAATAATATTCCAAATACGGAGCAGCAGATCCCGTCAGCGAAAGGAGGTGAAAAAGATGCCTGGAAAAGATCGAACCGGTCCGTCCGGTCAGGGACCGGGTGCCGGAAAAGGCAGAGGGGGGTGTCCGGCTGGAGGTACCGGACAAGGCGCTGGACAAGGTAGAGGTTCAGGGCGCGGCCAGGGACGCGGAAGTGGGTCCGGGCAAGGCTCAGGACAAGGGAATCGACGTAAAAAATAATATTTTAAGATAGATGGAGGAAAATAAAATGCCAGGATATGACAGAAGCGGTCCTATGAGTGGCGGCCCCATGACAGGCGGCATGAGAGGATTTTGCAACCCTGCAGCAACTGCAAACCGGTCCTCATTGGGAGGCGCAGGCTTTGGAAGTGGCAGAGGACTTGGACGTGGGAATAGAGGCGGCAGGGGACGGGGTATAAGATGTGGGTTCGGCAGAGGATTTTCCGGGTATCCGCCGACGGTTACCGGACCATATACGGACGGTTCAGCCGTTGAACTGGATCAATTGAAAGCGCAGGCGGATTCTCTCCGGAATTCACTGGACGCCATTAGTCAGCGCATCGCACAGTTGGAAAAACCTGTTAAATAGGATATTCAGACAGCCCGAATATTGGCAGTCACTGGTAAAAAGAAGTTGAAATATCCGGACAACCTGCCGGATGCACCTGAAGCAGGGCAATCAGACAAAATGAAAGAAAAGGCCACAGAATGAAGAATGTACAGAAAGGGATCGGCATTTCCGAAAAGCCTCCTGAACCTGGTCCGGATGAGATGGCAAGGCAGTCTCTTAAAAAAATCAAAAACAAATTCATCGTGATGAGCGGTAAAGGGGGTGTCGGAAAAACAAGCGTTTCGGTCAACATCGCCATTGCCCTTGCAAACAGAGGTTTCAAAGTCGGGTTGATGGATGTGGATGTACATGGGCCGGATATTCCGAGAATGCTCGGGCTAAAAGGCATGGTTACTTCCAGTGATACTCGAAAGATCCTGCCCATGCGTTTTTCAGAGAATCTTTCGGCGATATCGATTGAGTCTCTTATGCCAAATAAGGATGACGCCATCATCTGGCGCGGACCGGTCAAGCATTCCGCAATCAGTCAATTTATCGGGGAAGTGGATTGGGGCGATTTAGATTATATGATTATCGACGCTCCGCCGGGAACCGGCGATGAACCCTTGACGGTGGCCCAATTGATTAAAGACGCACGTGCTATTATCGTCACCACGCCCCAGGAGGTCGCGCTTGCCGATGTCCGAAAATCAATCAACTTCTGCAGAACAGTCAGGATGGAAATATTCGGGCTGATTGAAAATATGAGTGGGTATGCATGCCCCCACTGTGGAAGGGCGCTCGACCTCTTTGGTACCGGCGGTGGCGAGGGCACTGCCACAGCAACAGACATTGGCTTTCTTGGAAGAATCCCCTTTGATCCGGAAATGGTCAAGTGCAGCGATACCGGGGTTTCCTTTCAAGACAGGTATACGGATTCCCCTATAACAAAGGCTTTTGCGGAAATAGCGGATAACATATTGAAACGTTGCGAATAAGTCGATGGAGTTAAAATCTATGATCACAGAACAATCAAGGATAACATGATGCCAATATTTGAATACAAATGTCAGGATTGCGGGAAATCTTCCGAAATTATCATTTTAGGGTCTGCCGATTCTCCGAAATGCCGTCATTGCGGCAGTCGCAATTTGAAAAAAAGCCTGTCTGCGCATTCTTCAATGTCCGGACCACCAAAAAACCCTATGCCGGGTCATGGCGACACAGCATGCTGCGGTTCTTCTCCGGGAGAAGCCTCAGGGTGTGCCGGGCCTGGGAGCTGTTGCGGAAGAAATTTTTAACAGTTGCATCAAAATGGTAACCAAAAATTCATAGAAAAGGAAAATCACATGAGAAAAGTAGCGATTATTGGATGCGGCGCTTACATGGACAGTGGATACGGATGCCCCGGTGAATGGCGATGCCTTAAAGCCGCAGCATTGGGAGGCGGAAAGTTTGAAGAGCCATCTGCCGTTATTGCGTTTGTGAAATGTGAATGTCCCGGCCGGAGTCTTGCCCCGAACACCGGCATGGCAATCAAGCTCTCTGAAATAAAACCTGATGCGATTTATATGAGTTCATGCATGGCCAATGCGAAACCTACCTGCCCCTATGCCAGTGCTGAAGAAATGGCAAAAATTCTTCAGGATAAAACAGGTGTCCCCGTGGTTCTGGGAACGCATGATTATCACTGATGATCAAAACAAACCAGGTATACAACTATTTATATGGCCCCGTGCCTTCCCGTCGTTTTGGACGGTCTTTAGGCGTTGATTTAACGCCTTTCAAAACATGCAGCTTTGATTGTGTTTTCTGCCAGTTGGGCCGAACGACGCAAAAAACGGTGCTACGCAAGGAATATGTGCCCATTGATGCGGTTTTGACCGAAATTCAATCATGGCTGGAAACAGACGGGGATGCTGATTGTGTAACCCTTTCCGGCTCAGGTGAACCGACGCTTCATTCTGATTTTGGCAAGGTGCTCCGGGTCTTAAAGCAAAATCCAATCCCTTCGGCGCTGTTAACCAACGGTTCCATGCTCGTACATCCGGAAGTGCGGGACGCAGCCGGTTACGCGGATATTGTTAAAATATCATTAAGCGCATGGGATCAGCGCTCTTTTGAATGGATCAACCGTCCGCACCCCCAACTGCAATTTAATGAACTCATCAATGGCTTAAAATCTTTTCGGGCACAGTTTTCCGGAAAATTATGGATGGAAATTTTTATCATGCTGGGGATTAATTCATCACCCGAAGCTGTAAAAAAAATCGCTACGCAAATTAAGAAAATCCAACCGGACAGTGTCCAGCTCAACACGGTTGCTCGTCCTCCGGCTGAAGAGTTTGCCGCCCCCATACAACAAGCGAAACTGGCCTCGCTGGCCGGCATATTTGAACCGCCCGCAGAAGTGATTGCGGAATTTAATGCGAATTCTGAAAAGCATATCGCTGCAACGGAAGCGTCCATTCTGTCCATGCTGCAACGCCGACCTTGTACAACCGCCCAGATTGTAGGGGCTTACGGAATGCATATTTCCGAGGTATCCAAATATTTAGGAGAGCTGATGCGGACCGGTCAAATCCTGGAGAAACGAAAAAAAGGAGATGTGTATTATGCGGTGGCAAGAAGGGGATTGGAACGAGGCCTGAAAGACGAAAACAAAGGATTAATCGGGCCATGAAAACAAACTATGATCGAATCACTAAAGCAAGAAAAGTTCTTGAGCTTCCTGAATCCGCAACTTTAAAACAGATCCGTGAGAATTACAGACGACTGATCAAGGAATGGCATCCGGATAAAAACATTATCCACACGAATATCGATGAGCTCAGGACCAAGGAAACCCGCACCAATGAAATCCTCCGGGCCTACAAAACCATTTCCGCTTATTGTTCCAATTATCGCTATTCATTTGAACAGGGAGAAGTAGAAAAATACATGACCGGCCAGGAGCGGTGGTTTCGGCAATTCGGCAGTGATCCGATATGGATCTATGATCGGGAACCACAAAATAATGCCGGGGAAAATTGATTGATACCAGCATATTTCTCCCGGATCAGCCTGTGGATGAGGTGCTATGCGAACATGTCCGGGAGCATCTTACGAAATCTGAAGGACGGACGGCGTCATCTGGTTGGTGTCTCTGATCCTCGACGCGAAAAAACCGGCATGATCTTTTTAAGACACCCGACATTTTTAAAAGATGTGAGGCGTTGAATAAGGAGAAAAAAGTCAAGATGGCACTATTAAAAACAACGATGGATATTTTTAAGCTGCTTGAGGGTTCCAATTGCAGGGAATGCGGTGAAAAGGCCTGCCTGGCGTTTGCAGCCGGCGTGTTTAAGGGCAAAAGGCAACTGGCGGAATGTCCCCGCCTTGATCAACGGATTGTTGAAAAATATACCGGAAATACCCAAAAAGCCCAGTCCGTTGAGGAGGATATGGCGGACATGGTGACTGCATTAAAAGAAAAAATCAAAACCATCGACTTGTCTGAAGCGGCAGTTCGGGTGGGTGGCCAATTTTCCGGCGACCGGCTGACCTTCCGGATTCTGGGCAAGGAATTCGCTGTGGATTCAAACGGCTCTTTCTATTCGGATATTCATATCAATCCCTGGCTGATGATCCCGGTGCTCCATTATATTGTCAATGGCCGGGGAACGCCGCTTTCCGGCAAATGGGCCCCATTCAGAGAGCTGAAGAATGGCATGGTCAGAAACCCTTTGTTTGAGCGGAAAAGCGAAGCCCCCTTAAAACGGCTGGCGGATGACTACACGGATTTTTTTAAAGATCTGCTGGAACTTTTTAACGGCCGCCAGGTGGATAATTTGTTTGAAGCCGATATTTCCATTGTTCTATATTTTCTGCCGCTGATGCCCATGCTGATATGCTACTGGAAACCGGATGACGGAATGGAATCCAGCTTGCATCTGTTTTTTGACGCCACCGCTACCGACAATCTGCATATTGATTCCCTGTATACGCTCATTGTCGGATTTGCCCACATGTTTGAAAAAATCGCGGCCCGGCACGCCGTCAGATAAAAAAAGGAGCATTTCATAAAAGACACAAACAGGTTCGTTTCATGATGTTCTCCGTGATCGCTGTGCTTAAAACAACCAGTTCACGATTTCATCAATTTTAAATCCCCCAAAAAAAGGAGACAGCAAATGGCAAAAATGACCGAACGTATGATGGAACTCTTCACAAAAGTCCCTGCCGCAATTCTTGCAACCGCAGCAGGTGACGGCACGCCCAACGCAGTGCCCTTTGGCGCAAAAAAAATCATCGACCCCGAAACCATTCTCATCTCAGACCAGTTTTTCAACAAAACCTATGCCAATATGAAGGCCAATCCCAAAGTGGCGGTCTCCTTCTGGGAAGGCTATGAAGGTTACCAGATTAAGGGCACCATCACCATTGAAACATCCGGAAAACGGTATGAAGAAACCGCCGCCTGGATCGAAGATTTGGGCAACAAGGCCGGAATGCCGCTCAAATCCAAAGGTGCGGTGATTCTGAAAATTGATGAGATTTTCGGCCTTTCCCCCGGACCCGGAGCCGGAAAAAAACTGGCGTAAACCCGATTATAAAAAGGAGAGCTCGAAATGCCCGAAGAATTTAAACCCGGTTGCGCCCGCCCCACTGGCGGGCCGGCAGGCGAAAAACCCTTACAAAAAGAAATCCCATCAGAAACCAGACCAAAGGAGACATCTGCCATGATCAAAGTCGGAAGAAAAGCGCCGGATTTTTCAGCCCCGGCATTTTTTAACGGTAAATTTGTGAACATCAATTTGTCCGAATATCTGGGGAAATGGGTCGTCTTATGCTTCTACCCCGGAGATTTCACCTTCGTCTGAGCAACCGAAATTTCAGCAGTTGCTGAAAAATTTTCTGAATTTCAAAAACTGGGCGTTCAGGTGCTTTCCATGAGCATCGACAGCGTGTTTGTGCATAAAATGTGGAACGATCACGAACTGTCCAAAATGGTCGCGGGCGGTGTCCCCTTCCCGATGCTGTCGGATGCCGGTGGAAAGGTGGGAACCATATACGGAATCTACGATGAAGAGGCGGGGGTGGAAACCAGAGGACGATTTATCATTGACCCGGACGGCATCGTCCAGGGGTTTGAGGTGCTGACTCCGCCGGTGGGCAGAAACGTCAGCGAATCCTTGAGACAGATTCAGGCATTTCAGCTTGTCAGAAACAGCAAGGGCACGGAAGCCACGCCTTCAGGATGGAAACCGGGTAAAATGACGCTCAAGCCCGGCATTGATCTGGTGGGAAAAGTCTGGGAAGTATGGAAAACAGAAATGGCGTTTGATTAAGGAGACTTGGGATAAACCGGCCGGCCCGGGTTATAAGATTTCACGTGAGGGACAGCCCTCACGTGAAAAACCAGCAAACGTATGCCAATTTTTTGAGCATATTCTTAAAAAAACCATTTGACAATCCTCCGGCCAGCCATTACCTTCCTCTTGAGATTGAGCATATGCCCATAACACCATGAGAAGTTATGGACCATCTCCCTGGTTTGTTAGTTGATTCGTTAACAAACAACCGGAAATCATAAACAAAGGAGCACACAATGGACAAAATCGCTGTCAGCTGTGAAGAACCCAGCTTAAATTCCCGGATTGATCCCCGGTTTGGCCGGGCTCCCGGATTCTTAATTGTTGATCCGGAAACCATGGCATTCACATTCATCGACAATGGCGCGTCCCAGGTCATGGCCCAGGGCGCAGGTATTCAGGCCGCAGAAAATATTGCGCGATCCGGCGCAAAAATTGTGTTGACCGGCTATGTAGGGCCCAAGGCTTTCCGGGGTTTGAGCGCCGCAGGAATCAAAATCGGTCAGGATCTGGAAAATATGACCGTGCGCCAGGCCATCGAAAAATTCAAGGCCGGAGATGTCACCCTGGCTGAAGCGCCCAACCGAATGAGCCACGGAGGCATGGGCCAAGGCGGCATGAAGGGTCCGGGCCGAATGGGGCGCGGTAAATGAAAGTAACGGTTGCAAGCGGCAAAGGCGGCACCGGCAAAACCACCGTATCCGCTTCTCTGATCTCTGTCTGGCCGGGTCCGGCGGTTGCCGTGGATCTGGATGTGGAAGAACCCAATCTCCATCTGTTTTTACACCCCGAAATATCCGGGCAACGCAATGCGTTCATGGAAATCCCGAAGGCGGATGAATCCCTTTGCAGCCGGTGCGGTCAATGCAGCGATCTTTGTCAATTTAAAGCCATCAGCCTGATGGGGGAGGTGCTCATGCTCTTTCCGGAAATGTGTCATGGGTGCGGGGGCTGTATCAGTATTTGTCCGGAAGGGGCGTTATCAGCGGACGTCCGGTTGCTGGGAGACGTCTCCTGGGGCCACTCGGAAAAAGGCGATTTTATCATGGGCCGCCTGCGGATTGGCGAGGCCATGAGTCCGCCGCTGATGCGGGCAGTCAAGGCCCGGCTGGAAGACAGGATTACTGCATCCCCGGCGGATGTGATCATCGACGCGCCCCCCGGCGTTTCCTGCCCGGCGGTCAATGCAGTGATGGATTCGGATATGATTCTTCTGGTTACGGAACCCACGCCTTTTGGGGTGTATGACATGAAACTGGCCCATCAGGCGTTTGCTCCCATGAAAAAACCCATGGGGGTCGTGGTGAACCGGGCCGGGATGGGCAATTCCGAAATCTACGATTACTGTAAGGCTGAAAATCTCGAAATCCTGGCAGAGATCCCCTATGATCGCCGGATCGCCGAAGACTATGCCAATGGCTGTATCATTGCCGACACATCAGAACCCATGCGGCAGCTTTTTACCGGTCTTGCTGAAAAAATCAGGCAAAAAGCCGGCAGGGAGGTGTCACGATGAAGGAAATCCTGATCCTGAGCGGCAAGGGCGGCACCGGAAAGACCTCTCTTGCCGCAGCGTTCGCTCATCTGGCCAAAGGCCATGTCATCTGCGACCTGGACGTGGACGCGCCGGACATGCATTTGATTTTAAAACCGGAAAACACGCAAACCGTAGATTTTTATTCCGGCCATGAAGCGCTCATCAATAATAAAAAATGCACCGCCTGCGGCAAATGCCTGGAAATGTGCCGTTACGGAGCAATCGATCAAACCGGCGTTATTTTTCGGGCCAATCCGATCAAGTGCGAAGGCTGCAAGGTGTGTGTGGCCTTCTGCCCGGCAGATGCCATTGAATTTCCCGAACGCTTTTGCGGACGATGGTTCATTTCAGACTCCCGCTTCGGCCCGCTGATCCACGCGCAACTCTTTCCCGGCGAAGAAAATTCCGGCCGGCTGGTGGCCCTTCTCCGGCAAAAAGCAAAAGAAATGGCCAAACAAAAAAGACTCAACCTGATCCTTTCCGACGGCACCCCCGGCATCGGATGCCCGGTCATCAGCTCCCTGTCCGGGGTGAGCCTTGCCGTGATCGTGACCGAACCCACGCCCTCCGGCCGCCATGATCTCGAACGGGTGGCGGAGCTGTGCAGCCACTTCCGGGTGCCGGTGGGCATTATCATCAATAAAAGTGATCTGAACCCGAAGGAGTCCTTAGCCATTGAGACATTCAGCCGGGAAAAAGGCCTCACCCTTCTGGGACGCCTGCCCCATGATCCCATTATCACCCGGGCCATGGTCAATGGGCAGACCATTACCGAATATGCAGCGCATGGAAATTTTGCAAACCAGGTGAAAAATATCTGGCGGCAAACAATGGCCTTAACTGCCGAAATAAAATCATATGAAGAATAAACACGCGCCCAAAACACATAAAAATACACCATTACAATAAAAGGAGAATACCATGAACACACTTATCGCCGTCCCATCCGCTGCCCCCGGCGGACTTGAAGCCCCTCTGGGCGCACATTTCGGCCATTGCGACATGTATACAATGGTTTCTGTTCAGGACAAAGACATCCGGTCCGTCACGGTGATTCCCAACATGCCTCATCAACAGGGCGGATGCATGGCCCCGGTTCAGTATCTGGCAGAAAAAGGCGCTAAAAAACTGATTGCCGGCGGCATGGGTTTCCGGCCGCTGCTGGGCTTTAACCAGGTTGGCATTGACGTGTATTTCGGCGGAAATTTCATGACAGTGGGAGATGCGGTCAACGCACTCATCAACGGGGAACTGCCCCAGTTTTCACAGGAACATACCTGCGGCGGAGGCGGCGGTCATTAATACGCGGCCGGCAAAAAATGGATAAAAACCTACATGCAACCAGGCAACACGGACATGGAGATCATGAACCCCATGTCCTCAGCCATCGGTTTACCAACCATGCCAATTGTCCCCGGTATCTGGGAACCCTTCCGGATGCCGACGGCAGGGCCACCGGCGTCGGGGTCTGCGGGGACGCGATTGAGGTGTCGCTGTCCGTTGACGGGCAACGGATTACGGACATCCGTCATGCGCCACGAGGCTGCACGTATACGGTGGCCTGCGGAAACGCCATGTGCCATCTGGCCTGTGGGCGGACCCTGGAGGAATTGCTCTGGCTGACGCCGGAAGATGTGGCGGCGGAGCTGGATGGTTTACCCGAAGACCACATGCACTGCGCCGCGCTGGCCATCAATACCCTGGGAGAGGCCATTGATGATTATTACCAGAAAATCTGGGGCCGCCAAAAAACAGGGCCTAATCCATAAAAAAAAGAAAGTAATGCATATGAAACAAGTGCTGATGGTAACGTCCCGCCCCGATAGTTTTTCGGAACTGGCGGGCGGACTTGAAAAAATTGAGCCCATGTCCATCACTTGGGCGGATTCATCGGATGCGGCCCTGGCTGCTGTCTCCGGCAAAACCGTTCATCTGGCGATCATTGATGAAACCGTGGGAGATCAGCCGGGTTTGAGAATTGCCAGAAACATGCTCATGAAAAACGCCATGGTGAATCAGGCGGTGGTCAGCGGGCTGTCGCCGGAAGAATTCCACGAGACATCGGAGGGACTGGGCATCATGGCCCAGCTTCCGCCCAAGCCGGATGCCGGACAGGCAAAACTGCTCATGGATACGCTGAAGGCGTTGATCGGGAATTGACTGTTTCTTGCTTTCGGTAGGGTTTTTTTGCCCTTTGCGATGCGGCTTTTTGCCGTCGCTGTGAAAGCAAATGTTCTATGACACGCGTTTATTCCGGAAAAATCATTTTGACCGTTGGGAAATACGTCTGATACCTTTTAGTATCTCGGGTAATTAATTCAAGATCCAATACAGCAGCATGCGCACCGATAAAAAAGTCTGGTAAAGGGGACGCCTTGGCACCTTTGCTCCTTCTATATTTTAAGAAGGCTTTGCCAGCAAGGAAAAGCGCCTCTTTCGGGATTTCCAACATCTGAAATCCGCCGTTTAATAGAGCTGTTTCCAATTCTTCAATTTTTTTGAACCCAATGGAAATTTCAGTATAAATGATCGGGTTAATGTAAAGGGGCGTATGAATGGAATATTCAGATAGCCTAGCCTCAGACCATTCAGCCCAATCAGGATCATCAAGAAAAATATCCAGGATGATATTGGAATCGACGAGAATCCCTTTCATTTATCGTCTCTCGTGAGAGCCATTATTTCGTCTGTGGTCATTTTGACAGTTGCAACACCCCGGAGCGTTTTAAACCTGCGGATGGCAGGGGCTGTTCCTTTCCGCTTTACCAAAAAAACCCGATCCCCTTCTTGTAAAAAATCGACCTCTGTATCGGGTGTTATTCCTAGTTTTTCTCGTATGTTAATTGGTATCGTAACTTGTCCCTTGGTTGTCACTCTCATTTTTTACCCTCCAGGAATATGTAATACTGGTAAGAGTAATACACCATTTAAGGTAAATCAAATCAATTTCATCGAATCGGGATAGGGGGAAGCCTTGCGGTGGGGGTTTTCGCCCATTGCGATGCGGCCCTGAGCCCTTCGGTTTTCGTGGATTACGGGGGCAAACTGTTTGAGCGGATAAATGCCAATGAACCTGCCGATTTCGACAGCGGTATTGAAATATCAAGCCTTCCGGCTTTCCACCTTGCCAGCGAGTTTTTGCCCACGCCACTGAAACCGGAGGGCCAGGGGGTTTTCCGCAGCGCACGGGCTGGGTTCTTTTGTTACTTTTCTTGACCATCAAGAAAAGTAAAGATGACAAGTGGTTACTGATAATGAGCTGGAAGACTTAAAACTCAATTCATCGGAAGTTTGGACACACAAAGGTTTTGAGTTGAAGACGCGTTTTTCTTCCATACTCTCAGCCGTTAATGAGGAAGTATCCTCAGAAATTCTTTACTACATAACGGCCAGGCTAAGCTGCCCCAAAAGCCGCCCACAACGCTTGAATTAATGATAAAGGAGCTCGGCTTTTGGGGTCAGACTTCAGCCGATTGTTAAGTTTTTCGATTTCTTATCCTTTTTATCGCCCTGGCGTTTATTCCGAAAAAAATAAACGCATGACCCAGCAAATATAAAAGAAGCAAATGGAATATAAACAATAAACAAACTATCTGCTCTCTGCCGAACTATTTTATTATGTTCAATATCTCGTGGGTTCTTCCAGAAAATTGTTGGGTTAATCATTATAGAAAATAATGAAATTACAATTGCAACAAAGATTGATATTTTCTGTTTCTTGTTCATTATTTAACTTAACTTATGTTTATATGGTTTCTCGATAATATCCCAAACACTATCAATAGAAGTATAAACCTCTATGCCTTAAATAATATAATATACTTAAATTAATACATATAATCACATATTCCGACTGAGACGGGGGTTTATATGGTTTCTCGATAACACACCTTGCTTCTGAACCACAAATCGTCCGCGGGACTCTTCAACCCCCTGCCTCCCTGCTTGAGAACATAAGCATAAATCATTATCGTTCTCACATCACTGTTCTCAAAAAGTTCTCACACAATTAAATATCGTATCCGCTTTCCAGAAGATGGGTTGCAAATGGATGAGCGACTTGTAGCATTTTTCCAAAAGAAAAACGACTTTTTTTTCAATCTATTCAAAAAAACAGTTATTTACCTGTAAAAATCTGAAGATACCCATCGGCCATCTTCTCTTCTTCTTACTTTTCTTAATGGGTAAGAAAAGTAACAAAAGAAGCCCACCCTGCGCTGCGAAAAACTCCCTGCCCGTTTGGCCTCCGTGGCGTGGGCAAAAACTCGCTGTCAAATCGGTATGCCGGGTTAGATTATCTCGACGGCATTCATTGAACGGTTCAGGTGGGTCGACGCCTATCCGCTCAGACAGTTTGCCCCCTTCTTCCACGGAAGCCAAACGGTCAGGGCCGCATCGCAATGGGCAAAGACCCCGGCAACTGACAAAAAGAGTTGCATGATACAGAAATCCTAAAGGCAGGGGTTCATCGCCGCCGGTGACACTCCCCGCACATGACAGGCCCGGCTTTCCGGCTGGCATGGCATCCGTTGCATTGCAGGTGATAGGCGTTGATCAAATCTACGGCATTGTTCCGGTCTTTTGAAAAATGGCATTCCGAACATTCCATGCCCACGGAATCGCTCCCTTCCTGTTTTTTGCCGTTTTCATAGGTGTGGTGGCAGATGCTGCAATCATCAAGCCCGGCTTTTTCATTGTGCGCGTCATGGTGAAAGGCGACCGGTGGCCGCATGGGAGCTTCAAAAACTCTGTCTGCCACTCGGACAATGTCCTCCTGGGCATGGGCCGGACAAAGGAGAACCGCCAAAAGCATCAACAGAATAAGGCTGCCCATGAAACGGATTTTTTCAGGCATGGCGGGGCGTCCTTTTAAGTTTTTTTGATGCATTCATAGATAATATCCCCCAGGAACTTGATCTCCATGCCCAGATCATAATGTTTGATGATATCTTCAAGCCCGCCATGGCAGTTATGGCAGGGCGCGATAATAATGTTCGCGCCTTTGGCCTTCACGGCCTTCAGTTGCTCGGCCTTGACGCTGTTGCTGGTCACCCGCTTTTTGGTGAAGGGCGGGCCGCAGTTGATGACGCCGCCACCGGCATTGCAGCAATAATTGTGCTCGCGGTTGGGATGCATTTCAATAAACCGGTCGCAGGTTTCATGAATGATATACCGGGCCAGTTCATGAAGGCCCGCGCCGCGCACCACATTGCACGGATCATGGAGCGTGACCGGCTGATCGAATTTTTGCTTAACCGTCAGCTTTTTATCCCTGAACAATTCATAATAAAACTGAATGGCGTGAACCACCGGCAGCGGTTCTGTTTTCCATCCCAGGAACCGGTTGCCCACATCATGGACGGAACGGAATGCGTGGCCGCATTCCCCCATCACGATGCGCTTGGTTTTAAGCCGCATGGCGGTTTCAAAATGGGCTTTTTTCAGTCGGGCGGTCATTTCAAAATCACCGGTGTACATGCACATGTCGCTGTTGTCCCAGCCGGGCGTTGCGGGCATGGTCCAGTTCATTCCCGCAACATGCATGATCACCGCCGCCTGATAGATCAGCTGGGCGCGGAATTTCGGCTCCGGCCCGATCACGGAATAAAAAATCTCCGCCCCCTCTTTTTCAAGAGGAATGCGTAAACCCGGAATCTCCTCACGGGCTTCGTCCTCCTGCCAGTGAAGGGTATCGATCCATTCATCTTCCTTGACCCACATCTGGTTCAGGGTGGCCGCATGGCTGTGGGCCGTGTCCTGGATGTACTGGGGCACGACGCCGAGGCGGTGGCAAATCCGTCGCACGAACAGCATCAGGTAAGCCACATCAATGCCAAACGGACAATACATGACGCATCGCCGGCACAGGTTGCATTCGGTAAACGCGATTTCACAGGCGGTTTTGATAAACCCTGGAGAAACGGCCCCCTTTTTCCGGAGGATTTCCCCGATGGTCTGCCTGACTTTTCCCGCAGGGGAATATTTTGGATCACGGTCATTGGACAGATAATGATGGCAAGCCTCGCTGCAAAGCCCGCAATGGGCGCAGGTTTCCATATAGACCTTGAGGCGCGCCCCGCCCTCGGTTTTTAGAATATCCCGGATCACCGGAGTGATGGATTCCCCGGTCAGTTTCTGAACCCCTTTTTCGATTCCCTCATCCGCAAAGTGAGGACGGGCTTTCGCAGGCGGTTTCGTCATTACCGTCAGATCCTTATTCGTTATAACACCCGGTAAAATTGACTTTACCAGTCTTTTGCATGCCGCACCCCGCCGAATTCAGATCCCATATAACCGCGGGTGAACGGGAAGAAAAACATGTGGATTAAGCGGGTAAAGGGAATCGCCGCCAGCAGAATTTCGCCGGAAAGCATGTGCGCCATCATGACAACGGGATAACCCGGCCACTGATGACAGGCCCAGAAACCGGAGATAAAAGGTGAGGCCACCAGCGCCAGAAGGAACAAATCAGAAGCCGTTGTCAGATACCGGACATCCGGGAGGAGCATCCGGCGGCACAGGAAAAACCCGCAAGCGGCCACCACGCAAGCGGTCATGACATCCGCCACGCCGTCCGGCAAAAACCACCAGGAGAGGTTCCAGGAGGCTTTGACCAGCAGAATATGGGCGCATAAAAAAAGCGGCGTTGCCAGCACCGACAGGTGAAACACAAACGCAACCAGGGTCATCACCGGATGTTTGCGCATGTTCACCCCGGCAAAAGGAACCATCCAGTGAAGGATCGAACGAAGGGCATACCGGGTGTTCATATAATCAAACACCACCCGGTCTTTTTGCCGGGCAAGCCCGACCATGGCGGTGATGCGAAACACCATGCCCCCGGCAAAAATACAAAACGCAAGCCATACCATGGGGCCCCGGAGAAGACTGTAGATGTCGTGAATCATCAGACTCCCTTAAACCGAAAGTTCCGGCAAAGCCACCACGCGGCGGGTGTATATGCCGTTTACGTCATCCATGCCTTTAACCAGAATTTTGTCGCTGTCCGGGGAAAATACCGGTTCCCACGCTTTTTGGAACTCAAATTTTAATGGTCGACCATCCACAACAATCGTGAATCGTCCATTTTTTTCCACCTTTGCCGCCACATGACGGCTGTCCGGACTGAATACCGGGGGCCAGACCATATCATAATCGCCATCCCATGGCTTACCATCCACCGCCACATGCCAGCGTCCATCTGTCTTGCCCACGCAGGCGACACGGTTCCCGTCCGGGCTGATGGCCAGATCCGTTACCAGCTCATTGAATGTTAACGCCCATGGCCGCCCGTCCACTGCCACCGTCCAGACCCCGAATTTCGGGGCGACAATCGCGGCAATATGACGGCCGTCAGGGGTGTATTGATGGTGCCATAACTGGACAAACCGTTTGTCCCAAAAAATTTCACCATCCCGGGCCAGGGTCCATAGGCCTGCGACGCGAACCGGGGCCGTGACGGAGCCATCTGCTGGATGAAACCGGGGCCGCCAGACCGATGCAAAATGGACAGCCCAGGGCTGCCCGTCCACGGCAATGGTATAGTCATATAAGGTGCTGCGCACCTGGGCGGCCAGACGCCTGCCGTCCGGGCTGAACCGCATTTCCCAGACATTAAGGAAATTCATGTCCCACGGCCGGCCATTTACTGCCGCCGTATAACACCCTTTCTGAAACGCTGCCAAGTCCCCGGCAGCCAGCGGAACCGTCTGCACCACCGCCGCGACACTCCGGCCATCCGGGCTGACAGTCAGATGACTGAGCGAAAAAAAACCGTCGGACCAGGGCACACCGTCGGATACGGCAAGATATCGTCCCTGATAGACGGCTGCCACAATAACAGATTTTCCGGCTGCGCTAAAGTGGAGGTTCCAGACAAACTCATAGGTATTCGCCCAAAGGTTTCCGGAGGCAGCAACCGTCCACAGGCCTTCTTTCGAAACCAGGGCAACGGCCCGGTTATCGGGGCTGAATCGCAGACAACTGATTTTATCAAACCGGGATTCCCAGATCCGGCCATTTTCGCATACGGAAAACAACAGATCCTCGGTCTGGACAACAGCCGCCAGCGTTTCTCCATCCGGACTGACATAAAGCGCGTCAACATGTGCAAATATATTGCGCCACTTTCCGGCATCCGCAACGGTCTTTTTCCCGGTTTGCCAGTCCCATTCCGCAGGATTCATTTCAGACTCCCGTTTTCAGAGAAAACCATGAAACACCCAAATGGATTATCCATATTATTTTTATACCTTAAAGCCCACATGCGCAAAGTCTTTTTGAGGAATCGGGGGATTATTTGGTAATGCGAGGCGTCAGAAATCAGGAGCCGGAACAGGAATGATTCAATCCGTTTTAATTCTGGGTTCTGACTCCTGAATGCTGAATACCTGAATAGTTACGATATTTTTATTGCATGGTAAAATTGATAAGTGGTATCTGGATGCCAATAAATAACATTCTGAATAATAAGAATTTCGACAGCATGCGTATACCCAAAAAAATTGCAGCGGCCCTGAGCGTTTATGAATCCCTCTGGCGATGGTGCATGCCGCTTCTGCGGCTGAATTCCCGGATGCAGGAAGGGTTTGCCGACCGGTGCACCGGAAACCGTCTGCCGCCCGCGGACCTTTGGATACAGGCGGCTTCCGCCGGGGAGTCGTTTCTCGCGTGGTCGCTTATGGAGACCCTCCAACCCGACCGGCCTATCCGTGTTCTGGTCACCACCACCACCCGCCAGGGACTGGATATTCTCCAACGCGCCATCGATAGTGCCTCCAAAACCAACCCCCAAATAATTGCGGCCTGCGCCTATTTTCCCTTTGACCGGCCCTCCATCATGGAACAGGCCGTTCGCCGCGTTCATCCCAGGCTGATGGTTCTTCTGGAAACGGAAATCTGGCCGGGGCTGCTTACGGCATTAAAGAAAAACAACCGGAAAACCGTCATCATCAACGGCCGGTTGACCCCCAAAAGTCTCAAGCGCTATCTGATCTGGCCCTCCCTCTGGAAAACCTTGAGCCCGGACCGGATTCTGGCTATCTCGGGTGATGACGCAAGCCGCTTTGCCGCGCTCTTCGGGCAGGAGATAGTCCGGACCATGTCCAACATCAAGTTCGACCGCCTGCAAACAGAAACGGCGACTTCCGGCAATCCGCTTCAAAAATGGCTGCCGGACACCGTCCCTTTCCTTGTTCTGGGTTCTGTGCGGGAACCGGAAGAAGAAGATATCGGGCAAATCATTGAGGCAGTGCGATCACGCGTACCCGGCACCGTCATCGGCCTTTTTCCGCGCCACATGCACCGCATGGCCGCGTGGGAACAACGGCTGACAAGGCTGGATATCCCCTGGCAGCTCCGGTCCTCTTTAGACAATGCCCCGGCGAAACCGGGGACCGTTATTTTATGGGATATGTTCGGAGAATTGAATCACGCCTATGCGCTGGCATCCGCCGTATTTGTCGGGGGCAGTCTTGCGCCGCTGGGGGGCCAGAATTTCCTGGAACCCATGATCCACGGAATTGTTCCGGTGATCGGTCCTTTCTGGGACAATTTTGCCTGGGTGGGGAATGATATTTTTGAACAGGGGCTGGCGATGAAAGTCCCTGACGGACCTGCGGTGGCTGCCGAACTGGTGCGCCAGTTAACCCGGCCGAAACCGGCCCCATCTCATCAGGCTGCAGCCGTCCGGTATATTGAAGAACGAAAAGGCGGCTCCATTCAGGCGTGCCGGGTGATAAAAGAATACTTATAGTCCGGAACGGCAACCGTCAGCGGATTTTAAACACCAGCCGCCCGGACACCGCCCCCCTGCTTACCGTAACGTCCTCCGGGTTGATCTTCAGAATCGTATACCCGCCGACCTGTTCCCCTTCCCTGCATATTTTGCCGTTAATCACCGCCATCCGGCGGGCCGCATCCGAAGACCAGGAAATGGCCTGAAGCACCACGGCCGGGTCATTGAAAATACCCGGAACACTCTTTGGGGCTGCATCCGGAACCCTGTCCGGGATGCGTCTGTCCGGCAATGGCGTATCCGCCTCCGGAATGGTTTCATCCGTCATGGGATAAGGTGTTTCCATCGTTTCTTCGAAGGTTTCTTCAGACAAGTCCTCCGCTGTCTCCGGCCACTGCTGCGTACCATAGGCAAAAACCGCCTCTTCGCTGGTTTCTTCAGGCATTTTTTCCGGTCCCAGAGGGATTGCAATGATTTCCCTGGCCGGTGGAGAGGATTTTTCTTCGCCTTGGAACGCCAGGCGCTTACCCGAAGCCTTCACTTGAAAGGGCTTGGGGGCGGACGGGGCCGCAACCGGCATGGGCGGCGCCATCTTGACCGCCTGACGGCCATTGCCGGACAGGTCAGACGGGACGGATGGGTCAGGTGCGACAGATGCCGGCGGTTTCCGCATCAAGGTCTTCACGCCGAAACCGGCAAGCCCGCAAAGAATGAGGCCCACGACCAGCAGCCCGGCCAGGGTTGGCTTGCGCCACTTCCT
Source organism: Desulfobacteraceae bacterium (assembly GCA_003599885.1). Taxonomy (GTDB): domain Bacteria; phylum Desulfobacterota; class Desulfobacteria; order Desulfobacterales; family Desulfosalsimonadaceae; genus SURF-3. Next base: position 4,892 of record QZKW01000016.1, on the reverse strand, counting down.
GCGGCGTTTTGCTTCCCGCTGCAACGGGTGGCCGGAAGTCCCGGCTGTCTCCTGTTCAAGTTTTTTCAGTGCGTTGAGAATAGCGCTCACGTCCTGTTTCCTTTAATCCGATTGGCCCGCCGGCAGGGTATCTCCGGAATCCGGCATAACAGATGATTCCCTGGATTCCCACAAATGAGGGATCTCCAGAGCGCGCGTTTCATTATACAGCACGATTTGCGTTAAGGCCCCGACAACCCCGTCCACCGGAATCCCCCACCGGGCCTGAATATCTTTGATGGTCATCTGGGTTTCCTTGTCGAATATGCCGTTGACTTTGATATGGTTGTACCCGGCATTCTGCAACTGGAGTTTTAAGGCGATAATGGATTCTTCCGGTGCGCCGAATGAAATGACCGGCTTGTAATTATAAAAATTTTTCCAGAAAACAAAACCGCTGCCGCTCCAGATCTCCATAATTTCAGGGTATGACGCCTCTGCCGGCGGCCCGTTTTCATCAAAAATGAAAGTCATGCTATCCGAGGACGCCCTGACCACAAGGCCGTATATGGGACGCTGATCCAGGGGATGACTGAATTTCAGTATCGCCGGAAGATTCAGCGCCACGATTCTGCTTAAATCCCGGTCAACTGCCGTGGCGGTCAACCCGTTTTGCCGGGCCGCCAGAGAAAAAAACGTCATGTCATTTTTAATTTTTCCCGGAATCTCATTCAAGGCGGTTTGCGCGTCGGGGTTGATGCGCCATTGTTTGAGCAGATTGACAAAAGCGACCCGATGGGAAAAATCCCCGGCTGAAATCAGGCGTTCCTGCAAATTAAGCGCCGCTTCCAGTTCGGGAGCCGTAACGGAAATTCTGGAAGTCTCCGCTTGAGGAACCGCAGGCAGTGACGGTTCAGGCGGGTCCGCAACCGGGTTCTCCGCCACCGGGGGCGCTGATTTCTGGACCTCGGCGGGAGACGCCCCTGCCCTGTTTTCAGAACCATTATATCCAATAAGGCCGCCGATATTGGACTGATAGAGGAGAACGATGGCCAAAACCGCACACACTGCCGCCAGCGGCAGAAGACTTTTCCGGTCGGATTTCATGAATTCCCGGCGGATTTCCCCACGGGTGGCCAGTTCCATCAAAGCGATCCGGGCAATGCCGCCGGACACGCTGCGCCGGTTGCGGCCATAAGCAGTCAGGAGTGCGCGGTCACAGGCAATATTGATGAGTCGGGGAACGCCTCTGGAAAAATTATAAATCCGGCGGACGGCGGCGGTTGAAAAAATGTCTGCGGGTTTTTGGGCGGCCACCGCGATCCGGTGGGCGATATATTGCCTGGTTTCGTCAAAGCTGAGGGCCTGAAGCCGGCAGCTCAAGGAAATGCGCTGGCCGAGCTGGCGCAGTTCATAGGAATCCAGAATCTCCCCCAGCTCCGGCTGGCCCACCAGGATAATCTGCAGGAGTTTGTCTTTGGTGGTTTCCAGGTTGGACAGGAGCCGGATTTGTTCCAGAACGTCCTTGCTCAGGTTCTGTGCCTCATCAATGAGCAGAATCACCCGCTGCCCGGCGGCTTTTTTCTGGATTAAAAACACATTCAACACATCGATCAGGGCTTTTTTGGAATCATGATCCGACGGGATGCCGAATTCATCATTAATAGCCTTGAGCAGATCCAGGGCGTCCATCCGGGGATTAAAAATATAGGCAGATTCGACATTCGGCCCCAGATTTTCCAGAAACGTCCGGCACAGCAGGGTCTTGCCGGTGCCCACGTCGCCGGTGATTTCAACAAACCCCTCCCCGTCCGTCACGGCATACTGCAAATGGGCCAGGGCCTCTTCGTGGCTTTTGCTCAAATACAGATAGGCCGGGTTGGGAACCAGCTTAAACGGGCGTTCCTGAAAACCGAAAAATTGATTGTACATCAGCTCTGCCTTTTTTAAGAAAATGGAGCGTTGCGACTCCGAAACTACAGGCGCTTTGAACTTTGTGTATAAATAATATTTGAAAGGTTTACAATATCGAAATCCCAAAAGGCGGTCCACCATTAGTTTCTGTTTAATTTCAGGACGATTGATGTTATGATCCCTTTCCATAAAAACCCTTAATGAAAAACCCCGCAAGATCCATGATACAGATCACAGACACCCTTTTGATAGATGAAGACGAACTGACGTTCACAGCGTCCCGGAGCGCCGGACCCGGCGGCCAGAATGTCAACAAAGTCAATACCCGCATCACCCTGTGGTTCAACGTCATTGCGTCGCCAAGTCTTTCTTCTGAGCAGAAAGTCCGGATTCTGTCGGGTCTGTCCACCCGCATCAGCAAAGACGGTGTACTCCGGGTGGTCGCCCAGAGCAGCCGGAGCCAACTGACCAACAGAGAAACGGCCATCGAACGATTTGTCATTCTATTACAGGATGTTTTAACAGACCAGCCCCCCCGGAAAAAAACAAAGGTTTCCCGGCAGGCGAAAGCACGGCGGATCGATGAAAAAAAACAGCACGGCATCAAAAAGAAACAAAGAGGCAGGGTTTTGCCGACGGGTGAGGAATGAGAGTAAAAGTAGAAGTTGAAAATCAATCAAATACCAAACAGGAGGTGACGCGTGACATTTTTAATTATCCTTGGAATTATCGCTGTTTTCGTGTTCTGGATAATCGCCATTTACAACAGTCTGGTGACCTTCAGAAACCGCTACAAAAACGCCTTTGCCCAGATCGATGTCCAGCTCAAGCGGCGCTATGACCTGATCCCCAATCTGGTGGAAGTGGTGAAAAAATATATGGCGCATGAACGGGAAACCCTTGAAGCCGTTATCCGCGCCCGGAACGCCGCAGTCACCGCCAGCAATACAGCCTCCGGAAATCCGGGTGATCCGGCGGCCATGCAAGGCCTCTCATCTGCCGAAGGCCTGTTGTCCGGCGCATTGGGCAAACTGTTCGCCTTGTCCGAAAGCTATCCGGATCTAAAAGCCAATCAGAACATGGCCCAGCTTCAGGAAGAGCTGTCCTCTACGGAAAACCGGGTCGCTTTCGCCCGCCAGGCATTCAACGACGCGGTCATGGGCTACAATATCGCCCGGGAAAAATTCCCGAACACCATTATCGCCGGAATGTTCAACTTCAGTGAAGCCCAGCTTCTGGAATCCACCGAGTCACCGGAAGAAAAAAAGGCGCCGAAAGTGGCATTTTAAAAAACTGGAAACCACGCAAGTATTCAGAAGTCAGAATTCAGGAGGCAGAATGCGGGAACCGGCAAAGCGGTTTGATGATTTGGTGGTGTGGCAGAAAGCCCATCAATTCGTGCTTGCTGTTTATCGTTTGACGCAATTCTTCCCGCGCTCTGAAGTCTATGGCCTGTCTTCCCAATTTCGCCGGGCAGCCGTATCCATTGCAGCGAACATCGCTGAAGGATTCAGAAAGCGTGGCCGTGCGGACAAAATCCGTTTTCTCAATATTGCCCAAGGCTCCCTTGAGGAATCGAGGTATTACTTGATGCTTTCCAATGATCTTGAATATGGTGATGTTTCTGAACCCATCCGATTGATTGAAGAAACCAGTAAACTACTGGAAGCTTACATGCGGGCCATTCTGAATTCTGACTCCTGAATTCTGAATACCTGAATACCTATAAAGAGGCATCCATGAATTTTTTTGAACACCAGGAACAGTCCAAACGAAACACCTTCAAGCTGATTGTGTTAATGATTTTAGCGGTTTCAGCCATTGTGATTTCGGTCTATGCTGCTGTCATGGTGGCGTTTTATACTCAGGACATCACCCTGTCCGCAGGAGGCGGGCCGGCTGCATGGTTCGATCCTTCGGTGTTTTCGGGCGTCGCTCTTGTGGTCCTGACGCTGATCATGGGCGGAAGTTTCGTCAAACTCATCGCCCTGCGCCGGGGGGGCAGCTACGTGGCCGAAAGTCTGGGCGGCCGCCGGATTCTGCCGGAAACACATGATATCAAAGAAAAACGGCTGATCAACGTGGTCGAGGAAATGGCCCTTTCCGCCGGAATGGCGGTGCCTGCGGCCTATGTGCTGGACCAGGAACAGGGAATCAACGCATTCGCCGCCGGACACAGCCCCAGTGACGCGGTGGTGGCCGTTACCAGCGGCTGCTTGAACCAGCTTTCCCGGGATGAACTCCAGGGAGTGGTGGCGCATGAATTCAGCCATATCCTGAACGGCGACATGAATCTCAATCTCCGGCTCATCGGGATGGTCAGCGGCATCATGGTCCTTGCCACTGCCGGAAGAATCGTCCTCCAGGGCACCCGCACCAGCCGGAACAGCAAAAGCTCCGGGCCGATCCTGATGCTGGGGCTCATGCTCATCATCATCGGCTATGCCGGCGTTCTGGCTGCAAGGATCATTCAAAGCGCGGTCTCAAGACAGCGGGAATATCTGGCGGACGCATCGGCGGTCCAGTTCACCCGCAATCCTTCCGGGATCGCAAATGCCTTGAAAAAAATCGGCGGCTTTATGAAAGGCTCCATCGTCCGGGCCCCGCTGGCAGGAGAAGCCAGTCACATGTTCTTCGGCAGCGCCATTGCCACCCTGTTCGCCACCCATCCCCCGCTGAAAGACCGCATCCGCCGCATCGATCCGGGATTTTCCGGCGACTTTGCGGCCATCTCAGCGCCCGGAGACATCGCAACGGAAGAATTCGCAACGGAAAAACTGTCGCCGGAATACCTCTCTTCACAAAACAGGTCAATGGATGCGGACGCATGGCTTTCCTCGTTCTCGGGGACTTCCCCGGCCATGCGGATCGTTCCCGGCCAGGTGTCCGAGACCGTAGGCACCATTGATCCGGAACAGGTGCGACACAGCGCCATGCTGCTTCAAACCATCCCTTCCGACATCCGAAGGGAATTAAACGATGCTCTGGGCGCGTCGTCT
>QZKW01000040.1 GCA_003599885.1 Desulfobacteraceae bacterium | reverse complement strand
TTGGCAGACGGTCGCTTCTTATGCCAGAGGAACCGATTTCAACAACAACCAATTCTACTCCAAAACCGTCACCCTTTCCAAATCACAGTACGCGTTCCCCTCAAATATGAAGGTCCGGTTTATGTGCGACGCCAGTTCCGATGGCGATGACGTTTACATTGATGAAATTAAACTATCGGCAAAATAAACTGTCAATAATCATTACGGGCGGGGCATGGTTTCAGTTGAGCCAGCCCCGCCTTTTTTTTATAAACGATAAATTGAATATTACCGCACCGGTTTCTGCCACTCTTTTGCAAAAATCTCTGCAATTCGCTCTGTCTGGCTGGATTCTATCTTCAGGGCTTTGGCCACTTCCGCATAAAGCGTTTTGCGATCGCTGTTTTCCGCATCCACAAGGCTTTTGAGGTCTCTTTTTTCTTTGAGGTTGAGCCCGCCGGCATCGGTTACGGTGAGGTATCCGTCATCCCCTTCCTTCAGCGCGCCTTTCTGGTAAAAAGGCGACAGCGCCTGAAAACGGACTTTCATTTTTTCCTTCAGCGATCGAATGGTGGGATTGGAAACAGTGGTGGTCTCATCACCGGCCCACGCAACAGCAGGAGAGAAGCTCAGCCGTATTTTACAAAATAGCCTTTCACAACTCCCGAATTGACTGATACTGGACTGGCTTCCCTCTTGCGGCGGCTTGATTCCCCGGACATCATTCACAATATCCTCGGCAACGGTTTCCACTTTTTCGGCGGGGAAATAGATGTTGATGGTTACGCAGGCAACCACGGACAGCGCTGCGAGCGTCGCTGCCGTCCACAAAAGCTTTTGATTTTTTTTCATATCTTCCTCCTTTGATTAATTGACAACCGCCCCGCCTTTGTGGGTGATCCGCTGGATCCTTTTCACCATGTCCTTGAAGCTGATGCGGTTATCCGGATTTTGATTAACAATGTTTATTCCTGAAAAGCTTCGCCTTTTGACCAGGTATTCCGTGCCGTCTTCTTTGCTGGTGCCGTTGACCGTGAACATATCATTTTCAAGATAGGCCCGAATGCCGATTTTTTCATAGGGAAATTTTTCGAAAACAGAAGCAAATGAACCCGCGAGTCCCATAAACGGACTCTGCCCGCCGCCAATTTGCGCAATGTTGTCGACAGCCTTAATACTGATGGTCTGGGGAATTCCTTTTTTCTGAACCGTTTCCAGCAAAAGATCGAATTTCTGGGGTTGGCCGTATGCTATTTCCACATCGCGGAGATGGCCTTTCAGAACGCCTTCTATCTTACCAAATGTCGTATCCGTCGTCATTTCGGCCAGCAGAAGATCATCCCAATTTGCATTGAGCTTAAAGACCGGCACGGAGGTAAAAATTCCCGAAGCTCCTAAATCGGACAAAATAATGGTGCCGCCGAATACATCCGCCGCCAGCTTTCCCTGACTGGCAACCGTGTGATTTTCATATCGGACAGGATCCAGTGCACCGGTGATCATGCCGTCTATTTTTTCTTCAGGGGGGAGCGCCCCGATCCCGGTCAGAAGGGATTGCAGGTTGATCGCTTTAAAATCAAGACGGGTATGGACGGAGATATCCGGAGAAAAAAGATTTTCCATCTGAACGGCCCCCAGGCGCATCTCCCCGCCGGGTATCCGGATCACTGTCGGCGAATCAACTGAGATCCGGTTGGGGCCGGCATCCATAAGAATATTCAACGACTGTTCCGGCAGCGGGGGCACGGTCACGGACTGGATTGCCAGCTTGCCTTTGAGCCATTCAACAGCGTTTTTGCTCATTCCGGTTTCATACCATACCGGCAGATCCACATGAATGCCCTTTAGAGCGGTCCCCTTGTCCGGCAAATAAATGCTGCCTTCCCGCCACCCGATTCGCCCCACCACTTGCCGCTCCTTTCCGGATTCCTTTAACCGGACTTCCGCAGAAACAGTTCCGCCGGTTTCAAGCGTTGCCAGGAACGGTTTTTCGGTCTTATAGGGTTCCTGCAACAGGAGCTGAAAAATCGGTGTTAAAGGGACCTTGGGAATAATCACCATAAAATCAGCATCCCGCCCGGCGTCACTTCCCGGGGCACCACCCGCACCAGCAATAGATGTCCATTGTTTAAGGAATCCCTGGATTTCAATGGGCAGTATATCCGTCAGCTCACCTTTCAGCCTGTAAAGCTGGAAAAATCGTTCCTTAAACCGCCAGGCGCCGTTGCATGACACCGTAACGGGGTTTTCCGCGAGATTCAGATAATACCGGTCATACAGGGCTTCACCGGTTTTTGCCGCCAGATCAGCGCTAAAAGTGATGGTGGAATTTTTTAAATCGATGACGCTTTCCGCTTTGGTTGAAAGGATGAGAGCCTCTCCCATCAGGCTCTCGTCCTTGTTTTTAAACGCCAGATCCTCAAAAGACAATGTTGCGCCTACCTGCCAGGGCCCGGCCTCCGGTCCTGAAACTTCGATCTGGATGGCATCGTTGGCCGAAAAAGCCCAATCAGACGGAAGAAACTGATAAACGGCGGCAGCATGAAGGAGCGCGGTATTTTTCCCTTGAAGCATCAGGTTGATTCTGCCTTCTTCCAGGCCCATATCAAGCAGCACGTTTTTCAAACCAAACGCATCGCATCGGACCGCAGGTATTAAGGCAGCTCTTTTTTCCGTATCGATCTGTCCTGCCGGGATATGAAAAACGATATTTCCGGTCAGGATCTCCCGGTTTCCCGTGCGAACCTTCACCTGGGGAACTTGCAGGGCCGCATTCGTGATTTCGATAACGGGATACTGGATTGAAACACCATCTGCCGTGAAATGGATGTCTACAGGCGACAGGGACGAGCCAGAATCAGGCGTTAAAGCAATCCCTTTGCAACGGATGTCAAGATTTTCAACATTGAGATGTTGAGTTGCATGGCTATAGGTAAATTGGGACTGAACGGCCATGCGCGGGATGCCCAGTCCGGCATTCCGGAATTTCATACCTTTGGCCTGGAGCGTGCCGCTCAATTTGGGATCACTCAAGTCAAACGCGCTTCCGCTGACAAGCGTCACTTCCGGCGCTGTAAAATCCATATTCCGGGAAGCATTTCCGGCTTCCAGGGCAAATGAAAATAAAAGCGGTTCGTCTGCATCGGCTTTGGCATGAATTTTATAGGCCCGGACAGTTTGATCTCCCTGGACTGTCGAGATCTGCCCGTCAAGAATTTCCCCTGAGTGGAATCTGATGTCTCTGAAAAAAAAGAGGCTGACAAGGCCTTGAATCATCCGGGCCGGGAAAGAGGCCCCCTTATTTTCGGGCAGCAGATAGGGCGACGTGAAGTTCATGGAAATACCGTTTATCTGGATATTTTCCAGAACAAGGGTTCTGCGGCCCCAGGGCCCCTCAATGGCCATATCCGCCCTGATAAAAGGGAGTTCTATTGAGAATGCCTGCTGGGGTTTCAGGCCGTTTAAAAAAATACCCCCGGCCTCCAGGGACAGCGGCTGCATGGACCAGGAAATGCGTTCTATCGTGCAGGAAGACCCGGTGGCCGAAGCGAGCGATCTTTCCATCACCGGTTTTATTTGTTCCGGGTGATAATAGAGATACATGCCCGCGCCTGAGAGAACCATCACAATAAGACTCAGAAAGATGCCTGAAATCAGAACAAATTTTTTAATAAGCCTCATAGTCGTCACGGGTAATGATTATGGCAGCTGTTTGATTCGTTTCTGCTGCTCTGCCACCTTATCACTCCATAGATAGTTCCCGGAAAGATACATGCCGGCCAGCCGGTTGAACTCCAGTGCCTGGTGTTTGTTTTTTTTCATCATCCAGGCTTCGGCCATGTAATAATAGATTTCCCCATCCCCCGAATACAGCGAAAGGGCGCGCTCAAAAGCGCGAAGCGCGCGATCGGGCTTGCCTTTGTCTAAATAATCTTTTCCCTGGTCCACCAGATTCGCGCTTGCCATCATGCGGGCACTCGGTTTCACCACGGGCGATGAGGGGGCGTCGTCGGACGGCCCGGCTGGTTTCGGCAGCTGGACGGCCTGGGACGGCCCGGAGGGTGGTGAAACCGGTTTAATGCTTTCCTGTTTTGGCGGGGGCAGATGGCTTTTCTCAGGAAAAGTTTCCGGTGCGGGCCTTTTCATGCTGCACCCGGAGGCAAATAATATAATGCCAACCCATAAAAATACAATTGTCTGTTGTTTCAGCTTACTCAACAAATTCCCTTATCCTCCTGATCCAATTCTCAAAAGGCACCATCGAGCCATGAAGGGTACACACTTCATGCGGCGCATTATCGGTTAAAAAATATTCTTTTATTGTCACCGGGCATCCGTGCTCGGGCCTGGCGAGCATACCGCTGGCCAGACAAATCTCTTTTTGGACGACTCCCGGCGGCGCATTGAACCAGCTCTCCGACACATACTGGGGGATGGAACGGACCAGGTCCGCCCAAATCGGGAGCGCGGCGCTGCCGCCGGATGCGTATACCGGGTCGCCATTATCAAACCCCACCCAGACAAGCGCCAGAATATCCGGGGTATAACCCACAAACCACGCATCCCGATAATCATTCGTGGTCCCGGTTTTTCCGGCCACCGGGAACCAGATGCCTTTACTGCGCAGCGATTTCGCCGTGCCGCCATCGACCACGCTGCGGAGCACATCCGTAACCAGAAACGCCTTTTCCGGCGAAATCGCCCGTTCAATCTTCATATGGTGCTGTTCCAGAAGAGCCCCCGTTTCATCCATGATTTCTTTGAGGGACAGGGGATAGGGCAACACACCATCGGCTGCAAACGCACAGTAGGCGCGGGTCATTTCAAGAGGGACCATTTCAAATGATCCAAGGGCCAGGGAAGGATACGGCTTCATCGGAGTTGTAAATTCAAACGGCTTAATGACATCCAGGATATGATCCAGTCCGGTCCGCATGGCCAGATCCACTGTCGCCCGGTTGTAGGACTGTTGAACCGCCGTGCGGAGACTCACATCAAGCTCCCTGGAAGGCGCAAAATTGTCCGGGCTCCATTTTTTATTCTCATATTCATAGGTCTTGGGAGCGTTTGACAATCGGGTGGCCAGCGTAAACTTATCCAGGGCCGCCACCGCCGCAAAGGGCTTAAACAAACTTCCCGGCTGGCGCCTGGCTTTGGCGGCCCGGTTGAACTGACTTTCAACATAACTCCGGCCGCCGACCATGGCCAGAATATGGCCGGTTTTCGGCTGCATGACCACCACCGCACCCTGGAGTTTACGGGAAGGATCGTCACGGTGCAGTTTGGGGTTTGTTTTTTCAAGCCGTGTCAGCCCGTTTTCAAGGGCCTCTTCAGCAGCCATCTGGACCTGGGTGTCCAACGTGGTGTAAATGGAAAGCCCTAAGCTCGCCAGGTCGCTTGCCGAATACAGCGTGGTGAGCTGTTCGGACAGATAATCCACGAAATACGGCGCTTTTTTGCCCGACACCCGGTATCCGGAGGTTTCCACCGGTTGCGATTTATATTTCTTAAGTTCTCCGGCTGAAATCCATTTATTGTCGTACATGGCTTCCAGCACCCAGTTTCTCCGGTTGCGGCACCGCTCTTTGTCAACATACGGGGAATAGCGGTTCGGGCCTTTAATCAAACCCGCAAGGATCGCGGATTCCCCCGGTTTGAGGTCGTTGACCGGTTTGCCGAAATAAAAGGAAGCCGCCTCACCCACGCCGTTGATGGAGACGGACCCTTTCTGGCCGAAATAGATTTCATTGAGATAAATTTCCAGGATTTCCTCTTTCTGAAACCGGGCTTCCAGCAAAAGCGCGATGAGGAGTTCCTTGAATTTCCGGGCCAGCGTTCTTTCCGGCGTTAAAAAATAATTTTTGGCAAGCTGCTGGGTCAGGGTTGAGCCGCCCTGACGCACGCTCCCATGACGAAGGTTGACCAGGAGCGCGCGCAGCAACCCTTTGGGGTCCACTCCGTGATGCTTAAAAAACCGGTTGTCCTCCGCCGCCAGCAGCGCGTGCACCAGATGCTGGGGCACATCATGAATGGAAACGAGCTGGCGTTTTTCCCGCTGGGACCCGAAAAAGAGCATGATATTCTCCGGCTCCAGTTCCAATAGCGGCAGGTTTTCCTGCGTATCCATCCGGGTGATGCTCCGGATGCTTTCATTGTCATACCGGATGATCACCGGAAACCCTTCCCGGTTCTGCTGCGAGGTTTTCAGATCATTCAAAAAAATCGCGACGCTGTCTTCCCGTATTTGTATTTCTCCCTTTGTCTTTGGAATGCGGTCGACGCTTCGATAGTCGAGCCGGCTGAGCTTGCTCAAAAAAAGCGGCTTGTTGATCCGTTCCCCCGGATACAGGAGCGTGATGTCCGAATAAACAGTGGAAGGGATGCTCCATCGCCGAGAAGCAAAACGGTCTTCGATGCCGACGAACAGATAAAACATGTAAACCGCAATACAAACAGACGCCAGAATGCATATCGTCAGGGTGAATTTAAAAATTCGCCACGGCCATTTTTTGGGGACTGATTTCTTTAATTTTTTTCTGGTTTTTTTTTTCATTATGTAAACTGTTTCCGGTAAATACGGTCACCATGGATTCGGATGTGTTCTTTAACGGCAAATCGCCTGTTTCATTCATTTATAATCATTATATCAAAGCATTATACGATTTTTTCCTTTTCCGGATGCAGCAAAAATCAACGTCCGGATCTTGACCCACATCAGACCACCCGGCGAACAATTCCTGCGATTTCTGCAATATACCCTATTTGTCAGAACAGCAATAAAAGTCAACCAATAGGAATTATCCATTCAGGATAATCGCAAATGCGCAAAATAGGATCCCGGCATGGACAGGGTTTTGCCATCGGGAAGGGTGAAGTACCGGCGCGACTGCTCTTCCGGAGAAACATTTTCCAAAAGATGAAAACCCGCCTGCGAAACAATCTGCCGGAATTGCTGCGGTTCAAACGTCGAGAGCATCGGCTCCCCCCGCCGGGCGGTATATCGCTTGAGTTTTTTTTCCATTTTTTCATCAGCGGCCCCGGCAAGTCCTCCGGCTCCGGAATAATCCAGCACCAGCTCGGAACCTGCACACGCACAGGCGGCAATCGCATTCAAGGTATTTATAACCGCCTGGGGCGTGAGGTAATGCACGGTACCCAGCCATGAAAAAAATGCGGGATGCTTCCGGCTGTATGATGAATGCGCCAGGGCATCGCCAACCCCTTCTTTCTCAAAATCAATCTCCACAAATTCATGCTTTTCGGGCAAGGCAAGCCCCAGCTTCCGAAGGCGGGCTTTTTTTGCCTGCTGGCTGGCGGGATGATCCAGTTCAAAGACCGATAGCCTGCCGTCGGACAGGTCCTTTCGGCGCAATGCAAAGGAATCAAACCCGGCGCCAATGATCACATACTGGCTGACGCCGGATGCGGCTGACGCCTCCAGCCGGTCTTCCGCATACCGGGCCCGGGCAACGATCTGGCGGCGGATGGGATCCAGTCCGCTGTATATCATTCGTGTTCCGATCCAGTAGCACAGGCGCAGGCCGGATAACTTCTGCCACACAGGTCCGGCAAGACTTCCGGCATAGGGGTCATCAAATACCACCGGCGATTCAAACGCGGTGTGGAGTGCGCGAACAACTGCGGCACTGACAGCGGTTTTGCTATGACGATTTTTTTTCATGAGAATGAATGGCTTTCAATTTTTGATGATTTCGATTTGGGATTGAGTGTATGTGTTTTTGGATATATCATTCCTGTACTGAATTTCCGTCCGTTTGACAAGTCACCGTTTTTTGGCGAATTGATAAAGGAAAAGACATGTTTCAATCCATCACTTCCGGGATTTTCCAGGTGGGCGGGGCGGATTTTACGAGCCCTGAAGATGCCGCCATTTACCTGATTCATTTTAATGGCGAGTCCGCTCTGGTGGATGCCGGGTGCGGGCGCAGCATCAAACGCCTGTTCAGCAATATCGGCGAATGCGGGATTGACGCCCAAACCATTGCGTATCTGCTGATCACCCACTGCCATTATGACCATACCGGCGGTGCGGCGGCAATCCGGAATCAGCTTCACTGCAAAACCGTGGCCCATGAACTGGATGCGGGGTATCTGGAAGCAGGCGATCATGCCGTGACCGCCGCAGCCTGGTACGGGTCGAAAATAACGCCGGTTGTCATTGACCTAAAACTGTCAGAACCGCAGACGGACATTCTGGTGGGCGGAAAAACCGTCACCGCCTTTCACATGCCGGGACATTCACCGGGTTCTGTGGTTTTTTTGACGGAATCCGACGGTCAAAAAGTGCTTTTCGGGCAGGATGTTCACGGGCCGCTGGCGCCAGACCTGAAATCAAACCGGAAGGATTACCTCAACTCGCTGAAAAAGCTGATGGACTTGAATGCGGACATTCTCTGCGAAGGGCATTTCGGAATTTACACGGGAAAAGAAACCATAATCCGGTTTATCCGGTCTTTCATGTAAAAAACATACCATTGGAGAAAAGCAATGGCGATTCCCACCACACGGACAAAAACAAAAGCGGAAATCCGGATTGATGCGGAAAAATGCAGCGGTTGCGGCTTATGCGTGTCCGTCTGTAAGGATTTTGGCCTTCGTGTTGAGAACAATAAAGCCAGGGTAACGGACCATTCCTTATTCGGCTGTATCGGCTGCGGGCACTGCATGGCGGTCTGTCCCACGGGCGCCGTCACCATTCTCGGCCGGACGCTCTCACCCGATGACCTTTTTGAGCTGCCGGAAAAAGCCAAAGCCGCCACTTACGGTCAGTTCCATGCCCTCATGCAGCGGCGGCGAAGCATCCGGGAATTCAAGGACAAACCGGTTGAACCGGATGTTATTGAAAAGATCCTGGAAACCGCCCGGACATCGCCCATGGGGTTGCCGCCCTCCGATGTTCATGTCCTGGTTTTGGGCGGCAAGGAAAAGGTCCGCGCCTTTGCCCGGGATTTTTGCGCTTATCTGGAAACCATGAAATGGCTGGTTTCCGGCTGGTTTCTTTTTCTGATGCGGCCGTTCTGGGGAAAAGCAAATGACGAATTGTTCAGGGGCTTTATCAAGCCCCTGATCTCAATATACACGGAATCCATGCGAAAAGGCGTCAATCTTGTGAATTATGATGCACCCCTGGCCATGTATTTTTACGGCTCACCCTATGCCGACCCGGCAGACCCTATTGTGGCCGCCACTTACGCCATGATGGCCGGTGAGTCGCTCGGCCTGGGAACATGCATGCTCGGCGGGGTTCATCCCTTTATCCAGTCCGGAAAAAAGGCAAAAGAATTTCGAAAAAAACAAGGGATCAGACATGCCAGCCGCGAGGGGGTGTTTGTGATTTTCGGTTATCCCGGAGTATCGTATCATAAAGGGATAAAACGGACCTTTGCGTCAGTTGACAGGAAATAGCTCAAGTCGCCGGATAAGAAACCTGGCCTGCAATACACATCAATGCTTGGGGGTATGCCGGGTTTCCATACCCGGCATAAAACTGATTGTAGAAGCCATGATATATGAAGGCAAAAAGAAGTTACAGGGTGATAAAACACTTGTTAAGTGTGAATATATTGTTTAAACAATTATATACGAATATCAGATCACCTGTTACCGATTATAATGTTTACCGGGCAACCTGCCTGATCGTTGAGAGATCTTTCCGGCTATTGGAGTATATGCAGTAGTTTTTAAACCACTTGCTGGGTTCAAGCAAATGAAAGTAGCTATAGATAGCAAAAGCTCATCAGCATTTGGCTGCATCTGTGTCATTTTAGCAGCGATTATAGCCTTTGCGGTATTCTTGATCTATCCATGTGGAAAATCTAAAGTGACCGCCATAAAAATTGATGACAAACGTTCAATTGTAATCAGTTCTGAAGATTGTTGGGAGATTAGTCAGGGATTAATCTATCAAATTCCTGCATCATCGCTATCTGCAAGGTTTGGTGGGACAATTGAATCAACAGATGGCTTAAAATTTCTTTCTCTTAATGCCGAGAATTCCAATCTTGTTGCCATTGTGGAAGCTGCGAACCCCGATGTCGTGCTGATCTTGCACGATTTTACAAATGGTAACTCATGGCCTTTTCGTCATGATACTGAAAATTATATGGACGCCGAAAGCAGAGGAGAGTCACTGCTAACTCGCATTAAAAAGGAATATCCAAATAAGCGATTAGTATTAAGCATTCATGTGCCGGGAAATCGTCACTTAAAGATATCCCCTTAGCCCAACCTGTCCCTGTTGGGGACGATGAAGAGCATACCGCCCCAAAACGAATCGTAGGACGTATTCGAATAAACTAAACGGTGAAAAATGGCAATTTAAAATGATATCTCAGGACCAAATCAACCAGGTGGTAAAAACCATTGTTGCGGGATATTCCCCGCAGGAAATTATCCTGTTTGGCTCATACGCTTCCGGCTCCCCGTCCAAAGACAGCGATATTGATTTGCTGGTGATCAAAGATGACCGTTTGCCGAAAATCGAGCGCAACCGGGCCGTCAGGCGCCTTTTAAAAGACTCTTCCCTGCCGGTTGACGTTATCGTTAAAACCCGTCAGGAATTTGACATGCTCAAGGATGTTATCGGAACCGTGGTTTATTCCGCCAATAAATACGGACGGGTGCTTTATGCCAAACGATAAAATGATCAATCACCTTGTTGAACAATGGATTAAAATCGCGGAAAGGGATTTGCTGACGGCGGCCCAAGGATTGCAGGCAGATATGATTATTACGGATACGGCATGTTTTCATTGCCAGCAAGCTGCTGAAAAATACCTGAAAGCGTTTCTCGTCAAAGAGCAGATTGAATTCACCAAAACCCATAACATTATGTCTTTATTGAATTTATGCGCAACTGTGGATGATTCTTTCAAAAAAACGCTATCGGAAGCCGATCTTCTGACGGATTATGCCGTTGAAATCCGGTACCCGGATGAATGGTATGAACCAACCATTGAAGAGGCAAGGCAGGCATTTGAAATAACACTGAAAGTAAAATATTTTGTTCTTAACAAACTTGGGGTGGAAAGGTAAAAGTCCACCCCATTTTCTGATTTTCTATCCTCAACCGATTTCCGTTCAATGGACACCTCCCGTCCCGGTTCTGCAGGGGACGGGAATCATCATTTCCGATTCCCGATCAGAAAAATCCCATAGGACGCCATCAGGTCCGGGCAAAACCGGACGATTTTTCCCTGGTCCGCTTCCCGCCCCGTTGCAATGGCTGCCTGCCGGATGATGCCAAACCCGATTTTTTTCGCGTAATTTCTGAAATCCTTCAATGTCATTACCCGGATATTGGGCGTATTGTACCATTCATATGGCAGCTGCGAGGTTACGGGCGCCTGGCCGGTTAAAAGAAGCTGAACGCGGACCCGCCAGTGGCTGAAATTGGGAAAACTGACGATGACATTTTTGCCGATCCGGAGCAGCGACCGGAGCAGCTCGGAGGGCGCATAGACCTGCTGGAGCGTCTGGCTCAGGATCACGTAATCAAAGGCAAAATCCGGATAATCCTCAACTTCGCTGTTGATATCGCCCTGGATGACGGAAAGGCCTTTTTCAATGCACTTGAAAACATTTGATTCCTTCTGGTCGATCCCGGACCCGGTGGCCTGCTTTTGGGTTTGAAGAAACATCAGCAGTTCCCCTTCCCCGCAGCCCAGATCCAGCACCCTGGAATTCGGGCGGATCCAGGAAGCGATTACCATTAGATCAAAACGGAGATTGTTATTTTCTGATTTCAGCATGCGCCCTTCCAATAAATCCTTTAATCATCTGCACCAGTCTCTCGTTCGGCAGGAGAAACGCGTCATGACCGCAGTCTGCTTTGATTTCACAAAAACTCACATCCAGCCCGTTTTTTTTCATGGCCTTTACCATTTCCCGTGACTGAAAGGTGGGATACAGCCAGTCGGACGTAAAGGAAATAACCAGAAACCGGGCTTTTGCGGCTGAGAACGCCTTTACCAGCGACCCCTGGCCATGGTGTTTTTTTAAATCAAAATAATCCGACGCCTTGGTGATATAGAGAAACGAATTGGCGTCAAACCGCTCAACGAATTTTCCGCCCTGATACCGGAGATAGCTTTCCACCTGAAAATCCCCGTCAAAATTGAATGAAAAATCATTCTTATCCTGAAGGCGTCTGCCGAATTTCAGCCGCATGGACTGGTCGGACAAATAGGTGATATGACCGATCATTCGGGCGACAGACAACCCCACCACCGGCTTGGGTCCGGCATAATACCGGCCCTTTTTCCAGTTCGGGTCCGCCATGATGGCCTGCCGCGCGGTTTCATTGAAAGCGATGGCCAGCGCGGAATGACGGGTTGTGGTGGCAAGCGCAATCGCGGAAGCCACTTTTTCGGGATACCGGACCGCCCATTCCAGGGCCTGCATCCCGCCAATGGACCCGCCGATTACCGAAAGGAGGCGCTCAACCCCCAGATGGTCCAGCAGGGCTTTTTGCGCATTCACCATATCGCCGATGGTCACCATGGGAAAATCCAGCGCGTATGGCTCATCGGTTTCGGGACGGGGTGAACCGGGCCCCGTGGACCCCTGGCAGCTCCCGATAATATTGGAACAGATCACAAAATAGGTGTCGGTGTCGATACCTTTTCCGGGACCGACCATGAAGTCCCACCATCCCGGTTTGGCGTCTTCCCCGCTGTAGACGCCGGCCACATGAGAATCCCCGGAAAGCGCGTGGCAGATCAAAACAGCGTTGGATCCGTCAGCATCCAGCTTTCCGTAAGTCTCATAGGCGAGGGTGACAGGAGAGAGGGTCGCGCCGCTTTCAAGCACCATGCCGCCGGGTTTTTCCGCAAACGTGAAAAACTTTTTCTCTACCACCCCGATGGTCCGGTCTGTCATGTTATATTCGATGTATTCGCTCATATTAGGTTAAACGCCCTGTTTTACCGGAATCTTGCCCATGGCCCGCTCGGAGATGGCCGTGATGGTGAGCGACGGGTTGACTCCGATGTTGGCTGAAATCATGGACCCGTCGCATACATACATATTCTCGTAGCCGAACACCCGGTTGTCCCTGTCGATCACCCCTTCGGCGGCATTTTTCCCCATGACGGCCCCGCCCAGGATATGGGCGGTGGTGGGAATGCCGAAAAAGGTTTCCGTCAGCAGGACCATGGGTTTGCCGTTGACGATGGCGGCGTATTTTTCAGCCAGATCCCGGGACTCGGGGATAAATGCCGTGGGCGGCTCCCCTTTGTCCATTCGGGAAGACAATCCGAAAAATCCCCGGGTCAGCCGGAGGGTGCTGTCAATGGAGCGCATGAACAGCAGTATCTGGGTTTTTTTTGACCAGTCGGAAACGGTAAATGCCTTAAAATTGGATACAGGATGACGGACAAGATCAAAAATAACTTTAAAAACGCGCGAAACAATATTGCCCCCCGAGATCATGGGCGACATGAGCAGCCGCCATATTCCGCTTCCGGCCGAGTACCGCACGGTCTCCAGGTGGCTGTGCGCATCGGTGTTTAAAATGGCGCTGATGGCAACGCCATCGGAAAAAACCGTGTCCCGGTCAGTGGTGGTGACCCCGATCAGACTTTCGGAATTGGTCCGCACCCCGCACCCCACCTTTTGGGAAAGGCGCGGCAGGGATGCGGATTTCAGTTTAAGCAGGAGCTTGACCGTCCCCAGCACACCGCCGGCAAACACCACCCCGCGGCTTGTGAATTCCCCTTGCTTTTTGAATATCCGGTTGAAAATCCGGGTCGAGGATTTCCATTTCACGCGGTAACCGCCGGTTCCGTCCTTCCCATCCAGAGGGGCGACATCACAGGCTTCGGATTCGGCCCGGATTTCCGCCCCCTGCCCCATGGCCAGGTGAAGATAATTTTTATCCAGGGTGTTCTTGGAATTAAACCGGCACCCCAGCATGCACCCGCCGCAGAAAACACACCCGGTCCGGTCCGGCCCCTTGCCGTCAAAATAGGGATCGGGGACGGTTTCTCCGGGTTTGCCGAAATACACGCCGGCTGTGGTGGGCATAAACCCGTCCGCTTTGCCGATTTCCATCGCCAGTTGTCTTAACGCCAGATCCCCTGTTTCAAGACGGGGGCAAACCGTGGCGCCCCGCATCTTTAAGGCCAGCGGGTAGAATTCCCGGAGCTCTTCCTCCCAGTCCGCCAGACCGGCCCAGGAACCCGAGACAAAAAATTCCTTTTTCGGGATGGGCATGGTGTTGGCATAGACCAGAGATCCACCCCCCACTCCCACGCCGGACAGCACAGCCACATGTCGAAACAGTGTGAGCCGGAACAGGCCGAAAAAACGGAAAAAAGGCATCCACAGCCATTTTTTCACATTCCAGTTGGTTTCGGGAAAATCCGCCTCCCGAAGCCATTTCCCCTTTTCCAGAACCAGCACCCGGTATCCTTTTTCCGAAAGCCGGAGGGCTGCCACAGCTCCCCCGAACCCGCTCCCAATGATGATATAGTCATAGTCAAAAGGTTGATCCATCAGAACCTCCTCCTCAAAATCCCCTATTTTGTAAATCGTATTTGGCATTTTTGATGCCCGGCTGCGATCGTTCCCCCCAGTTCCATTTTCCCGCCAAAGCTTTCGGCGATCCCTCTGTCCCCTTCCATGGCGATATCACAAAGCCTTTGAATTTCTTCATCATTGCAGCCCAGTTTCTGCCAGGCGGCGACCAGCGGGCAATAACCGAAATCAATGGACAGCTTATGGCCGGTGGATTCCAGTATCTTCATTTCAAAAACAATTTGCGCGGGCAGGGTAAACAGCTTTTTCTTCAACCCTTTTAAACTGTTTGTGCCGCCCGAAGCAATAAGTTCCCTGCCATGCATATTTCCGCAGGCCCTGACAGCAGGATAACCGATATCCTCCCACGTCACTCCTTTTTTCCCGGCTTCTTTTAAAAGAAAATACAGCCATGTGGCCCGATGCTCCAATGTCCCCCTGATGGCTTTTAATATAAAGTTATTTCTTTTCGGCATGTTGGTTATTTTGCTCATTCGATATGGAATCCTTTGGGGCGGTAGGGGTTGGGGTTAACGCTAAGAGTGAGCAGACCGGGCCAATGACTCGGGATGTACGACATCGCTACCCTCGGTCTGCTCTAACCGTTTGTTATATGCTTTCTCAGCTTGCTGGTGATACACAAAACTGAATAAATCTATGGCCGAATTCCGATACACGGTTACCTAAAAGATGCAATCCCTGCCCTGATGTCATTGTATGAAAAATGGTTTTGTCGGTATTAATTAGACCATATTGATGAAGGTCACCAAAAGCTGATTCAATTACCGATAAACTTACCCCCGGAATAGCCACTGGGAAAAAGGTTGAGAATCCACCTGTAATTCTGTCTTCTGAAATACCAGAGTCATTCAAATATTGCTTTGGATATGCCATGAAACGCAAAATTCTAATATGAAGGGCCGAAAATGTATTTACAAGAGCTATAAAATACTCTTTTTCTTCTTCAGAATAATCATCTCTTATTGCCGAATTGATCAGAATCCCTCGGAATGCATTAATTTTTTCAGCCTGCGGGTTTTCAGCAACACCACGAAATGATTTTTCAAATACAAATGCAAAATCATCGGTTTGGATATAGGATTCATTTACCTTTTCAGATAGTTCCAATAGATCATTAGCTATTTGTTGGGCAAATGCTTCAAGCCTTTGAAACCTAGCCGATGGTATGTAGTCACTAATTAGAGATGCTATCCCGCCACAGAAAGGTGCAGTGGCAAGAGTTGCCTTAAAAACATTTAATATCGATTCTGCTGCCCCTGAAGTCATTGGTAGGTTTTTTATCTTTTTAAGAACAATTGATTTATCATTCGTTTGGTTTGGCATGATACCCTCCAAATGATCTTCAGCATATAACGCCCGGCTCACGCGCCGGTTTGGAGCCGCGAAGCGGCGGAAAACCGGTCGCTGTGCAGCCGATTGTTACATTCATGCAACAGATGTTTCTTTCTGCTCGGTAAGTTCTTTTTTGAGAACTGGAGAGAACATAACCACTTTGTTCAAAATAGACCCACCAATATCCGATATGTCTTTAGAGTTTTTAGCTGACTTGAATCTATCAAGTTCTGCGCCTATCTCGTCAAACGCATCATCCGCTGCATTCCCTTCTGGAGCGGAAAAATAATCTCTTAGTGACTTGAGCTTATGAATGAACTCCAAAGCCACTTCGGCATCAGCGCTATGGTTTATGCCAGTAAGACTTGATGGCTTGGCTGAGCCATATTTTAAAAACGTTCTCTTTGTAGATTCTATGTGAACCTGTAACTCAGAAAGCTCTGACGTTCTCCGATGATTTATCAGTTGTTCTTTAATTCGACCAGCCAACTCGGCTGCCGACTTTGATATTCCCGCCTGCTTCCATGCGACCCACGCACCATAAAAGGAAGCAAGTGTACCAACAAAGCTTAACACTGCCATTGCGACGTCCATCTACGCCTCCATAACTGAGGCAATCTGATCCTCTGTCAGGTCGAAGTCATATTGCTTCCAAACGGAGAGCATTCTTCTGTACTTTTCGAGCATAGGGCAATGGCTGTTAAAATAAGGGTGCTCCTTCCCGTAAGTCAGCTCGTCAAACCTCTCTAGGTCAATTACAAAATACTGAACATACCCCATTAGCTCTGTTTCGTTGTTTCCATCAAAACCTCGAAATTTTAGCCTTTCAGGTAACTCTTCGCCCTCATGTAGTCTTTGCCAAGAAAAAGTAATAGACCTGTACATATCAAGAATATCAAGGACTTCCTTGCACTCTTCTTCAGATAGACCATCGCTGATATTCTCAGTTAGCCAGGAGTAGTGAAGCTCATATCCATTTTCAAGCGCTTTTCTATTCCTTGCGTAATAATCTGCTTCCTCAGGATAGAGCTTCTCCAAAATAAGAAGTTGATTGATTAACTCGTATCGCTTCAATTTATCCATGAACTCTCCTTGAAAATGTAACAAGTGATTCAAAAGTTTCTGTATATCTCCAATACCCGGAAAGAGCCCTTTCTCTTAAACCGGTTGCATAGAAAACCTATAATCAGCAACAAATATCCTTAGAAGTGTATATACCTGTTTACACAATATATTTATTATTAACAAGCGTTCATTTCTCCTTTCTGAATTAAACACAGTCGTCGGGTTTTTTTACCCATTGCGATGCGGCCCTGACCTTTCGTTTTCCGTGGAGAACGGGGGCAAACTGTTTGAGCGGCTCATGGGCGACAAACCCGTCAATTCCAACAAACATTATTATTGGGAAAAAATCCCGGCATTCCCCTTTGTCAGCGAGTTTTTGCCCACGCCACGGAAACCGAAAGGTCAGGGGTTACCGCAGCGCAGGGTGGGCTTCTTTTGTTACTTTTCTTACCCATTAAGAAAAGTAAAATGACAGGGAGTTGCCGAGATTGATCGTTAAAGAATAAAGCAATGACAACCGGAAATAAACCATTGCACAGCGTATGGCGTTAAGATTACAATAAAAACGAAATTATTTTCAAGATATGGAAGCAGAAATTTTAAAAACCGGCATATTTTAAAAAAGAGGCGACCATGAAAAAAGCAACGGTGATTATAAAAAGACTGGAAGCAGCCCATCAGAAAACAAGTTTCACCTCCTTTCAGCCGCTATCAAAAGAAATGCGGAAAGATATCAGCTTGAAAGTAAAGGAGATTTTCGATGCTCTCGGCGACTCCCAGTTGCTGAAATCCAGCCGCGAAGTCTACATCAAACCCAATGCCGTGGACGCCAAGGCCTACAGCTTTACCCGGCCGGAAGTGCTTGAGGCCGTCATCAATTATTTCAAACAGGCCGGGGCCGGAAAGATTTTTCTGATGGAAAACGCGACCCAGGCCAACTATACCCGGCTGGTGTTTCGCGGAACCGGCTATACGAAACTCTGCCGGAAAACCGGGGCCATTCCGGTTTTTCTGGACGAGGAAACAAGTGAAACCCTGAAATTTTCAGACACCATTCCGGAGCGGGATGGCCGGGAAACGCCCTATGATCTCGGCACCTTCGAGATGCCCGCCACCGTGATGAAACTCATCCGGGAACGGGATCAGCACCTGTATATCAATGTCCCCAAACTGAAAACCCATTCCATGGGGGTCGTGACCCTGGGGGTGAAAAACCAGTGGGGGTTTCCCATGCACCGGTCCCGCGGCCTTGACCATAATTACAACCTCCACCACAAACTGGTGGATGTGCTGGGTTATATCCGCCCGGATGTCACCCTGATCGAAGGCGTGGAAGGCACCATCCACGGCCATTATTTTGCCACAGCACTGGCTGATGAGCAGGTCAAACCTTTCCGGGTGCTGATCGCGAGCAAAAACGTCGTGGCGGCGGATATGACGGGGGCCAAAATTTTCGGACTCGAAGTTACCGATGTGCCCCATCTGGAATACGCCATTAAAAGAGGCCTCAGCGACGGCGTGAACAGGCTTGAACACATTGACATCAAAGGCGATATCACGGACATTTCAACCATTGACCTGCTGGGCGACCGGCCAGAAAACAAGGCATATCCCTGGGATCTTTACCCGCGTTTTCCGGAAGATGTTGCCATCATCAAAGGCAGGGAAATGGCCTGCCGGGAAGGCTGCGTCAACAATCCCCTGTGCACCATGCAAACCATGTATCTGGACAGAGGCGGAAAAGGCGGATTCACGATTGTTATGGGAAAGGGTTTTGATCAGAGGGAAATCGACGCCATCACGGGGCGGGTGTTGATTGTGGGGCACTGCGCTATTAGTGAAACAGCAGAAGGACTGATTCAGCGGCTCGGCAGAAGGAAGGTTTATCTGAGCGATGAATGCAACAACCTCTGCGACACGGCCCAGGCCCTTTTCCATTTGATGCACGTCAACCCGGCCTTTTATGTTCCGGTGAACCCTTTGGTCGCGTTTTATGAAATGAACATGGCAAAGTTAAAAGGCTCTTCATCCCGAGTCCCGAACCCCTTTTGCCATCTGATCAAGATGGTGTGATACAGTGTCCGGGTCTTTCCCCGCAACCCGCAACCCCAATCTTCCGGGCGATTTTACTTCCGGTTGAATTTTCCGGAATCCGGCAGAAAGGGGGCGCGTCCGGATAGCCGGTCAGATAATCCAGCGTCACCTTATTGAATTCCTCCGGTTTTTCGATATTGCAGACATGGCCGCATTTTTCCACGATATACAGGGAAGACGCCGGATCTTTGGAATGGCTCGCCACGACAAATGGAAGAAACAGATGGTCTTCATCCCCGGAAATATAGAGCCTCGGAATACTGTTCGGGCTCTGCTCTGAAAATGACGAATAAAACGGTTCCAGGGATTCCATCAGTTTATACCATTTCCGGAACTCCTGTCCCCCCAGTTTCTGGGCTTCTCGTGCGAAAATCCGGCGGGAATCGGCATGATTTCTTTTGGGCATCATGATAAAAGCGAACATCTTATAAAGCCACATATAGGGGATCATGTGCTGAACGATCGCCCCGGATTTCAGCAAAAACCGCGCCCGGAAATCATATCCCTGAACCGCGCCGCTGAGCACCATGCTTTTGATCCGTGACGGGATCTGAAGGCTCAGGGCATCCATGACAATGGTTCCCAGAGAGACGCCGATCACATGGGCGGATTCAATGTTTTCACCTTCCATGACGCCGGCAACCCCGGCGGCCAGGTTCTCGAACGTATAGGCGTTCAACTGTTCCAGGGTGCAGCCGTGGCCGAACAAATCCACAAACATCAGGTTGAAATGCTTCTTATACGCGTCCACCTGCTTGTAAAATATTTTGGAATTCCCGCCCAGACCATGCAGAAAAATGACCCAGTCGCTGTCCCGGCTCAAGATGTGGGGAATGTGGCATAGCATGATAAGGCAGTCCTTTCGTTTATTCCGTGCCGCCGGATTTCTGGGGCCGGAGGATTTCGGGCCGGATTTTTTTCCAGCGTTCGCCCACCGGGCAGGCGCGCATGCATTCAATGCAAAAATCCACGTCGGTAATATATGTCTGGCCGCTTTCCACCAGAAAATCCCGCTTTTTCATGTGCTGACGAATCATCCGGATATATCCCGGCCATTGCCAGAAACGGGCAGGCGGCAGCTGCTTGAAACCCATTGACCAGTAAACAAAACAGGGGTCCACATCATATCCGTCCGGTGTTAAAGCACCGGATGGGCAGGCTTTCACGCATTTGTTGCAGCCGTTACACAGATCAAACTCCTGTCTGGAATCCGGCGCAAGCACAGCTTCGGTGACTATAGCACACAACCGCTGATGGGGCCCGAATTCGGGCGTCAGCAGCAGGTTATTTTTGCCGATCACTCCCATGCCGCAGCTCATGGCCGCATGTTTGAATGATAAAAAACCAACGGTTCGGGTCTGGCGAAATTTTTTCCCGGTTTCCGGATTATTTTTAAAGATTTCCACGGGCTTGTCGGCTGAAACCGGAAGGGTTAAAAATCCTTCACGCTCCAGCATGCGGCCGACTTTTTCCGCGGTTTCATCCAGCAGCCGGGAGGTCTGCATTTTGCTCCGGGTCCAGAGCATGATGTCCGGTGCGTAGACCGACCCCAGGGAATGGGCCACCGCCATCACGATGACACTTCTGGCGGACGGCAGGAGATCCGTGGCCGGGCGGGGCGGATAAGCCAGAATCAGGTTTCGGGCATCGGCAATTCCCACAAGATCAATTCCCTGGGTGTGGATGAATTGTTTAAGCGCTTGCGCGTCCATTTTCCCTGTGTTTCCAGTCTCTGAAATCATCATATGCCACCTTATCGTATTACAGGATTGTTTTCAGGATAATTTCTTTACTGTTTGCAGGCAAACCAAACAGCATGCCGTCGACTCCCATGGTGACCGGCCCTTTATAATAGGTTTTGGCATTGCCAAGGAACAAACTGTTCAGGAGCGGAGAGGGCAACGGGGGAATGATGTGATACAGCACCAGGTGAGCAACGTTTGCTTCACCCGCGATTTTCGCCGCATCTTCGGGTGACGCGTGATAACTTGGAATCACCTCCGTCACTTCCTGAAGGGAGGGGAAGGGAAAAAAACGGGCCTGTTCATGAATCAGTTTGACCATCCAGGGACTTAAGGCTTCATGAAAAAGCAGGTCCGCGCCATTTGCATGTTTACGCAAAGAGGGAGAATAGACGGTATCCCCGCTGATCACCAGCGATCTGCCTTTATAGTCAAACCGATACCCAACCGCCGGGACAATCGGGCGATGGTCCACCTTGAAGGCGGTGATTTTAACGCCATCCGTATCAACGACAACAGCAGAAGCATCTTCCTCTGGTCCCAGAGTGTAGGGGCGTGCGAGGCCGCCCGCCCCGGAGGCAGGCATCACTTCCGGGCTATGGTGGGCGATCCGGTAGCCCGTATCCAAGGAATACGCCTTATTAAATCCGTCCACGACGGTTTCAACGCCTTCCGGGCCAATGATATCCAGCGGAAGTTTGTTGGAACCCCCGGCCCATCGCTGAAGCATGAGCTCTCCCAGGCCTGCAATATGGTCCGAGTGGAAATGGGTCAGCAAAACCGCATCGATGTTCCCGGCCTGAAAGCCCATCAGATTGATGTTTTTGGTGCTGCCGTCACCGGAATCCACAATATAAAGATGTTTTCCCGCAACCACCGCAATGCAGGGCCCGGCCCGCTTGATGTCGGCAAGCGGCGATCCGGTGCCGCAGAGTCCCGCATGCAGACCGTCTTCAAATTCATGCACCATACCGGATAGGCGATAATTGATGACGCGCTTGAGTACAGCCGTGGATAAGGGCTTGGCAAAAAACACCAGACAAGCAGCCAGAACACACCCACCCGCAATGGTCCAGCGAGTGACTTTTGACTGGAAGAATGCCGCAACAAAATGATTGCCCGTTTTCCTGCTGCTCATTTATGAAAGTCCTCTGTCATCGTAAAGGTTTTGGAATGCCGGATTCACAGGGTACGCCCGTGGCGCAAAGACCGCAGCCGTAAATAAAGATATGATACTTTTTATTGCAATATTTCAAAGAGTTGGCAACTTTCCGATAACAGGCTTCCTTGTCGTGTGCGCTCTCTGCGGTGATGGCGTTCACGGGACATCGTGCGGCACACTTCAGACACGGTATGCCCTGATGATGGAGGCAGTATGCATGAATATCCTCCGGCCGTTTGCGGTTGGGGGCCAGTTTCAGATTGACCACAAAACTGCCGAGACGATGGGCGCAGCCTTTTTCCGTAATCAGAAAATCCTGCATGCCGAAGGTGCCCAAGCCCGCGGCATAGGCGATATGCCGGTGGGACCAGGGAGACGCCCAGCCGACTTTCGGATAGCGTTTTTTATTAAATTTCGGCGTCACGTCCGGCGAAATGGCCAAAATTCCACGGCTCATCAGGTCGGTGACCATTTCACGCACCAAGGTCTGGCTGAAAATCTCACCCGAAAGACGGGTCTGGGCCCATCTTTCCGAAGGCCAGTCAACGGCTGCGGCATTGTCTCGTTTGGTGTTGCGGGTAAGGGGCATGACAAATGACACCACGCTCAATTCCTGCGGCTCCGGCGGTCTGACGCCATTGTTTTCCGCCTGCCAGCGCATGATTTCCCATGGGGTGAAATGATGCGGCCCAATAACCTCTTTGAATTTATCAAAAATCGGATCATCCCCCCGGACAAAGCCCACCAGGGGCGCGTCAAAGACCGGTTCGCCATAAAACGGATATTCCATGCCGTTTTCCGGATGACGGGCGATTTTATCGGTGAGGGCATTGATGAACCATGCTTCATCCGGAACCGGGTCCGAACTGCCCGGCCGGGCATCCGGATTCAGGAGCGGCTGTCTGGGGAAAAACATTCCCCGCATCTCACCAATGGCATTTTTCATCCCTTCGATATCCGACAAAAACGAAAACCGGCGATACCGGTCCTTCATTCGCTTGCGGTTGCCCATGCCCCCCCCCCCCGTCATTCTTTTAAAGTTCAGGCAATGGTTGCGATTTTGCCTTTGATGTAATCTGTCATCATTTCGGAACCCGCAGGCGCATTCACCTGCTCCCACTCAATATTGGCCGGACGCCCGCCCTTTCTTTTCATAAAATTCATCATTGATGGATGCGCATACATATTTCCGGCGATAAACAACGGGATTTTAGGAGTTTGGTGAAATCCGGCGTCTTCCCAGGTATGCCAGACAAACCCCTTGTTGATGAACGATCGTATTTTGGTTAACCGGCCGGTGACACCCACATCAAAAAAACCGGTCTCAAACTCCCGGTTGTATAAAAGCCAGGCATAGGCAAGCGCCTCATGGGCGAACAGGTTTTCGGACGAGATAATGAATCCCTGGCCGGGTTCGGTGACATGGCCGTTATCCGGCCCGAACGTGGAAAGCACCTTTCTTCCGGATGACACCGCCAGGCGCAGTTTTGATGAAATCGCGGGTATCTGGTTAATCTCCTCGTACATGGCGTAAAACGATTCGCCTCCCTGGTGAAACGCTTTCCGGCTGTCTTCCCTTAAAAAACCCACACCGATTTTCATGCCGGAAGTAATGTCGCCCAGTATGTGAGAGCTAACCCTGGCAAGATAAATGATATGGTCTGTCTCATTGACGGCCGATGTAACCCATAGGGGTTCTTTCCAGTGATGTGATCCGGCAGGATATATCGGCATGAACGAATCATAGCCCTTTTCTTCAAAAAATACGGCATCTACCTTGTTTTGCTCAATAACATCAAAAAGCCCCGCCTGTTTGCAGCACTCCCGGGATGACCCTTTCCGGTTTTCTTTAGACCAGTGCACACTCTCCACACCACTGGAATCCCCTGCCGTAATCCGGCCGGCCCCCTTTTCTTGAAGAAGCCTTATCAGAAAAGCCAGTGCCCATGGATCGCTTGTGGCCGGAAACGGATTTCCTGAATTCAGCGCGAGCTTGATAAGGACAGAATCCCCCTTGGACAGCCAGGAAAAATCCGTGGAAGCCTCGATGGTTTTTTTAAAAACATTATATGCGTTGGCATGCTCCCCTCTGGGTATCCATGCGCTTGCCGCATGAGGCGACCAGGCTTCAGCGACCGGCATCTCGCCAAGCTCGGCCTCCGCAGTTTTCATATTATGGGCGCAAGCAGGCAAAACCGCCGTGCAGGCGGCAGCGCCTGTCAATTTCAAAAAGTCCCTTCTTGACCAATGATTTTCCGGCATAAATCCATTCCTTTTCGAACAAATTCAAATTTTTGCACCTGCATTTCATGATACTATGCATCACAGTGCAAAAAAGCGAGCCGTTTGAGCGGCTGACAACGTTACGAGCCACAGACAGGGTTTTCAAACTGGTGACTTGGCGCTTATTTTATTCTTCAGAAACGTAAACCCCGGTGTTATGGATTCATTCAACCCCATGGCCAGAAGGGTTTTGACCGGCTGTCCGATGTTCATGTCGCCGCCCGACTTGAAAAGGTGTTCGACAACAACGGACAGCTGGGCCGCCGGAATTCCGACAGCGAGTTCTTCCGAGCCAATACCGGCAAACGCCCGGTCGCCCATACCGGGAATGACGACCTGGGGACGCCCGGTGATAAAGGGCGCCAGCCCGCCTTTAAAGCAGGTTTCCCCGAACCCTTCAAAGGCCGACATCACCGGTATGGTGTAATCATAGCACAGGGCCTGAATCATATGGTTGATGTGGGTGCCGTCGCCGAACACCAGGATGGAATCCGGTTCCAGAATGGCCTTGGGAAGCGGAGAACAGACAAAGCCCATATATTCCTGCATTTTTTTAAGTATTTGCTCTCCGCCGGGGCCGGCAAACAATCCTTTGAAAAAATTAAACCGGTTTTGCTCGGCAGCCCGGTCCTTATGCCAGCCATGGCGGCGCGCATAGGTGACCGCCTGGCACAGACTCCATTTCTGGCCCATGGCCGATGGCCGAACCGCGCTTTCCGGTATCTCTTCCAGGGTTTTGATATAGGTAATGCCCACCGGCCATGTCGGGAGATGCAGTTTATGGTAAAGCGTCTCACCAAGTTTTCTAAATTCTTCTAAATTCATGGTCTGGCTCCTGTCGGATAATAAGTGATGGTTTTCCGAAGTCATTTTTTAAGTTTGTTAAAAATTTTAAAGGGATGGTTCATTTCTGTCAAGGATATTTTAACGATCGTTAAAATTCCATTGACAGCCCTATTTACAACCCGCATAATATCCGCCATGATAAAATCAGAAAAAACAGCTCCGGGGAAAAAGAAACCGCTCACCCATCGGACCGGCAAAAGCCCCAAAAAGGATACCCGTGAAATCATTCTTGAGGCGGCCATCAAAGTGTTTTCCGATTACCCGTATTATGCTGCCAGCATTCGCATGATCGGAAAAACCGCAAGAATTGAACATCCGCTGATTAATTATTATTTCCCCACCAAAGCGGCGCTTTTTGAGGAGGTCCTGGAAACCGTTGCTGCCGGATATTATCAGGCAAACATTTCATGGTTCCAGGGACTTGAAGGACTGGCCCCGGAAGCCGGTCTTTCCCTGTATCTGGACCGTTTTCTAGAATTTGCCCTGAAACACCCAAAACCCCTCCGGATCATCGCCCTCAACCTGGTCCAGGCGGAAGGACCGGAAATCATTCCCGGATATCAGCGCATACAGTCGCTTTTCACGAAAATGACCCGGACATTTATGAACGCGGCCCCGTTAAACGCGCCAACAAACAGTATCGAGATGCTGACCGCAAGCTTTAACACACTGGCCATTAATTATCTGGGCGCAAGCACATATTATTCAGGAATCTTAGGTATGGAGCCCCAAAGCCCGGAGTATCTGAAATGGGTGAAGGAGTCGCTGACATTTATGGTCCTTCCCCGCTTGAAACAATTACTTGGCGAACAAAAAGAATAGTTCCGTATTGACATAAAGAAGCGGATTGCATCATAATCGCCGGGAATTCGAATATTTGTTCATATCTCTTCAAACATCCGGACCTCATGCACATCCTTCAGACCCGGGTTCTGACCGGAGGATGCCGTTTATTCCCGGATATTTCATGCCAACATCACCAAGAAGCATTTATAAGGAGACATGATGCGATTTATCTTACTGCTTGCCATTCTTGCATCAAAGTTCAAGACATCCTCGGTAACCAATGAAAATTTTAAAAAATTCATGATGGGGCATGAATGCCGGATCGTGGTCAAGACCAAGGACGGCAAAAAAGGGAAACGGTTCATATTCAAGGACGGCCGGTTTTCATCCGATGCGGTGCTGGACGAGTATGACGCAGCCATGGTGTGGGCAGACCCGGTCATTGCCTTTAAAGCCATGAAAAAAGGCGAGGAGGGCATTATGGATGCGCTTCAGAACCATCTGGTGGGCATTGAGGGGGAAATCCATTCATTTACGTGGTTTGGCGCGGCGATCAGCTTTGTCATGGAATAAATAATGACTATCAGGAGGCGATATGAGTTACTGGACACATGAATATCTGCTGAGAACATGGGGCGGCCCCATGATTCAGGCGGAATTTCTGCGGGATGTTATGAAACCGTTTTTTGTGCCACGGGTATTTTCCGGATTTAACCTTTTTCTGGACAAGCCCCAGCTTCTCCCGGACGCCGTGGATTTGATCGCAAGGGAATGCAAATCGAAACGGGCGTTTATCGTCACTGATGAATATGCGGTCCGGTTTGCGCCGAAAGTGATGAGCCCCTATGAAAAACGGCACGGCATTTCCTTTGACACCTGGGCCAAAGCCCGGCCCGATGCGCCCATTGACACGGTCAAAGACTGCGCTGAACAGATCAAACGTTTCAAGCCGGACCTTATTTTTGCCCTGGGCGGCGGATCGGCCATGGATACTGCAAAAGCGGCATGGCTTTTGTATGAACACCCGGATGTAAAACTGGAAATCTTAAGCCCGCTGGTTCCTTTGAATTTGCGGCATAAAGCCAAGCTGGTCGCCATTCCCACCACCAGCGGAACCGGGTCTGAGGTTTCGGGCGTGGCGGTTATTTCCTTTCCCGACGGGGTCAAGTTGCCGGTGGCAGGTGCGCTCCCTGAATTTGTTCCGGATTTCGCCCTGCTGGACCCCAACCTGACTGTCGGCATGCCGCCGGAACTCACCGCAGGCACCGGCGCCGATGCGCTGGCCCACGCCATCGACGGGTTTATGGCCCCAAAATCCGATGAAATCAACCAGGCCATCGCCCAAAAAACCATTCAGATGATTTTTGAATGGCTGCCCCGGGCCTATGCGGACGGCGGGGATATCATGCCCCGGATGAAAATGCAGCAGGCGGCCATGATGGCGGGAATCCCCTTGGCAAACGCGGGTTCCGGCATTTCCCACGCCCTGGGACACACCATCGGCGGACTGTTTCACATTCACCACGGCGTCATGGTGCTGCTGTTCATCCCGTATGAACTACAGGCCTATTCAAAAGTCACCGACCGTTTCTTAGGTCTTTGCGATATGCTGGGCGTCAGGGATGTGGATTCGGACCCAAACAGCCTGTCCAACCTGATCGCTAAAATCCGGGATTTTATGGCTTCCTTAAATCTTCCCGTATCCCTCATGGATGCCGGTGTGGCGTTTGAGGCCCTTGAAAAACATATGGACATGATTCTGGAACAGACGCCCACAGACCCGGCATTTTATTTTGGATGGTATGACCTGACCCGGGAGCAGCTCAAGGACATTTTCCTGTGCGCTTATGAAGGTAAACTGCTGGATATGCAATCCGAGACTTGGAGGTAGATTCATGAAAGGCTATTTTGGAAAATTCCTGAAAATTGATCTGACCACCGCAGAAACAAGCGAACTGACCATCAAAGACGATGATCTGAAAACCTATGTCGGTGGTTCTACGCTGGCCGCCAGGCTCATTTACGATTATGTAAAACCGGGCATGGATCCGCTGTCGCCGGATAACCCCATCATCTTTGCCACGGGGCCGTTTACGGGCTCCAATGTCCCCATGGTCAGCCGGGCCGCTATCTGCGGGATATCACCGGGAACGGGGCTTTGGGGCGAAGCCACCACGGGCGGGAAGTTTCCGATGCGCCTCAAAGGCACAGGCTTTGACGGAATTCTGATCACCGGAAAGGCGAAAAAACCGGTGTATGTTTATGTGAAAGACGGGGTTGCTGAAATCAGGAAAGCCTCACACCTTTGGGGAAAAGGCGACATTTACGAGACCCAGGAAAAAATCAAGGCGGAAGTAGATGACAAGGCGTCCATCGCCTGTATCGGCGCCGGCGGCGAAGGCCTGATTAATTATTCGAATATTATGAATGATGAAGGCCGGGCGGCCGGACGATGCGGCATGGGCGCGCTCATGGGGTCTAAAAACCTCAAGGCCCTGGTAGTGTCCGGCAACAAAAAAACCCGCATTGCCAATCCGGAAAGACTGAAGCAGACCATCTCTGATGCGCGGGACGCCATTCAAAGCAACGCCTACACCCAGGCGTATAAACTGTATGGCACCAATTTTTATATGGACCTGTCCATGCGGCTGGGGGATGCGCCCGCAAAATATTTTACCAAATCTGTTTTTCCGGCGGCGAAAATTCACGGGCCGGCATTCCGGAACCGCTATCGCATGGGAAGCTACGCCTGTTCCGGGTGCCCCATTGGATGCGGCCGGATCATCAAGGATTTTGCCCCGGAGTTTTCAAAAAACATCATCAAACAGGTGGATGGCCCGGAATATGAAACCGTGGGCGCGTTCGGCCCGCTGTGCATGAATTTCGACATGGATTCCATCGTCATGGCCAACCACCTCTGCAATGCCCACGGCATTGACACCATATCCGCCGGTGTATCCATCGCCTTTGCCATGCACCTTTTTGAAAAAGGTATTCTCACTGAAGAAAAGGCGGGCATGGCGATCAAGTGGGGTGACGGCCAGACGATTATACGGCTGGTTGAAATGATCGTGCGGCAGGAAGGCATCGGGAAACTCCTGTCAAAAGGCGTCCGGCAGATGGCGATAGAGCTTGGGGCGGACCCGGAAGAGGCGGCCCATGTAAAAGGCCTGGAATTTCCCATGCACGACCCGAGGGCCTATCAGGGCGCAGCCTTGTCGTATGCCGTGGGACCCAGGGGCGCATGCCATCTGAAAGGCGCTTTCTATTCCATGGATGCGCCGGGAAACGAAGTGGGACTGGCCCTTGGCATCACCTTCACCGATAAAAACAATCCCGCCCAGAAAGGGGCGCTGACGGCGAAAATTTTAAGTTTTTGCGAGCTTTACAACAGTTTTACTCTCTGCCAGTTTTCACCGCTGCCGGCCCCGATGATTGCTGCGATACTGGCCGATATCACGGGATATAAATTCAAGGCCATGGATCTTCTGACTTTCGGGGAACGGTCATTGAACCTGAAACGCGCCATCAACAACAAACTGGGGGTCACCCGCGAAGATGACCATATTCCGGACATTGCCCGCAAGGCCTTAAGCGAAGGCGGCACCGCCGGGATTGAACCGGACATGGACATGATGCTCAAGGAATTCTACACCGTCAGCCACTGGGA
The DNA here is from genome assembly GCA_003599885.1 of Desulfobacteraceae bacterium. GTDB lineage: Bacteria > Desulfobacterota > Desulfobacteria > Desulfobacterales > Desulfosalsimonadaceae > SURF-3. The sequence continues at coordinate 14,712 of QZKW01000040.1, read as the reverse complement.
CTGGGACACCGGAAAGCCGAAAAAGGAAAAATTAAAGGAACTTGGACTTGAGTTCGCGGCAAGTGATCTCTATGGCTAATCCTTAACCGCTGACAACCTCCCGACAACGTCCAATGACGGTCCTGGCTGTCTCAACGGCACCCTGATGTTTGACGAAACCGGTTTGATTAAAAAAGGATTTTATTGCCGGAGACCTTCCCCAAGGCCTCCGGCGGTTGGTATGGTTACGCGGCGTTGATGGCAATTTTTCTGGGTTTTGCTTTTTCCACTTTCGGCAGCGTTAATCGCAGCACCCCGTCGCTGAGGTTCGCCTCGATTTTTTCCTGATCGATCACTTCGGAAAGCGTGAACTGCCTGAAATATTTTCCCACTTCATATTCGATGAGAATGTCCTTCTCATCCGGCCCTTCAAACGGGTCAATGTCGCCGGTCAGGGTCAGCGTGTCGTCCCGAAGATCAATGTTCAGGTTTTTGGAAGCCACTCCCGGCATATCAGCAAGCAGCGTGATCTGGGACTCTGTCTCAAAAATATCCACTGCCGGGGTAAACAGTAATCCTGGTTTTGTATGCTCGGCCGGAGCGGCGACTTCCTGCTTTTCTCTGGCCTGAAGTTCTTTTGAATCAGTCATGGAAATCCCTCCTTTCAACCGGTTTATTGAATCGTAATTTGTCTGGGTTTGGCGGTTTCCGCCTTGGGTATCGTGATGGTCAGAATACCATCGGCAAGGCGGGCTTCCACTTTTTCCGTATCAATATTATCCGCCACATCAATGATTCTGGAAAATTTTCCGGCTTCCCGCTCCCTGCGGTGATATTTTGCATTGTCATCCTCTGGCGCGATCTTTTTCTGGCCGGAAATGGAAATGCTTTTTCCTGTGGCCTGAATATCCAGATCTTCCTGTTTCAATCCCGGAAGTTCGGCGCGAATATAATACGTGTCTTTGTTTTCAGTCACATTGAGCGCCGGATACACTCCGGAGGCAACCGCCTGCTGGGGAACACCTCCGAACAGATTGCCGGCCAGCATATCCATCCGGCGTCTCATCTGCTCCAGCTCATTAAACGGATTCCTGTATAATGCCGGGTTATTGAAAATTCTTCTGATTAACATAACACATTCCTCCTTTCTGGTTTACGGATTAATCAATTAACTATTTAAATATCAACATGTTGTTGCCTTTTTTCGTATATAAAATAATCATGCCCCAAACCGTGTCAAGAGAAATTCCAGGGAATTTTTTCTGGGACATAATAAAAGTCCGCCGTTGGCGTTTGAAATAGTTTTTATTGATAATGGACGGATAATTTACGCATAATAGACTTTTGCGTATCTAATGATTTCTGTTTTTTTTAAATAATGATTTTTTCAAGCAGGGAGGGCGTAAATGGCCCGTAAATCCAGAAAAAAAAAGATCGGCGTTTCTCCGGGGTCTTTGATTTATGTCGGCGACAAGACCGACGAACCCGTAAAAATTTCTGTTATTACCTACAATGAACATCAGGCCAGCGACGCGGCGGAAGTATCGGTTGATGAGCTTCTGCATGACAAGAACGGGGAATCGGTCACCTGGATCAATGTGTCCGGCATTCACAAGATGGAGGTGATTGAAAAAATCGGGAAACGGTTTCATCTTCATCCCCTGCTTCTGGAAGACATCGTCAACACCCAGCACCGGGCCAAAATTGATGATTACGAAGACTATCTGTTTGCCGTGCTGAAAATGATTTTTTGGGAACCGGACTCCGGCCAATTGCAGTTTGAGCATGTGTGCATCATTCTGGGAAGCGGTTTTCTCATTTCTTTTCAGGAAAGAGAAGGGGATGTGTTCGAATCGGTTCGCGAACGGATTCAAAAAGGCAAAGGCCGGATCCGGAAATCCGGCGCGGGATATCTGGCATACACGCTCGTGGACACGATCGTCGACCATTACTTTCTGGTCCTGGAGCAGCTCGGAGATGAGATTGAAGGACTTCAGCAGGAAGCGCTGGAGCGCCCGACACAGAAAACACTGGCAGCCATCCATGCGGCCCGGCATCAGGTCGTGTATTTGCGGAAATCCATCTGGCCCATGCGGGAAATGATCAACAGCCTGTTGAGAGGGGAATCCGGCCTGATTGAGGGATATGTCCTGATCTATCTTCAGGATGTATATGACCATGTCATCCAGGTGATTGATACCATCGAAACCTATCGGGACCTCCTGGCGGGAATTCTGGAATGCTATATGTCGACCGTCAGCCTGAAAATGAATGAGACCATGAAAGTATTGACGGTAATGGCCACCCTGTTTATCCCCCTGACGTTTTTTGCCGGTGTTTACGGTATGAATTTCAGGTTCATGCCGGAACTGGAGTGGCAATACGGGTATCCGGTTTTCTGGGCAGTGGCGGCGGCGGTCTTTGTTTCCATGGTTATCTGGTTTAAAACCAGAAAATGGCTATAAAAAAAGTAAAAAGGAAGAAAACGTGAGGAAATTCTATCGGTTTCAACCATCCGTCCTTGTGGGACTTTTTTTGGTGGGGGTTCTTCTTGCACCCGTCGCCTTTGGCAAGGAATCAGCACCTTCTAAGATGGACGCTTTAAAAACGTCTATTGATGACGTGCTGAATAACGAATTAAAAAACATCGACAACCTGAAAACCATCTTCAGCCAGGCGGAAGAGCTGAAAAAAACCACTCTGGCGGAGATCAACGCCTATAAAATCCAGTTGCCCATCTATAATAACCTGCTGATCCAGTCCGAAAAAGCCAAGGTGGAAGACCTTGAAAAGGCATGGCTTGAAGCCCGGACCCAGGCCGAGGAGATCAACAAAAAAATTATTGATCTGACGGCAAAGCAGGCCGGGATTTCCCCGCTGCTCGATCAGACAAGAGAGCAGCTCGCGGGCACCGAAACACAGTTGCTTGAAATTTTGTCCGATATCACGCTGAAAAAAGAAACCGCCGCTGTGACCAGCCGGTTTAAAAAGCTGGTGACCGTGCTGAAGGACAAAGAGCACATGTTTGTAAAAATGGATGCCCTTTATTCGGACATGATGGTGCCGTTCAAGGAAATACAGCAAAATTTCAAAGCATTGTCGGATAAATTGAATGAAACCATCACCCGGAAGAAAAAAGAGAACCTTCTGGAACGCCAGAACTTTCTGATAAGTATCGGGTTTCAGCGAATCATAGATGATGCGAAACCGCTGATGGAAAAGATCCGGACAGCGACGACCGGTACATTCTGGAAACTTCAACTTGACTTTATCCGGACATCCGGCGGCATTCTTCTGGTTTCGTTCATTCTGCTTTTTTCCATTGTTTTGTATATAGCCTGCCGCATCCGGAAATATCTGTTTAAAATTCAGGACCATCCCCGGTTGGCCGGGCGCTTCTGGAACCAGCAGATGCTCCGGATAGTCCAGCAATCATGGGTTCTTTTGTCGGTCACCCTGTTTCTTTACGCTTACGACCAGGCCGGGCCCTTTCAGGCCAAAACCCCCATCATGTCAGTCGTTCTGAATCTGCTGATGATCTGGCTGTTTTCACAATGGTGCCTGGATGCCGTAAAACAGTATTGCGGCGAAGAGGCCACCCTGGTTTCCGGGAAACCGGCCTTTTATCTCCGCCTGCTGGTCCGGAGTTCCAAATGGTTTTCCATGACGTATGTGGTTCTTTCCTGGCTTGGCGGCGGCGGCAGTTCGGTTTTAATTTTATTGCGCGTGTTTTTTGTAGCAGGCCTGTATGCGTGGAGCCTTTTTTTCTGGAAAGCCGTTGTGCATCAGCCTGAAGTTGCAGCGCTCTCACCAAAAAAGAAAGCCGGAATCACATCCGTCAAAAGCGTTACTTTCGCAATTATTATAGCGGGGTTTGTACTGGAACTGGCCGGTTTCGGGATGCTGGTGCTTTACTGGTTCGCTTCCTGGGGCAGAACTCTGGTCGTGCTTCTCTGGGCCGGACTTGTCATTATGGTGCTGCGGGAATGGAATCCGAAAATGGAGCCTGGGGATGAAGCATCCGAAGCGCACAAAGATTCCATCAGCTGGGCGGTGTATCAGGTGTCCCTGGCGGCCTGGTTTACGGGCTTTATCATCTTTCTGGTCTTTGCCTGGGGCGGCAAGCAGACAGTGCTGGTAGGCATTTTTGATTTTCTGCAACACACGTTCCAGGTGGGCAGTATGCGGTTCAGCCTTTTGGGATTTATTATCGCGATTCTTATCCTCCTTCTGGTCAAAGCGGTTTCCAAAACCTGGCAGCATGTGTTCCGGAAAAAAATTCTGCATCAGAGCGGCATGGATGAAGGGCTTCAGGAATCGGTGGTCACCATCTCGGTATATCTGATCTGGTCAGCGGGTATTTTGTTTGCATTAAACGCCGTGGGCTTTACCGCCACCTCCATGACGGTGGTTCTTGGGGCGCTAGGCATCGGGCTTGGTTTCGGCCTTCAGGCGATATTCAATAATTTTATGAGCGGCATTATTCTGCTGTTTGAACGGCCCATTCAGGTGGGGGATGATATTGAAGTCAACGGGATTTGGGCGAAGGTCAGGGAAATCAATGTCCGGGCCACCATTGTTCAGACTTATGACAATGCGTCTTTGATTATTCCGAATTCCGATTTGATCAGTTCCCAGGTCACCAACTGGAGTTTTAAGGACAAGCGCATTCGCCGGAATGTGGAAGTCGGCGTGGCTTACGGTTCGGATGTGGCGCTGGTGAGGGATACGCTGATGGAGGTGGCGGAGAAAACGCCGAGGGTGTTAAAGCTCCCCAAACCCGATGTAATTTTTAAGAATTTTGGCGACAGTTCCCTGACCTTTCTGCTCCGGTTCTGGACCCGGCTGGAATATTTTTATGCAGTGGAATCCGACGTCCGGTTTGAAATCGACCGGCTGTTCAGGGAAAGAAATATTGAAATCGCCTTTCCCCAGATGGATATTCATGTCCGCTCCGGATTGAACCCTCCGAAAAATCCGGAGAATCTTGTTCCCTCCGCTGAATGAAAGATTGAAGCGAAACCTGTCCGGAAACAGCCGTTGATGCGAAAGGTGTAATGCCGTGTTCCTCCCCACAACAACAGAAGAAATGCAACACCTTGGCTGGGACGGCCTGGATGTGATCCTGATAACGGGGGACAGCTATATCGATTCCCCGTATATCGGGGCGGCGGTGATCGGCCGGGTGCTGGTCAAAGCCGGATACCGGGTCGGTATTATTGCCCAGCCGGACATTGCATCGAGTGATGCGGGTCAGGACATCCGTCGCCTTGGCGAACCGGCCCTGTTCTGGGGCGTTACCGGCGGCAGCGTGGATTCCATGGTGGCCAACTGGACAGCCACCGGAAAAAAGCGCCAGAAGGATGACTATACGCCGGGGGGCGTCAACAACCGGCGGCCGGACCGGGCCGTCATCGCGTACGCCAATCTCATCCGAAAACATTTTAAACCCACGGCCCCGATTGTGCTGGGCGGGATCGAGGCCAGCCTGCGGCGGGTCAGCCATTATGATTTCTGGACGAACCGCATCCGGCGCTCCATCCTGTTTGACGCCAAAGCCGATTATCTGGTCTACGGCATGGCGGAACGCAGCATTGTAGAACTGGCAGGGGCCATCCGCAACCGGGATGATGCAGCCCTCCGGAGTATCCGGGGGATTTGTTATGCCTCGGCAACCATTCCGGACGGGTGCATAGAACTGCCTTCCCATGAATCCTGCGCTGAAAATAAAGACGTGTTTACAGAAATGTTTCATGGGTTTTACCGCAACAATGATCCCCAGACCGCCGCTTGCCTGGCCCAGAAACAGGACACCCGGTATCTGGTTCAAAACCCGCCTGCTGCAATGCTGTCCGTTCCGGAGCTGGACGCCGTACATGAGCTGCCTTACGAGCGGGAACTCCATCCATATTATAAAAGACAGGGAAAAGTCCGCGCCCTGGACACCATCCGGTTTTCCATCACCACCCATCGGGGATGCTACGGGGAATGCAACTACTGCGCCATTGCCGTTCATCAGGGCCGTCAGGTGGTATCGCGAAGCCGCCGGTCGATTGTGGAGGAAGCCCGGCGTCTGACGGAACATCCGGGATTTAAAGGCGTCATCGCGGACGTGGGCGGGCCGACAGCCAATATGTACGCCATCGAATGCCCCCGCAAACAAACCAAGGGAAGCTGTCCGGACAAGCGGTGCCTGTTTCCAAAGCCCTGCCCCAGCCTTTCCATCAATCACAGCCCCCAGATCGATTTGCTTGCCGCGCTTCGGGGCGTTCCCGGAGTGCGGAAAATCGTGGTGGCGTCAGGCATCCGTCACGACTTGATTCTGGCGGACCGGAAAAACGGAGCAAGGTATCTGAAGGATTTGGTGCGTCACCACGTTTCCGGCCAAATGAAGATTGCACCGGAGCATACCGAGCCCCATGTGCTTGAAAAAATGGGAAAACCAGGGGCCGACAGCCTGCTGAAATTTAAAGACCTGTTTGACCGGCAGACCCGGCGGCAGGGGCTTGACCAGTTTCTAACCTATTATCTGATTGCGGCCCACCCCGGCTGTACGGAATCCGACATGGCGGGGCTTCGGTCCTTTGCCGTCAAAAACCTGGGCCTTCTCCCGGAACAGGTTCAGATTTTCACCCCCACGCCTTCCACATACGCCACCCTCATGTACTGGACAGGGAAAGATCCGTTTACCGGAAAAGCCTGTTTTGTGGAAAGGACTGTCCGGGGCAAAGAAAAGCAAAAAGAAATCATCACCGGACGGGACAGAAATAATGAAATACGAAGAAAAGAAAAAAATAGAGGATATTGTAAAAAAATATAAACCTTATTCGAAGGGGCAAGTGCTGATTTTCGAAAAATCATGAAACATATCTCATAAAAAATCCGGGCTGAAACTGCAATTCTCTGACGCGGTTTGGCTTAATTAGCAGATGACAAACAGGCCCTGCCGGTTATCCGGTCAGGGCCTGCCTGGTCTTTAACTCGATGCTGTTTAACCGGCGGTCTGTGGTGGAGCTTGAGCCGGGGCCGGAATGAGCCGTTTGTTGCCTTCCCATATTTTGGGCGCTTTGGGTGTGACCGGAAGGTATTTAAACCACGGATGGGATTTCATATGTTCCGGGCCCATTTGCAGTTCCCGGCTGTGATGGAGAATGGGCGGCACAATGGTTTTGATGTCCCCGTCGATGTCCCTGGCGATGGCGTAGGCCGCAGCCCGAACCGCCGTATCCACGGCTTTTTGGCTGTATTGCTGGGACTGGGCCAGGGTGTTCAGGGCCTTGGCGGGGTTGTGGAATCCCACGCTGTTTTCAGCGGACACATAATCCCAGAAAAACTGCCCTTTCCGGCACCACTGCCGGGCTTCGATCATCAGCTGATCATAATCGGCGGGTTTTTCCCCCGTAAATTCCGAGGCCATCCGGATGGCCTCATGGGCCTTGACCGAAATATCCTGGGCGATCATGAGCTGTTCCCAAACCTTGTGCTGGGTAAACAAGACCCTTTCTTTAAGAAATTCAGGGGCTTTGTCCGTGTGGCACTGGCGGCAGGCCTTGAGGTCCGGATCTTTGAGGGGAGATGTCCAGTGATGGGAAGATATTTTCTTTTTGCCGTCAAGACGCACATAGCTCATATGACAATCCGCACAACTGACACCCGCTGCCCCATGGACGCCGTTGGACCAGTTTTCAAATTCCGGGTGCTGGGCCTTGAGCATCGGCGTCTGTGAAACAGGGTGGACCCAGTCCACAAAATTGCCTTCAAACCCGGGGGTGGTGGTGTCGCCGTGGGTCGCATAGTAGGTGTAAATCTCTTCCGGGTCCATGCCGTTTGCCCAGGGAAAAACCACTTTTTTGGCCGGGCCGAACCCCTTGTCCTGAAAATAATATTCCACATGGCACTGACCGCACATCAGGGCGCGCTGTTCATTGCGGGGCAGGTTTTCAAATTTTTTCCCCTTTGATGCCAGATAATCCTTGAGCGGCACACTGTAGAGTCGAAGCTTCATATCTCTGGGATCATGGCAGTTGGCGCAGCCGATGGTGTTCTCGTCCAGGTCCACCTGCTCCCGCAGCTTATTGAAATCCTGGGCCCAGAATTCGTCCCCCTTTTCCTTCACGAATTGATTCATTTTAGCAGACTTGCAATTCATGCACGTTGCCGGCAGCCCGCCTTTTTCATCATACCGGTTGATCCGGTCAATGTTCATGATGTCTTTCAGCGCATAGGTATGGCCCCTGGCAGCCCGGTATTCATAGCTGAAGGGATATCCCAGCCACAGGTTTTTTAAGTACGGCTGGGCGTGTTTATAGCCTTCGGGCAGGGGATTCACGTTGTCGTGCTTATTATAGGCCACGGACCCGTTGTATTCGGTCATGATTTTCGATTCATCGTTGCGGAGGTAGGTTTCATAATGCAGGGGAAAATCCGGTTTGAAAGCGGAATTACGGATTTCGTCCTCTTTGAGACTGGTTTTGAATTCCGGGGTCGCCGGCGTTTCAGGCTCCGAACACCCGGAGAGGATGGAAATCATGCCGGTCAGGGCCAGCATGAATATTACGGATGAAATAATAAGCTGTTTATGGGTCTGTTTATGCATCGGCGGCGCTCCTTTTGGCGATGGGAAGTTTCGGGGAATGGGGGACATGGCGGTGACAGTCGGTGCAGTGGGCTTTGGCCTCCATGTTCACGGTCTGGATGCCGGCTTCGTGACAGCGCCGGCAATTCACCTGGACAACCTCAAGGGTCTCGCCACCCGGATGGATCAGGTCGGGAATGGTGCTTGTGGCGGTTGAGAAGATATCCCGGGCGCCTTCTTTGGTTTTAAACGGAATTTTTTTCACCAGATTGTGCGGCGCATGGCATTCGTTGCAGGCCAGCTTTGCATGAACCGAACTTTTGTGGGTCAGTGCCGCCTCGGACATGGCGTGGCAGCTTCCGCAGAAGCCGGCCTTATCCGTGGTCGTCATGGCAAAAGCCACGCCGATGATGCTGGCCGCGCCGGCTGAAAATGCCAGCAGCATCAGCCACCAGGAGCGCCTGCGGGCTTTTTTCAGTTGCAGTTCTTTTCGCATTTTCATTTTTGCGGATTGGGGCATGCTTCCTCCTTTAACGCTCATTCATTGGGATGATTCGGTTCTCAGGGGTATGAAAGCACCTCTTTTTTATTTCGTTTGTGTATACTATATTTTTTTTCATCACATGAAAAGCAAGAAATCTTTTTTTACAGAACCATTCAAAAACTTCGTCGGTTTTAATAATCTGTTGCCGCCGCCTGCCCTGTTGTGGCATGGTGTGAACCAGTATTATAGGGTTGAGGAAAAAATCCATTAATGGTAATGCCCTTCATCCGCAAATATCAGCGAATCCTCCGGTTTTGTTGAGATAAGAAAACCGTATGAATGTAATGAAAGATTTTTAAAAGGCTTGAAAAATGGAACGGCCGTTTTTGATTGCCTGCCATGATTGTGATTTGCTGCAAAAGATTCCGCCGGTGCCGGAAGGCGGTCAGGCGAGGTGCCCCCGCTGCGGGGCCGGGCTGTATTCCCATAAGCGAAACAGCCTGGACCGGACCATCTCCCTGGTTGTGGCCGGACTGATTCTCTTTTTCCTCTCAAATGCGTTTCCGCTGCTGGAACTCAAGAGCCAGGGGCTGATGCAGGACACCACCTTGTATCAGGGTGTGAAGGCGTTATACGACCAGGACATGAAAGGCCTTTCGGTTCTAGTGTTTTTGACCTGCATCGTGGTGCCCTTTGTTCAGCTATCGGGATTGTTTTATGTATTGCTGCCGTTAAAATATAACCGTTTGGCGCCCCGGACTCCGGCCGTTTTCCGGTTCATCCGGAAGTTGCAGCCCTGGAGCATGATGGAAGTGTTTATGCTGGGTATTCTGGTTTCCATCGTGAAACTGGCCAAAATGGCCAGCATCATTCCGGGAATTTCGCTTTACTCGTTTGGGGCCCTGATCATTGTGCTGGCATGGGCCGCAGCCACATTGGACCCGCATATTGTCTGGGAAAGGCTGGGAGGCGGAAGGCGATGAAAGGCCCTGCACAGACAGCAAAGAACGCCGCATTGCTCAGTTGCCCGAGCTGCCACCTGCTGACCCGGAAACCCGCAGCGCATGGACGCCGTTTTTCCGTGGTCTGCCCCCGGTGCGGAGAACGGCTTTTTGAGCGGAAACCGAACAGCATGGCCAGAACGTGGGCCCTGGTGATCGCAGCGTTTATTTTTTACATCCCGGCCAATGTGCTGCCCATCATGAAGGTCACGTCTCTGGGCAAGGTCCAGTCCGACACCATTCTCAGCGGCGTGATCTATTTTATTAAAACCGGTCTCTGGCCCATCGCGCTGGTGATTTTTGTCGCAAGCGTGTTTGTGCCCCTGTTGAAATTGTTTATTCTTGTTTATCTGTTGATTTCCCTGCATGTCCGTTCAAAATGGCGGCCCAGGGACCGCACCCGCCTTTACCGCATCACCGAAATAATCGGAAGATGGTCCATGGTCGATATTTACGTGGTGACGCTGATGGTGGCGCTGGTGAAGCTCGGGGCGCTCGCGGACATTGAAGCCGCTCCGGGAGCCATTCATTTTGCAGCGGTGGTGGTGATTACGATATTTGCGGCAATGAGCTTTGATCCCCGGCTGATCTGGGATAAAATGGAGGCGCGTCATGACTGAAGAAAACAAACCTGTAACCGGATCCGATGCCCTTCCGGAGGCGGTTGTCCGGGAGGAACGATCCTTTTCCATCATTTGGATTGTGCCGCTGGTGGCCGCCCTGATCGGCGGCTGGCTGGTATATAAAACCATGTCGGAAAAAGGGCCGGCCATTACGATCTCTTTTAAATCCGCCGAAGGGCTGGAGGCCGGAAAAACCAAAATCAAGTACAAGGAAGTCGAGGTCGGGCTGGTGGAGTCCATGTCCCTCAGCAAAGGCCTGTCCGAGGTGATCGTATCAGCCACCCTGACAAAAGAGTTTGGTGTCTATCTGACGGACAAAACCCGGTTCTGGGTGGTTAAACCCAGGGTCACGGCCGGAGAAGTATCGGGACTGGGAACCCTTTTCGGGGGCGCATACATTTCGGTGGACCCGGATACAACCGGTAAACGCGTTGATGCATACAAGGGGTTGGAGCAGCCGCCCATCGTGACCAACGATCTGCCGGGCCAGAGTTTTATTTTGAGGGCGAACCGGCTGGGTTCGCTTGACACCGGTTCGCAGATTTATTACCGCCAGATCCGGGTGGGAGAGGTGGAACGCTATGACCTGTCCGAAGACGGGAAGACGGTGGATATTAAAATTTTCGTTCATTCTCCCTATGACCAGTTTGTTCTTAAAAACACCCGGTTCTGGAACGCCGGCGGACTGGATTTCTCCCTGGATGCCAACGGGCTCAAGGTCGATACGGAGTCCATTGTGAGCATTATGCTGGGCGGTATCGCCTTTGACACGCCGGTCAATCTCGAAACTTCGGAGCCGGCGATGGAGGGAGACATTTTTCCGTTGTATGCCAATCATCAGGATGCGCTCAAGAAGGTCTATGCGGAAAAAGTATACTGGATTATCAATTTTAACGGGTCGGTACGCGGCCTTTCTGTGGGAGCGCCCGTTGAATTCCGGGGCATCCGGATCGGGCAGGTGCTGGATATCAATTTAAAAATAGACGCGGATAAACTCGAATTCAGCATCCCGGTATTGATCGAGACCGAACCCGAGAGCATCTTCAAAGCCGCTCCCGATCCGGATGACGAAACCCGGAAAAAATACATGACGGCCCTGGTGGCAAAAGGGCTCCGGGCCCAGCTCAGGACGGGCAATCTCCTGACCGGGCAGTTGTTTGTCGATCTGAATTTTTATCCTGACGCGCCGCCCCAGCAGATTCTATGGAGTGGTAAATATCCCGAGCTGCCGAGTATTCAGACGCCCATGGAGGAAATCGTCGCCAGCATCACCAAAACCCTTGACAGGATAAACAAGTTTCCCCTTGAAGAGGTCGGCGCCGAGTCGCGGGAAGCCGTTAAAGGGGTTCGTCAGGCCATGGACGCCACAAAAGTCCTGATGAAGGCGATGCAGGCCATGGAGGCGGATGTCAGGCCCCGGGCCCTCGAAGTGCTGAATCAGGCAAAAGAAACCCTGGCGTCTCTGGATAAGACCGTCAACAGCGACTCGCCGCTGAATCAGGAAACCAAGCGCGCCATGGAAGAGCTGGCGGGTGCGGCCCGTTCCATCCGGGTATTGGTGGATTATATTGAACGAAACCCCGATTCACTGATTTATGGAAAAGGAAAGGATAAACAATGAGGGTTCCACGATTAACAGCAGGTTTCGGTATCCTTGCCATGGTGTTCACATTGGCGGTTTCCGGCTGCCGGAGCGCAGCCACGCCGGTGGCGTTTTACACCCTGTCCCCCATTCAGGAAGCAGCGAATGACGCTCCAAAGGCTTCGGCTTTACGGGAACTGGTGATCACGGTGGGTCCTGCCTGGCTTCCGGATTTTATGAACAGGCCGCAAATTGTCACCCGGACAGGCGAAAACCGGCTCCAGTTGTCCGAATTTCACCGGTGGGCGGGTGATCTGAATAAGGATTTCCTCAACACGCTGGCGGAAAATCTTTCCATCCGCCTGGCCTCTCCAAGGATCAACGTCTTTCCCTGGGAAGAGCAGGTGACTCCGGATTACCGGGTGGCGCTGGACGTTCATCAGTTTGAAGGGCGGATGGGGGAAGCGGTTGTGTTGAATGTGACGTGGTCTGTCCGGGGGCAGGATCAAGGGGCGGAACCGTTGGTCATCCGGCGGTCCATTATCCGCCAGGCCGTGTCCGGCAGCGATTATGACACCCTGGTGGCCGCCCACAGTCAGGCTGTCGGGGAGTTGAGCGGAGAGATTGCAACGGCGATTATGGGGCTGGCAAAACAGTAAGAGCCCTGGTAAAATTGCGCTGCGATGATTCCCGGAAGGACAGCGTGAGGATCCCCATTTGCACATCCGCCCGTCCATGTATAAAAAACGATACACCTGTATTTAATTCGGCATTGATAAATAATTATAAAATATCAAAAGCTTATATTCATTAAACCTGATTATCGTTAAAATTTAGTGCACAAAAGTAAACAAATTGATCCACTTTGTGGCACCTCAAATTTTCACCTTATTTTTTTTAATATGCTTAAAAACAGATATGTTATAATTATTTTTTTAACATAATGACTCCTGAAAAATATGTCGGCATGCATATTGCATCAATGGCACAATGTGATAGATGCGTTTCCATAATATGCCCCTGACAAGGAGTCCAGCATGAAAAAAATTTTATTTACTTTAGCCGTCATCCTGCTGTTTGCCGCAACTGGCTTTGCCGAAGATCGCGGCATGAATCTGAGTAACTCACCCAATCCCGCCATTATCGGGCAGAACGTCACGATAACCTGCCTGGCCACCGGCGAATGGCGGTATGACCGGATCACAAAATCGGAACTGACGATTTTCAATGCATCCGGTGTAAAGGTTGTTAATCGTGCGTTAATGAAAATCGATGGCAAAACCGCGACCTATAATTATGCCATCGCCGCCAGCGCAAAACCCGGAACCTGGCGGTTTGAATGCCGGGTCAGCGACGGCAGGGAAACGGAAACAGGCAAGCGCAGCTTTAATGTTGCCTCATCCGGCACGACCGTCAACAGGCCCCCGGTTGCCAACGCCGGCGGACCTTACACCGGCGCAGCCGGGCAGGCAGTCAGTTTTAATGGGATCGGGTCATCCGATCCGGACGGCAATTCCTTAACCTATTCCTGGAACTTCGGCGACAGCAGCACGGGCACGGGCGTAACCCCCATTCACACCTATGCGGCGGCCGGAACGTTTACCGTTACCTTAACCGTTAACGACGGCAAGGGCGGCACCAATTCCAGCCAGACCACGGCCGTTATTTCAGCAAAAGAGGAATATACGGTGCTGACCTTTGATGATTTTGAAGGCGGGTGGGGAAACTTTACTGACGGCGGATCCGACTGCTCCCTGTATACCGGCGGCACTTACGCCCACAAGGGAAAAGCCGCCGCAGACATTCAGGACAACTCAAAAGAGGCATCATCCTTTTATTTAACCAAAGGCATTGATCTCGCAACGCCGGGATATACGAAACTCAAGATAGAGTTCAATTTCTATGCTGTGAGCATGGAAACTTCAGAGGACTTCTGGGTTCAATATTATGACGGGGCCGACTGGCGCACCGTCGCGCGGTATGCCCGGGGCGCTGATTTTAGCAATAACCAGTTTTATGCCAAGACGATCATTATATCCGATTCAGAATACGCATTTCCTTCAAACATGAAGATTCGGTTCATGTGCGATGCGAGCAGCGATTCAGATGATGTGTACATTGATGAAGTCAGGATCTCCGCACTGGGTGACGGAGCCCCGCCTCAAAACAATCCTCCGGTGGCCAAATCCGGCGGACCCTACACCGGAACAGCCGGTCAGTCGGTCAGCTTCAGCGGTTCCGGCTCTTCCGATCCGGATGGCGACACGTTAACCTATGCCTGGAACTTCGGCGACAACAGCACAGGGACCGGCGTCAGTCCGACCCATACTTATGCCGCAGCCGGAACATTCACCGTTTCCTTGACCGTCAATGACGGAAAAGGCGGCGCCAATTCCAGCCAGACCACCGCCACCATCGCAGCAGTCAACAGGCCCCCGGTTGCAAAAGCCGGCGGACCCTACACCGGA
>QZKW01000015.1 GCA_003599885.1 Desulfobacteraceae bacterium | reverse complement strand
CCCGTCCAGATATATGGGAATGTCGATGCGCATGCAGTGGAAGCGATGACCAATGACGCCTTCACCTTCAAAAGGTTCTCCCCCGTGGGCATGAAAGATATCCACCGCCTCGGTGTCATCCAGCAAATGGTCTGCTGCGAATTTGGCGAGCAGGTTGGTTGCGCCCGGCGAACTGCCCATGCCGATGAGGGCTGTGATGCCCGCTTTTTTGGCAGCTGCGTCCATTTTCAAAATTTCCAGAGTCACATCCACATCGTCGCACACATCCACATAATTGATTTTTAATTCAATGACTTTACGTAGAATTGTGTTTACGGTTTTGTAAAACGGGCCGATACAGTTCACGACCAGGTCACAGCCCTGGATGGCCTGATGAATGCTATCAGAATTTTCAGCGTTTACCTGGACGAATGAAATATTTTTTGGGGAGATCTTTGAAATAAGGGTGGCGGCGCGGCTTTCGTTAATGTCGCCGATGATGATTTCTGAGAACAGATCCTGGTCTGCCAGGGTTTTGACGACGACGCTGCCCACAGCGCCGCACCCGCCCAGCACGATAACGGTTGACATGGTTTTTTCTCCTGTTGAAAGAAAGGTATATCAAAAGAAAGGGAAAATAATTGAACTATGTTAAATTTAACTAAGTTCAAAATAAGATCATGTCAAGAAAAATATCTCAGAACCCGGAATGGGCGTCTGTCAGAGAGGCGATAACCTCATCAATAATTATTTTATAATCCTGGTCGGCGGACTCGGTCACATAGTCCATGACTTTACTGTTATTGAGGGAGATCATGCCGTGCATCAGGCTCCATATCTGAATCAGACGATGCCGGAGCATGCCCTCAGCAACATGACCGCCCATGGCAGCAGATGCAGCTTTCAGCGCAAGATCTGCAATCTCCATTGAAAGCCGGAATTCGATCTCGGATATTTTTTCAAGCGGTGTGCCGACGTAATCATTATATTTCGGGGTAGGGCGGGTAAACATGACATCATAATATCTCGGTTGCTTCATTCCAAAAACCATATACGCGTTGATCATGGCGCGGACCCGAATGACGGCGTCTTCATGGCTGTCAAAGGCGGCTTTCAGATCAGCACGCAGCAGTTCAAATCCGTGGATGATAATATGGATATAAATTTCATCTTTGCTTGAAAAAAAATTATAGAGATTGGGCGCTGTCATATGGGTTTTCGCGGCAAGATTTCGCATGGTCAGTCCGTCGAGGCCTTTCCCGGCAATAATATCGAGCGCGTTTTCAAGGATTTTTTCACGGATCTTGGTGATTTCCGTTTCATTACGGGCTGTTTTCATGGGATGCCAGAATCTCCGGGCTGGATTTATTTTTGTGTTATCGAGCGCTACTCTTCAAATGACATATTTAATGGATTGTTTTATCCCTCCAAAGATGTCGGCAGAGTATTTTTTAAGGTTACCATGCACAGGGCTCCTCTTCGCAACTGTCGGATCACGTCCCGAAGCCCCGAATCAAATCCAAGTCCAGCGGCAGGGGTTTGGCCGGGTCGGTATAAAGAGAAATGGCGTCATGGTCACAGTTTTCCACGCACAACCCGCAACCCAGACAAACCTTCCTGTCATAACGCCGGTTGTTATCGTCAAAGGATATGGCGCCAAACCGGCAGAGGGTTTCGCAGACGCGGCAATGCATACAACGGGTATTGTCATGCCGGATGGAATATCCTGATCCGACAGTCATGGAAAGGGATTTGTCGATGTTTCCGGCCAGCCGGGTCGCCTGAAGGCTGACGCACGTGTCCGGATGGCAGTTGCAGATCACGCCGGTGCTGCCGCCTGTCGCCACTTTCAGAAATGCCTGGGTAATGTGCTGCTTTTTCCGGAACCGGTCGATGATTTCTATGGCCTCGTACTGGGTGATCTTTCGGGGGTTGTACTTTTCGCAATGTTCCAGCCAGAAGGATGCCACGCTGCGGCCGACGGCAATACAGGAATTGATGTCCTCCGGGGCCGCGCCGGTGGATTTCTTGCAAGGACAATCCATGACCGCGATAAATTCCGGTTCCTGGAAAATGATGCGGGTGGCATATTTGTAAGGGATGATGCGCTTGTTGTCTTCCGAATCAATGCGGACATCTTCATTTAATGCGAATATTTTCAACGTGTCCTCTCGGGAGAGAACCTTGGCGTGATACCTGTTAAACGCCATTTTCCCGATCGGCACAAGGGGTTTGCACCAGGTCAGGTATTTCAGCGACTGAACAAATGCGTACATGGTCCTGACATAAGGGTAGTAAAACAGGAAGTAAATGTAATTGTGAATAAACCGGTCCATCCGCCAGCCATGTTTCTTTACCATTAACCAGGTTGATTTTTTCATGCAAAGCCCCCATTCGGATTATGATGGAAGAGCAGATCAAAAAAGTTTTAAGCCCTTTAAATCCAAATCGCCTGAAGTTTTTGGAAAAAGATCATCTGTTTTCCAGGCTCATCATCAGAAATCCGGTAAAAGCCGCGTTGTTGGGCGAAAGGCTGGGGTCGACGGCCGCTTTCATTTCACTGATAATTTTTCGGTACTCATGATAAAAAGCCCAGGTAGGGCCGGGCTTATAGTGCAGAGAGCGCAGTTCGAAGAACTCAATAACCCCTTTGGCCGTGGTCGGCTTTACAAAAACATCCTTCTGCGGATAATAATAAACCGGACAAATGGTCATCAGCGGCCATTTCGCCAGTTTTCCGCCCTGCAGGATTTCCAGCATGATTTCGAAACCTTTTTTCCCATCTCCATATAACCGTTCTTCCAGGCCGATGGCAAGCAACTCTCTGTCCGGGGACATCAGTGTATTCGCAAAATCACGGAACTTCGGTTTTTCAAACACGGATATCATGGAAGCGCGGCTGATTAGCTTGATCATATTTTCAATAACCGTTTCGGAGGAATCGAATTTTTCCTTTGAGAAAGCTTCCTGAGAGAAAAGGGTCATGGCGTCCATTTTATGTTTCTTGCCGATGGCCACCATTTCCGGATGATTGAATCCGCCGGGATACCTTTTTAAAAAACGGTCTGCCGCTTTTTTTAATTTTTCGAGATTCATAATTATTTTTCCGTTTTTGCAAGCACTATGGCGGTGCGGGTCGGCAGGTAAAGGCTCAGCCGGTCCCCGCTCGAACCCGGGTTTTCATAGGGCAGGGTGAAATGGGTCTGGTTTTTTTTAAGCCGGTTATGCCCCCCGTAAACCGCGTCGTCTGAATTAAAAATCATCCGGTATTTTCCGGCCGGGGCCGGAATCGGGTAGTCGGTGTGGGAGGCTTCCGGGTGGAAATTAAAGACAAACACCAGTTCATTGCGCATAAAAGCGATAACCTTATCAATCTGATGCTCATAGAGAAAATCCGTTTTTTCCGAGTTTTCAATTGACGCAAACAGACAATGGGATCGGGCCAGATGGATCATGTCCTGATCAAATTTTCCCAGATAATGAAATTTTAAATCCGTTTTGTCGGCCAGGTGCCATTGCCGGCGGGCATATTTATAGCTCCATCCGTTTCCTTCTCTTGGAAAATCAATCCATTCCGGGTGTCCGAATTCATTGCCCATGAAATTTAAGTACCCGTGGCCTGCGGTAGCCAGGGTGATCAGCCGGATCATTTTGTGCAGGGCCATGCCGCGGTCCACCCGGAGGCTGGTGTCATGGATGTGCATGTGGTGATAAATTTCTTCGCCGAGCATCCGGAAGATCAGGGTCTGGTCACCGACCAGGGCCTGATCGTGAGATTCCGCGTAACTGATGGTTCTTTCATCACGCCGCCGGTTGTTAAGCTCAAACCATAAGGTTCCTATCGGCCAGTCCTGGTCGGGTACTTCTTTGATCAGTTTGATCCAGTAATCAGGGATCCCCATGGCAAACCGGTAATCACATCCGATGCCGCCGTCTTCCTGAAGGCAAGCCAGTCCAGGCATGCCGCTGATATCTTCCGCAATGACAATGGCGTTCGGATTGACCGAATGAATGACCTGGGCAGCCAGAGCAAGGTAGGCCAAGGCTTCTTCATCCACATTCTCGTTGAAATAGTCATCATAGGAGACAAAAGCCCTTTCAAGACCGTGATCCCGGTAAAGCATGCTGGTGATGCCGTCAAACCGGAAACCGTCCACATGATATTCATCCAGCCAGAACCGGCAGTTGGAAAGCAGAAAATGCAGCACTTCAATTTTGCCGTAATCAAAACACCGTGAATCCCAGGCATGGTGATTGCCCCGGTCGCCTTCGTGAAAATACTGGTAGAGGGTACCATCGAAACGGCTGAGCCCTTCGGTTTCATTTTTGACGGCATGGGAATGGATGATATCCATGATTACCCGCAGCCCGGCCTTGTGTGCGGCATCAATGAGCGTTTTGAGCTCCTCCGGGGTCCCGAACCGCGATGATGCGGCGAAAAAATTGGAAACATGATAACCAAATGATCCGTAATAGGGGTGTTCGGCAATGGCCATGAGCTGGAGGGTGTTGTATCCGGCCCGAATGATCCGGGGCAGGATGTGTTGCTGAAATTCCCTGTAGGTGCCGATCCCTTCATATTCCTGGGCCATTCCGATATGGGCTTCGTAGATGAAGAGGCCGTCGGGATTTGAGGAAGGCATTTGGTTTTTCCATGCGTAAGGAGAATCCGGATGCCATACCTGCGCGTTAAAAATATGGGTGTGATGATCCTGAACGATTCTTCGGGCATAGGCCGGAATCCGGTCTCCCGAGCCGCCGGGCCAGTATATGCGAAGCCGGTATAAATTCTGATGGTGGAAGGAATCAGAAGGCATCCGGATTTCCCATACGCCGCCGGGTCCTGCCTGCTGGAGCCTGTATTTCTGGGTTTCCCGCCATCCGGTCATATCGCCAATAATGTAAATGGCGTCGGCATGGGGCGCCCATTCCCTGAAAATCCATCCGTCTTCGTCATGATGCAGCCCGAAAAATTCGTGCCCTGACGCAAAGTCCGCAAGCGTCATTTTTCCTTCCGTGAGGCGGTGTTCGGTATCGGAAATTTTTTGCAGCCGCCGCGCAATGGTTTTTTGGTAGGGTTTTAATAAAGGATCTTTGCTTATCAGGCGGGCAGCAAGCTGCTCAGATGGTAACGGGTTGGTGGACGGCAGTATCATTGGATGCCTATGGGTTTACACAGTTAAATAGTGTTTTTCGGCGGATGCGTCTTCCGGAATGAAGTCTTTGACCAACGGCCGGTCAAGCATGCGTTCATATAACCCGATGTAATGTCCGGCGGTCACATCATGATTAAAGGTTTGTTTTGAATGGGTCATGATCCTTTGGATGTTTTTTTCACGAAGGGCTGCGGGACGTTTATAAAATTGCATGGCCTGTTCTATGGCCCAGAAAAGTCCACCGGCATCATAGGATTCAAATAAAAAACCATTGCCGGTTCCTTTTTCCGGATTCAAGGGTATCACTGTGTCATGGATACCTCCGGTATCCCGCGCCACCGGCAGGGAACCATAGATAGGCCCAATCATCTGGGGCAGACCGCAAGGTTCGAACAAGGAAGGCATGAGGATAAAATCGGAAGCCGCATAGGCGATTCGGGAGATATTTTCATCAAAAAGGCACACGGAAACGCGGTTATGGATTCCGTGGTGGTTGACAATATCGATAAAATGCTGCCGGAATCCGCCATTTGCGACAAATACAATTTCCAGATGATCGTCCCAGTGGGTGTGAATCGTATGGTACAGAATGTCCGCCATCAACTGGCAGCCTTTCTGGTTCATGTCCATGCGAGACGGCCAGAAGAACAGAGGCGCCTGATCATCTTCCAGCAACCCCAATGTTTTTTGCAGAAAACGTTTGTTCCAGGCTTTCCCGGCCGGATGCTTTTTGGCGTCATAGTTGCTGACAAGGGCTTTGTCCGATATGGGATCATAACTCGGGTCCGGCGCGTTCAGAATGCCGGATGCGCAGGAGGAATAATATTTATTGGATAATTCCCGTTGGATGTGGGGCGCGACAAAAGGATGGGCACCATCGACAATTTCCATCAGAAATGTCGGACTGACGGTGTTGACAAAATGAGCGGCGAAAATACCGCTGGCCAGAAAGTCTACCGGATTGGTTTCACGGGTGGATTCATAGTCATAGGCCATGTTTTCATAAAACAAATGGTCCCAGAAATAGGCAGCGTCAATTCCCCGGTCCTCAATTTCTGCCAGCGTGGATTTGACGGTGTGAATATTGTGAATGGTAAAAAGACACGGAATACCCATGCGTCTCGACATGGCGGGAATCAAGGCGGTCATCCAGTCATTGCAGTGGATCAGGTCCGGTTTTACCCGTGGGACAATATGGTTCATGACTTCACGCTGAAGGGCCATCGACATGTGCAGGTTCTCGGAACGGTGGCGTGAATACACGTCATTGATATAGAAAAACGCCCGGTCTTCGGCCAGATGAATCCGGTCCCCCGGCATATGGTCCCGGATCATTCGTCTCTGGTTGTGGAGTATCGGGTGCAGTTTGCTGCGAAACATGGCCCGGTAATCCGGAAGCGCGACATGGACATCCGCTCCCTGGTGAAACAGCGCGCTGATCAGGGCGGCGGACACGTCCGCAAGCCCTCCGGCTTTTGCGGCCATATAGTTGGACAGGTTGCCCATGCCTTCCGGCAGATAGGTGGTTTCAGGCGTGACGATTAAAATCCGTGGATTTTTTTGTTTTAACATCGCGGCCTTTTCATTTTAGGACAAGCGTTTTCAAAGTTTTTGCTGGTGTTGCTTCATCATTCATCATTTATCACTCATCATTGGTTTTACGCCCAGGTAATTAATCCCGGCGTATACTTCAAGTGATTATCACCTGAAGGCACAACCCGGGTTGTCAGGCCGAACCTCCCGGCAGTATCGCACAGAACCGTCGTGCCGTATCTATAACTTCCTCCGCCTAACTCTTCAATCAGGTTCATGGGTTCAACACTCAGAACTTCCAGTTCATCCACGCTGATGAGCCGGCCGCAGCACAGCTCGACCGTCACCTCCTCGGGCCGGATATTGCCAAGAAAAACTGACGCCGTTACATCCATTTGATCGTTGGTCCGAAAGGGGCCCTCGGCATTTCGGACCGGGTGATCGATTTTGATGGTTTTCCATTCTTTTTTCAGTCGTTCGTGAAGCGCGAACACCTGGCATGCCGAGCTGCCGCCGTCGGCAAGCAGTTCATGAAACCTTTTGGATGCAGGGACATATGAGGATTCAATATATTTTCCCACCATACGATGAGCGCAGAATTGCTGGAGTGCCATTTTGATGGATGCTTTCATCATCTTCAGCCATGCAATGGGGGTATCATTGAGTTTCCGGTTGTAAAAACATGGAATGACATCATTTTCAAGCACGTTGTAGAGCGCCTGACTTTCCACATCATCCTGATATTCATAGTCCGTGTATTCTTCGCCATTTCCGATCCGCCACCCGGTTTCCTCGGAATATCCTTCGCACCACCAGCCGTCTAAAATACTTAAATTGAGAACCCCGTTGGCAGCGGCTTTGATGCCGGAGGTGCCGCAGGCCTCATACGGGCGGCGCGGCGTATTCAACCATACATCGCAGCCCTGCACCAGATGGCGGGCGATATAGGGGTCATAATCCTCAAGAAAAATAAACCGGTGACGGATGGCGCTTTTTTTGGCGAAATCGATGAGTTTGCGAATCACCTCCTTGCCGTCGTTGTCTCTGGGATGGGCTTTTCCGGCAATGATAATCTGAACGGGAAATTCTTTGGAGGTTAAAATCGCCTCTAACCTCGCCGGATCCCGAAGCAGAAGATAGGCGCGCTTATAAGTGGCGAAGCGGCGGGCGAATCCAATGGTTAATGCTTCATGGTCAAGCACGGTGGCTGCGCCTTCCATGATGGATTTCGGAGCGTTTCGACGCCCGTATTGCTGAACCATCAGGTTCCGGCAGGTGCGCACCAGGCGGACCCGGCACATTTCATGGGCGCGCCAGAGCTCTTCGTCGTATATGTCATCAATACGGTTTATTATTTCGGACTGTCTCCATGTTTTCTGCGCCCAGTTGGGAGACAAATAACGCTCGAACAGCATGGAGTTTTCAATGGATATCCAGGACGGGATATGAACGCCGTTGGTAATATGATTGATGGGTGTTTCTTTTTTGGAACGTCCGGGCCACAAATAGGACCACATGCCTCGCGCCACCTGTCCATGGAGCTCGCTGACGCCGTTGCAATACTGGGACATGCGAAGTCCCAATGCAAACATGGAAAAAGGGTCATTCGGATGGTGCAGGCCCCATGAAAGGATTTCATCGACGCTGGTATGGAGCTTTTCTTCAAAGGATTTCATATAGGGCTTTACCATTTCTACGGGAAATTCATCATGCCCGGCGGCCACCGGCGTATGGGTGGTGAACACCGTGGTCCGGGGAATGACTTCGAGAGTTGTTTTTAAGTCCAGATTGTGTTTCTGCATCATATGAACCGCCCGTTCGATGCCGACAAATGAACAGTGCCCCTCGTTCAGATGACAGACGGACGGATGTATGCCCATGGCTTCCAATGCGCGCATGCCCCCGATGCCCAGGAGGATTTCCTGGGCCAGACGGTTTTTAGCGTCTGCCACATACAACCTAGAAGTGATATCCCGGTTTTCAGGAGAATTACTCCGGACATTGGAGTCAATCAGAAACAATGGGATCCGGCCGACCATAATTTTAAATACCTGGGCGTGAATATCCCCGTCCGGGCCTTCAACAGTTATCAAGAGGCTGCGTCCGTTCACATCCAGGACCCGTTCCACGGGAAGCTGGTAAAGGTCGGTTTCCGGATACCGCTCCTGCTGCCACCCGTTTTGGTCCATAAACTGATGAAAATAGCCTTTGCGGTAGAGAAGGCCGACCGCAACCAGGGGAGTGCCCCTGTCTGACGCCGCCTTGAGATGATCTCCGGCCAGCATGCCAAGGCCGCCGGCATACAGCGGAAGGCTTTCGTGGATACCGTATTCCATGGAAAAATAGGCGACGGTGCCGTTGATTCCGCTTTCTTCGGTCATCAGCCTGGCGGGTGTTTCCACTTCTTTTTCAAACGCAGCCTGAACGCGACGGAGATGAGCCATAAACCCTTCATCACCTGCGATGGATTCGAGTTGTTTTTGAGAAATCAGGGAGAAAAAATGAATCGGGTTCCTGCCGGACTGGGTCCAGAGTCTGGGGTCAATCCGGCGGATCAGTTCGATGGCGTCCAGGTTCCATGACCACCACATATTCCTGACCAGCTTTTCAGCGAACGCAAGCGATTCCGGAACTTTTGGATACACTTGAAATGTTTGAATATAACTCATTTTTTAACCCCCTTGAGATATGTGACAGATCATAATGACGGCATCGTCCCTGCCTGTTCAGTTTTTATCTAACATAGCATCTATTCCATCAATTTGCCACGGCTATGATGAAAGCTGCCGCCATACCCGCAGCCATTCACTGACACTCCAGGCCTGGGCATCGCAGCCTTTTTGCTGGTGGGGGTAATCGCCGTCCAGAATTTCCGGAAGTTGTCCGGCGCATCCGGTATTGGTGAGAATGGCGGTACTCCCCATCAAGGCGCGGGCGGTGTTTCTGGCTTTATCTCCGAAAGCAATCACCCATGCTTCGCAAAATGACGGAAATATCCAGGTCCAGGCAGTGCCGTTATGGTATGCGGGTTTGCGCCGGGTGTCCTCATCACCGGAATACGTGCCGTAATAAGGGTTGAAAGGATCATTCAGGAGTTGGCCGTCGCGGTAGATGGAGAGGGGGTGTCGGACCTTTTGGTCAGCCAGACTCCGAATGCCTCCCGGAACAATAAGTGAAGCACAGTTTTGGACAACAGACCTGAGAATGGAAGGATCTGATATGGCATTTAAGGTAACCGCCAGGAGTTGATTGGGCCGGAGCGCGTCATCTGCCTGGGCGGCCCGCGCAGATGTTCCTCTGGATGCATGCAGGCAATCCGATAAATATCCGGATTCTTTTAGATAGAACAGCTCCTGAAGAGAAGCCTGAACAAGGGCGGCGCGATCCTTCCACAGATTCATGCGGTCCGGAGGTTCAATTTGCGCGATGAATGTCAGTGCGTTATACCAGAGCGCCTGAATTTCCACAGGAAATCCTTCCCGAGGGGTGGCGGCCGGAAAATTGGTATCCATCCAGGTAAAATGGGACGGGCTGAAAATAAGTCCGGTATCCGGGTCTGCATATATGCCGTTGTCGGTTCCGCTGAAATATCCGTTGACAATGGATGTCAGAATTTCCCGAAGGGCGCGGTTGCCGCACGTTTCATTGAGAAAGCGGCTGTCGCCCGTGGCCTGGATCAACTCCTTGCAGGCAGCGACAAGCCACAGGGGGGCGTCGGATGTATCCCTGTTCCGGGTGTCAGAGCCGAACAATACGTTCGGAAGGGTGCCTTTGAGTTCGAATTTTGCAAATTGTTTTAAAATTTCTTTGGTTTCTTCGATGAACCCTTCGGCGATAAGGCCCCGTGTGACAATCAGCGTGTCCCGGCCCCAGTCCAGAAACCAGGGGTAACCGGCAATAATGGTTTTATGCGAATTCCGTTTCACGACATAATGTTTCATGGCCAGACGCATCATTTCATGCAGATGCATGTTTTCCGGAACCCTATTAAACGGCGCTATGTTTTCCGGTGATTCCGCATCCGTCTGCCAGGGGAAGTGCGCGGCTGCCGAAAGATCGAAAGTTTCATCTCCTTTTAAAGAAACCGAAAAATAACCGGGGCTGAACAGATCCGTATGGGCGTCCATACCGCGTTCCGCATCCATGGGCAGATCAACCATGTATTGCCATTCCGGCTCCAGAGTGAATTTCCCCGCAGAAGCCGCGATTTCAAGAACCCGGTCCGGATGGGGCGTGAACATAAAACCCTGGGGCCTGGGAGCGATTGCAGCGGGCCATTGCGATTCCGGCCCGGCATAGGCCTTGGTGGTGTGGTGAAAGCTGCGGTCATCAATATCCGGTCGAAGAATCAATTGAACACTCTTATAGTCGGGCATGAGCCGGGGGTCGCCATGAGCTTTTCCCCGGGCAAATGACAGCCGGATGCGATTGATACCGGGAAACATGGCCGCGTTTACGATCAGGAGTACATGCTGACCCTGTCCGCAGGGAATAGCAAATTCCCATCCGCATTGCGAGCGGGAATCAAACCAGAATCGTTTCAGGCAATCTGTGGAGATTGTCTGTGAGTACCCCTGAAAAACCAGCCATGCCCGGCAGCGGATCAGCATCATCCATCGGGTGTCGGGATAATCCGGATTCAGGTTGGCGGCCAGAAGCGCGTCATATTTGCTTTCGATTTTTCCCCACCAGGCATTTGCCCGCATCATGCCGCCCCGTCCGTTGGTCCCTAAAAAACGTAAGGGATGGTTTAATAATTCGTGGCGGGTAAAAATGTTTTTGACCTTAGCGTTTTCTGAGCCGGTGAGATAGATGACGGGCGCATCCACATGATCATTTTTGGCATCCGCAAAAACCGTTAATTTCAGCAGACCGCTTACGTGATGTCCGGGGACGGGTTGAGGCATAAACAACGCAAAATGATTGCCGTTATGGCTTTTCAAACTATGATGGGCTGCAAGGGTTTTCCCGGTCCTTCTTTTGCTGTCCATCATTTTGGCATGAAAGGGATGGTGTGACCGGACCAGTAAAAAATGATCCGGCGGCACCATGACCTGCCGTCGGCAGTCACATGGATATTGCCAGGTGACGACGCGGCTTTCTTTGGAATGCGGATTCATGGAGCGGCAGAAGTCTTCAGGATCAAGGACGATGGACCTGATGGCCTGATCCATGTCCAAGCCTTCCAGCTTTATGGTGCCGCTGATGCATCGGTATACATCCAGGATAAGGGCCCGAAGGCGCTGGTCGATGATGCGTTCCGGCAAAGCAGGTGTTATTTGTCCATCCGTTGGAAAATCGCGGTCTGGTTCAATGATATCCGCGTCCTCGGGGTCAAATGACAGGCAGCGGACAGCGCCGGGCGGCAGAAGGCAAAGGTATCGTTCATTGTCCTTTTTTAGGCAGACCGGCTGGCCGGTCAATAAATCCATACAGGTTGATGATGAAATTCCGGTGGCCCGGACTTCCCAGGCTGCCTGAACGGATGCGTTCATGTCCAGGTTGATAAGCACCAGAACCTGTTTCCGGGAAGGCGGATGGTGCCGCAAGATAGCCAGGAAATTCCCTTCTCCCTGCTGAATCATCTGGATACGGGCCTGATCAAAAAATGCCGGGTGGCGGGTCAGCAGCCGGTTGATCCGCCCAATCCAGTCCACCTGGTTGATTTGGGTTTTCCAGTTCAGAGAACAGGCGTCGTGAACCATGATTTTCTGGTCGGCAAACCATTCCACTCCATTGGCGAACCCGAAGCCCCCGCACTGGGAAACCAGGGCGCACAAGGCGGTGCGCATGGCGGCATACTCATTCGAAGTCGCTGCCAGGCGATTGTTGTCATGGGTTTCGGCAAAATGGATCATTAATCCGTCTTCAACAGATATACGATCCGACTGGGGCAGGTAGGATTCAATCTGTCCCCGGTCATAGTTCTGAAACAATTCCGAGTATGCCCAGTTAAAGTTGGATTCATTTAAAATCTGACGGGTCACGGAAATCTTGCCGCCCAGACCTTCCAGAAAGAAAATCGTGTCCGGATACTGGTCTCTGACCGAGGCCACAATAAAGTTCCAGGCCGGAACGGGAATCATATAGCCCGCGTCGCACCGGAACCCGTCCACCCCGCGGTGGCACCAGGTCAGAAATACATCGGCCATGTATTTCCATAGTTCCCTGTTGGTGTAATCCAGCCGGGTCAAATCCTCCCAGACGACACCCCAGGCGCCGGGGGCTTCGATTTTGCCTTCCTTGTCCCGGACCAGCCACTGGGGATGGGTTTCATGGAGTTCCGCAGCCCACCCGGTGTGGTTCGGGGCCAGATCAATTATGATTTTGGCGTTTCTACGATGAACCGCATCCACCAGTTCGATAAACTGTTCAAGCGGTGTCGCTTTGGGGTCAAACACTGCAAGGGCCGGGTCAATGCCAGTGAAATCAAGGGCTGCATAGGGACTTCCGAACCTGCCCATACGGCCATAGGTGGTGGGGGTCGGATTGATGGGCAGCAGATGCAGGATGCGGCAGCCGAGGGTATGGATGATAAAGTCAAGCTCGCCAATCAAGTCCCGGAAAGTGCCTGAGGGTGGAATGACGGTATACCCTTCCTGATCCAGAGCCTGTATGCCGGCGTTTTTTTTTGGCGAATTCTTGACAGCGCCGGATTTGTTGGGACCAAACTGACGGACAAAGGCATTATAGATGATGTTGCCGCAACACATGTCCGCAGTTTCTACGTTGATGACGGCATTGTCACCGTCGGGCCATACAGGTGTCGACTCGTTGGTTTTAAAAAAAAGGCATTTGGCTTCAAAATGGCCGACTTCAGTCAAGCCCAAAGTGATTTCAAACTGCCTGGAATTTAAGCGTGTCATGGGGATATCATACCATGCCCGCGCCAGTATCGGGTCGTCCTGCCTGACAGTTTGAATTATTTCGTTTCGGGTTGTTTTAGTCTTTCCAAGAGTGGTTCTCAGCCAGGCATTGCCGGAAACGGCATTGGACAAATCAAGGGAAAAGGTGATGGTGTCTCCGCGGAACCTGACGCAGCTGGTTCCGGGAGCGGGTGTTTGTGTGAGGTGCATACTGGTCATAGGCTCCTCTTCGTTCTGAACCGGTTAATAAATGAACGTGAAATGCAGGATCATTGATTACCCAACTCAGATAATTGAAAAAAATCATTTGTTTTGACGTATCCGCTCGATGAGTTCTTCTCTGGTTTTACATTCAATGCATTGGGTCGTAACCGGTCGTGCTTCCAGGCGTTTCACCGGGATATCATCGCCGCAAATTTCACAGGTGCCGTACGTCCCTTCAGCAATAAGTTCAAGTGCTTGTTTAATTTTTGAAATCAGCCGGCTTTCCCGTTCCCTGATCCGAAGCAGCATGTTTTTTTCCATATCCGATGAAGCAATGTCCAGCGGGTCCTGAAGCCCGTTGTTCTGGGTCATTTCACGGATATCGGTATACTTGGTCCGGTTTTCCAGCTCGGCAAGCTGAGTATTTAAAAGCTGGGTGAAATATTCGAGATCTTTTTCTTCCATTGCCGCCTCTATGAATGTAATCCGGTTCGCTGTTTTTTTGTTATTGTAATTTTTAGTAAACGTACAGGTAGTTCGCTGTTTGATCGCCTGAATGGACTGATCCGTAAAATCCGCCCGGACAGGTCGTCTTTCCAGAACTTTAGAGGAAATTACATTAGAGCAATATTCTCCAGATATCAAGGCATATTCATTTTTAACCGCCGTGTTTTACAATTTTTATGCGTATCTTTTTTTTCATTGATTTTTTGGGAATAAGCATTGCAATCTAATGCCATGTTGATTTATTCAAATGGGCAAGAACAATGGCTTTGTAAGTAAAATTATAAAATTAAAAAGGAAGATGATGATGACCAAAGCAGAACTGATTGACCACATGGCAAAAGAGGCTGACATCACAAAAGAAAAAGCGGGGATCGCTTTAAATTCTTTAATGGATGGCATTCTGGAAACATTAAAAACCGATAATGGGAAAATCCAGTTGACCGGTTTCGGAACATTCTTAACGGTCCACAAAGAAGAACGCAAAGGGAGAAATCCCGGAACAGGAGCGGAAATAACCATCCCTGCCCAGAATGTCGTCAAATTTAAACCCGGAAAAACGTTGAAAGATGCAGTGGAAGATTAGCCATAAAATTTGCAGGCTGTATTATTTCTTCATAAATCAATGTATCAGGAGAAAGCATCATGTTACACAATCAAATGCAGGCGGAGTTATCTCACGGCTCTCTTAATTGCCCCGTCAGACCGATGGTTTTTTTCTGCCGGATGATTTCTTTTCTGGCCGTGATCCTGGTTGCAACGGGTTGCGCCAACATGGGAAGGGATTTTGCGGATCGCCGGGTGCTTGACATCCAAATCGGGAAGACCACCCAGGATGATCTCCGGGACATGTTCGGTTCGCCGTGGCGGGTGGGCATCGAAGATGGAAAGACCACATGGACTTACGGAAGATATCAATACCGGCTCATTGGGGATTCCAAAACCAAGGATCTGGTCATTCATTTTAACAAGGACAATATCGTTTCATCTTATGTGTTCAATACGACAGATCATCAGGAATAAATACATCCGGAGGGATTGATGACCCACATGGGTACGCTGGCCTTGATCAAGGAGTTTCTTGTCTGGCGGAATATGATCGATGTTTCACTGATTGCGGCCGGTTTGTTTGTTCTCTACCGGACGCTGAAGCGGCTCGGCACATGGAAAATTATGGCCGGCATGCTGGTGGCGATGTCGATATTCCTGATGGCCAATGTGTTGAACCTGAATGGCATCAAATGGATTTACAGCAATCTCAGCCATGTGGTGCTGATCGCGCTGATTGTTATTTTTCAGCCGGAGCTGCGAAAAATCTTCGAACGGGCGGTGTCCATCCGGCGTTCCGAAATCAGCGATCCCGGAAATGTTTTGTCCCGAATTATCGTAGACGGATTGTTTGCTCTGGCTAAGGAATATCGCGGCGCCATTATCGTATTGCCCGGAAAGGAAAATATTCAGGAGTCCCTGTCCGGAGGGTATATTCTGAAAGCCAGGCCCAGTCTTCCCCTGCTGATGAGCATTTTTGACCCGAACTCTCCCGGGCATGACGGGGCGCTGGTTATTTCCAGGGGGCTGTTTTCCCAGTTCGGTGTGCGGCTGCCGCTTTCCCATACCGCGAAGCTGCCGGCGGAATACGGCACCCGTCATCACGCGGCCATGGGCCTGGCCGAAACCACGGACGCTCTGGTCTGCGTCGTTTCAGAAGAACGCGGCCAACTGTCTTTATTTCATAAAGGGGAAATGTGGAAGCCGGCAAGCAAAGAGGAATTACAGACCGCCATTTTGTCCCACTGGAAAGACAATTCTTCTTATTTGTTCGAACTTAAAGATGGCCATTCCCGGCTGTCGGTTTTTCGTCAGATGGCGATAAGCTTTGCGCTTGCTGTCGTCTTCTGGTCCACCATTATTGTGGCCCAGGGCGAATGGGTGGAGCGTCCTGTTACGGTGCCGGTGGAATATTCCGCTTCAGGACCGAACCTCGCCCTGGTGGGGGCGAGGGAAAAAGAGGTGCAACTGGTTCTTGGAGGGACCAAATCCCATATGGATGGTGTCGCTTCTGCGGATCTGGGTTTAAAAATCGATTTGTCCCAGTTTAAGCCCGGAACCCAGACGTATTTTATTACCAGCGAGAATGTCAATCTCCCCAAAGGGGTGAAGCTTCTGGAAGTGATTCCATCAAAACTGGAATTAACGCTCGCGTCCATCGCGGAACAATGGGCGACGGTTGTTCCGCAACTTGTCGGTAGCCTTCCGTCCGGTTTCAAGATTCGTTCGGTGGATGTCCTCCCGCAAAAGGTTCGGGTATCGGCCCCCACACCCGAGAAGGGAGAAAGAGCCCTTACGGTAACGACGACTCCGATTTATCTGGAAAGCATTAACGAAAACACCCGGGTGTTGTGTAAAATTATTACACCGCAAACCATTCAGCCGGTGGGGAAACCGTGGCCGGATGTTGAGGTGAATATCAAAGTCAAGCACTAAAGGTTACGCAAGTACTGGGAAAAGCTGCTTGATTCCACTGGCGATAAATTCAATGCCGATCGCCGCCATGATCAGACCCATGATCCGTGTGACAATATTGATCCCCGTTCGTCCCAGGAGATTGGAAAGAAAATGGGAGGCACGGAAGATGCCCCATATAATCAAAGACATGAGAATGATTTCGCCTCCGAGAATGCTGTAATGGGTCACCGAAGGATAACGGTTCGCGTACAATATGACCGCGCTGATGGCGCCGGGGCCTGCCAGCAGGGGCAGACCCAGCGGCACCACCGCCACCGAATCACTGTTGGCTTTATCAATGGCTTCCTCCGGGGTTTGTTTCACATTGCTCAGACGTGCGTGCATCATGGAAATGGCCATGAGCAGAAGAAGGATGCCGCCGCCCACCCGGAACGAGCCGATGGAAATCCCGAAAAATTTAAGAAGCAGTTCTCCCGTCACCAGAGTAAGCAGCAGCACGATGCAGCAGGTGAACGCCGCGATGCGTGCGGTCCGTAATTGCTGGGCTTCGGAAAAATTCTCGGTGAGGTTGATAAAGACCGGCAGCGTACCGATTGCGTTCACAATCGAGAACAGCCCCACAAAAAATTTAACGTATTCTTGCCAGAGTTCCAATGCGGATACGCTCCCTCCTGATGAATAGAACCGGTTTATTTCAATTCATTATCAATCGGCGAGTCGGTGAGTTTCTTGCAGTAAATCCCTTTTGCATCTCCCGGCGCGTAAAAATCTTCGAGAACAGCGGCGGGCAGGTAACCGAGACTTTTGTAAAAAGACCGGGTGGGCTCGTATGCGCTGCTTTGCGAGGTTTCGATGTAAATCCGGGTTCCGCCTGCTGTTTGAATCAATCGCTCAATTTCATCATTGATCATGCGGCCCAGTCCCTGCCGCTGAAAGTCCGGATGAACGGCTATCCAGTAAAGGTCAAAGCTTGATACTGTGCAGGGGATAGGGCCGTAGCAGGCGTATCCGGCAAGGCAACCCTGTTTTTCCAGAAACACAAAGGAATAGTCGCTGGCAGTTCCTCTCGCCAATCGGTCTTCCACCAGTTCCACCGCCACATCGACCTCATAGGATTGGAAAAAACCGGTGGCTTCCACCATATCCCGGATGTCCCGGATATCCTGCGGGCATGCCTCATAACGGAAAACAGTATCCAACGTTTTTGATTTTTGGAAAATCTCATGACCCCGGAGCGCCTTGGCGGGGGGTATGACGGGTTCTGCAAATGGAAATTTTTTAAGAGGCATCGCATCCATAAGGATGCGTTCAACAGCTTGAGCAAACGTCATTCCGGACTGTTTCACCGCAGCCGAAAAACCGGCGTCTGGCGACAGGCAGGGATTGGCGTTGACTTCCAGAATCCAGGGCCGGTTTTGACTGTCCACACGGAAATCCACCCGGGCGTATCCCCGTAAATTAAAGACCCGCCAACACCGGAAAGCCATTTCTTGAAGTTCGCTCAGCAGGGCTGAGTCGGATTCTGTGAAGTCAAATCTCCGGCGGGTGTGGGTATATTCAAACGAGGTTTCATCCCATTTGGCCTTGTAGCAAACGATGCGTGGCTGGTTGTCTGTAAAATTTTCAAACACGATTTCGGCAGTCGGCAACACAACCGGCCCGTCTGATCCATTTTGTCCGGCAATGATGGAGAGGTTGAACTCCCGGCCCTCAATGTATTGCTCGGCAAAACAGGCACCGCCGAGTTCAGGGGCACGCTGCTCCAATTCCTCCATCAGATCTTCCGGGCAATTTTTAAAGACCAGCGCATCGCCGCTGATGCCCAAAGACGCATGTTCCCAGACGGATTTGATGATCCACGGGCCTTTGAACCATTCCATCCCATTGGGCATGGCGAGCTTTGTGCAAGACTCGGGCGGCCAGGGTCCGATGTAAACTGGGGTCGCAAGCCCGGTGGTCCACATCCGCTCCTTGGACAGGGTCTTGTGGGATGTCTCATGGATGGCACCGAAGGGGGCACCGGTGTATGGGATAGCCATCGCGTCGAACAGGCTGGGAACAGTGCCGATCAGGCGGCCATGGCCATCCAGAGATTCGACCAGATTGAACACCATGTCGGGCTGGATCTCTATGATTTTTTGTTTGAATGCCGTTAAATTAAGGTCGCATGGAAGTTCTGCCGGCTGATGACCAAGCTCGGCAAGGGCTTCAGACACTGCCGCCACCTGGTCTAATACGTCTTTCTCGTCTGGCGTTCCGGTTTCATTTACCCGGTTATACGCTATGGCCACGCGCATTTTTTGTGGGAGGGTATTCATGACTTCCTGGCCGTTCGGTCTACCCGCTTTGCGGCTGATAAAAAGATTTCCCCGATTAATTCATTGTAGGGAAGACCCAGATGGCGGCACAGGATAGGCAGGTCCGAGTGTTCCGGATTCAGCCCGGCCAGGGGGTTGACTTCCAGAAAATACGGCTTTCCTTCACTGTCGCATCGTAAATCCGTCCTTCCTCCGTCCCGGCATCCCAGAGCCCGCCAGGTACCGAGGGCGATTTTTTCCGCCTCAGCCACCGACGGGTCGTCTTCAGACTTTACCAGACGATATTCTACCCGGTCTTCATATTTGTCCTTGTTTTCATAGGAGTAACCCCCTTTTTCCGCGTTTTCCAGCAGAATAACTTCCATTGTTCCCAGGATGCGCGCGTCATTGCCCGTGCCCACAATTCCCACAGTGAATTCCCGTCCGGAAAGATACTGTTCCACCAGTGCCGGCTGCTGAAAGGTGTTGATCAATGTTTCACAGACTTCGGCCAGCTGATCTTTATTCCGGACGATGGACTGGCCGCTGATGCCTTTTCCGGTGCCCTCGGCCACAGGCTTGACGAAATACGGGGGCGCAAAATCGATTTTTTCGGTGTCGGTTGCTGATTCAGCCACCATGAAATCCGGTGAGGGAAAACCATGTCCCCGGACCACGTGTTTGGTCATTCCCTTGTGCAGGGTCAGACCCATGACAACGGGGTCTGAAAACGTATAGGGGATCTGGTATAAATCCAGAATTGCCGGAACCTGGGCTTCACGGGCGATCCCGTGAAGCCCTTCGGCGATATTAAACACCAGATCCCAGCGGTCACCCCTCACCAGGCGTTCGGTGAGCTTCCAGGCATTGCCGATGCGGTCTGTGGCATGCCCCATTCCCTGAAGTGCGCTTTCAATGGCAAGAATGGTTTCTTCCCGGTCAAATTCTGCGGTTTCCTGGCGGCTGTACCCCATTGCCAGATAATCCACCCGCAGGTCGTATGCCAAGCCGACCTTCATCAATGATCCTTTTGAAAATAAAGGAAATAAGTGTGATCAGCAGCCATGAATGCTCCCTTGATCCGGATACTGATTAAAATTATCCACGCTGTCAGGATACCGGAAAATTTTATCTTCATAATTACATAACACGAGGTCGTTTTCCTGATGCCCCATGACATAATTTGGCATGACCGGAATTTTACCGCCGCCGCCAGGAGCGTCCACCACATAGTTGGGTACTGCATATCCGGAGGTATGGCCCCGGAGCCCGCGGATAATTTCCATGCCTTTTTCCACAGTCGTCCTGAAATGGCTGGTGCCGGTCACCGGATCGCACTGGTAAAGGTAATAAGGCCGGACCCGCATTTTCATCAAATGATGCATCAGGTCTTTCATGGTTTCCACAGTATCGTTGACGCCCTTGAGCAGGACAGTTTGCGAGCCTAAGGGGATTCCAGCATCAGCCAGCAACCGGGTTGCGCGATAGGCTTCGGGCGTGCATTCATCCGGATGGGTAAAATGCAGACTCATCCACAGGGGATGATATTTGCGCAGCATTTTCACCAGTTGGGGAGTAATACGCTGGGGAAGAACCGCCGGAACCTTGGTGCCGATACGGATGATCTCGACATGGGGAATCGCCCGAATTTGGGAGAGCACCCAGTCCAGTTTTTTGTCACTCAAGGTCAGCGGATCACCGCCGGACAGGAGCACATCCCGGATGGTCGGGGTGTTTTTGATATACTCAATGGCTTTCTCCAGCCGCAAGCCACCGGCATGGATATTCCCTCGTCCGATCATTCGGGCGCGGGTGCAGTACCGGCAATACACGGAACAGAAATCGATCAGCAGCAGCAGCACCCTGTCCGGATACCGGTGTACCAGTCCGGGCACCAGGCTCTGGGCTTCTTCATTCAGGGGATCATTGGCTTCCCCAGGTACCTTGAACAGTTCATGCACGGTTGGAACAACCGTTCGCCGGAGCGGATTGTCCGGTTCATCCGCAGGCAGCAGACTCATATAATAAGGTGTGATACCCAGCGGAATCTTGACGTTTAAGTTGTGAAATGCACTTTGCTCCTCATTGGAAAGCTTCAAAAAGCGATTCAACTGGGTGGGTGTACTGATCCGGTTCTGGACCTGCCATTGCCAGTTGTTCCACTGTTTGTCGGTAACGCCGGGAAAAAACCGTTTGCGAAAGGAACGCTTTCTGGTCAAAGCGTCCTTCTGAATCTGGCGGGGGAATGAGGGAAGGGTTAACTGCCGATCAGGGATTAAAAAGGAGGGTCTCAGCTTCAGCTCACGATGGAGACATCTACTGGGAGGTTCGTCTTCCTGTTCCAAAAATGGAGATTGCTCATTTTCAGGCGTTATCTGCTGCATTGATTTTCTCCTTGGAGTTTATTCTGCCTGGGTTATTCCAACGGTCGCAGAATTGTGCGGCCGTCAACAAAAAAGCGCCCACCATTTTTAAAAAATTATATGCACTATTCATATGGTGAAGCGCCATCATATCTGGGGCCAAAAATATCTTCATATTATTTTGCTACGTAAACCGGAATTTCATAAAAAGCACCTGTGTTGCATAAACGACAAATAGTTGTTTTTTCCCGTATATGATCGCATGTGAATAGCTTGTCAATTAAAAAATGAATTATTTTTTGGCGGTTTTTTTGTAACTGCCGGGGAGGGGGGGTGATGTCCTAAAATTGGCTTTTTCTATTTCATTTTTTTGTTTATTGTCAATAGGTTATATATTTTAAGGCCGCTGAAGGTATTGTTCGAGAAAACGGATAAATTCCCGGCATAGGGGGGAAGGCGTACGGTCTTTGTGAGTCGTCAGATAAAAGTGGCGTTTGAGGTCCACATTTTTAATGGTAAGAGCCTTGAGGGATCCTGCGGCCAGTTCTTCTGCTACCGCGATCGGGGACAGAATCGAAATGCCGACATGGTTTTTAATCCCCTGGATCACCGCTGCGGTGCTGCCCAGCTCTGCAATGACATTCAGGGACGAAATCTCTTTGTTGCTGTGGGAAAGGCTTTTCTGAATGGATTGAAGGGTGCCGGAACCGTGTTCCCTGATGATAAAAGGCTCGGACATCAGCATGTCAAGGGTCACCTGTTTTTTATCAGCCCATGGATGGCCGGCAGGAACAATCAGACGCATATCATCTTCAATCAGCTTTTGCTGATCAATTTTGTGTGAATCGGTTTTAGCGCCCACCACGGCGAACTCGCTCCGGAAATTTAAAATTTCTTCGATGACTTGATCCGTATCGCCGACAATCACGGTGATATTGACATCCGGGTATTGCTTGACAAATTGGCCGATGGCGCGGGGGAGAATATAGCTGCCGGGAATGGTGCTGCCGCCCATGACCAGGCGACCGCTGATGTTGCCGGTAAATTCGGCCATAGCGGTTTCGGTTTCCGCAAACAGGGAGATGAGTTTGCCCGCATACGCATAAAGCAGTTCGCCGGCCCTGGTGGGCAGGGCCTGTTTTCCAAGCCGGTCGAGGAGCTTGCAGCCATAATAGGATTCCAGTTCTTTTATGTGGCTGCTGATGGTGGGCTGGGTCAGGCTGACGGCCTTGGACGCATTTGAAAACCCTTTCATTTCAACTACTTTTTGAAAAACCTGGAGATGCCATATGTCCATGTGGTGCCCGCCTGAATGCCTGTTGTATTAATTATTTCAATTGCAATTCCATTTCCTATTGAAATTTGCAATTTGAATTATTGAATATGATAATATATATTTAGCGAAATTAAACAGCAATCATTAAAATACTGGGA
Organism: Desulfobacteraceae bacterium; assembly: GCA_003599885.1. GTDB lineage: Bacteria > Desulfobacterota > Desulfobacteria > Desulfobacterales > Desulfosalsimonadaceae > SURF-3. Next base: position 21,431 of record QZKW01000015.1, on the reverse strand, counting down.
GGACTTCATGAAAATAATTGACGCCCGTAAACTGGCGTGTCCGGCACCTGTTCTCGCGGCAAAACAGGCCATTGAAAACGATAATCCGTCAGAAATGGAAATCCTTGTCGACAATGACGCCGCACGTCAAAATGTCACCCGATTTTTAGAATCCCGGTCTTATCAGTCGTCGGTAACGCCGGAAGGGCCTGATTTCCGCATCACCGGAACACGGGGCCATAATACATCGTCTAAACCTTTGTCAGATAAAACCTCAAATTCCGGCACCCAGAAGATCATGATAATGGTGGCCACCGACCGCATCGGATATGGCGATGATATTCTGGGCCAGAAGCTCATGATCAGTTTTATCAAGACATTGAAAGAAATGGGTCCCGAACTGTGGCGGCTGGTGTTTGTCAACAACGGTGTCAAGCTGACGGTGTCAGGCGCTGACACGCTGCCGGATTTACAGGACATCGCCCAAGCCGGTGTGACCATTATGGTTTGCGGCACATGCCTGACCTATTTCAATCTGCTGGACGCCAAACAGGTGGGCGAAACCACCAATATGCTGGATATTGTGACAGCCATGCAGTTGGCGGACAAGGTGATCAATCTTTGATCACTTCAGTGATGCCCTATTTGTCTGTGCTCGCTGGCCAGTTCAGTGATCAGAGCCTCGATGGTCCAGTTTTCTGACGTGGGCGTGAGTGTGGCCCACAGGGGTTTGGGCAGGCCGGTTTTCTTGTATTCGGCCATGATAAAATGCAGTTCCTGTTCGGTTACGCCGGACATGATGATTGCGCATTCCAGGGAACAGGACTGGTCCGCACCCGAATGATGATTTCTTGCCAGTAAATCCTTGACCTGGACCTGTCGGTCCGAATCGGTTGAGAACACCACCGGCACCTGATTGAAAGTTGTTGATTCGAAAAGGTTTTTGACGGCTGTTCGTTCTTCTGATGAAAATCCGCACACGATCAGGCCTCTTGGCCCGTACATCCGCTTTTTTGACTCTCCGACGACTTTTAAGCTCATGGCTGCTCCTCCGAATAGAAATCTTTTAACGAAATTAATGTCTTTCCTTTCATTATCCTAAACATTAATCAGGATGTCATGCTGTAATTTGACTTTTGTACCTGTCCGTCGTAATTTGTCAAATATAGAATTGTTTTTAATAATGCATTCGTTCATTAATGGGGATGATAGGGGCGACTATGAACGTTAACCGGATAACGTTTAACGGAATCAATCATCTGGCGTTCGCCACCAGGGATATGGACACCACCATCCGTTACTGGCGGGACCTGCTTGGACTTCGCTTGATCGCGGGTATCGGCGACCATCGCTACCGGCATTATTTTTTTGAACTCTCCGAAACAGATATGATCGCTTTTTTTGAATGGCCGGATGTCGCGCCGATTCCTGAAAAAGATCATGGGGTTCCGGTGAAGGGGCCTTTTTGCTTTGATCACGTGTCTTTAGGGGTGACGGATGCGGAAATGCTTTGGACTCTTCGCGACCGGATAATGGCCGCCGGTTTCTGGATTTCCGAAGTCATGGATCACGGATTTATCCATTCGGTGTATTCATTTGACCCCAATCATATTCCGGTAGAGTTTAGTGTGCAGATCCAGGCCGTGGATTTACGCAAATACCCGCAAATGAAGGACCGTCATCCATCACAGGCAGCTAAGGAAGGGGCAGAGCCCGTTCCCGGCTGCTGGCCGGTGGTTATGACGCCAACCCCGGTTTCTGAAAGAGCGGTTTATCCGGGCGAGGGCCTGGTGCTGAAGGATTTGACTGATGATAAAAAAGACATCTGAATCTATCCATATACATGTCCAATGTGAAAAACACTGCGAGGAGGAACTTGAATGAAACTGTTAATTATTGGAGGGGTTGCCGGCGGCGCAACAGCTGCTGCCAGGGCCAGGCGGTTGAATGAAAATGCGGAAATCATTCTGTTTGAGAGGGGAGAATACATCTCTTTCGCCAACTGCGGGTTGCCGTATTACATCGGCGAAGTCATCAAAAAACGGGACAGTCTGTTTGTAACAACCGTGGATGCGTTTAAAAAACGGTATAACATTGATATCCGAGTGTTTACGGAAGTGACCGCGATAGACCGTAAAAATAAACGGGTGGCAGTGCGCCATGTTCAAACCGGTGAAACTTACCATGAACCTTACGACAAAATCATCCTGTCTCCGGGCGCTGAACCCTTTGTACCGTCCATTGAAGGCATCCATTGTAACAACATATTTAATTTGCGAAATATTCCTGATTCCGATCGGATCAAAAAGTTCGTGGACGAGCAAAAACCGGAAACAGCAGTGGTGGTGGGCGGCGGTTTTATCGGTCTTGAGATGGCTGAAAACCTGGTCATTCGGGGGGTCAAGACTACAATTGTCGAAAAATCGGATCAGGTGATGCCCTCTCTGGATAATGAAATGGCCAGTTTCCTGTCTGCCCATCTTAAGGAAAAAAATGTGGCATGCTTACTCGGTGAAGGCATTCAATCATTCTCGCAAGTGAATGGAAAACTCCGTGCGCATACGGATGCGGGAAGGGAACTTGACTGTGATCTTGCGATTCTGTCCATCGGCGTCAAACCGGAAAACCGGCTGGCCAGGGAGGCGGAGCTTAACATCAGCCCCAAGGGCGGGATTCGCGTCAGCGCCACCATGCAGACATCCGATCCGGACATTTATGCAGTGGGTGATGCCGTGGAAGTTACGGATTACGGTACCGGTTTTTCGGCGATGACGGCTTTGGCCGGCCCGGCCAACAAGCAGGGCCGGATTGCAGCGGACAACGTTATGGGTCGAAGCAGTATTTTTAGAGGCACGCTTGGCACCTCGGTAGTAAAAATATTTGAGCTGACGGTGGCATCCACTGGCGCCAACGAGCGGTTTTTAAAAAACAACAATATACCGTTTCTGGTCAGTTACACACATTCCGGATCTCATGCATCCTATTATCCTGGCGCGGAAATGATGGCTATCAAACTCTTGTTTTCACCAAGTTCCGGCAAGGTTCTGGGCGCGCAGATTATCGGCAAGCAGGGAGTGGACAAGCGAATTGACATCCTCGCCACTGCCATTCATGGTTCCATGACCGTCTATGATCTTGAGGAGCTGGAACTGGCCTATGCGCCGCCATATTCTTCAGCAAAAGATCCGGTTAATATCGCGGGGTTTGTGGCCGTGAATATCCTGAAAGGAGATGTCCGCAACATTAACTGGAACGAATTGTTTGATCTGGATCCCGGTACGGATGTGCTGATCGACCTGAGAAATAATGATGAATTGAAACAAGTCGGCGCTATTGCAAATGCAATGCATATTCCGCTACCCGAACTCCGGGACCGGCTGACTGAGCTTGATCCGGAAAAAAATTATATTCTGTTCTGCGCCATCGGACTTCGAGGATATGTCGGGTATCGCATTCTGTCCCAAAAAGGATTTAACGCCAGAAACCTGAGCGGCGGATATAAAACCCTGCTGGGCGCGCAGGAAAAAATCATGGCTGAATCACCCGGTACACCCCTTTGGAAAGCAGAGTAAATCGCCTGCTTGGTTTAAAAATGGAATTTTTTTCAATCTGTTGATAACAAAATGGAGGGCAGGAAAATGACCAAACATGTTCTGATCGCCTTTGATGATTCGGATAATGCCATGCGAGCAGTTGATTTTGTCGGCGCGCATTTATCCATTGATTGCAGAATCACACTGTTTAGCGTGCTGCCGGATACTGAGAGTTTATGTTCAATGCAAAGCCCGGAGTTGACCCCGTATTTTTTGGAACAGCAAACGGTATTTTGTATTTTGGAGGAAAAAAGAAAAGAGGTGCTGCACGCAGCCCAGCGACAAGCCAGGGATTGTCTGGCCAATTGCGGGTTTCCCGCGGATTTGATTACAATGAAATCCAGTAAGCGCGAAAAAGGCATTGCGAGAGACATCATTCATGAGGCTGACAATGGGGGGTATGATCTGGTTGTGCTTGGAAAAAAAGGCCATTCGGCAATTAAGGATTTTTTTATGGGCAGTGTTTCCCAGAAAGTACTCAACGGCGTTAAAAAAGCAAGTGTGCTGCTGGTGGATTAATCGTTTCATTTTTGGGAGATTCCATGAAAATTTTAATTACAGGCAGTTCGGGTTTTGTGGGAACCCGGTTGACGACATATTTGATCGATCAGGGACATCGGGTGACAGGCGTGGACGCGCTGTCCGCTAAGGGGAATTATAAAAAAGAGGAATTCCGGTTCGTCCAGGCGGACACCACCCGGACGGGTGAGTGGCAGCAGGCATTAAAAGAAGTGGATGCTGTCATCAACCTGGCGGGGAAAAACATTTTTCATCTGTGGAATGACAAATACAAAGAACTTATCTACAACACGCGGATCCTCACCACCCGTAACGTTGTGGCCGCCCTTCCGGTCGACCGGAAGGTTGTCCTTGTCAGCACATCGGCGGCGGGTTTTTACGGGGACCGAGGGGAGGACATCCTTGATGAATCGAAAACTCCCGGAGATGATTTTTTGGCCCGTGTATGTGTGGACTGGGAACGGGAGGCATTTATCGCCAAAGACAGGGGCGTTCGGGTGGTTGTTTCCCGGTTTGGTGTTGTGCTCGGCAGGAACGGCGGGGCCTTGGCTAAAATGCTGCCGGCCTACCGCATGTTTGCAGGTGGGCCATTAGGTGACGGCCGGCACTGGTTCCCGTGGATCCATATGGCGGATCTCTTGTCAGCCATTGAATATGTGATGGTTCATGAGGAAATTGAAGGACCGCTGAATTTTTGTTCGCCCAACCCGGTTCGCAACAATGAATTTTCAAAAACCCTTGCCCGTGAACTCGGAAGACCGGCCTTTTTTCGGACCCCGGCGTTTTTGTTGAAATTAATTGCCGGAGAATTGGGGGGGGTGCTGTTAAGCAGCCAGCGTGCGGTTTCAAAGCGTCTGCTATCCCATGGGTTCAAATTTAAATATCCGGATCTGTCTGAGGCAATTCGGGCCTCTCTTTAATTTCGGCAGATCAATCCTTATATTCTTCCAAACAGGAGGTGATGATAATGGAAACCAAAACTTTCACTGTTCCAAATATTTCGTGCGGCCATTGTGTCCGGAGTATTCAAAATGAGTTGGGAGAGTTACAAGGGGTTGAGTCTGTTAAAGGCGATGCGGAAAATAAAACCATTACGATCGTCTGGTCTTCTCCGGCAACTGAATCGGAGATCCGCAACATCATGCAATCGATTAATTATCCGGCATCATAAGTAAATGACTGTGAAGCATGTCCATATGGCCGTGACCGGGATGACCTGCGCCAATTGCGCCGCTAACATTGAACGCAGTGTGAAAAAGCTGGCCGGCGTGGAAGATGTTCGGGTGAATTTCGCTGCTGAAACCGTGGACGTTGATTTTGATGACGTTCAGGCGGATTCTGACCGGATTATCCATCAGATTGAAAAAGCCGGTTATGGTGCGATTGTCCCTGACATGACAGGTCTTTCGGGGGATGTGGAAGATGCGGAAAGTTTAGCCCGTGACAGGGACGTGAGGCAACATATCCTAAAATTTTCAGTGGGCGCATTTTTTACGGTGCCGTTGTTTTTGATGTCCATGGGCCGGGATATGGGGCTTATCGGACAAGGGGCGCATCCCCTAATGATGAACTGGATGAACTGGTTTTTTTTCCTGCTGGCGACCCCGGTACAGTTTTATACGGGCTGGGATTATTATGTGGGTGGATGGAAAAGCCTTAAAAATAGAAGCGCTAACATGGATGTGCTGGTGGCTATGGGGTCTTCGGTGGCCTATTTTTATTCTGCGGCCGTTCTGTTATCCTCTGATTTGGGTGCTCATGTGTATTTTGAAACATCCGCAGTTATTATCACCCTGATTAAGCTGGGCAAACTCCTGGAAACCAAAGCCAAGCGCAATACCGGAAGATCTATTCGCAAACTGATCGCACTTCGTCCCAAAACCGCATCCGTGATTAGAAATGATGCGGAGCAGGAGATCCCAATTTCTATGGTAATGGAAGGAGATGTTCTGGTGGTCCGGCCAGGCGGAGGGATTCCGGTGGATGGCCGCGTGATTGACGGCGCTTCATCCGTGGATGAAGCCATGTTCTCAGGCGAGCCGCTCCCTGTGGATAAACATCCTGGGGATATGGTGGTGGGCGGCACCATCAACCGGGAGGGCATGTTAAAATTCGAGGCGACCCGTGTGGGCAAGGACACGGCCCTGGCCCGGATCATTCAGCTTGTCCAGGATGCCCAGGGCAGCAAGGCCCCGATCCAGGCTCTCGCCGATCGGGTAGCGGCAGTATTTGTGCCGTCGGTGCTGGCTGTCTCTGCAGTTACCTTTTTCATCTGGTGGGGCGCGACAGGTCAGTTCGTACCGGCGATGATCCGCCTGGTTGCGGTTCTGGTGATTGCCTGTCCCTGCGCTTTAGGGCTTGCAACGCCCACGGCCATGATGGCGGGCATGGGCAAGGGGGCGGAACTGGGCATTTTATTTAAAAACAGCGCAGCCCTGGAGATGGCCGCAATACTGGATATTATCGCTTTAGATAAAACCGGAACCATCACCGTCGGCAAGCCAGTGGTGCATGATATTCTGGTTTTGGGGCATACAGATTTTTCGCCTGAAAAACTTCTTCAACTGGCTGCATCCGTTGAGTCCGGATCCGAGCACCCCATTGCAAAAGCCATTGTCAGTGAGGCAGGGAATCGGCAGTTGGAACTGCTCCCGGTATCTGATTTTAAATCCTACGGCGGCAATGGTATCGATGCGAATATTGATGGCGCATCCGTAAAAATTGGAAGACCGGACTGGCTGCAAATGGTTGGTGTGAATATGGATCCGGCCAGGGAATCCATTCAGACAATGCAGGATCAGGCCAAAACCGCCATGGGTGTCGCAAAAGGCAACCAGTTGCTGGGAGTGATTGCCGTCGCTGACGCCCTGAAGCCGGATTCGCCATCTGCGATCACTTCACTTCGTGATCAGGGACACCAGATTATCATGTTGACCGGAGACAATCAGAGGGCGGCAGCGATCATTGGAAGGCAGGCAGGGGTGGATCAGGTGATTGCGGAGATCCGGCCGGAAGACAAATCTTTAAAAATACGTGAATTCCAGCAAAGTCATATGAGAATCGGCATGGTCGGCGACGGGATTAATGATGCGCCGGCCCTTGCCCAGGCAGATGTCGGATTTGCCATTGGAACCGGAACAGACGTTGCCATTGAAACCGCTGACGTGATTTTGACCAGCGGGATGCTCAGCGGTGTTCCCCGTTCGGTCAGTTTAAGCCGGGCGACGATGCGGACGGTCCGGCAGAATCTGTTCTGGGCTTTTGGATATAATGTTGTTCTGATTCCGATTGCCGCCGGTATCCTGTATCCTTTTGACGGCGTTCCTGGTTTTTTGCAGCAGTTCCATCCCATGCTTGCCGCTCTCGCCATGTCGCTTAGCAGTATTTCCGTGGTGACCAACAGTCTGTTGCTCAGTCGTTTGAACATTGACAAATAAACCTCATTAATAAGGAGGGCTTCTCCATGAATATTGATCAATTGGTTTTTCGTATCGCCGGCAGTTTTGTGTTGATCAGTCTTTTTCTTTCCTGGGCCCACAGCCCCTATTGGCTGCTGTTTACAGCGTTTGTGGGCGCCAATATGGTGCAATCTTCTTTTACCGGGTTCTGTCCCATGGCCAAGGTTTTAAAAAAAATCGGTATTAAACCGGGCAATGCATTTGAATAAATGAGAAAAAACCTTGACCGCCTCTATAATCAGTATAATCAGAGAGCGTATGTTCATCCGGATCCTTTGGAATTCCTTTACCTTTATCAAGAGATTCAGGACCGCGAAATCGCCGGCTTGATTGCGTCCGCCCTGGCATACGGAAAAGTGGCCCAAATATTGAAAAGCGTGGGCGCGGTGCTGGAAAAGATGGGACCCTCTCCATTCGCTTATTTGGGCTCGACCCCGGCGGTCCGTATTGTTTCGGATTTTCAGTCCTTTGTGCATCGCTTCGCCAAGGGGCCGCAGCTTTCGGCGTTTTTGATTGGGATTAAACAGGTTCTCCGGGAGTACGGTTCACTGCATGGGTGTTTTTTGGACGGCTTCAGCCGGACGGAGGAAACCATTCTGCCTGCGTTGTCCCGGTTTTCAGAAACAATAATTTATGGATCTCTATCTAAATCTTACAGTTGCAGTCCGGGACACCTCATGCCGTGCCCTGAAAAAGGGAGCGCCTGCAAACGGTTGAACCTGTTTTTAAGATGGATGGTTCGAAAGGACGCGGTTGACCCCGGAGGATGGGATGATATTCCGCGCTCAATGTTGATTATTCCTTTGGATACCCATATGTTCCGCGTCGGCAAAACACTGGGACTGACCTCCCGTAATCAGGCTGATCTGATGGCTGCATTGGATATATCCGCTGGTTTTAAGCAATGGTCGCCGGATGATCCGGTGAAATATGATTTTGCCCTGACCCGCTTCGGTATCAGGGACGATCTGGAGGGGCATCATGCTTTGTTAAAACAGCTTGGCATGTAGTCTTGGAGTTTATAAAAATAAATAAATTTTTAATTGACCGGGTGCTTAAATTTTGTTAGAAAGCTTGATTAATTTAAATGTGGGGATGTAGCTCAGTTGGGAGAGTGCGGCGTTCGCAATGCCGAGGTCAGGGGTTCGATCCCCCTCATCTCCACCACCTCATTAATCTTATCCGTTTTCCGATATAAAGCGTGGCTTCATTGCGTTTTACTCCTGTAAGTATTCTTTCCCTGGTTTTGCGGGTAATTCATGATAGAATCTCTGGCTGTAATTGAAAAAGGATGAACCCATGACAACACGTAGCGCCGAAGTCGAACGGTCGACCAAAGAGACAAAAATCAAAGCGGAATTGCTGTTGGAAGGCAGTGGCGTTCATGATATTGCCACGGGCATCCCTTTTTTTGATCATATGCTGACCTTGTTTTCCGTTCACGGTTTTTTTGATTTAAAATTAAAAGCCATCGGCGATATTGAGGTGGATTACCATCACACCATGGAAGACGTCGGTCTTGTCCTTGGCGAAGCCCTGGCAAAGGCTTTGGGAGACAAAAAAGGAATTCAGCGGTATGGATATGCAGTGGTTCCCATGGACGATGCCTTGTCAACGGTTGCCATTGACCTGTCAAACCGGCCGTACCTGGTTTACAGTATCCCTGAGTTGTTTGCGTGTCAGTCAACCGCGTATTCAAATTTGTTTAAGGAATTTTTCCGGGCGTTTTCAAACAAGGCCGGAATGAATTTGCACATTCAGGCATCTTATGGAGAAAATGATCATCACATCATTGAATCCATATTCAAGGCCTTTGCCAGAGCGCTTGATCAGGCCACGTCAACAGATGGGCGTGTCCGGCAGGTGCATTCATCCAAAGGGGTTTTATGATTGTTATACCAGCGATAGATATCAAAAATGGAAAATGCGTGCGCCTTTTGCAGGGACGGATGGATGCCGAGACTGTATTCTCTGATGATCCGGCGGCCATGGGCGACCGGTGGGAGAATGAAGGCGCTCAGTTGATCCATATTGTGGATCTGGACGGGGCTGTGGGCAAGCGCCCTGTGAATTTAAAGACAATTCAGGATATTATTAATCGCGTAAGTGTTCCAATCCAGGTGGGCGGGGGCATTCGTGATCTTGAAACCATAAAAATGTATATGGACCATGGCGTGTCCCGGGTGGTAATCGGCACGGAAGCCATTAAAAATCCCGAGCTGGTTAAAAAAGCCTGCCGCGAATTTCCCCATCGCATTGTGGTTGGCATTGACGCGAAAGGCGGGATGGTGGCCATCGAAGGGTGGACCCAAACCACGGAAACGGCGGCAGTGGACCTGGCCAGACAGTTTGAAGACTGCGGTGTCGCAGCCATCAATTTTACCGACATTGAACGCGACGGAATGCGTTCCGGCCCGAATTTGAAGGAAACGGAAAGGCTTGCCCTGTCCATATCCATTCCCGTAGTGGCATCCGGAGGGGTTTCATCGATTCAGGATATCATCAATCTGGCACCTCTTGCGTCTGCCGGCGTTGTCGGTGTGATTACAGGACGTGCGTTATATGACGGCAGTCTGGATTTAAAGGCAGCGATTGAAATTTTAAACCATCAGTAAAATTGTTTTTGATTACATTTCATCCGGGTTTTTTGTTTGACATGCATACGATTAATACTTATTTTTTAAAGCCGATTATAATGGCTTATAGGTGATATAAATCAGTCGGTTATAATGTTGGCTGCCGGGTGCGCATTAAAAGCGCATGATTTGATGCAGAAAAAGTCGTTGTTTCATAGTGCCGTTTCATAGCCCTCTCATGGGAGGTTCCTTTTTTTGGCGATATATATTCCCGAAGAAAAGCTTCTGGAAATACGAAGCGCTGCCAATATCAGCGATATTATATCTGAACGGGTTGTCTTAAAAAAAACGGGCAAAGACCTTGTGGGTCTTTGTCCGTTTCATTCTGAGAAAACGCCTTCCTTTTCAGTCAGTCCGGTGAAACAGATTTTTCACTGTTTTGGGTGCGGGGCCGGGGGAGATGTGTTCAGCTTTTTGATGAAACATGACGGCATCGGGTTTTCAGATGCGGTTTCTTCTCTGGCCCGGCGTTATGGAATAGACCTGCCAACCGGTGACATGACGCCGGGCCAGAAAAAAAATATTTCAGAACGGCAACAGTTGTTTGATCTGAACAAGCAGGTTTTGTCCTTTTTTGTGTCCCGTCTCGCCAGCCGGGTTGAAGGTGAAAAAGCAAGGGCTTACTTAAAAAAAAGGGGGTTCAGTCAGGAGATTATCAAGGCGTTTGGTCTCGGGTTTGCCCCTGACGAATGGGATTCTTTGGTTCGATTTTTTCAGAAAATTAATGTTCCCCAATCGATTGCTGAAAAAACCGGACTGATTGTACCTAGAAAAAATCAGGGATTTTACGACCGGTTCCGAAACCGGATCATGTTCCCGATTTTTGATGTGACCCATCAGGTCATCGGGTTTGGGGGAAGGGTGCTGGATGATTCAAAACCCAAGTATCTAAATTCCCCTGAAACAATTATTTACAATAAAAGCAAGTCATTATTTGGTGCGCAAGCCGCCCGGAACAAAGCCAGGGAAACCGGGTGCGTTTATATTGTCGAAGGCTATTTTGACTTGCTGGCCATGCATCAGCACGGCATCACCAATACAGTGGCAACTCTTGGCACGGCCCTGACGGCTGAACATGTCCGGCTGTTGCGAAGGGGATTCGCCCAGAAAGCGTTTCTTTTGTTTGACTCGGATGAGGCCGGGCTCAAGGCGGCCCAGCGGAGCGTGTCCCTGTTTATGAATGAGGCCATGGATGCGGTGGTCATTGTTTTGCCCAAAGGATATGATCCGGATTCTTATATGTTTGAGTTCGGAAGGCCTGCCTTTGAAACCCTGTCAGAGAAAGCGGCTGGCATGGTTGAATTTCTGATTGAATCGGCAATTTCCGTCAACGGCCTTTCAATGGAGGGCAAAGTCAGGATTATATCCGAACTCACAGGCCCTTTATCTGAGATCAACGATCACGTTGCCCGGTCCATATACATCCAATATCTTTCGGAACGTATCGGGGTGGATGAAAGTGCCATCAGTGAAAAAATTCAGGCTGAGGGAAAACGCGCAGCGTATCATCAGCCCGTCGCTCAGTCCGGCCATCCATGCGAGACAGAGCCTCAGACGGACGGAGAGAACGCTATCTCACCGGAAATGAACCGGCTTGAAAAACACATCATGACCATGATGTTGAAATTTCCCGGTATTTTGCCGGAAATCAAAAAACGCCGGGTGCTTGAGTTTTTTAGTGATAAGCAGTTGATTGCAATAGGGGCTTTATTGCTTGAACATCCTGTTGTCACACAGGAGGATCTGTCAGGTCTGATGAACCGGCTGGCCTCCCCGGACGACCAGAGAATCATTGCATCGCTGGCCATTTGTGATGACTGCTGGGATTATGAAACCGGCGACAAATTGCTCTGTCAGTTTTTAAACAGCAGACAGCGGCGGCAGGGCAGCCTGTTGAATCAGATCAAAGCAGCTGAAAAAAATAATGACGATACGTTGTTGTTTGAACTGTTAAGAAAAAAACAGGCGCAACGGGCCAATCGTTAAACCAATATAGATCGAATATAGAGATATGAAAGTTCCCTTTTTCCAGAACTAAAATCATTCTCATCACAGGATAATTTCAGGAGGCATGCAATAATGGCAAAAAAGCCCACCAAAAAAAAGGGTGAACCGGAAGAGATTCAGGATGACAATCAGGATGTGAATTCAGACGATATTCATGATAATGATATGGATAAATTGATCATCAAGGGCAAGGAGCAGGGGTATTTAACCATTGATCAGATCAGCAAGGCGCTTCCTGACGAAATGATGACGCCGGATCAGATTGATGAGACGCTCATGTGGTTTGATGACCGTGATATCGAAGTGGTCGAGAAAAAGAAAAAAATGACCGCATCTGAATTAAAAGATGATGACGATACTGATTCTGATAAAATTTCCGATGCGGATGAGGTCGATTCTCTGTCTACATACGGTACGGTGACGGACCCGGTGAAAATGTACCTGCGTGAAATGGGAATGGTGACCCTGTTGTCCCGTGAAGGGGAAATCGTTATCGCCAAAAAAATTGAAGCAGGTGAGCAGGAAGTGCTGCGGGCCATGCTCGAAACAACTTTGGGCGTGGACAGCATTATCAATCTCGGGGATCAGATCGCCGCCGGAACCCTCCGTCCCAAACATGTGCTGCGGGATATTGATGAAGGGGACACCATTGTGGATGAATCGATCCAGATTGAAAAATTTCTGGAAATGATTGATGCCATTAAGCAGATAGATGATGAAAATCAGGATCTCAGGGAAAAGCTGTTTGCGGCCACCCAGACGGATCAGGAGGAGCTGCGCAGAATTAAGCGATCGATCCGGCGTAGAAACCGGAAGATCTTTGAACATTTTAAAGAGTGGCGCCTTGAAAGCAATGTGATTGATGGCATCGAGGAAATGATTCTCGAACAGGTGGAATGGTTTGACACCACCAGCAAGGTATTATGCAAATGCGCTGCTATTTTTGAAGCCCCGGTTTCGGATGTTCGCGATCAATTGGCCGTGAGTGAAAAAAAATTTGTTGATTGGGCCTGCAAGTGCTGTTCGATGCCGAAAAAGGAAATCGTCGAGGTCTTTAATGACCTGAAAACTCTTAATTCTCAGATTGAGGAGCGAGAAAGTGAGCTTAAAGCCGACATCCGGACATTGAAACGAGTCATCACCAGCATTGAAGAAGGCCGTCTGATGGCGAAAATGGCAAAGAGCGAACTGGTGAAAGCCAATTTGCGGCTGGTGGTCAGCATCGCTAAAAAATACACCAATCGCGGATTGCAGTTTCTGGACCTGATTCAGGAAGGCAATATCGGTCTCATGAAAGCCGTGGATAAATTTGAATATCGCCGGGGATATAAGTTCTCCACCTATGCGACATGGTGGATCCGGCAGGCCATCACCCGGGCCATTGCCGACCAGGCGAGAACCATCCGGATTCCCGTTCATATGATTGAAACCATCAATAAACTCATCCGTACTTCCAGATATCTGGTCCAGGAACTTGGACGTGAGCCCACGCCTGAGGAAATTGCAGATAAAATGGAGGTGCCGCTGGATAAAGTCAGAAAGGTACTCAAAATTGCACGGGAACCGATTTCCCTTGAAACACCCATCGGCGAAGAAGATGACAGCCATTTGGGTGATTTTATCGAAGACAAGACATTTATGCTCCCCTCCGACGCAGCCATCAGTATGAATTTATCTGAACAGACCCGAAAAGTGCTTGCAACGCTGACGCCCCGTGAGGAGAAAGTGCTGCGCATGCGGTTCGGCATCGGTGAAAAAGCTGATCATACCCTTGAAGAAGTCGGCAGTGATTTTGCTGTGACCCGGGAACGCATCCGCCAGATAGAGGCCAAGGCCTTACGGAAATTGCGGCATCCCACCCGGAGCCGCAAACTCAAACATTTCATAGATTCATGACAATATAGCGCTTGACAAATCAATGACAAACCATATAAAGACTTTGACTTACTTCAAAAACCAATCTGACGGGCCCATAGCTCAGCTGGAAGAGCCACCGGCTCATAACCGGTCGGTCCCTGGTTCGAACCCAGGTGGGCCCATTCACTATCGATGATTTATTTCAGGCAATATATCAGTCAGCATCGTAATCAAAGTCGAATCGATAGGTATTTCAGGCGTGGAGACACAGCACTCCGCGCCTTTTTTATGTGCACAGTTCCGGATCAATTGAAAGTATACGCTCACATGGATGGAACCAATGACAATCGTTAATGATATCATTGCCTTGATGGAATCCGTTGCGCCCCAGTCCCTGGCGGAGTCCTGGGATAATTCCGGTTTGCAGTGCGGAAGCCGGACCTGGCCGGTCAAACACATTGTTGTGGCGCTGGATCCCAGTCTTTCGGTTGTTAAAACCGCCTGTGAAAAAAAAGCGGACCTTCTGATCACGCACCATCCGCTGATTTTTCAGGCAATCAAAAATATTATTTTGGACTCACCGGTTGGTGAAATTATTGATTTGTCTATCCGAAACCGGCTGGCCATTTTTTCCGCCCATACCAATCTGGATAGCGTAAAAGGCGGCTTAAACGATCTTTTTGCTGAAAAATTAGGATTGAGAAATTTAAATTTTCTTGAACCGGCCACCGAAATTGCTGATGGTGCTCATCTGCTGCATGCCATAGAGGGTCAGCATGGATTGGGCCGTGTCGGCGAGCTGGCGTCTCCTTCGAGTTTAGGGGCTTTGGCGGAAACGATTAAAAAAACATTCGGACTGGCCACTTTGAAGATTTCCGGTTCACTGAATATGCCGGTGAAAAAAATCGCCGTATGCACAGGCAGCGGTTCCGGGTTGATGAAACAGTTTTTGTCAACAGACGCCGATGTGTATGTCAGCGGTGATTTGAAATTTCACGATGCAAAAGATGTGGAAACCCATCATCGCGCTTTAATTGATGTCGGGCATTTCGCATCCGAACAATTAATGATTGATCTGATCGCCGGTCGGCTGGCGACCCGCTTCAAGGAAAAAGACCTGGATGTCACGGTGGAGGCATTGCGTGTCGAATCAGACCCGTTTCAATATATATAAGGCAGCATTGCATTGTTGTTATACGGTTACATATAATGAGAATGATTAAATAATATTGGATTTAATAATGAGAAAAATTCCAAGAGAACAGATCGAGTTGTTGATTGAATTGCAGGTCAAAGAGACTGCGGCAACTAAAATTCAACTGGTGCTGGACGCGCTGCCGGTGAAAATCGCCGAAATCGCCTCTGTGTTAAACACCTTTGAAGCGGCTATTGAAGCGCAAAAAGAGCATCTGGCTGAATTGAAGAAACTTTATCGCTCTTTTGACGCTGATGTTCGCACCAATCAAGAACGCATCAAAAAACGGGAAGAGCAGCTTCGGTCAGTCACAACCAATAAGGAATACCAGGCCATACTCAAGGAAATCGACGAAATTAAAAAAGCCAGTTCACGCATAGAAGATGAAACCCTTGCCTGTCTGGAAAAAATTGATGCGGCGGAGAGCGAGGTCAAGGAAAAAGAAAAAGAATATGCCATTGAAGCAGAAGATGTTGCCCGGCAAACGGCGGATTTGGAAACCAAATCCAGGGAGCAGCGGCAATCTTTGGATGAATTGTTGTCTGAAAGAAACAGTCTCGCTGAAAAAATCGAATCATCTTTGATCAAAGATTATGAATTCATCAAACCCAAAGCCCGGGGCATCGCCATAGTTGAAGTGAAAGAATGTATCTGCTCAGGCTGTCATATGAACATTCCGCCGCAAATGTATAATGAACTGCATCGGGGCGATGAATTGAGAGCGTGTCCCCATTGCCATCGCATGCTTTATGTTATACAGTAATGGCGTGTAAATTTATGAAAACGGTTGGTGCCGTCTAAACGATCGCCGGGTGCATCGGTTTGATCCGGAGGAAAGTCCGAACACCGCAGGGCAGGGTGCTCCATAACGTGGAGTCACGGCAACGTGAAGGAAAGTGCAACAGAGAACAGACCGCCCGGTCTGGCAGTTTTCTGTCAGGTTGGGTAAGGGTGAAACGGTGCGGTAAGAGCGCACCAGTTTCCCGGGTGACCGGGAAAGCTTGGTAAACCCCACCCGGTGCAAGACCAAATAGGGGAGTGTCTGAGGGCGGCCCGTCCGAGCTCCCGGGTAGGTTGCAAGAGGTGATGGGCAATCATCATCCATAGATGAATGATCGTTGCCTGGTGCGGGGTAACTCTCACCAGGAACAGGAATCGGCTTATGGACTGCACTGACCGTTTTTATATTTCATCAATCCCATGGAACCCAGAAAAACATGATGTAGGACCCAAAAATGGCGCGAGATCCGAATAAAGTCATTCTTGAAAACAATTCATTTGAAGAAAAGGCCAGATTTTTTTCCCATGAATATCTCCGGTGTTTTTTGTATCTCACCAGTTGCGATTCATCAGAGCAAATTTTTACGAAAAGTTTGTACTCCAAGTTGATCACCACCTCTCACCTGCTTGAAGACTTTCTTGATTTTCATGGGGCCAAGAACAATTCCAAATGGTATTTTTACCGGGAACTGGCAGCTGCCGTCCGGCATATCAGTCTGGGGGGGTATGCCCAGAAACATATTAACAACCGTCTGAAATTTTATGATATCGATAATGAGGGAGAATTTAGCCAAAATGGTCATGTGACTCTGGAATTCATGACCACTTCCCTGATGAAGCTGGCTCCGGTTATTATTGAAGAGGCCCGGCGGTTGGGGATTAAACTGCCGGATAAGGGGTATAAAGCCCAGCATTTTCCGGTAATCACCACGGGCGATATGCTGGACCACGATTTTGAAGATGAACAAAAAGATCAATACAACAAGCATGTGGTCCGTGTCGCCAATGATTTTATCTCTCTGTCCAACGATTTTGACGCCTTTGAGTTTGTGGATGTCTATGATCAGGAGGGTTTAAAGGCCCTGGTTCCGGATCGGGTCAACGAGGTTGAGATCAGGCGCTTTGAAATGAGGGTCCACAATCTGCAGTCATCGTTTGATTCTTATGTGATTCATGGTGGTTTTTTATGCGGCAACCGGAACATGAAGCGGTTTCGTTCTTATTTTTCGGTTATTTATCATTTACTTCAGGTGATGGGGCGGCTGCTGCATTTTTATGAACGCCATCTCATTGATATCGGATATAAATATATCTACACCAAAGCGCGGGAAAGACTGGCCGAGCTTGTTGATCCGAATGTCCTGCTGGACTGCACCGTTAATTACGGATTATATTATGTGAATCATTTTTTCTCCTCCGGCAAAGAAATGGCCCAGGAAATATTAAAGGACAATATCGAGCGCGCATCCATTACCGTTGGCATCCCCAAGGACATGGGGTTTCACTGCCGGCCCAGCCTTATGGTCGCCAAAATTGTGCAGAACTATGGGGGAGAAGTCAAACTGATTGCAGGCGGGGACTTGTTCGACGCCAGCAGTGTGCTGGACATTCAGTGGGCCGGCGGAAAAATTCAAAAAGAAAACATCCAGCAAGTCACCTTTGAAGGGGACATCCGGGCATTAAAAGACATAGAAACCCTTGCCGGCGTTAATTATGGTGAAGACCAGATGGGCAAGGGCATCCCCTTGCCGAAAAGCCTTCAATATCTCAGATAAACCAAGATGAGAGGGATGGTATCAGTCACAGGGTTTTCACTTTCCTGGTGAGGGATTCCAGATGTCGAAAGGAACTATGGCTTCTTCCATATCAGCTGTTATTGTGGCTGGCGGTAAAGGCGAAAGGATGCAATCAAGCATCCGGAAGCAATACCTGGTTCTTGGGAAATTGCCTGTCCTAAGCCACACCATTGCAGCTTTTGATTCAAGCCCGCTCATCCAGGCAATATTCCTCGTGGTTCCTGAAACGGATTTGGACTTCTGCGTCAGT
This sequence comes from Desulfobacteraceae bacterium, assembly GCA_003599885.1. Lineage (GTDB taxonomy): Bacteria > Desulfobacterota > Desulfobacteria > Desulfobacterales > Desulfosalsimonadaceae > SURF-3. The sequence goes on along the minus strand of QZKW01000015.1, from coordinate 3,361 downwards.
GAAGTTCTTGCTCCTATCAACCCCCGAAAGCGTGTTTGCCTGGTTCCTGGTGGAAAGCACCGGCAGGCATCGGTCTATAATGGATTGTGTGCGATTAATGACACAGATGGTATTGTGGTGATTCATGACGGTGTCCGGCCTTTTATTTCGGGCAGGCAGATAGAGGCAGTTGTTCATTGCACCGAAAAGGACGGTGCCTGTATTATTGGAATTCCGGCGGCCGACACCTTAAAAAAAATAGACGAAGACGGATGTATTGCCCATACTGTGGCGCGTCAATCCATCTGGCTCGCCCAGACTCCCCAGGCTTTTCAGTATCATTTAATCAAAAAAGCGCATGATCTTGCGTTATCTGAGGGAGTTATCGGAACGGACGATGCCTCTCTTTTGGAGCGCCTTGGCATTCGGGTCCGGATGATTCCAGGCAGTCCCAATAATATCAAGATTACGACACCCGAGGATCTTTTAATGGCTCAGGCAATTTTTCATATGAGTCACGCAAGTGAACAAAATACATAAAAAAGGGGAATTGGTATGATTGAAACAGTGATGATGGCCATAAAAGAAAGACGGAGTATCCGAAATTACGCGGATACGGATGTGCCGGAAAAAGCCCTTCAGGCAATACTGGAGGCGGTTCAGTGGACACCATCATGGGCGAATACCCAGTGTTGGGAGGTGGTGGTGGTGAAAGACCCGAAAATCAAAGAACAGATTCATGCGGCCGTGCCCGCAAGCAATCCAGGGTCTAAGTCCATATTAAAAGCGCCGGTGCTCATTGCCCTGTGCGCGAAACTCGGCACATCCGGTTACTATAAAGGCCTGGTGACAACCAAATTCGGGGACTGGTTCATGTTTGATCTGGGTCTTGCCACCCAGAGCCTGTGCCTTGCCGCCCATGCTCTGGGCTTGGGAACAGTGGTTTTAGGGCTATATGAACATGACAAGGTCAATGCAGCTCTGAATCTTCCGGAAGGTGTTGATAATGTTTGTTTGATTCCTCTTGGATACCCCGAGAAGGTGTCGGGCGCTCCCAAGCGGAAAAATTTGGATGAGTTTGTGCATTACGATACGTTTTAAATTTTTAAGCGGTCGGTTTTGCAGGTTCAGTATCTGAATTTTCAGCGTTTACGATTTCAGATGGTTTTAGTCGATTTTGCCCCGGCGGATATAGTGTATGAGTGATATTAAAAAATCAAAACAGGAACTTATTGACGAGCTGAAAATGCTGCGCCGAAGGATCGACGATCTTCAGGCGCTGGAAAACGCGCAATCTTCAATACAGAAGGCTCTGGAAAAAAGCGAGGAACGATACCGGACGGTTTTTGAAAATACAGGCACGGCAACCATTATTATTGAAAATGATATGATCATTTCTATGGTCAACGCAAAGTTTGAAGAGCTCACCGGCTATTCAAAAAAAGAAATTCAGGGAAAGATGAAATGGTCGGAGTTCGTTGTCAAAGAAGATGTTGAACGGATGCGGCAGTATCATTTCAAAAGGCGGAAGGACAGAAACGCAGCGCCCACTGAATATGAATGCCGCGTGTTTAACCGTTTCGGTGAAGTAAAAGACATGTATGTGCGCATTGATATGATTTCAGGAACATTGAACAGCGTGGGATCATTCAACGACATCACCGCTTTCAAGCAGACGGAGAAGGCGTTAATTGAGAGCGAGCGAAAGCTTTCCAAATTAATGGGCAACCTGCCGGGAATGGCGTACCGGTGCATCAATGATCAATTCCGCACCATGAAGTATGTCAGCGCCGGGTGTAAATGGCTGACGGATTATTCGCCCTTTGAATTAATTGATAATTCGAAAAAAGCATATATGGAGATGATCCATCCGGAGGACAAGGATTATATCTTTGATCAGATTCAGTCCTCGCTTGCTTCCGGGCGGCCGTTTCAAATGGAGTATCGCATCACGACTGCTTCCGGAAAGCTGAAGTGGGTATGGGAGGAAGGTTTAGGTATTGTTGCGGAAGATGGCTCCGTCAAAGAGGTTGAGGGATTTATATCCGATATGACGGAGCATAAAATGGAAGAACAACAGCTCCGGAAAGAAAATATCCGGCTCAAATCCAGCATCAAGGAACGCTATAAGTTTGGGGATATCGTCGGAAAAAACAGGTCTATGCAGGCGGTTTACGAACACATTTCAAAAGCCGCAGCAACGGATGCCAATGTGATTATTTATGGTGAGTCCGGCACCGGTAAAGAACTGGTGGCCCGTGAAATTCACCGTTTGAGTGATAACAGCGAGCGGCCGTTTGTTCCCGTCAATTGCAGCGCCATTCCGGAAAATTTGTTTGAGAGCGAACTCTTCGGCTATAAAAAAGGGGCGTTTACCGGAGCGGTTCAGGACAAGCCCGGTTTTTTTGACCAGGCGGATGGCGGTACGCTTTTTTTGGATGAGATGGGCGAAATTGGTCTTTCTGCTCAGGTCAAATTGTTGCGCGTACTTGACGGCGGAGGGTATACACCGGTGGGCGGCAATGAGGTCAAAAAGGCCAGGGTGCGCATCGTTGCCGCCACCAACCGGGATTTAAAAAAAGAAGTCCAGGCCGGCCGGATGAGAGAAGACTTTTTTTACCGGATTCATATTATTCCCATTACCCTGCCGCCGCTCAGGGAAAGAAAAGATGACCTGCCCTTATTAATCGAACATTTTCTGACAATTTATGCCACATCAGAGAATATGCCGCTTTTAGACGGCAAGGTGCTGGGTATGCTCTATAATTATGACTGGCCGGGGAATGTGAGAGAGCTCCAAAATGTGCTCCAGCGCTATATTACGATGAAAACGCTGGATTTTATGTCCACATCCGTTTCCAGGCCCGTTTCACTGGAAGACTGGAAAACGGTGGAATTCCGGGAAACGTCCGAATCCCTCGATCAGGCAATGGCGAATTTTGAAAAAAATATTATTCTGGGCGTTCTTGAGCAAAAAAAGTGGCAAAAATACAAGGCTGCTGCTGTCTTGCAGATTGACCGGAAGACCCTGTTCAGAAAAATGAAAAAATATGGATTGTTGTAGCCCCTTTTTGGCCGTTTGTGCCCCATCTGCTTAATACTCTTTAATTCCAGATAGTAATGCATTATTGAAAATGCTTGGTGGGGCATAACTGCCTCATTCTCCTGCCTGTCTTTTATGTGTTGCCGTTTATACTCCTTCGTTATTTGATTTTATGTCACATTGTGTTACTTTGGATATTCGTCTTTATAATGTTATTCATGATAGTTACATTTACCGCAAGATTGTGAAAAGGGCGAAATGGCATTTTTAAATAAAGTTGGCATATGTGTTGCATTACTTATTGTCAGCGCTGACGGACACAATAAAATGCGCTGTTAT
>QZKW01000001.1 GCA_003599885.1 Desulfobacteraceae bacterium | reverse complement strand
AAAAATCAAATCCAATTTCTTCTTGAGTCATGTCAGTTCTCCTTTTTTGGCTGAATATATCAGCTTTCAGTTAACTGACACAGAATTTTGAACGTCCTCTCCACGACAACTTCCTTGTCTTCCCATAACGCCCCGGCGTTTTTCATATCATCTTTGATCGCAAAAAATGACGTAGCTTTGCGGTCCTGTAAAATCCCGGCGGAAATCAGCATCCACCCGGCGTGACAGATGGCAGCAACGGGTTTCCCCTCAGCATCCATCTTCCGGACGAGATCGACCATTGCTGGATATCTCCGCATAAGGTCTGGTGCATATCCACCGGGAATAATGATGCCATCATATTGTGCGGGATCAGTTTCGTCAGCGGAAAAATCGGCAGTCACCTCAGTCCCCGGTTTCCCGGTATAGGTTTTTCCTTTTTGAGGGCCCACGACCGACACGCCGATGCCATCCTCCTGAACACGGTAATAGGGATACCAGAATTCAAACAGGTTAAACAAATCTTCAATTAAAATAATGACTTTTTGGGGCTTTGCTTCCATGAAAATTATCTCCTTTTCAATAAAATGCCTGTTATGATGACGCATGAATACAGCAGATTACGACAAGAGGGAGACTCCGGAATGGTTTTTTGTTGGTTGAACCCCGGAAGTAACGTTTTTTATGCCAGCATGCATGACTTGGCCCGTATTCCACTTGCTTTTGCCGCATGTCTATAACATGTGTGTATATCTTTTAGCGATTTTTCATTAAACGCACATTGATCAAGATATGCGATCAGTCATTCTTTTTCCTGAAAACAACACTTTTTTGCATGAATTGAAATTGATCTGTTCATCACCGGTCCCTCCTTTTTTTCTGACCGTGCGTTCCCCGGTTTTTCAAAAACTAAAATCCCGGATTGAGAGAAAAATTTAACCGGAAGAGCCTCCCTGCAACATTCTGCAGGGAGTTCTGTTTTTCCATGGGGTTGAATTATGCAATCCCTCCCCATACGTCGGGGGTCTCGTTTCGGTTGTGCGCCCATGTCACGTTCGGATATGATTTGATTTCTTCAAAGGGAGTCAGATCGATTTTGTGCTGACGATCATCTTCTCCTTCCCTGACCCGGTCGCGGCACTCACCTTCACACTCTCCGGTTATATCTCTTAACAGCATATCTTTATCATGCTTATCTCTTTTAAATAATTCCATAATATTCATTTCAAACACCTCCTCTCATTTACCCGCAGGATTTGAGGAAAAATAATAACGCTAACCGTAACCATACCGGTACCTTCGACGGGTCCGGTTTTTAAGATTTCCACAACAGAAATATTAAATTCCATTGTTTGAATAAAATATATACAGCAAATAATCATAGTCAAATGGAGCCGGGTACCACTCAAGGAGCAAACTGCTTGTAAGGAGAAGTTAACGAATGGTAACCATAAAACCAGTCCCCATTTTCATGAAGAAAACCGGGCCAAGCAGGCTTATTTGTTCTGAAAGACTTATTGATCGGCTTCGATTTCATGAGATGGATCATTGCCGAAGAGAATAGTCTCGGTCTGGTTTGTGGCCGAACAATAGGCTATCTTCATGATGGCAAAAATGGCCATGGCAACAAACAATCCTGTGATGATGATTGTCCCTCCTTTCTGGTTTGATTTTTGTCTGGTTAAAAGAATTTTGACTGAACAAGCGTAAAATATCATCACATTTTATGTATTAATATATCAGGATAACCGAGCATAGGCTACGATACAGTTTAATGGTTGATCATAGGAGACCAGAATGAACGATTTCATCACACACATTGAAAACACTTGCATAGAATTTGTAAATGCATTTCAGGATCAATTGACGTGGAAGTGGGATGGCCGATTTGATGCTGTTTTAACCGCATTTAAAAGAGAGAACAAAGATGATATTTTTCTGTTTCTAAAACAACATCTTAATACAGTTTGGGATGATTCAAATACCGAAGATGCATCAGATAGTGTGCTTGATGCCATTAGTCATTTCGGTGGACTCATGCCGCGCCAGCTTCTTTTTGCTTCAGATCCGAATCAAGATATTTTTATTTGCTGCGCCTGGTGGCCCTGGAATAATGGAAATACCATATCGCTCCGCGTTGCGCCATTTTCCAATAAACTGTCTGATGAAGACAAAACAGAATTGAACAAGAAAATGAAAGCATGGTTTAAAATTTAAGGAACAAGGTGAAAGCGATCCCTCTGACCATAGAAATAACGGCTTCAATCTTTTATAAACTGAACATTTTCTGATTCAATGTGCAGGATTATGGTAGGTCACAATATTGCCATTTTTGGCAAGCATACTTGGGTATCCAGTACCCCAAAAAGATTTGATATCCCAGCTTTTTTTCAAAATTTAATGTTGTCACGAAGTCTTTTCAAAATTAAGTGCTGCCCACATCTTGTATGTCCAAAAAAACAGATGATGTTACTTAAAATTTATCGATAGCACTTTTGAATATTTCTGAATTACTGTCGGTTTAAGCCGGAAACGACATCTTTGGGATTTATCCGGAATATGTAGACTGGAAAAGGTATGAGGGTTTTTTCTTGTATTCTGTATTCAGGGATAGGATATTGTTTTTAAAAAATTCAATTCCAAAGAACACACTGTTAAACTGTAACCATCTTAAATAATTCATTTTTTCAATTCTTCTTTTACTGCAATTCCTATTTTCTCAAGCGTGTATGGTTTTTTAATATATTGGCCAACGCCAAGCTTCTGAGCCTCCTTCACTCGATCGGTTTCTGAAAACCCACTTGCAATGACGGCTTTTTGATGGGGATGGTAGGCGATTATTTTCTTGAATGTGTCCAAACCATCAATGCCAGGGCCCATTATCATGTCCAGGAACAACAAATCTGCCGTGTTGGTTTTCATGTACTCAACTGCTGCCTCTCCACTTGAAACAGAGGATACCGAATAATTCAATCTGCTCAGTAGGTTTGTCGCAATTTCCCGCTGCTCTTTGATGTCGTCAACAACAAGGATTGATTCGTTGTTACCCATATAAGCTTCGATTGGAATAAAGTTTTTTTCCTTTGCAAGCTTTTCTCTTATTACAGGAAAATAAAGATAAAAGGTTGTTCCTTCTCCTTCTGTGCTTTCTACGTTGATATACCCGTTGTGATCCTGGACCGAGCCCCATACAACCGCCATTCCAAGTCCGGTGCCGCTTCTGCCCATCACCTTTTTGGAGTAAAACGGCTCAAATATTCTGTTGAGATCTTCATAAGCTATGCCTGCCCCATTATCGGCGACTTCCAGCACAGCATAATCTCCTTCTCGAATTTCTTCATATTCCTTGATGGGAATATCGATATATTTATTATGTGTAGAAATGATGATTTTCCCAGAGGATGATTGGGCCTCCGCAGCATTGGAAACAAGATTCATAATTACTTTTTTCAGATGAATTGGTGAGCCTTTGATATTCAGCAACCCATTTTCAAGATTTGTTTCAACAGATACGGCTGGATGGTAATTCAATAATTGATGATATTCAGGGGATTTTAAATAATCTAAAATGATGTCATTTAAGTTCAACACCTCTGAAGTGCTAACACCTCGCCTGGCAAGTGTTAACAAATCCTGAACAATGTCTGCTGCCTTCTGGCCTGATTTTTGTATGGTTAAAAGGGGTTTTCTTAAGGGGCTATCGACAGGAATGTCAATTAATAACAAATCCGGATAGCTTACAATTCCAGACAGAACATTGTTCAAATCATGGGCAACGCCGCCTGCAAGAATACCTAATGATTCCATTTTCTGGGATCGGACAAGCCGTTCTTTTAATTCCTTTTTTTCCTTTTCTACCCGCTTTCGTTCAGAAATATCGCGCACAACACCAACCAATTTATGCGGCTCTCCTTTATCATCTTTGACCAGCATTGTGTTAATCGAACAAATAAGCTGAGCACCGTCCTTATCGGTAAGATGGAGTTCATATTCACTTACACGCCCATCTCTCACGATCCTCTTTACGAGTCCATCTCTTTCATCAGGATTTGTATAAAGCTGATACAGGGAGTTTCCAATAAGCTCTTCCTGCTTGTATTTAGAAAAATTTTCAATCGAAGGACTGATCTCTAAAATAATTCCATCAATGCTTGCTTCATAGTATGCATCAAGTAAATTATCATATATTTGACGGTATTTTTTTTCAGATTCCTTCAGCGCTTCCTCCGTCCTTTTGAGACCGGTGATGTCGGTGCAGACACCGCCCAGTGCGTAGAGATTCCCGGCAGCGTCATACAACGGAAATTTTGCCGTGATAAAGGTAAGTTCGCCATCCGGCAAGGGCACTGTCTCGGTAAATTCCACCAGAGCTTTACATTCTCGGACTTCTTCATCCTGGGAACGAAACAGTTCGGCAACCGGCGCGGGGAAGATATCGTAATCTTCCTTTCCCCTGATTTCATCCAGGGTGACATGGGCCAGCTTTTCATACTGACGATTAACAAAAATGTATCTGTAGTCATGATCTTTCAGGTAGATAGGCAGGTTCGTATTGTTGAGAATCGCTTGAAGATATGCCTCGCTTTTCTGAAGAGCCTCAATTTTGTGCCGGGATTGTTTCGCCTCATTTTCAAGTATCCTGATGCGGGATTCAAGTTCTTCAATTGGGGGATTTGCGGACATTTGAAGTACCTTTTAATAGAAAAAATCACATAGAATAGCGGATAGGCGACCTGGTGACCGGAGGCAGCCAAGCAACAGAGGTCGGGCTCCGCGCAAGGAATAGAAATAGGACGTTGCTTTTCAGGACTTAATGTATCTCAGGAATCAGCTTTTATGTCAAGTTTCAACAGGCCCTCTGTTTGCAGGAATGTATAAGTTATTTTTTGGGATTTGAAAAATCGTAGAGATGGAATTGAGGATGTCCGCTAAATGCTATCATGGTGCCTAAAAATGACGGGATCGAAATTCGCATCACGTTGGGCCGTTGGGTCGCACGAATTCTTGTCGGACCAAAAGACGTTTTATGTATGCATCGACTTAATTATCCTGGCCCACCCCGTCTTTTTTGTATTTTCCCGGGGTTGTCCCGGTCCATCGTTTAAAGGCATGGTTAAATGCGCTTTGTTCTGAAAACCCTAACAGCAGGGCGATATCGCAGATGGAAACTTCCGGATCATTCAGGTATGCCAGTGCGGTTTTTTTTCGGATCTGGTCAAGGAGCTGCGTGAAGGTTGTGTCCTCTCTTCGCAGCTTCATCTGAAGGGTTCGGGAACCTGACGCCAGATTGACAGCAATGGTTTCAATATTCGGGATTTCCCCCCGGGACAGCAATGAATATACTTCCTGCCTTACCTTATCCGACCAGGATCCGGGAAAATACATCTGATGCAGGCGCTTCTCGGCAAATGGTTCGAGCGCGTCAAACAATTCGCGGCTGGCTAAAAGAATAGGGCGGTCAAAATTTTCCCTGGAAATGGTCAGGGCGTTTTCCGGCTGGTCAAACAGTAGCCGGGTTCTGAAAATCACCTCATGCTCGCGGATATCATCCGGAGGCGAGTGGGTGAAACTGACGGTTTCGGGATTCAAATGATTTTCGGAAACAGCCCGGAGAATTTCCGTTGACGCGCACAATACCGCTTCCGCGTACTGTCTGGGAATTGCAACCCCTGGAATAAAAAGTTCCCACCATATAACGACGGCATGATCATCGATTGCCATTTTCGGCAAAACGGCGTCTTCCATCAGGAGGTGATATTTGCAGAATATTTTTAAGACATTGCCGATGGTGGCGGAATTGGCCATCAAATTGATTAAAATGTTTCCGCCAAGATAATTGCCCGCGAGCTCACTACCAAAGTGAAGCCCGAAATTTTTATCCTCCGCTGCCTGCTCCGCAAGATCCCAAGTCCGTAAAAATTGCTCTGCGCTGATCCGTTCATCGGATTTTGACAAAACAGCCGCGCGAACGCCAGCCGCCTCGCAAATCTTATCAAAATGGATGCCTCTTTTTTCTGAAAGCTTCGCCAGCACATGCAGCAATGCTTTGGAAACAGTTGGTTTTAAGTGTTTCTTCTTAATTTTATGTGATTGATTCACAGAAGCGCTCCGGCAGGTGCCAGTTTTCCGGACTGTTTAATGATCATTCTTTCGCAAAATAACAAAAAATTTTCACCTGTGATCAAGATTCTAAAATTTTGATGGTGTATGATCGGACATAATTTGTTCATATTCAACCATATAACAAAAGGAGCATCATCATGACGGAAGCAAACGGTAAAAACTTTTCTGCCGCCAGGGTTTCGGCACAGTTCGCCATCCGGATTCAGGCTGACCCGGATGCCGTGTTTGCGCTGGCCTGTCCGAAAGAAGAACTGAAATGGATTGATCAGTGGCAGTATGAGATGATTTATTCGGACAGCGGCAAAAATGAAAACAACTGCATTTTCAAGGAAAAACTCTCCGGCCTGTTTGTGTTGAATGCGCCTGAAATTGATACCTATTGGCATACCACTCTCTACGACAAACAATCCCGCCGGTTTCACGCCCTGCTGATTTACGGTAATGCCGGGACAGGAAAATTTGAACTTGAAATTGCTGATTCTGATAACGGCGCTTCAAAAGCGGACTGGCAACTGACATTTACTGCCTTGAACGAACAGGGAAATCTCTTGGCCGATGCAGACCTGAAGACCCGTATGACCGGAATGCTCCAGTTTCTGGGAGAATCAGCAAAACATTATCTCGAAACCGGCAACATGCTGAAAACAGGTTAAACTTGTTCAGGCTATCAGGCTGAACCCTATATGCAATATTATAGTTTCCCCCGTTCCTGGGCAATCCGGATATAGGTTTCCATTCCGGTTCTGGGCGGTATATATTGATCCTCTTCGGATTTTTTTATCAAACGGACCGCATCCGTGGGACAGGTGGAAACACACAATCCGCAGCCGATGCATCGTTTCAGCTCGATAACGGCTTTTTCATCTTTCATGGTGATGGCTTCCATCTGGCAGCGGTCGACGCAGGTTTCACACCCCACGCATTCGTCAGCATCAATTTGGGCAAAATAATTACTTTTAACCGCTGCTGCCGGGTTGTCCTGTTTTTTGAGCGATCTGAGAATGCCGCAGCAATCCCCGCAGCAACTGCACATCCCGCCGACATGCTGGGAGTTGAACGGCTGCATCACCAGGCCGGCAGCCTCATTTTTCCGGGCAATCTCCTTGGCATCTTCCTTGTCGATATACCGTCCCATATGATTGTCCACATAATAGCTGGCATGGGAACCGAACAGGAAACAGGCTTCTGAGGGTTTGTCACACCCCTGCCCGAGTTTCCGGGCGGTTGACCGGCAAATGCAGGGTGCCACGGCAATCGTTTTCTGGTCATCAAAAATTTTCATCACGTCTTCATAGGGCGAGATCGGCCATTCGCTGACCAGTTCCCGGTTGACGGGGATGGTTCTTAAGACCGGTGTGCCCCAGGCCATAAAGGATTTACCCAGGGCCTCATGGTAATATTCCTCCAGATCCCGGGCAAGGGTCTCATCCACTCTATTGAGCTGGAATTCATACACACCCACCACAAAGGGAACCGATCCGTACCGGGAAAACCCGTCCTTTTTCTGCCGGAACAGAAGCCCCCGGGTTGCCATGTCCTCCAGATGGGCGGCCGAGGAGTCCTTGGGCAGATTCAGACGCTCGGCCACACTGTCCGAGGTTTCAAGCATCGGCGTCATCATCAGAAACATTTCCGCATCGCTTTGCGAAAACATCTGTTTGAGAACCTTTATTTCCACCTTGCTTTTGGTCGCCGGAAAACCGGTGCCCATATCATCCAGTCTCTGCCTGAGCTGTTCAAAAATGTTGTCCATTATTGTTCCTTTTTCAACGCAACTGTTCGTTTATTCAACTGTAAAAAAATAAAATAAAAAAACCGCTGGCCGGGAAAGACCCCGGTCCAGCGGCATAGAATGAATTGATTATTAAAAGGGCTGAGAGAACCCCTTTATTAAAACCAACTTTTTTTAAAACCATCATCAGGCGTTTTCGCGTTCCTTGTTGGCCTCATCGATAATTTTCTGGCAAAGCTGGGCCGGAACCTCATCATAATGGACGAACTTCATGGTAAATCCGCCCCGGCCTCCGGTCATGGACCGCAGATCCGGTGCATAAGTCAAAACCTCAGACATGGGCACCAGGGCTTTGACCACCTGGTTTTTCCCTTTGGAATCCATGCCCAGCACCCTGCCGCGACGGCTGTTGAGATCGCCCATAATATCCCCCATATAATCCTCAGGGGTTACGACTTCGAGTTCCATAATGGGTTCCAGCAGGGTCATGCCCGATTCTTCCGCCGCTTTTTTAAACGCCAGTGAGCCGGCCACCTTAAACGCCATTTCCGATGAATCCACGGCATGGAATGATCCGAAATCCAGGGTCGCACGATAGTCGACACAGGGGAATCCTGCTAGAACCCCGCGCTGTGTGGCTTCAATAATGCCTTTTTCAACCGCCGGAATATAGGTTTTGGGGATGGCGCCGCCGACAATTTTATCCACAAATTCAAACCCGCCGCCTCTTGGCATCGGTTCAAACTCAACCCAGCAGTCACCGAACTGACCATGTCCGCCGGTTTGCTTTTTATGCCTTCCCTGTACACGGACTTTTTTCTTGAACGTGCCCTTGTAGGGGACTTTCTGGGGATTGAGAGATGCTTCCACACCGTATTTGCGTTTGAGTTTTTCCAGAGTGGTTTCGATATGCACCTGGCCCATACCGGTAATTAAAGTTTCACGGGTTGCCTCGCTGCGTCGCAAACGGATCGCCAGATCCTCTTCCATGATTTTGGAAAGGGACGAATAAATCTTTTCTTCATCTCCCTGGGCTTTGGGAACAATGGCATACGTTATGACACCATCCAACGGCTCTGCAACTTTATATTGAATCTTGCGGCTTGGATCGCAAAGGGTATCTCCGGTGGTGGTTTCCTTCAATTTGGCGACCGCCACTATATCTCCGGGACCAGCCCCGTCAATGGGTTTTTGTTCCTTGCCGGTGATCTTGAGAAGCTGGGTGAACCGTTCTTTGGCGTCTTTATTAATATTTAAAAATGTGCCGTCGCTGCCCAGTTTCCCGGTAATGACTTTGATAACCGTCAGACGACCGGCAAAAGGATCGGCAATCGTCTTAAAGACCATTCCAGAAAACGGATCATTCGCATTGGGTGAGACGGAAATTTCATTGCCTGTGCCGGGCTCAATCGCAATTTTAGGACTGGCTTCAACAGGGGAGGGCATGGAATCGATGATAAAATTACACAGAAGATCGACGCCGATATTTGCAGTGGCTGATCCGCAGAGCACGGGCATAAATGTTCGGTTCAGAATACCCTTCTGCAGGGCTTTTTTCAGATCATCGTCAGTCAGAGTCTCGCCTTCAAGATATTTTTCTATCAACTGATCATCAGCTTCTGCAATATTTTCCACCAGTGCGTCATGTTCAAGCTGAGCGGTTTCCTGCATGTCCGCCGGAATGTCGCAGGCCGTTGCCTTGCCGTTGGCGTAGGTCCAGGCTTTCATTTGAAGCAGATCAACAATGCCTTTAAAATCAGATTCTTTACCAATCGGAAGCTGAAGCAGAATCGGTTTGGGTTCAAAAATTTCCCCTGCTTCCTGAAACACCCGCTGCACATCCGCACGTTCCCGATCGAGTTTATTGATAAACAAGGCTACCGGAAGCTGATATTGATCGGCAAATTCCTTTGTCAGTTCGGACTGGAATTTGACCCCGTCGATGGCGTCGATAAACAGCAGGGCACTGTCGGCAGCCTGCATGCACAATTTGGTGTCGGAAATAAAATTCTGATCACCGGGAGTGTCAATAAAGCTGATGGTGTGTTTTTTCCAGTCAAACTGATGAAAACCTGTACTGATGCTGGATTTGCGCTTGAGTTCTTCAGGCTCAAAATCAAGCACGGAATTGCCGGCATCCACGCTGCCGAGCCGTGTGGTGACGCCTGTATTAAAAAGCATTGCTTCTGCCAGGGAAGTTTTTCCGGCCCCACTTTGTCCGACAAACGCGACATTTCTTGTTTTTTCTGTCATTTCAGTATTTTAACTCCTCTCTACAAGATTTGTTGATCTGACTCTAAAATACAATTTAAAATCATTATATATTCACATTCAAAAAATCAACGTTAAATCGAAAAGACGGGTGAAAAATGGGATAAATCGACATGGTAAAAATATCGGAAACGGTATTTCTGTTACAAACCCTTTTTTGTTAAAAAAATAATAAATTCCCGGTTCCCCTTTGGCCCTAATATTGGCGATGGAATAACCGGTCCGGGCACAAATCCCGCATCTGAGAAAAAAACCGAAAGATCCGCGATAACCGCCTCATGCAGGGCCGGGTCTTTGACTACCCCGCCTTTGCCCACCTCGCCTTTGCCGACTTCAAACTGGGGCTTGATCAGTGCAAGAATTTTTCCCTGCTGTTTTAAAAAAGGAATGACCGCCGGAATAACGATTTTTAAAGAAATAAACGACACGTCCACCGTTATCAGGTCAAAGGGTTCGGGCAGTATTTCCGGAGTGGCGTACCGGATGTTCGACCGTTCAATGACGACCACACGGGGATCCTGTCTCAGTCGCCAGTCAAGCTGGCCATATCCCACATCAATGGCATAGACACGGGCAGCCAAACGCTGGAGCAGGCAATCTGTAAATCCACCGGTTGACGCTCCGACATCCAGGCAAACATATCCGCTGACATCCATATCCAGAAAATCGAGAGCTTCCTGGAGCTTTAAACCGCCGCGACTGACAAAGGGAAGGTCGCCACCCTTATTGACAATTACGGCGCTTTCGAAAATCATTGCGCCGGGCTTGTCAACCGGCTGGCCATCCACCAGGATACTGCCGGCCATAATCAACGACTGGGCCCGCTGGCGGCTGGGGGCCAAGCCCTTGTCAACCAGCAAAACATCCAGTCTTTTTTTTTGAATGGCAGCCATTGAATACTTTTATTGCCGGAGCATTGAAACGGCCTCAGCCGCTATGGCTTCAGCATCCAGTCCATAGCGGGCGCGAAGTGTCCGGATGGGACCATGTTCAATAAACCTGTCATCAATTCCAAGCCGTTTCACGCGAACATTGTGAATGTCCTGATCATTCAGCGCCTCCAGCACCGCGCTGCCGAAACCGCCCTGGAGGAGACCGTCCTCAACGGTAATAATGTTGGGAATTCTTTCCGCAAGTCCGCAAATTAACCCGGCATCCAGAGGTTTGACAAACCGGCAGTTGACCACTGCAGCGTCAACTCCCTTTTTCGTCAACATCCGGCGGGCCTCCATTGCATCCGCAACCGTGCTGCCGATGGCTAAAATCAGCACATCCCGACCGTCCGCGAGAAGTTCCCCTTTTCCGATGTCAATGGGTTCAATGGGTGAATCCATCGCAACCCCCAGGCCGCATCCTCTGGGGTAGCGAAACGCTATGGGGCCAGGGTACGCGATGGCGGTCGCTATCATTCGCCGCAATTCATTCTCATCTTTGGGAGCCATGACGGTCATGTTGGGCAAGGATCTCAGGTAGCACAAATCAAACAATCCGTGGTGAGTGGGCCCATCTTCACCCACAATACCGCCGCGATCCACCGCAAAGATCACCGGCAGGGATTCCAGGCATACATCATGGACAATCTGATCATAGGCCCGTTGCAAAAATGTGGAATAAATGGCGACCACCGGCTTTAATCCTTCCATGGCGAGGCCTGCAGCAAAGGTCACGCCATGCTGCTCCGCAATGCCCACGTCAAAAAACCGGTCGGGAAATTTTTTGGAAAACGGGATCAGTCCGGTGCCTTCGGGCATGGCGGCTGTCACAGCGATGATTTTTTCGTCGGTCTCCGCCATTTCCGCCAGGGTGTTGCCGAAAACCTCAGTATAGGTGGGCGCCGTTTTCTGACCGGAAAGTTTTGCGCCGGTTTCTGCTTCAAAACAACCCACCCCATGAAAATACACCGGATTTTTTTCAGCCGGCGCATATCCTTTGCCTTTCTGGGTGATGACATGCAGCAGCACCGGCCCGTCAAGCTTTTTCATGTTGGTTAAAATGTCAATCAGGTGATTTAAGCGGTGTCCTTTGATAGGTCCGTAATAATCGAAATTAAACCCTTCAAACAGCATACCCGGCGTGACAAAGGCCTTAAATGATTCTTCTGCCCGTTTGGCGAATAGATAAGCATCCGGGCCGATTTTAGGCAGCGACAACAGGAAATCCCCAAATTCCCTTTTCAAATCCTGCAAATATTTGGCTGAAAACGTTCGGCTGAGCAAAGAGGAAAGGGCGCCCACATTCGGCGCAATGGACAGGTCATTATCATTTAAAATAACAATCATGTCTTTTTTAGAATCTCCGGCCTGATTCAGTCCTTCAAAAGCAAGGCCAGCCGTCATGGACCCATCCCCGATAACAGCAATAATCTTTGAAGATTCAGACTTCAGACCCTTGGCTGTGGCAAGTCCCAGGGCCGCAGAAATGGAAGTGCTGCTGTGCCCGGTGGTAAAAGCGTCAAAGGGGCTTTCGGTGATTTTCGGAAAGCCTGAAATGCCGCCATGCTGACGAAGTGTATGAAACCGGTCTTGCCTGCCGGTCAGCAGTTTATGCGCGTATCCCTGATGTCCCACATCCCAGATAATTTTATCCTCCGGCACATCAAACACATAATGCAGGGCAATGGTCAGTTCCACAACACCAAGGCTGGAGGCCAGGTGCCCGCCGGTTTTAGAAACCACATCCACAATCCTCTGACGGATTTCGCGGGCCAGTTCCGGCAGGTCTTCTCGCGGGATTTTTTTTAAATCTTTGGGTGAGTTGATTCGGTTGAGCAGATTCAAATCAAAGGAACTCCTTATATAAAACGAACGTCAATCGCTGACGAATCGTTACCGTTTTCTTTCGATTACATAATTTGCCAGAGCTTTAAGAGAGGTTGATTTGATACCAAAAATATCCAGTGCATGCAAGGCATTGTTAATAAGTTCAGCGGCAAACTGTTTCGATTGCGATAGTCCGAGAAGGGCAGGGTAGGTGGATTTGCCCCGGGATGCGTCCGTGCCGGTGGCCTTGCCCATTTCACCCGCATCCCCTTCAACATTTAATATGTCGTCCACCACCTGAAATGCCAGGCCGATATCACGGGCATAAATTTCGAGCTGCCGGATTTCCGATTCCGATCCGCCGGCCAGCAGGGCGCCGCTTGCCACCGATGCCTCGATTAACGCGCCGGTTTTTAGAGCATGCATGGTTTTGAGGGCATCTAAAGTCATATCAATCCCCTCTGCGGCAATATCCTGCATCTGTCCTTCGATCATGCCTTTATGCCCTGCGGCTGTTGAGACGTTTCTGATTACCTGCAGCATAATCCCGGCGTTTTCAGGTGATACGGAAGCGGACGCGAAAATTTCAAATGCAAAGGTAAGGAGCGCATCTCCTGCCAGAACAGCTGTGGCTTCGTCAAACTGTACGTGGCAGGTGGGCTTGCCGCGCCGCAGTGCATCGTTATCCATGGCCGGTAAATCATCATGAATCAGGGAATAGGTATGAATCATTTCAATGGCGCAGGCAGCGGCAATGACTTGGGGATTAATTTCGCCCACAGTTTCAGCAGCTGCCATGCATAAAATCGGTCGAAGCCGTTTGCCGGATGCCATGAGGGAATATTTCATGGCATGGCACAGCCGGGTTTCCGCAAAATGGCTGATGATGATTTTTTCAAGAGCCTGATCAATGACCCGTCGATGATTATCCAGATACCCCGTCAAATCAAAAGGGGCGGGGGGGGCAAAAGAGTTCAATTATCTTTCTTCCTTTAGATTTTCACCAGTGCTTAAAAAAGGGGTTTCCTGAATTTGCCCGCCCGGTCCTTTTAATAATAAGGACACTTTTTTTTCCGTTTCATCCAGCTTCTGAAAGCAGAATTTGGAAAGCAGCACGCCGTCTTCAAATTTTTTCAACGCATCTTCCAGAGGGAGATCCCCGTCTTCCAAGTCTTCAACAATTTGTTCCAACTGTTTCATTGATTCTTCAAACGTCTTTTTTTTCGCCATCATACATTTCCTTTTCAACACGACAGATAATTGACCCTTTGGCCAGCAAGATTTCAACTTGTTGACCGGTCGACACATCCGCAGCATCGGAGATGAGGTGTCGGCCCGGGAAAGTCCGAGTGATGCTGTATCCACGCTCAAGCACTGCTGTCGGGTTGAGCGCCTGTAATCGACCGTTAAGTGTCTGCAGAGCGGAGCGGTGAAGGGCTAAAGCAGAGGTAATGGATGACACTAAATCATCCGTGTTTCTGGTCAACAAATTGCGCAGCAGCGCCATACGCGCTGTGGGATGATTTTTTTTCAGGCGATCATCCCGCCATGTCAAATGCGTGCGCTTTTGGTGAATGGATTGATTAAATGACCGGACAAGACGCATGAACGCGTCATCCAGCCGGAGTTTTAAATCATCGATGCGTCGTTGCGGGTGAACCAGGCGGCGGGATAAATTTTTCAGCGCACGTAATTTTTTATCAAATTGCTGATTCAGCCGCAACCGCAGCTGGCGGCTGATCTGGCGCAGGCGGTCAAGCAGGTCAGCATGGACTGGAACCACCAGTTCAGCGGCCACCGAAGGGGTAGGGGCGCGAAGGTCAGCTACAAAATCGGCAATTGTGAAATCCGTTTCATGGCCAATGGCGGAGACAATGGGAACCTTTGAAGCAAATATCGCTCTGGCAACCGTTTCGGCATTAAAAGCGCTTAAATCCTCCAGTGATCCGCCGCCCCTGGCAATAATTGCAACATCTGCATCAGGTAATGTATTCAATAAGTTGACAGCTGTGACAATGTCATCCGCCGCATCATCGCCCTGAACTTTGACCGGAATAATGGAGATCGCCACACGGGTAAATCTTCGGTGAATCACGCGAATCATATCATAAACAACAGAGCCGGTCGGAGAAGTGATAAGATAAATTTTTTTTGGAAGAAACGGCAAGGGTTTTTTATAGCGGTCGTCAAACAGGCCTTCAGCCGACAATCGGGCTTTCAGCTGTTCAAAAGCGGCCTGAAGAGCGCCAATGCCTGCAGGTTCGATATATTCCAGAATAATCTGATAGGAACCCCGGGGCTGATAGACGCTGATCCTGCCGAAGCCGGTGATTTTCATGCCATCTTCGGGTAAAAATTTCAGGCTGCGGTTTTGCCCGCGAAACATGATGGCGTTAATTTGAGCTGAATTGTCCTTCAGAGTAAAATAATAATGACCGGAAACCGGCGACTTGAAATTTGAAATTTCTCCGGAAATCCAGATAAATGGAAAGCTTTCTTCAAGTATCGTTTTAATATTTTCGGTCAGTTGTGAAACCGAATAAATCTTTCGATCAGCAGGCAACTTTTGCAAGAGCGCAATCCAATATTGATTAATTTTGAATTTTGAACTCGGGACAGAAATAATACAAACAATGAAAAAATATTCCTTAAGGCTATGTCACTAGCACAATCGACTGGGCCATTCAATGCAAATTTAATTCAATGGCCGGGTTCAGTGGGCGATCTTCTCATAATCCTGATCCTCAAATAGATAGCCGTCCAAATCCGCTCTACAAAACACCCACCAAATCATCGCTATTTTTTTGATAAATTTATAACGTCTGATAAGGAATATTATGTAAACTTTTAATTCAGCGCTCAAGCACCATGCCTTCATCTCTCTCAATTGAGTACCCCTGCTATGTTTTATGACCGGTCCAGATATTTTCGCACCACCGGCACCACATAGATATCATCCAGGGGCATGGTTTTCAGACAGTCAGCCAGGGTTTCCAGTTTTTCACGAACCGGCAAATGCTTATCCATAATAAACAGCTTCTGGTCTTTCACAATACAGAAACCGCTTTTGGCGTTCACGCCAGTTACCCGGAGATTCTGTTCAGCCACCTGGATGTCCAGTTTGGCCGCCAAATCCTTTAACTGCTGATATAGCTCTGTTGGATTCATATTATTGATTATTCATGATATAATTATTTGTTCGAAAAATCTGAGACACCTGATGGGCGTAAATATTTTTTTCTTTATCCGCCCCTTTTTGTTGCTAATCAGGATTTGTGTGTTATTTTAATATCATAAAAAACATATCATTCGGCAAATGCCGCTTTATATTTAATATTTACTTTAATGATTTCAGGAGGTTTTTAATGGTTGAATCCCTTTCCACCCGTCAAGCAGGCGCCCAGAGCCAGGTAATGGTCAACAGTTTTATCCAGAGTGTTTACAACTGGATGGCTGTCGGACTGGCCCTGACCGGCGGTGTCGCTTATTATGTGTCCCAAAGTCCTTCACTGATGGGGCTTATTTTTGGCAACCAGTTGGTTTTTTTCGGGTTAATTATCGCTGAACTGGGTCTTGTCGTATATCTCAGCGCCCGTGTTCAAAAAATTGAGGCATCCACCGCAACGGGTCTGTTTGTGCTGTATGCGGCGTTAAACGGCTTGACCCTGTCCTTTATATTTCTCGCATACACCGGCGCATCCATCGCATCCACCTTTTTTATATGCGCGGGAACGTTTGTGGCGTGCAGCGTCTACGGCATGATAACCAAGCGGGATCTCACTTCCATTGGCGGCTTCATGAGCATGGGGTTGATTGGTATTATTATCGCAACCGTCGTTAATATGTTTATCAAGAGTTCCGCCATGAACATGATTATCAGTTATGTCGGCGTGATCGTGTTTGTGGGACTGACCGCCTATGACACCCAGAAACTCAAGCACATGGCCCTGACACAGCCGGCCGGACTTGAAGCCGGGGTCATCCGTAAAGGCGCAATCATTGGCGCACTGTCTTTATATCTTGATTTTATTAATTTATTCCTCATGCTGCTGCGCATTTTTGGCACCAGCAGGGACTAATCCGGTTTCGGTGCTCTCCCCTTCTCCTCTTAAATGGTGGAGAAGGGGATTTTTTTTTAAATTCCCAGTTTTTCTTGAATCACATCCGCAATATCCCGACAAAACCGATGCGTATCCCCTGTATCCGGCCCCTCCACCATCACCCGGCAAAGCGGCTGGGTTCCTGAATAACGCACCAGCACCCTGCCCTGATCTCCTAATTGCCGTTCCACTTTTTGAATAATACCGGTAATTTCGGGCACACTCCCGATATCAACCATTTCCCGGACATTTATATTGAGCAGCACCTGGGGATAGACCTGCATCACATCCACAAGATCAGACAGAGAACGCGACGTGTTTTGCATCACCTCCATCAATCGGATGGCAGTCAATATGCCGTCACCTGAAGAATGGTGATCCAAAAAAATCATATGCCCGGAATCCTCTCCGCCGATAACGGCATGATGCTCCATCATCTTTTCTATCACGTACCGGTCGCCTACATCTGCAATAACATGCTGAATATTCATTTCTTTAAGAGCCTGGTGCAGCCCCACATTGCTCATTACCGTACTGACTACAATATTATTTTTTAATCGCCCGTTTTCCTTAAAATATTTGGCGCATACGGCCAAAATCTGATCGCCGGTTACCTTATGGCCCTGCTCATCCACCGCAATAAGCCGGTCCGCGTCCCCGTCAAACGCAAGTCCGATATGGGCTTTTTGCTGAACAACGCGCTCCTGCAGGGTTTCAGTATGTTGGGATCCGCAATCGTCATTAATATTGCGGCCATCCGGGGTGGCGAAGATGACATCCACTTCAGCGCCAAGATCAATGAATACCTGAGGCGCGATATGAGACGCTGCGCCATTGGAGCAATCCATAACAACTTTCAAGCCTGCAAAGGAACAACCGGGAGGTAAAGCATTCTTTAAAAAACGGATGTATTCCGAAGCCGCATCACAAAGATGTGATGCAAGGCCGATATTATTAGATATCGAATTATTAGACAGTAAAGTTTCATCCAAAACTTTATCTTCTATGGTCTGCTCAAGATCATCTGAAAGTTTAAATCCCTGATGGTTAAATATTTTAACGCCATTATCATAATAAGGATTGTGGGATGCGGAAATCACGATACCGGCATCATACCCGCCTGCAACCGTCAGGTGCGCAATGGCAGGTGTCGGGATTACTCCAGCGAAAAAGACGTTCCCATTTGCCGAGCAGATCCCGGCTGCAATGGCACTTTCGATCATATCGCCGGAGATCCGGGGATCCTTGCCGATGATGATTTTTTTTTCAGAACCAACCGGCAGACAATCGACAATGGCTCTTCCGAGTTTGATCATTAATTCCGGTGTGATGGGATACTGGTTGGCAACTCCCCGGATGCCATCAGTGCCGAATAACGTTCTGCTCATGAATCTGATTCCTTGCTAAGCTTCTCTGCTGTCCTGGTTTCGTTCATTTACCATTTCAATCGATTAATCTGTCTGTCACCTGATCAACGATTCCCTGAAGCCAGAGGATTCCGGTTTGAATATCTTCCGGAGAAAGTGCTTTGATGACCGTTACATAATCAGGGCCAGTTGCGTTTATTCCATTCCGGACTGCATCTGTAAATAGCTTTTTTAACCGGTCATCCCCTGAGATAGCGGATGTTTGACAGGACCGTAAAAAAGCCTGAGTTTCCGGCCACCGTTGAACGATGTCACCCGGTGGTCCGGATACGGTATCCGGACCACCGCCTGCGCATTCAGACAGTTTGCCCATAAAGCCGTCAAGCCGCCGGATGCGTTCATCGATACCAAGGCCAAGGGTTTCCACAAGTCCTTTGTGCATTTCTATGGGAAATTCACCGGATATAAACAGGTACCGGACTATCTGATACCACGCCATCAACGCTAGAAGGTTTGCGATATAAATGATATTATTCTTAAAAATTCGTTTTGTATTCGTGTATGCGCCGGGCATATAATGGATATTGCCTGCTTGAGCAGCGCCTCCGAAAATCAGGCGGTGGGGCCGCAATTCGTCTTTTCTGAAAATCGTTCCCGCTGCAATTGTGATCCCGAATGTCAACAGGGAAGGTCCCACCAGCCCGCCCTGCCCTCCCAAAAATATCGGCGATTGATTTAACATGACGCCTCTGGGAACGTCACCGATGAGAGACGGGGTGGCTTTGTCCTGCTGAGGGGTAAAATTAAAATGAATATACGAACTCCCGACTTCGCTGTGATTTTTTTTGTCAGTACCGCCGGACATCAGGCAGTCACAGAAATTGATTTGACTGCCAAGGGTGACGTAAGGAAACAAAACGGTCTGTTTTAACCCCACTGAATGGGCTGCCCCCGCCTCTTCCTCAAAGATGGTGCCTTCCCGGACATGAGCGCAGGAACTCACCGACACATTTTTTAAAAATACGGCCTGCTTGAAATATCCGCCGTTTAACTGCACATTCGGTCCGATATAACAATCCTGAATAGTGACCGGCGCCTCATACCCCAGCCTTGCACCGTCCAAAATCAGGGTATTTTCGCCAAAAATCTTACATCCCGTGTGAATGATTACACCATGGCCGGAAATACGGTCCGGATTCACCTCTTCTCCGATTTCTATGCTTCCGGGATTGGGGATAAGAACCCCTTTTTTTACGAGTGTTTCAACGATGTGTTTGTTTTTTTCAGCCATAACAGCTTTGTCCATAAAAGTAGGTGAAATATGCCGGTGATTGTGATAGACCTGTCGCCTGTCAAAAAAACGAAGCTTTGCACTAATAAAAGAAAATAAACTCTATCCATCCCAAAATCGCATGTTGCGATCAGGATATGGATTTGTTATTAATTTGTTATATTAACCGGCAGTTCAATATCAAGGAATTAAACATATGGCAAACATAATAAAATATCGCTTGTTGACCAGAAGCGATCTGGACGGCCTGATTTGTGCGGTGCTGATGAAACATCTGGATCTGGTGGATGAAATTGCATTTGTGGACCATCCAAGCGATATGCAGTCCGGCGCTGTTAAGGTAAGCGATCGGGACATTTCCACCAATCTTCCCTATGTTCATGGCGTTCATCTGGCCATTGATCATCACTTTTCCGAAGCACTGCGCAATGAAAAAAACGACCGCCACATTATTGACCCGGATGCGCCGTCTGCAGCCCGGGTAGTATATAATTATTACGGAGGGAAAGCCCGTTTTCCCGACCTGTTTGATGACATGATGATCGGGGTGGATAAAGCGGATTCCGGCGATTTTTCCCGAGAGGACATTTTAAGCCCTGCCCGGTGGGCACTCCTGAATTTTATCATTGACCAGCGGACCGGAATCGAAGACTGGGGGAAATTCCAGATTTCCAAAGACCGGTTTAATCGCGATTTAATAGAATACTGTGGTAAAATGACCATCGACCAGATTCTGGAGCTGCCGGATGTGAAAGAACGGGCTGATGTCTATTTCAAATATGAAAGCCGGTATAAGGAACTCGTTCAGAAGCTTGCAACGGTTTATGACAACATTGTGGTTCTGGATTTGCGAGATCAGGAAATCAAATTTCCGGGCAACCGGTTTATTATCTATGCGCTTTATCCCCAGTGCAATGTTTCCATTTTATTGAGGCGGGGTAAAGAAAAAGGAAATGATATCACTATATTTTCCGTTGGCAAATCCATTATCAATCGCAGCTCAGAGGCGAATATCGGCGAAATCATGCTGTCCCATGGGGGCGGCGGTCATCGGGCTGCCGGTGCGTGTCATCGGGACACCCGTGACGCCGAACAAATATTCAAAGAACTTCTAAAAGCGCTCACGGACGGAAAAGAATCCGTTCTGCGGATGTAACCTTATAAACAGGCGGTTAAACAAAAGAGGTGGACAATGACAAAGAATATTTTAAGCTCATTACCAGCGTGGCGGCAGTTGGCCGATCATGCCAAAACCCTGGCCCTCCCTGAAAACCACTTGAAATTTCTTCTCAAAGAATCGGGCCGCCTGAAAAAATTTTCAAAAAAAGGGGCCGGGTTATGGTTGGATTTCTCCCGGCAGCGTCTGGATGATAAAGCGCTTCATCTGTTGCTGGAACTTGCTGAAGACAGGAACATCATGGGCCGGTTTGAGCAAATGATGGGCGGTGATCATGTGAACGTCACCGAAGACCGTGCAGCCCTTCATACCGCTTGCCGCAGTTTTTCAAACAAACCCGTATTGAACGACGGCAAGGACGTGATGCCGGAAATCCGGCGCATCCGTAATGATATTAAATCGTTTTCAGACGATTTAATTGCAGGCAAAATTACCGGACCCAGCGGAATGCCGTTTAGAGATGTGGTGGTAATCGGCATCGGCGGCTCTTATCTGGGCGCGGAGTTTGCGACCACAGCGCTTCAGCACCAGGCGGACAAAGGCATTCGGATGCATTTTCTGTCCAATGTGGATATCGACAATTTCGGGGCGATCGCGTCGAAAATTGTGCCGGAAACCACTCTGTGGATCGTTATTTCCAAAACCTATACCACTGCGGAAACAACAGCCAATACCCTGCAAGCGGTAAAATATATCACCAGCCACGGCCTTGATCCGAAAAATCATATGGTCACAGTCACAAGCAAGGGAAGTCCTGGGGATGATCCTTCTAACCCGGTGCTCAAAACTTTTCACATGTTTGATTATATCGGCGGGAGATACAGCGTCACCTCTGCCGTTGGTGGCGTACCCCTGAGCCTTTATCTCGGATACGACCGGTTCGAAGCGTTTTTAAAAGGCGCTGAAGAAATGGACATCCATGCCGCCACAACCCCGGCCCAGGAAAACCTGCCCCTGCTGGCTGCCCTGATCAGCGTGTGGAACATCAATTTTCTGGAATACCCGGCTCAGGGTCTCATCCCCTATTCTTCCCCATTGTCCAAACTCGCGGCTCACGTACAGCAGCTTTCCATGGAAAGCAACGGCAAATCCGTGACCCTTGACGGCGAACCGGTTCGCGTATCCTGCGGCAGCATTATTTTTGGAGAACCCGGTACCAACGCCCAGCATTCTTTTTTTCAACTAGCCCATCAGGGACGGCCCTTTCCCATTGATTTTATCGGCGTGCTGAACCCTTGTTATGATCAATATAACGGTTTGTCCCAGGGTGTGACCAATCATCAGGAATTGTGGGCCAATCTCATGGCCCAGGCTCAGGCCCTTGCAGTAGGAAAAGAAGAGGATCCATCGCCTGCCAAACGGTTTTCCGGAAACCGTCCCTCATCCACGCTGGTAATGGACGATCTGTCCCCTAAAAATATCGGCCGCCTGCTGGCATTTTATGAAGCCCGAACCGTTTTTGAAGCGTTTATCTGGGGGATCAATCCCTTTGATCAGTATGGTGTGGAACTGGGAAAAGTGATGGCCGGGGACATCCGGAAAACGATGGCTGAAAAAAATAAAAATCCCGATTACCGGTTTGATAATCGGGATGAGATTCAGAAGTTTTATCTGGAAATGCTGTTTGGTTAGGCAGGTTCTGATTTATAAAAATCGGTAAATCATGGCACCCCAGGTCAAGCCGGCACCCAGTCCGACAAAAAGCACTGTACTTTTTTCCGGAAGCAGATTTTTTTCAATCGCTTCATCCAGAGCGATGGGGATGCTGCCGGCGGTGGTATTACCGTACTTTTGAATATTATTAAATATTTTATCATCCGCTATCCCCATAGCTTTCTGGTAGGATTGGTTAATGCGGAGATTGGCCTGATGAGGAAACACCATATCAATATCATTAATCGTTAAACCGGCTTTGCTTAATACCGTCTGCGTTATCTCAGGAAGGCGTGTGATTGCCAGTTTAAATATATTGCGCCCGTCCATTTTCGGCCAGACGCGCCCATCATCAATCATTTCATGGGTTAGCCGGGGACTGAGTCGGGACGCCGGAGCCTCCAGCATCAATGATTCGGCATAATCGCCCTGAGCGTGCAGACTGGTCGCTATCAGACCCACATCCTCATCCGTTTCCACCCCTTCTAAACAGATGGCACCAGCGCCATCTCCAAAAATAACTGTTACGTCCCTGCCCCGATTCGCCCGCTCCAGGCCCGTGCTGTGGACTTCCCCGCCCACGAACAGAATCCGGTTCGCATGTCCGCTTTTGATATAAGCATCGGCGATCTGCAAGCCATAGAGGAATCCCGTGCACTGCTGTCGGATATCAAGCGCGGGCGTTGATTTGAGGCCGAGTTTGCTCTGAAGCAGACACCCGGAACCCGGGAAATTAATATCCGGACTTAAGGTGGCGAAAATAATCAGATCCAGGTCTTCCGGCTGCCACCCGGCCCGCTCTAATGCGATTCTGGAAGCGATAAGCCCCAGATCCGATGCGCCGACTTTACTATCCTCATCTATCCAGCGTCTTTCCTGAATTCCGGTTCGCTGCTCGATCCATTCGTCTGATGTGTCCATCCATTGGGACATTTCCTGGTTTTTAACAACCCTTTCCGGCAGGTATCGGCCGGTTCCTCTGATGATTGTTTTTTTCATCGAAAGTTTTCCCCTTTTCCGGAACAATTACATCATTAAAAGTATGGCAAACAGAATAATCTAATCAGATTATTTTTTTTCCGGTTCTTTTGCTTTTTCTTTTGCGGCAGGTTGTGACGCAGACTCATCTTTCGGGATGTCAATGGTATATTTCTTTTTCAAAGTTTCCATATATGCCGGAAAGGTTTCTTTGAAACGGTCATCTTTTAATTTGTTCTTAAGGTTTTCTTTAACCTCGTCAAGTGGCAGGGTGGAGGCTTCTTTCTTTTCCTGGCATTTGATAATATGATATCCGAACTGGGTTTCCACAATCCCGCTCGTCTCTCCGGGTTTTAAACCAAAAGCAGCGTCTTCAAAGGGTTTTACCATTTGACCACGCTCAAAAAATCCCAGATCCCCTCCCTTGGCTTTGCTGGGACAGTCAGAATTTTCCTCGGCCAGCTTGGCGAAATCCCCACCTTTATCTATCTTCGCCTTGATGCCTTCAATTTTTTTCAGGGCTGCTTTTTTATCCTTTTCAGCATCCGGCGATTTGGGGTCCACTTTCACCAGAATATGACTTGCGTGCACCCTCTCCTTAAGTTTAAATTCATCCGGATGGCTGTCATAATATTTTTTCACGTCTTCATCTGAGATAACAATGCCAGGCATCACTTTTGCCTCTATAAATTTCTGGATCGATTTGCTTCTTGTAATTTGCGTAACAATAACCTCTTCCGTAAAATTCATTTGGGCAATTTGTTTTTTAAATGCTTCTTCAGTTTCAAATTGTTTTTTAAAATTGGCAAGTTCTTTGCTTACTTCTGCAGGATCAACTTTAATTCCTTCAGCCACACTTTCCTGGTACAACACTTCCTGGTCAATCAGGCTGTTTAAAATATTTTTTCTAAATTCCTGGAGTTTAGCGTCATCCAGCGGCATTCCCATGCTAGCATACCGTTCTTTGATCAGGTTGAATTTTCTTTCGAGATCCGTATTTGAAATTTCAACACCATTGACTTTTGCAATGTAGCTGCCTGCGGATTTATCCCCTTTTGATTTTTTATCCGCCGCCACCGCAGAAGACACACACATCAGAGCTGTCGCCATCATGCAAATCATCATTAACCAAGCAGTTTTTTTTGTAAAAATAACCATCAAATCAGCTCCTTAATTTAATAAACCTTTAAATTTTAATAAAACAATAACATGCGAGTCAATTCATCAAAAAATCCATTGATTCCTCAACGCGACGATACGCTTCTGATACATAATGCATCATAGCGATATCATTTTGATCTTTAGGATGACAAGTCATTTTTATAGGCAGGTCGAATATTGATCAATAATTAAATAAAATGGATAACGGCGCAATCAACACTTTGTGGGGGAATTCGATCAGCCGCTTCAATCGGACAAAAAAAAATCAGCAAAGTGTGGCACTTGCTGATTTTTTTGGTCGGGACGGCAAGATTTGAACTTGCGACCCCAGCGTCCCGAACGCTGTGCTCTACCAGACTGAGCCACGTCCCGACTGTTGGAAGCTTTATTTATTGGACAATTTCGGGATTGTCAATCAAAAATATTGTTTAAAACAATTGTTTCTTCCCGGCCCGGCCCTACAGACACGATATCAATTTTCGTTTCCGTAAGTTCTTCTATCCGGCGCAGGTAATTTTTGGTATTTTGGGGAAGATCTTTATAATCCCGGATTTTTGAAATATTTTCACTCCATCCGGGCAAGGTTTCATAGACCGGGGTGCATTGTTCCAGAACCTTAAGGTCTGCCGGAAATTCATCAATCCGCTGTCCCAGATAATCATAGCTGTTGCAGATATTGAGTGACTCCAGACCATCCAGGACATCGAGCTTTGTAACCACCAGTCCTGTCAGGCTATTCAGACGGACAGCATTTCTCAAAATGACGGTATCCAGCCATCCGCAACGACGACGCCTGCCGGTAGTGGCTCCAAACTCCGCGCCCGTCGCCTGAATTCTGTCGCCGATCTCATCAAACAGCTCTGTGGGAAACGGCCCCTTTCCCACTCGTGTGGTATAAGCTTTGACAATACCGACAATACCGTCGATTTGTTTCGGTCCGACACCGGCCCCGGAACACGCATTACCGGAAACCGTATTGGATGATGTGACAAACGGGTATGTGCCGTGATCAATATCCAGATGGGTTCCCTGAGCTCCCTCAAACAGCACTTGTTTTCCGGACTTGATCCCTTGGTTGATATACACGGAAATATCCGTCACAAATGGGGCCAGGCGCTGCTGGTAATCCTTGTACGCGGCAATGATCGCCTCCGGATCAACCGCATTTTGGGAAAAAAATTGGGTGAGGTAAAAATTCTTTTCCCGGCATACGTCCCGTACTTTTTCTTCAAACACTTCCGTATCGAGCAGGTCGATAAACCGGATGCCGCATCGGGTGGCTTTATCTTCATAACACGGGCCAATGCCCCGGCCGGTAGTCCCTATTTCCTTATTTTTACCGGCTGCCGCTTCCCGGGCCATATCAATCTGTTTATGATAGGGCATGATCAAATGGGCTTTTTCACTGATTTTTAAACAATTTGGATTGACTTCAATTCCTTTTTTATTGAGATAGTCTATTTCTTCAAGCAATACCTCGGGATCAACTACCAGACCATTTCCGATCACGCAGGTTTTGCCCTGCAATATGCCGGATGGAATCAGATGGCTGATAAACTGTTCGCCTTTTACCACCATGGTATGACCGGCATTGTTTCCACCCTGAAACCGGACCACACAATCGGCATGTTCCGCTAAAAGGTCTACGATTTTACCCTTGCCTTCATCCCCCCACTGGGTTCCTATGATCACGATGTTTGCCAATTGAAGCTCCTTTTTAATAATCTATCAGCCAGTCCACGGATTTTCATCGCGCCATGACTGACTGCCGTTTTGTTTTAAAAAAATCCTGCATGAGCTGCCTGCAGGCCTCTTCACATACACCGCCGGTGACCAGAAGCTGATGATTCAGCCGCCGGTCATCCTGAAACTGATACAGCGAACCGGCCGCGCCCCACTTGGCATCCATTGCGCCAAAAACCACATGACTGATTCTGGAATGGATGATGGCTCCCATACACATGATGCATGGTTCAACCGTAACATAAAGGGTGGTCTTTAAAAAGCGGTAGTTTTTAATTTTTTTTCCGGCATTTCGGATGGCTGTAATTTCTGCGTGAGCCGTTGGGTCATGGCGGCCGATAGTCTGGTTATGGGCTACCGCCAGAATGCCGCCTTCCCCGTCAACCAATACCGCACCCACGGGCACTTCATCTTCGGCATAAGCTTTTCGGGCTTCCGTTAAGGCCAGATCCATATAATACCCGTGTTCTTCAAACATCCCGCATTGCCCGGATTTTTTCATACAATCATCAAAGACGGGAATAACCCCGATTATTGGGTAAATAATTTAACGGCAACCGTAAAGCGACATATTAAAAATTACATGACCCGTCAAGTTATAAAACAATTGACATCATGACCCGTATGGAATATTAACAATCAAAAATTAAAAGCGCCCGTAGCTCAGCTGGATAGAGCGCCGGACTACGAATCCGTAGGTCGGGAGTTCGAATCTCTCCGGGCGCGCCACTAAAATCAAGGGTTTACAGCTTATGCTGTTAACCCTTGATTCTTTTGTGTGAGATTTTGAGTGAGACTCTTTTCAGCGATCTCAACATCCAACATTTTCATTCTTATTCAGGATAGATAATATTTACGATTTTCCAGACTGGGAATCCGATCATTTAATGGTTTTTTTCGGCTGTTTATCGAGCTTGTCCTTTTCCTTATGTTTTTGTTTTTCGCTGTTCTGTTTCTTGCTTTTTTCTTTGTCTTTTTTGCCGCCTTTGTCTCCCATGGATTTTCTCCTTATTTAAAGATTGCCTTTTTTACTGTATAAAATGTTTAGCTAAAGTATCAAATCCCATGTTCATTTTCACCGCATCATGAGGAATTAAAATATAATTCCAGGGCTTGCCGCTGTTTTGGGTGGTGAATTCGGTTGCGTTTCGGCAATAGACAAGGGCGGCCTGTGACTTTTCCTTAACCTCGTTGGTGTCTATATCGCCTTCCTTTTTGGTTTCAATCAAATAGATGGTATTTGCTGTTTCCGCCACAAAATCAGGACAATAGCGTCTTGAATTGTGTTTCCAGTAGATATGGAACTGGTTGCCTGCCGGGCGCAGCCATTTCAGCACCGCCTTGTCCTGTTCCAGGATATAGGCGAAATCCTTTTCTGTTTTGGAATCAAATTTATACAGATTGTGGCAGGCTTTTGTAAAACCGGAAAACACTTTGGAAGGGATCGCGTTGGTGGGGGTAATGGTGTCGGCATAATGATGGATGGCGTCTTTTGTGTATTTTGAAAAATTATGTTCCTCGATGCGGGTGAAAGGCCTGACGACCGGTTTTTGAAAATCCGGCGCTTCACAGTAAAAATGCTCCATCATCTGGGCATAAATGTATTGCCCGATTTCTTTTTTGTGATACTGCACCACATTGATCATCTGTTCTTCATCAAGATAGGTCTTGCATTTTGAAACCGCCTGCCCGGCCACTTTGAAAAGCAGGTCCGCGAACACATCATAATCGATTTCCGGGAAATTCATCAGTTCGTTGACGATGACTTTATCCAACCGGTCAGGAATAATTCTGCCCCTGCCAATCACGATATCAATGCCGTTTTCCTGTTCCCGGAGTTTTTTGACAAGGATTTCTTCGGCCACCGGTTGAAAGTTCAGGTTCTTCACATCCAGATCAAAATCATGGAATCCGGATCGTATTTTTTCACTTTGCTGAATAATGATCCGGGGGATTTCAATGATGTTTGCGGCAAATTCACTGACAATTGCGTCATATGCAGCCTCAATTTGTTGAACGGTTTGATCAACGAAAAGTTCTTTCTGGGGGGAGCTGTAAATTTTCTGTTTGATTTTGTTGACGGCGAGGTCTTTTATTTCCGACCGGGTCAGGTCATGGATGCCGGTAACTGACGTATTCAGTTCCGGAAGGGTGGAAAGAATGGTTTTTTGAAGTTCCAGGCTGATCTTTGCCTTTTGTTTTTCTTCCGGAAGGGCAATACCTTCAATGCGTTTTTCCTCATCCTGCATTTTCTGGTCAAGGGATGAAACGGCAGTGACGGCTTCCTTTGGATGGGTTAATTCCTCCGGGTCGATTTCGATGATATTTTCTTTCCGGATAATGGAATCGGGCTTGTTGGCCTCGTCTACGATTTCCTGAAACCGGTCATGGGCCACAATGGTCAGTTTGTCCACCTTGTCGTTATCCGTTCTTATACCATACGGCAGGCGGAGGCCCCGGCCGATGGTCTGTTCCCGGAGGGTCTGGGAGGCTGCGGTGCGCAAGGGGATGATGGTGTAAAGATTGGTCACATCCCAGCCCTCTTTCAGCATATTGACATGAATGACGATTTCAATAGCGTTTTTCGGACTTTCCAGAGAAAGAAGCCGGGCAATATTTTCCTCTTTTTCCCCGCCTTTCTGGTTGGAATGAATCTCCATCACCTTATCGGCGTAATAACCTTCAAAAAATGACGGGGAAATGATCAGGTTTTTTATTTGGGCTGCATGAAGGGTATCTTTCGCCACCACCAGCACAAAGGGCTTCACCTTCTGGACTTTGGCGTCCCGGGAATAAATATCCAGCGCCACCTTTGTGTTTTCATGAAGACGGATGCCGTCTTCCAGCTTAATCCGGTCCAGTTCCTCCGCCGAATATTGCGCCGGATTGAAATCTCTTCGGGTGGCGACGGCGGGTTCTTTGACAAACCCGTCCCTGATGGCTTTTGCCAGCGAATATTCATACACGACATTTTTAAATTTGATGGCGTTTCCGGCCCTTTCCACCTGGGGCGTTGCGGTGAGTTCCAGGCCCAGAAGCGGTTTCAGCTCATTGATGACCTGCATGCCCCGGTCCGCCCGGTAGTGATGGGATTCATCCATCAGCAGCACCAAGTCATCGAGACCCGCCAGATAATCAAAATACGGTTCGCCCAATACTTCAGACATCCTTTTAATGCGGGGCGTGGTGCCGCCTCGGGTTTCGGCGTTGATTTTTGAAATATTGAACAGGCTGATATTGATTTCCGACTTGTCAAACATCAGGGACTGGCGGAAATCCTTGTAATTGTCGCCGGTGATGATCCGGGGGCGCTGATGCACCAATTCGCCGATGCCGTTAAACACATATTTGGGGTGGTTCGGCTCTGAAAGGTCCGTGATGAGTTTTTCATAAATGGTGAGGTTCGGCGACAGTACAAAGAAATTTTTAATGCCTTTCGCTAAGTACAGATAGGCGATAAACGCGCCCATGAGCCGGGTTTTGCCGACACCGGTGGCAAGGGCGAAACAGATAGACGGAAAGTCCCGTTCAAAATCCGTGCATATGGGGTATCGGGTCTTTACTTTTTCGAGCTCGGTCGGCAGATCAACATTCTTTTTTAATTCCAGTTGATCGGCAAGTTCCGCCAGTATATTTAGACTTTCAGATTGCGGAAGACGAAGACTTAAGCGATTCTTGATGGAGGTCGCTATCCGATTCATGACTCATTTCCTGTGTTGGTTAAAAGCAATGGGTTCCCACGTAGAGCATGGGAACCAGAAATCTTCTTCTCGTACCCACGCTCCGAGTGGGTACGCCAGCGTAGACGCTCCGCGTCCATCTCTCACCAGACCCTGCAAATATCTATCAACCCGGTTTGCCCGGCGTAATTCCTGGCGCTTGAATACCGCCAATCCTCAGGTTTATCCACATAGCCGCGTTTGACGGGATTATAATGGATATATTCCAGCTTTTCCCGCATCATGGCATCATTTTGAATCTGCTGAGGATGCGCGCCTTCTTGCCAGAGCTGATAGGTCCTGTCGGTTTTATGGGCCGCCTTATTCGCCGCCAATTGGCTTAATATGATGGAAACAGTGTGCTTTTGCAGATAATCAATAATACGCCGGGCAGTGTATGATTTGAATCGGGCAATATCCCTGCCAAGGTCTTCACTGCCGGCAATAAAATGCAGATGATTTTCCAGAATTACATAACCATACAGGATAAACTGATCATTGGTTTTCAAATAAGTAAACGAGTCGATAATATATTGTACGGTTTCCGGACGTGTAAATACGGGCTGCCATCCGACAACCGTGCAAGTCAGAAAATGGGGTGCTTGATTTTCTTTGATTTTATACCGGCTTCTGCCCACGGCTGTTATCCTATTTCTCGTTCCCACGCTCCGCGTGGGAACGCTTTTCGGGTTGTTTCACATCCACAATTCTTGACGCTGAGCGTCTGGAAAGGTACTCCCACGCGGAGCGTGGGAGCAAGAAAGATCAATTCTACACCGCCTGATCCACTTTTCGATCCTGTTTTTTGTTCCCATGCATATACTTTCTCGTTCCCACGCAGAGCGTGGGAACCAGAATAATTGACCGGCAAGCTCCGCCAGAATGTCCAGGCTTTCCGCTTGCGGGGGCCGGAGGCTGAGACGGTTTTTGATGGATACCGCGATTCTGTTCATGCGTCTTCCTCCTTGCCGAATAACACCATCTGCTTGTCCGGCGGCAAATCTCTGGTTTCTTTCGGCGTTTTTTCCTGGGGGCCAAGCGGCACAAAATCAGGGGCGTTTTCATCCACCGGCATATTGATAATATGTAGGCTGTAATCTTCCCGCCCGAATTCGCAGCGGCCCAGCAGCATATTGGGGATTTTTTTCACGTTGATGTTGGGAAACCGGGTTTCGCAGGCTTTGGAAAATGACTTGCAGCAGATGAGCAGGCTTTCGTCCGGTTTCATGTCCTCATGAATTTTGTCGATCCATTCAACGGTCATAAATTGCGTGGTGGTGAAAATATGGTCTTTTTCCGTTGACCGGCCTTGTTTCCACCAGGTTTCCGGGTCCGGGGCATACCGGAATCCTTCGTGTTTGGCCATGGCTGCGGCCAGCATGTCTGGGTTATATCGTTCGTCGATGATCCAATTGCCGTGCTGGTCAGCTCTCAGCAGGCTGGGGGCCAGGTAATAATACTTGAACCCACCCCCGCCTTTCCAGTTGACGGCCTTTGAAATACCGCCCTGATCCGTGCCGTCCGCCACCTGTTTCAGACGCGGCAGGCAATGGGTATGGCAGTGGTCTCCCAGCTCAATACCGATCCAGCGGCGACCCATTTTGTGGGCGACTGCAGCGGTGGTGCCGGAGCCAAGAAAGGAGTCAAGGACGATATCGTTTTCATTGGTAGCCAGCGTGAGGATTCGCTGAATCAAACGTTCGGGTTTTGGGGTAGCAAACACGTCGTCACGCATAAAAGATTTGATCTCTTTTTTCGCCTCTTGGTTGTCACCTACTTCGTTTCTGTACCAAATGGTTTTCGAAACACTTCCCTCCTTGACTTCCGATAAAAATTTCTTGAGGGATGGAACATTATTGCCAGTTTTTCCAAACCATATTCGATTGTCTTTGATAAGTTCTTCAAATCTTTCTTTGGATGTTACCCAGCAGCG
This sequence comes from Desulfobacteraceae bacterium, assembly GCA_003599885.1. Taxonomy (GTDB): domain Bacteria; phylum Desulfobacterota; class Desulfobacteria; order Desulfobacterales; family Desulfosalsimonadaceae; genus SURF-3. Next base: position 12,695 of record QZKW01000001.1, on the reverse strand, counting down.
ACTTTCAGGGGGGTTGACAACTCTACCGGATGGCAAAGTTATTGGGTAATCACATGAAGCAGAATATGTCTTTACTGAAAAATCCGCTGCTTTCCACAATCCCCTATCATCGTCATCTGGATTTTTATATCTGGCGTCCATCTCTACAGTTCTTGGTAAGAGATTCGGCCTCCATATTTCCTTGTTTTTTGCATAGACCAGAATATGGTCGTGGCTGTCACTTAACCATTTGGCATCATTTTGAGGGGAGTATTTTTTCTCCCAGATCACATTATTCACAAAATTCTTTCTGCCGAAAATTTCATCACACAGCACTTTCAGATAATGGCTTTCATCATCATCAATGCAAATCCAGAGGGTGCCGTCATTGCTTAAAAGCCGGTGATACATTTCAATGCGTGGCTTTATAAGGTTTAACCACTGGGAATGTTCAAGTCCATCGTCATAATGCTGAAACGCATTGCCGGTATTGTAAGGTGGATCAATACAGCCGCACTTGATCTTCCCCGCAAAATCCTGCTCCAACGCCTTTAACGCCAGCAGGTTGTCGCCGAAAATGAGCTTGTTTTCAGTAGTTTTATCCCCGTATGATTTTTCCGGGTCTTCAATGAGAATGCGGGGTTCCAGCACCGGCTGCTTGTCCTTGCCGATCCAGGTCAGTTCGAGTTTCTGTTTGGACATGGTTCCTCTTTTTTTGGATTATCATTCTTCGTTGTGCCCATTTATTCTGACTTCTGACTTCTGTCTCCTGAATTCTCGCTTTACAAAACCCGATTGCTATAGCCGAAAACTCCGATCACTCTCCCACCAGCGTATGTTATTTGTCAAAATGATTTACAAAAAACATAAAATTCAGCTTTGTTCAAGAAACAGATTAAACAGATAACGGCCGGGAAAGATTCCCGGCCGCCGGCTGGCGTTCGGTTCATTAAAAAAATTGAACGATTTTTTGATTTTTCTGTGTGTGAATCTGTCAAAATTATCCCTCAGGCTCCTGCCCCATCATTCCCGAGTGATATTGGTCCGAAAGACATGGACGTTGCCCACCAGCCAAAATTTTACAGATATTTTACAAAAATATTTACATTGACATTTACTTTATTCATACATACCATTTGATCAACTCAAATAGCAAGAGGCGATCATGCAAACACCATCCCTGACCTCCAAACAAAATCGGCTGCTCAATTACCTCAAGGAGCGCATAACCGAAACCGGTACATTCCCTTCACTCCGCCAGACGGCCAATGATCTGGGCATCAGCCACACGGCCGTGGCCCAGATGCTCAAGCTTCTTGAAAAAAAAGAACTCATCAAACGGGAAGGCCGGTATCAGCGGACGGTTTATCTCATGAATGCCGATCAGCAACCATCGGGCATTCACCGGTGGAAAGAAGTGCCTGTGATCGGCCGCATCACGGCGGGCCTGCCCATGTATGCCCAGCAGGAATATAACGGCAGCATTGTGGTGGATTCGGATGTTTACAAGGGAAGCAGCCTGTTTGCGTTATCCGTCAAGGGGGATTCCATGATCAACGCGGGCATCCTTGACGGCGATCTGGCGATTTGCGAACCCCGGCAGTATGCCAATAATGGCGAGATCGTGGTGGCCCTGATTCATCAGGAGGAAGCCACGGTGAAACGCTTTTTTGTCCGGGATGATCATATCGTGCTGGAACCGGAAAACCCCGCTTATGAGCCCATGCGCTATAATTTTGATGAAGTCCTGGTCCAGGGCAAGGTCATCGGCATCCAGCGCGGCACCGAGGCCATGCAAAGGCTCCACAAATGACAACACGTAATGAGAACTGCCGCCTGCTGGTAGGCACCAGCGGTTATTCCTACACGGAATGGATTGAAGCCGGGTTTTATCCTCCCGGAACCCCTGCAAATAAAATGCTTTCCCATTATATCCGATCTTTTAACATCACGGAATTGAACTTTACCTGGTATCAAATGCCAAAAGCCGAATCCATTGACCGCATGCGGCAAGCGGCCGGACCGGATTTTTTATTTGCCGCCAAACTCACCCGCACCATAACCCATGAAATTGATCCATCCCACTGGCGTGATCAGGTCAGCCGATACCGGGACGGGATCGCGCCCCTGGTGCAAACCGGCCAATTAGCGACTGTACTGATTCAAATGCCGCCTGTCTTTGACCGGTCCAAAGAAAACCGCCTGTATCTGGCAGCCCTGTTGGACGTTTTAAAGGGATTGCCCCTTGCCATTGAGTTCCGGAACGCAGCCTGGGCCGTGGATCGGGTGTTCCATGAGCTTTCGGATCGGAACGTTACCCTGGTGTCGGTGGATGAACCCGCACTTCCAGGATTGTTCCCGCCCCTTTCTGTGGTCACCAGTCCGGATTTTTTCTATGTCCGGTTTCACGGCAGAAACACCGCAGGATGGCGTTCCGGCAACATGCAGAAACAATTTGACTATGATTATAAGGACGCCGAACTGAAAGACTGGGTGGATCAGCGGATTGTCCCCATGACGGAGAATGCCAAAACCGGCATTATTTTTTTTAATAACCATGTCCGCGCCCAGGCCCCGAAAAACGCCCAGACCATGATCCGGCTTTTGACCGATGCGGGACTGATGGCGGCAAAGCCATAGGCACCGTGAAAATTCGGAAAAAATCATGGCATCCCTCCCCCAAACCAACCGATCATTATTCTTCAGATATCGCCGGCCCCGCACAGTCGTGCATCTGAACATCGCCGACTTTGCCGTGGCAGTGGAGCGGCGGGTGGATCACCGATTAAAAGATTACCCGATTATTATCGCGCCTGAAGGATCGGCCCGTGCGGTGATTTATGACATGAGTGAGGAGGCCTTTCGGGCAGGCGTACGCAAGCAAATGCCGTTACAGAATGCCATCCGCTGCTGTCCGGATGCGATCATTCTGCCCCCGCATCCGGACCGGTATGAAATGGCCATGACCGATATCCTCCGAGAAGTCCTGCCCTATTCTCCCCTGATTGAACCCGGAGACATGGACGGCCACTTGTTTATCGACATCACGGGCACCAGCCGCCTTTTTGGACCGCCTGTTGATGTGGCATGGCGCATGTATCAGGTGATTAAAAAGAACTTATGTTTTGCGCCGGTCTGGTCGGTGTCCCCCAACAAACTGGTATCCAAGGTGGCATCTCGGCTGGTCAAGCCAAATGGTGAATATATTGTGGGCGAAGGGGAAGAAGCGGCTTTTCTGGCCCCCCTGCCCCTGTATTTGCTGCCTGGCATGGAAAGGGATGATTTGCTGAAATTTCGGGAGCTGAACCTGGGGTTTGTGCATCAGGCAGCAGGTTTAACCAATGATCAACTGTCCGTCATTTTCGGCAAACGGGCCGGATTTGTCTTTGACACTGTCAGGGGCATTGATGTGTCGGCGGTGCTCTCGGCAGATCAAAAACCGCCAAAAATCATCGCGGATCATGGATTCGGCAATGACACCAACGAGGTGGATGTTGTCGAACGTGTTTTATATCAGCTTGTGGAAAAAATAGGCCTTACATTGCGAAAAACAGGCAAGGCGGCCCGGTTGCTGGCCATTGTGCTGGACCATTCCGATGGGGTGCGGCGTGTGCGCCAGATGAGCGTCAGTCCGCCGTCCGCCAATGATATGTCTCTTTTTAAAACCGCCCGGTCAGTGCTTTATATGGCCTGGACCCGCCGTGTGCGGTTGCGGCATATCCGGCTGATTTGCGAAAATCCGGTATTTCCACCAGCCCAGATGGACCTGTTTCCCGACCCGGTTTTGCAGAAAGAGGAACGCCTGATCAAGGCCATGGACCACATCCGGAACCGGTTTGGCCAGGACATGATTCATATGGGCCGGGCCTTGGCGTCTTGAGGAATAATTGCTCGTGATTCCCCTGACAGTCCGGTCTGCTTATTCCCTGATGTGGGGAACCACCCCGGTCAAAAACCTGTGCCGACATGCCCGTGAACTCGGTTATACGCATCTTGCCCTCACGGACACGGATAATCTTTATTGCCTCTGGCCTTTCCTGAATGCTTGCGAGCGGGAAGGCATCCGACCGATTATCGGCGCTGAGGTCACGGACAAGCAAACTGCCCATCGCGCAATCTGTCTGGTAAAAAACAGGGAAGGATATGGGCATCTCTGCCGTATCCTGACCCTTCGCCACACAGATGTTGATTTTGATCTGAAATCATCCATTAGTTCCCTTTCCAAAGGCCTAAGTGTGCTCACCTCAAACCCGGAATTGCTTTCAGCAATGCATGAGGCCGGAGTGGATGTTTTTGCCGCCCTGCCCCGTCATCCGCTTTCAATTACCCATCCCTTGCGTCAAGCTGCAAAACGGCTGGGGGTTTCGGTTGTGGCCACCCCCGGCAGCTTTTTTATTCATCCGGATGATTTTGCCGTTCATCGGGTATTGCGGGCCGTCGACGGCAACACCTCGCTTTCCCGGCTGAAACCGGGTGACACGGCTCCTGCCGATGCGTTTCTGGCATCGCCGGAAGATTATCAACAGCGGTTCGCGGTTTGCCCTGAAGCTATTTTAAATACCCATGCCCTTGCGGAACGCCTCAATTTTACTCGGCCTGATTTTGGCCTGGTATTCCCGTCTTATGAAAACCTTACACCCGCGCAAACTGCCGCACGGCTGCGCCAGGAAGCATATGAAGGCGCACGGAATCGTTATGGGGATGTATCCGAAGTGGTGGTGGACCGGCTGGAGCATGAGTTAAAAACCATCACTCAAATGGGATTTGCCGCTTATTTTTTGACGGTGGCGGACATTGTTGCCGAAAGCCCCCGCACCTGCGGCCGGGGGTCCGGGGCGGCCTCCTTGGTTGCCTATTGCCTCGGCATCACCAATGTCTGTCCCATCAAGCACAACCTGTATTTTGAGCGGTTTTTAAACCCCGGCCGTAAAGACCCGCCGGATATTGATGTAGATTTTGCCTGGGATGAGCGGGAATTTGTGATCGAAAAAGTGCTGTCTCGAAATAAAGGCCATGCCGCCATGGTGTGCAATCATGTGTGTTTTCAGCCGCGCATGGCCTTGCGTGAAACCGCCAAAGTCTTTGGCCTGACCGATGGCGAGATCAACCGAACAGTAAAACGCCTGCCTATGTTCTGGCATGCGGAAGAATCCGAGACCTCCCTTATTGAAAGTATCGCTGCCCTGCCCCAGATGCGGGATGTGGGTTTTCCCGAACCCTGGCCGAAAATTTTGTCAATTGCCCAGCGCATTATCGGTCTGCCGCGATATCTTTCGGTCCACCCCGGAGGTGTTGTGATCACGCCGGAACGAATCGACACCTATGTGCCGGTCCAGACAGCGCCCAAAGGCGTGCCGATCATTCAATGGGAAAAGGACGCTGCTGAAGACGCCGGGCTGGTGAAAATTGATCTTTTAGGCAACCGAAGCCTGGGGGTGATCCGGGACGCCATCACCAATATCCACGAAAACAGGATTGAATTTAATGAGCAGCATTGGGAACCGGAAGATGATATTCCCACTCAGCAGGTTATTTCTCAGGGTCAAACCATGGGGTGTTTTTATATTGAAAGCCCGGCCATGCGCCTGTTGCAGCAAAAAACCGGAGTTGGGGATTTTGAACATCTCACCATTCATTCCTCCATTATCCGGCCGGCAGCCAACGATGTCATCCAGGAGTATATCCGAAGACTTCACGGCGGGACATGGGAGCCCATCCATCCGTTAATGAGAGATGTGCTGGACGGAACCCTGGGCCTGATGGTGTATCAGGAGGATGTGTCACGAGTGGCCGTGGCTTTGGCGGGATTTTCCCATGCCGAGGCGGACGGGTTGCGGAAAATCATGTCCAAAAAAGACAAGGAGCTTCAGTTACGGGATTATCTGGACCGGTTCATACAGGGTGCTCGTGAAAAAGGCGTCAACGATGACCAGATCGAACAAATCTGGCGCATGATCATGAGTTTCAACGGCTATTCCTTTTGCAAACCCCACAGCGCCTCTTATGCCAGGGTATCGTTTCAGGCGGCATACCTGAAGGTACATTTTCCGGCGGAATTTATGGCCGCTGTCATAAGCAACCAGGGGGGATTTTATTCCGTCTTTGCCTATGTTTCTGAAGCCAGACGCATGGGTATTACCATCCTGCCTCCGGATGTCAATGAGAGCCAGATTCGCTGGACCGGCAAAGATCGTTTCATGCGAGTGGGGTTTTTATCCATTAAAGGTTTGTCCGCCAATACCATGGCGCAAATCCTCATGGAACGGGGAAAAACAAATTTTAAAAATTTTACCGATTTTTTGAATCGGGTCCAGCCGGATGAATTCGAGGCCAGAGCATTAATCCACAGCGGTGCGCTGGATGGATTTTATCCCGGAAAACATCACGCCATGCTGACATGGAATTTTGCGGCATGGCAAAAAACCCGGTCCAGAAAAAACACCAATCTCTCCCTGTTTGAAAGCCCTGTTTCCAGGGCCATGCAAAATATACCGCCTCTGCCGAAAGATGATACGCGTGAACAACTGCGACAGGAATTCAGGATTCTGGGATTTTTATGCGACCGGCACCCCATGACATTGTTTGATGATCAATTACAAAAGCAAAACATCATCAAATGCAAAAATATCGGTCAATATCTTGGCCGCCGAATTCAAATTGCCGGTTGGCTGATTACCGGCAAAACCGTGCTGAGCAAAAAAGGCGATCCCATGAAATTCATCACGTTTGAAGACGAGACCGGCATTGTTGAAACCACATTTTTTCCAAGAGTTTATCATCAATTCTGTAATGTATTGGATTATGGTCGGCCGTATTTAATTTCCGGGAAAGTGGAAGAAAACTGGGGAGCGATTACATTGACTGTTGATTGGATAAAACCGGGCATGGGAATATGGTGTTCTGCATCTTCGTAACGGTTCCGCCTTGAATCAGCATCACCGATGATATAAACCCACAAGCTCCGCCTTTTTCAAAATATGCCCCTCCATTGCTTTCTCCAATTGTTTTTTGGTGGGGTTTTTAAGATCTGGGAGCATGATGTTCAGAGCATACAGCTTATGAAAATACCGGTGAGAGCCAACTGGTGGACAGGGGCCGCCGTATCCGGTCCGTTTCCAGTCATTTAATCCATTTAAAACTCCTTCGGGCAGGCCCTTTACAGAACCACCTTCCGGCAGCGAAGTGATAGATGCCGGAATATTGTAAAGCACCCAGTGAACCCAGGTCATTTTGGGATTGGCCGGGTCCGGCGCATCCGGATCATCCGCAATCAGGGCAAAGCTTCTGGTGCCATCCGGGGCGCCTTTCCATTGAAGGGCCGGGGAAATATCTTCTCCGTCACAGGTAAATTTTCCGGGAATTGCTTTCTGATTTTCAAAATTCAGTGATGTTAATTCCATGGCTTCACAAACCTCCTGTTGCAAATTAGCGAATGTTAATAAGGCTCCTGATAAAACGAAAATAAATGCAATATATAATGATTTCATATTATTCTCATTGATGATCAGGTTGCAATGAGCGATATTTGCATTTTTTTAAATGACATAAAAAAGAACTGTGAAATAGTGGCTGAGGCTGCCCGCCAGGACGAATAAATGCCAGATGCCGTGAGAATGACGCATACGCTCATCCAGTGAATAAAAAATAATGCCAAATGTATAGAATAGTCCTCCCGCGAGGAGCCAAAAGAAACCTGTTAAAGGCATCGCCTGCAGCAAAGGCTTTAACGCGATTAGAATGCACCAGCCCATGAGGACATAAATAACGACCGGTAGAATGCGTGTGCCTTTTCGAGGCATCGAATCCACAACGATCCCCAGTATCGCAAGGCTCCAGACCGCTCCAAAGATTGACCAGCCCCAGGCGCCACGAAGCGTTATCAGTGTAAAAGGCGTATAGCTGCCGGCAATCAGAAGATAAATCGCGAGATGATCAAATTTTCGGAATATCTTTTTTGCTTGTCCCTGTGTGCTATGATAAATGGTTGAAAAAGAATAAAGCAATAACAGAGTAGTGCCGTAAACACTGAAACTGACGATCTTCCATGGATCGCCCTGGCGCGCGGCGATAACAACCAACACCACCAGTCCGGCGAGCGCTAATGCCGCTCCAATCATATGGCTGATACTGTTAAACCATTCCCCTTTATACATTTTTATCCTGCGATAAGATGCCTGAAATTCTCAGGTGATTGAAGGGTAAACAGTTGAATTACCTGCCGCCTTGCCCTGCAGTCAATATCGAAAGCTTTATCAAGCCCCTTCCATCAACATTCATCGATCAAAGGTGCTTGAACGAGTTTCGCTTTTCCGGGTGTCAGTGCAAAAACCTCAGATTTGTTGATGTCTGGTCCGGTTTTTCCCTGGGTGGAGACCAGCACCACGGGTCCCGGCTCAAGGAGCCCGTAGACCTTGGATAACGGATACGATTTTTTAGCCGTTTCAGTATCCCGATTAAAAGATGGATTTACCGGAAAGACGGGTTATAATAGCAAAACTTTGGGAATCTCCCAATAGGTATCTTGGGGGTGCGGATTTCAGGGGGATTTTATATCCAATGGGCGATTATTTAAAATGAAAGAAATGCATAGGTTAGAATTTACAAGCCTTTTGTAACGGTGACAAGGATTCAAGTAAATTTTTTTTAACAAAGAGAAAGAGAATGAAACATTCTGATTGAATGGTTTAAAATGCCCGGTGTGCGGCCGGCATTCGTCCACCTCAGATCCTACAAAATGGAATGAAAGGAAATTAGAAAATGGAACATTCAAATTTGAAGAAAGATCAATCTAATAAGCTAATCTTTGGGGGTGTTTTTCTTTTTTTTCTTGGATTGATAGTCGGTTTATTCGTTCCTATGTTCGCTAATCCAAGAATGGGGTTATCAAGTCATATCGAAGGCGTTTTGAATGGTATGCTGCTGATGATTATTGGATTAATTTGGCATAAAGTGGATTTGTCCAGCAAATGGCTTAAAATCACATTTTGGTTAACCATCTATGGAACTTTTGCTAATTGGCTTGGGATGCTCATAGCAGCAATTTTTAATGCAGGAAAAATGTTGACAGTTGCTGCAAATGGCCAGGAAGGGGCTCCTTTAGTAGAAGGGATTGTTACCTTTTTACTCATTTCATTATCAGTTGCTACATTGACTGTCAGTGTCACGATTTTAATAGGTTTATACAAAAATATGAGAAAATAATAAAGTATTAAGGCAGAACAGGATGCACCTGAGAAACTTCTTAATAATAATGGAGGAATTGCAGTGATCCGTCTGTATTACATTTGAACGTCATTCTCCACTCTGTCTCTTCTGGATAAAATGGTATCCGGATCAATTTCTCCCAGATGATTAAATATATAATCCGGCTGGTAGGGAAACCGGTTCATCGTCTCCCTATCCGTTACGCCGGACAACACCAAGCAGGTGGTCATTCCGGATTCCAGGCCACCCATAATATCCGTATCCATTCTGTCCCCAATCATGAAGCAATTGGCTGAATGCACCCCTAATTTTTTACGCGCAAGAAACATCATGACCGGGTTGGGCTTCCCCAGAAAATAGGGAGAAACCCCGGTCACTTTTTCAATGGGAGCTACCAGCGCTCCACAAGCAGGCACTGGGCCTCGAAGGCTGGGGCCTGTTAAATCCGGATTGGTGGCAAGAAACTTTGCGCCTTCCTGGACCAGCAGGGTTGCTTCCACGATTCTGGCGTAATCATATTCCTCGGTTTCACCAATGATGACGTAATCAGGTTTTTTAGAGGTTATTTCAATATTGGCATTTTCAAGTTCCTCCAGAAGGCCTTTGCCGCCAATTACATACGCGGAGCAACTGTTTACCCGTTGCACCTTGAGAAAACTTGCGGTGGCCATGGCCGAGGTATAGAAACAATCATCATCGACTTCTATTCCCATATTCAGGAGGCGGTCTCGGAGTTCAAAACGGGTATGATAAGAGTTATTGGTTAAAAATAAAAATTTGTAATTTCCCTGCATCAGCCTGCCTACGAATTCTTTCGCTCCGGAAATTAATTTTGAACCGGTATAAACAACGCCGTCCATATCCATTATAAAGGATTTTTGGTAACTTCTTTTATCTTGCATCATTCAAGCCTTTTTCAACGTCTTAATTTTTATCCCATCATCCAGGGGGTTATTTTTTTTAGACATGATTTGAAATTTCTGCATTATGGGTTTAAGTAAAAAAACGAACAGCGAGATTCAACTCGTCATAAATTGAATATCAAACCCCGAAACCGGCATGTTACTTATGTATATAAATAAAATTACCATCAATCACAATCGATTCCCATCAAAAAAGGTTTACCCGTTTCATCTTTCAATCCTCCAGAACACCGATGTGCTTGAGCTGAAAACGCCAGTCACAATTTTTACGGGAGAAAACGGCACTGGTAAGTCCACACTTCTCAAAGCCATCTGCGAGAGGTGCGATATTTATATCTGGGAGGGCGTTAGCCGGACCCGCTATGAAGCAAATCCATTTAAGGACAAACTTCAACTTGCGCTGGATATTCAATGGGTGAACGGATCGGCGACAGGCTCCTTTTTTTCCCCTGAACTGTTCCGGAATTTTTCTCAACTGGTGGATGAATGGGCCGTCAACAGTCCCGGCATTCTGGAATATTATGGCGGGAAATCGTTGTTGACCCAGTCCCATGGACAATCGACCATGGCCTATTTCAGGTCCATGTATGGCCGCAAAGGACTCTATTTTCTGGATGAACCGGAAGCAGCGCTGTCCCCCGGCACACAACTGGATCTGCTTGCCTTAATAAATGAAAAAAGCCGCAACGATGCACAATTCATTATTTCAACCCACTCCCCTATTCTCATGTCATGCAAACAAGCAGAAATTTTCTGCTTTGACGGCCATTCAATCAAACCCATTGATCTTAAAGAAACATCGCATTACAAAATTTATCATCAATTTGTTAATGAGATATAGCAGGGCTGGCTATGAATCACCATATGGACGTCCAATTCATCCATACCTCAAACGCCAGAGGGAAACGGGAGAAATTCTTCGGTCTCCCTTATTCATGCCGCCCACCTTTGCCTTAAAAAACCCGTAAAATGTTTGAGCGCAGCGAATCTGGTTTAATTAATATTGACAAAAGAATCGATTTTATTCAATTTGAATATTAAATATTCAAATTGTAAGGATTTTCTATGACCCCCAGACTACTTGAAAAAAACATCAGGAAAGCAGCGGAACAGTATCCTGTCATCACCGTTACTGGCCCCAGGCAATCGGGAAAAACCACCCTCATTCGAGCGCTGTTTCCGGATAACGAATATGTTTCACTGGAGGAACCGGAGCTGAGACAACTGGCGAGTGAAGATCCTCGCGGTTTTCTTACTCAGTTCAGTGGAAAAAATGTAATTCTTGATGAAGTTCAACGGACACCGGATTTCTTTTCTTACATCCAGACTCGTGTGGATGAAGTTGACAGACCGGGGCAGTTTATCCTTTCAGGTTCTCAAAATTTCCTTTTAATGAAAAATATCAGCCAGACCCTTGCCGGCAGATGCGCAGTTTTCCATCTGATGCCGTTTTCCCTTAATGAACTGAGACAACTCCCTGATCCGCCAATAGAAGATATAGGGCAGAAAATTTCGTCAATACCCGAACCGGAAAATGAAAAGCTTTTTGATTACTTGTTCAGGGGTTTTTATCCACGAATTCATGACAAGAATCTGGACGCTCAGGAATGGTTGAAGAACTATACGCAAACATACATAGAAAGAGATGTCCGGGATTTGATAAATATCGGGGATCTCGAATCTTTCAGACGTTTTATGGGTTTATGCGCCGGACGGGTCGGGCAGCTTCTCAATTTAAGTTCGCTGGCAGTTGATTGCGGAATCACCCATACAACAGCTAAAAGGTGGTTGTCTGTTCTTGAGACCGGTTTCATTACCACCTTGTTGCGTCCGCATTATCAGAATTTCAACAAACGTCTTGTAAAATCGCCAAAATTGTATTTTCTCGATACAGGCCTTCTTTGCTATTTGCTGAGAATCCGCAGCCCTGAAGATCTTCTTCTAAACGCTTCCCGAGGAGCCATATTTGAAAATTATGTTGTCGCTGAATTATTAAAAAGAAGGCTTCATGCTGGACATGAACCGGATCTTTATTTCTGGCGCGATTCAACAGGGCATGAACTGGATATCATCATCGATTTGGGCAATCGGCTCATACCGATTGAGGTCAAATCCGGTCATACCATCGCCAAAGATTTTTTTAACGGGTTGAATTTTTGGAAAACCCTGTCCAACAACCCTTCCGCGCCGACAGCATTGATATATGCCGGCAACCGATCTCTTTATCAGAAAAATACGGCTGTCTATTCCTGGTGGAACTTTTAAGAATATATCAAAGCATGGCATTTTACCGCTGATAACGATATTGTGTCTGCCAAATCCGATCAGGTCTTATGTCCTGAAATTGTCATAGCGACACGCTCAGGGACTTCCGCCCTGATTATATTTCTTGTTGCGGTTCTTCAAAAAAAATCATGAAACATAGGGGCTTTAGCTGCCGTTTGATTTTTGTAAGTGAAAAACAGGTTAAAATGGTCCATTTTCTCAGGCCGAGTTCAATCATATCAGCTACTTATGATTTCGGGAACCTCCAAAACCTGTAGGCACACGATTTTTGTCTATATCTTTACTTTAATGAAAATACATGCT
>QZKW01000021.1 GCA_003599885.1 Desulfobacteraceae bacterium | reverse complement strand
CAGCACCGGATACCCGATCCGTGAAGCCGCCGCCAATGCCTCTTCAATGCTTTCCAAAGGCGCGTCATGTCCCGGAATCACCGGAACGCCGGTTTTTTTAGCCAGTTCTTTGGACGCGATTTTATCGCCCATCATGGAAATGGCCGTCGGCGGCGGGCCGATGAATGTCAGACCTGCCGCAGCCGCTGCCTCGGCAAATCGCTGGTTTTCGGACAGAAAGCCGTATCCCGGATGAATCGCCCGGCACCCGCTGGAAAGGGCGATGGAAATGATTTTGTCTGCGGCAAGATAGGACTCACGAGCCGGGGACGGGCCGATGCAAAAGGCTTCATCGGCCATCTGCACATGCAGATTCCGCGTGTCTGTTTCAGAATACACGGCGACTGTCCGGATGTTCATTTTTTTACAGGTTCGAATCACGCGGCAGGCGATTTCGCCCCGGTTTGCGATCAGGATTTTGTCAAACATTTGTTTTTCCTCATAACGGTATATTGCCGTGCTTGCGGCGGGGAGGTTTGGCTTCTTTTCCTTCAAGCACTTGAAGGGTGCGAATCAACCGGTGGCGGGTGTCCCGAGGGAAAATAACATCATCAATATATCCCCGTTGGGCAGCCAGAAAGGGGGTGGCGAAGGCGTTTCGGTAATGATCCATCTTCTCCTTCAGCATTTCCTCCGGATTTTTTGAGGCCAGAATTTCTTTCCGGTAAATCACTTCCGCAGCCCCCTTGGAGCCCATCACCGCAATTTCGGCGGATGGCCAGGCGTAATTTACGTCGCAATGGATGTGCTTGGAGTTCATCACCAGATAAGAACCGCCGTAAGCCTTGCGGACGATAACGGAGATGCGCGGCACCGTGGCTTCAATAAAGGCATAGAGGAGTTTTGCGCCGTGGCGGATGATGCCGCCGTGCTCCTGATCCGGGCCGGGCATGAATCCGGGGACATCCACCAGGGCGATCAAGGGAATGTTGAATGCGTCGCAGAACCGGACAAACCGACCGGCCTTGACCGATGCGTCGCTGTCGAGCACACCGGCCAGCACCGCGGGCTGGTTCGCCACCAATCCGATGGTCTGGCCGCCCAATCGGCCGAATCCGCAAATGATGTTGCGGGCAAATTGGGGCTGGACTTCCATGAATTCAGCCCCGTCCAGAATGCTGTAAATCAGGACGTTCATATCGTAGGTCTGGTTGGGGTTCGCCGGAATCAGATAATCCAGGGCCGGGTCAATGCGGTCGACCGGGTCCCGCATGTCCATAATAGGCGATTTCAAGCGGTTGTTGGAGGGAAGGTAGCTGATCAGCCTCCGCACTTCCCGGATACAGAGGATGTCATTGGGCGAGGTGAAATGGGCCACCCCGCTTTTCCGGGCATGTACCTGGGCGCCGCCGAGTTCGGCGGCGGTAATGTCCTGGTGGATGATGGTTTTGACCACAGCGGGTCCGGTCAGAAACATGAAGGAACCGGTTTCCACCATGAATACAAAATCGGTCATGGAGGGGGAATATACGGCTCCACCGGCGCAAGGCCCCATAATGCAGGATATTTGCGGCACCACACCGCTGGCATAGACGTTCCGGTGAAATATTTCGCCGTAGGCGGCCAGGGCGTCCACACCTTCCTGGATGCGGGCGCCGCCGGAATCGTTTAACCCGATGATGGGCGCGCCCACCTTGACCGCAAGATCCATGACCTTGCAGATTTTCTGGGAATGGGCTTCCCCGAGAGTGCCGCCGATCACCGTGAAATCCTGGCTGAACACAAACACCTCCCGGCCGTCAATGGTGCCGTGGCCGGTGATGACGCCGTCGCCGGGATAGGTGCGGTTGTCGCCCAAAGCGCCGCCGCGCCCGATTTTTATAGCGTCGAACTCCTCAAAAGATTCCTCGTCTATCAAAAGAATGACACGTTCCCTGGCCGTCAGTTTTCCCCGGCTATGTTGTTCATCGATTTTTAATGGCCCCCCGGCCGAAAGAGATTTATGTCGCATTTTTTCGAGGGTTTCAAGATTGGAGCTGATAGGAATATCCATATGAATCACCAGTTCTTATTTCATAAGTGGTTTATTAAAAAATTTCTATCACAGAGGTGTCCTGTTTCGGTAAGAAGCAATTTTTCACATCTTCAAAAGTGCCATCACCACATGCGTGTTATTCTGGGAAAGCTTATAAAACTGAATAATATTAGGAGTAACTTTTTTAAAAAAAATAGAATTATTCCAAAAAAAAATTGTCGGTTCAAATATCATCGATACCGTCGAAAATTGCTTTTTCATTTCTTTCAAGCTATCAATTTTCATTCTATAAAAAAAATAGTGGTTACAAGACGATCAGTCGCATTAAAAAAAATTCTAAGGCAAAAATTCTCGTTTTTTAAATCACATCTTAAAATCATATGCAGTTTTTATGCCACCGATTTTAGAATCGGTAAACTTTCGACCCTGCAAGGGGACTCACAGAGCAGGGCAATTGCATGTAGATCATGTTGAAAGGATTTTCAGGAGGTAACTGCGATCCCAAGCAGCTTTGAGACGTTAAGATTATATATGTTGAACTTAGGAAATATTGGGGGACATATTTCGAGAAAAGAGTTATCAAGTTAAGCCAACAACTAATTGGCTGTATGTGGTTGCTCTATTGATGCAACAGGTCGTGGCTAATCGATCAAAAATTCTTTCACGGCGTCCCTTGAAACGCCTGTTAAAACCGTATGAAAATTCAGACAAATATTGGTTTAAATGTTTTCTGGAGACATGCGTATGAGTACCACTGATCCATGTCTTTAAGCGCGATATCGCCCGATCGACGTCGGGCAAGACTTTAGAAGCCTGTTTTGGTTTAACGTGATACAGTCAATATTGAAATCCTCAGCAATTGACTGATAGCTGGAAAAACCATCTGAAGTGATGCTTGCGGATTGTTTAACCTTTTGCGACAGAAACAGAGCGGCGTGTTCAGAGCTGACAGCATTGGGCAGAAACAATGCAATAGACCAATGCCTTTTGGTCTGGATTCAGCCGCTACCATGACGGCGGTTTTGCCTCCGGTGCCACGGCCGCGTTTACCGGGTTTATTTTTTCCGCCGATTTAGGTATCATCAAACTCGATCATACCGCTTAATGAATAACGTGTATCTCGATCGCACATAGCCTTGCGTATCTTGTGGCACCAGCTACATGCATTGGGATAAGAAATATCCAGGTCATGCTGTAGCTGGCGGGCAGAAGATCCGGTTGTTCTCGTGGCAACAATAAAGATGGCCCAAAACCAGTCTCTTAATGGTTTGCTGCGGGTTTTGTGGAAAATCGTATTGGCGGTCACTGATGTCTGGTGGTGGCATTGATTACATTGAAATGTTTTACGGGTCTATCATGATACTTGTATCCAATGTCTGGATTATGATATAATTTTTATATTTGACGGAAGAAATATGCTTGGAATCGGATTACATGAATAGAAAAATCCAAACCAATCCGTGACCTGTCCGTTTGTTGGAAAAAGAAAACCGGAAGGAAGAACCATGAACCCATCTCAAAAGAAACCCTTTGGCACAGCTCATGCTTCCGATAAATTGTTACGAATTCTCGCCTTTGCTTTCGACCAGATCGATACCATGGCTGGAGTAATTGATAAGGATGGAACGATGCTTTTTGCAAATCGATCGGCCCTTAAGGCTGCCGGGCAGACGCTGAAGCAAGTTATAGGCCGTTCATTCCGCGATTCTCCCTGGCGAAATCATTCGCTTGAGGCTAAAAGACTGACTGATAGAATGATAGAAAAAGCATGTAATGGCGAAATTCCCATAATAGAAGATTCGCTCAAAGGTCCGGATGGTCGCGTCATTCAGGCAATTTTTTCAATCACACCCATCCGGGATGAGAATGGAGAAATTATTGCTCTAGTGCCGGAGGGAAAAATAATTTCAGACATAAAGATGCTTCAGGCAAGGCTTGAAAATGAGCGCTGGGAAATGCAGCAATGGATCGATTCCATGGGATCTTTTGTTGCCAAGTGCACGCCCGACGGAAAGGTTGTTTCCTGTAATCAGCCTTTTTTGTCATCATTTCAATTAAACTTAGAGTCTATTCAGGGAAAATATATTTGTGATTTGACTCGGCTGAAACGTTTTAAAAATCACCAAGAGAAGCTCCGGAGAGTTCTTTTTGATGCCAGAGCTGGAATCAAAGGCTCTGTTGAAATTAATTTTTCATTCGAACAGAACGATGACCGACCATCTCTTTTCAATGCAAGCCCGATTCGGGACTCATCAGGGCGAATCTCCTTTGTGGCGCTGGAAATTACCGATATTTCAGAACAAGTTCAATTGAGGGAATTTACACTAAAAAGGGAAAAAGAATATACGAAACGTCTCGAAGAAGAAGTCTCTAAAATCAAAAAGAGACTGGAAACAACAGAGCAGTTTTATAAAAATCTTATCGATGCCAATCCCACAGGTGTACTTTTTCTTAATCACAACGGTTATGTAATTTTTGCAAATCCAAAGATGGAACAATATTTTGAAAAAGTCGGAATAACGAAAGACCACGTTGTGGGCAAGAGCCTTTCCAGTCTCCATATGTATCCTGCTGATCAATTCTGGCGAAAGGACTTGACTCAATCTGAAAACGAAGCTGTTTTCGGCCAAAAGCGAATGATCTTAAGCAACAACAGCAACGCTGTTTATTGTCTTGAAGTGTTGTTGGGGCCAATTAAAATCCCTGGATCTGATGCAATGGGACAAGTCGTTGTTGTTAATGATGTGACCGAGCGTATCAAACTGGAATCTGATCTGCTGAGTGCCCGAATCCTGGCCGAAAAAATGAATTCATTAGGGCTTTTTGTTTCAGGCGTCGCTCATGAGATGAATAATCCCCTGACCAGTATATTAGGATGTGCCGAACATCTTATAGAGGACCAAGCAAATGACAGCGAGGCTTATGGAGCCTTGAAGATTATTATTGAGGGCGCCGGGCGGGCGAGCCAGATTGTAAGGAACCTTCTAAGATTTGCCTATCCGCAAAGCTCGAACCACACCTCCATCTGTCTCAATGATATAATAAAATATATTGTCAATTTGTATAAAGATCAGGTGTACAAAAAAAATATCCGGATAATCCTTGATTTATGCGAAGAAATTAATTCGATTATTGGGGATACTACTCAGATTCAACAGGTAGTTGTCAATTTTTTACAAAATGCAGTGGATGCAATTGAGGAATCCGGAATAGGTGACCAAATCATTTTTCGAACAATGAATCAAGATGAATGGGTTGTCATGGAAATAGAAGACAATGGTCCTGGTATCCCGGAAGAAAACCAGCCAAACCTTTTTGATCCTTTTTTTACAACTAAATCCCCAGGCAAGGGAACCGGCCTGGGGCTATCAATCAATTACAATGTAATTCAGAGGTGTAATGGTTTCATCTCTTTGGCACAGGATGTGCCGTCTGGCACCCGATTTATTATTAAAATTCATTCGGCCAAAGTACATGAAGCATCGACAAAAAAGAAAAATGAACTTAATAGTATAGCATGCCTGCCTTCAAAAGTATTAATTGTTGATGACGAAAAAATTCTGTGCAGAAACCTTGCAAAATATTTAAAGGAGTTGGGTTGCCAGGCGGATACCGCCTTGAATGGATTATTGGCGATGGAGATACTCAAGAAAAAAACCTATGATCTAATTATGCTTGACCTGAAGATGCCAGTGATGGGCGGGGTTGAACTTTATCAATATTTGGTGGAGAAACGACCGGAATTGGTTAAAAAAGTCATATTTATGAGTGGTTACTCAGACTTTGAGATACAGACTACATCCGTTTTCCCACGCATCCCGGTTCTACAGAAACCGTTTTCGCCAAAAGAACTACTCAGATTATTGTCAAATATTTATGAGAGCCCCCTTCCTCAATAGGAGCTATAAGGTAATGAAGTTAAAAATTCTAGTGGTGGATGACGAAGATTCAATTCGCCATACTTTTAAATTGCGGTTGTCTAAATGGGGGTATGATGTCCATTTGGCACCTGACGGAACTTCCGGTATGGAGTTGCTGGCCAGTAATGATTTTCATGTGGTAATAACAGACCTTAAAATGCCCGGCATCATGGGCAATGAATTGGTCAAACTTATCAGAAAGCGTCATCCTGATATCGAGATAATAGTTATTACTGGTTTTGCAACGGTTGAAGCCGCTGTGGAAGTCATGAAAGACGGAGTTTGCGATTTTCTTTGTAAGCCGCTTGATTTTTTAAAGATAAAATCTATTTTAAAGAAAACCGATGAGCGGCTTGCCTTGAAAGTAGAGAATAAATTACTTAAAAAATCCATTTCAAAACTACAGAATGAACTTGGGGAAAAATACAGCCTGGATGAGATCGTAGGAAAAAGTGAGCCGATGAATGTTGTATTTCAGTTAATAGAATCAGTTGCTCCTCTGGATACGTCCATCCTTATTTCAGGTGAAACAGGAACCGGAAAGGAGCTAATCGCCAAAACGATACATTATAACAGCCCCCGAGCTTCCGGTCCTATTGTTACTGTTGATTGTGGTTCCCTTCCTGAAACACTGCTGGAATCAGAATTATTCGGCCATAAAAAGGGAGCATTTACCGGTGCCATTGCGGACAGGGCAGGTCGTTTTAAGCAAGCCGATGGCGGAACGATTTTTTTGGATGAAATTTCGAGTGCATCGTCTGCCGTTCAGAAAAAATTATTAAGACTTATCCAGGAAAAAGCGTTTCAGCCTCTTGGTGGCGAGACCGTCATCGAGGTCGATATCCGAATCATTGCGGCTACCAATGAAAATTTAATTCAGCTGGTTCAAGAGGGAAGGTTTCGACGGGATCTTTTCTACCGCCTTAACGTGGTTCCAATTCAGTTGCCCCCACTGAGAGAAAGAAAAGAAGACATCCCGCTTTTGGCTCGTCATTTTTTAGAGATCTTTTCACATCAGTTGGGCCTGAATCCGATGTCACTTCATCCCGAAGCGGTCACTCAACTCATCAGTCACTCATGGCCTGGTAATGTACGAGAATTATCGAATGTCATGGAGCGAACAGTCATATTGACTCAAGACAAAATAATTCGAAAAGTTTTTATCACCGAAATGGCATGCGATGAAAAAATAATAAACGTTACACTCCCGAGTCTTTTCCCGCCGTTGAAGGATCAGATTGTTGAAGTTGAGCGAAACTATCTCAAACTGGCTATGGAAAGATATCATGGACGGATTAATCAGGTGGTAACGTGCTCGGGTATAAATACGCGTACCCTTTTTCGTAAATTGAGGCTTTATAATCTTGATAAGAAAGAATATCGTTAAAAGATTGTATGAATATAGTTATTTCACATGTCAACCTGAATAACGGTATGCTAATATGGATTTATTTTGATTGTTAAAAACAGCCATTTTGGCTTATTTTTTGTTTCTTGAGAAAGCATGCATTTTATATTTTTCGCCATTAGATTTTACAAAAAATCATAACAGATTAACATTTGGATTCATCTCTCCCCGCCGAAGAATTCGCCCCCTCCAGGACTCATTGCCAGTTGCTTACACTTTGGCATTATTGCATATAATGGCATACTTCTTGTATTATCAATATGGCATGGTATTGCTAACCTATTGAGTGTTCGATCATTTAATTGCAGTTTGCGGAGAGTACAAAGAAGCAAGAAGAAGATATGGCGTTATGTAATTTATTCATTATGCCATCAGGCTTGCTAAACATTAGAAACATTAATTCAACGGTCAGCTTAAGGAGGATGATGGATGAAAATTAAAAAAATAGCTGTTATGTTTTCCGGGGGCACGGATTCAACATATGTTGCCTGGTTGCAGCTGCAAAAATATGATCAGATTTATCTTGTTACTTTTATAAGACATGGTCTGAGGCGAGCCGAGAATCTTCAAGATGCAGTAACCAGACTGATGCAGAAAGCGCCTTCGAAAGCAAAAATTCATCATCAAATAATAGATATTGAAGATATTTACCAGATGATTACGCCTCACCAGGAGAAGCAAGAGGCCCAGCAGGCAGTTCTTAGCCAGAAGCTAAGTCCCTTGTGGGAAGATGCGCATGGACTGCGCAATGGCCGCGAAACATATATGAAAAATATGCACAAACTGTTTATGGCCAATGAATGCCTGCAATGTAAAATTGCTATGGATATCGCAGCAATAAAATTTTGTAAGGAAAACAATATCTCAAACGTTTGTGATGGCAGCAATACTGAACAATTGGATGACGGATCGCAGCTTGAAGACGTCAAGGTGATTGCCCGGGATATATTTAGTCGGTATGGGATTAATTTTTCTTCGCCAGCCTTTCATATCCCTGCCGAGGAAAGATGCCAAACGCTTTATGAAGCGGGGATCACGGATCATCCGGATCATAAAACAAAGGAGAAGACGCATCAGATTCCGTCAAGACAAATACAATGCACGATTCCATCATCAGTTCTGTGGACAAGCTGTATTTTTCCATGGATGGTATATGATGGACAATCATGCAACGATTATGTCGAGATGTGCTGCACGTATTTTAAGCAAGCAATTGAAAAAGGATTAGAGTTGATAGATATTAAATTATGAAATCAGCGGAATCTACATCTTTGATTTAAGACTCGCACAAGGATGTCGTCCGAATTTTTTATGAGAATTGATTAAATTTCTACTGTAAAAATTTGTTTGGAATAACTTAAATCGGACATGATTGCAAAAAATGCCATTATGTCCGATTTTTAATTGAATTAATATTTCAAAGAATGATCTGTAATAATTTAAAGAAATTTTTTTTATTTAAATTTCCGGGCATGGCAGTTTAAAGACCATGCTCTGTCTAAATATTTAATCCCTCCTTAAACCGTTTCTTCCGCGTATTCCCAATTTTGGCATAATATTTGTATAGATTTATATTTCAGGATCGTCGGCATCGTTTTTTCCCGGGATCAGATGCATTCACAAATGGTAGTGCATGGAGTTCCTATGTTGAGAAAATGTAGATCATTGTAATTAAGATTAAAAAATAAGGAGGTACCGGATGAAGTGGAATGTCGGCAAAATCGCAGCCAAGCAGGCAATTGCTATACCGGACAAAACAGCGTTTATTTTTGAAGACAAGAATATCACCTATGGGCATCTAAACGAGGAAACCAATCGGGTCGCCAATTATTTGCTGTCAAAGGGTCTTAAAAAAGGAGATCGTATTTCAGTGCTTTTGGCCAATTGCCCGGAATTTATGGCGATATATTTAGCTGCGGCTAAAATCGGTCTTATTTTTGTACCGTTGAACGTTCGTATGGTGGCTGGTGAAGTTCAATATCAGCTCAATGACTGCGGTTCTCGCCTGCTTATCTTTCATGATGCGTTTGCCGGTAATGTTGAGACAATCCGGTCTTCTGTTCAGGTGGAAGAAGACAAGTTCCTATGGTTGAAAATTGGTATCCCGGGGCTGCCGGAATGCCCGGAGTGGGCGAGTGATTATCATCATGTAATTGATGATAAATCAACAGATGAACCAACGATTGACATGGCCATCGACATTGATGATCCTTTGGCCATTATTTACACTTCAGGTGTCACCGGCAATCCAAAAGGAGCCGTGCTTTCCCACGGCCAGACATATTTCAAAATTTTTCAGATCATGATGTATACAGACATGTCCGAGGACGATATTTTCCTGTCCCAGCTACCTTTATTCCATTCTGGCGGGCTGTTTATCATTGCTACACCGGTCTTGTGCCGGGGTGCATCATTTATTATGAGACTCAGGTTTGAGCCGGAACAGTTTGCCAAAGATATCGAAAAATATAAACCCACGGTGATTTTTGCCCTGACCACTATGTGGCGCCTTATCCTGCAGTCAAAGGCGCTCGACAATATCGATGTGAGCAGTGTTAAAAATGTGTTGGGCGGCGGTGAAAGGACACCCATCAGCCTGCTCGAAGAATTAGCCCAAAAGGGACTCTTCATGCAGCAAGGTTTTGGGCAGACGGAAAACTCCGCCATGATGATGCTACCCAAAAAAGACATTATAAAAAAAGAAGGCTCCATCGGTTTGCCGGGCTTTTTTACGGATATCTGGATTCAGGACTTTCACGGGGAAAGGACTCCGCCAGGCGTTATCGGAGAAATAGTGGCCACTGGTCCCACCGTGATGACAGGATATTGGAATCTGCCTGAAAAAACAAGAGAGACGATTGTCGATGGCGTTTTGCACACCGGCGATCTTGGCTACATGGATGAAGACGGTTATTTTTATATCGTTGACAGGGCCAAGGACATGTATCGTAGCGGTGGCGAGAACGTATATCCGGCACAGATCGAAAAGGTGCTGATCGATCACCCGAAAATTGAAAATGTGGCCATTGTCGGAGTGTCTGATGATCGATGGGGTGAGGCAGGGAAAGCCTTTATTGAATGTGTAAAGGGTGAAAGCATTACCAAGGAAGAAGTCCATGAGTTCCTTAACGGAAAGATCGCTAAATACAAATTTCCGGCTCATGTTAAAATAATCGATGCCCTTCCGATGACTTCAACCGGGAAAATTAAAAAAGCGGAACTAAAAATAGGCAACCTGGCTGAATAGCCTGCTTTCTCGGCAGCCACTTCGGGTTTGATAACGTTTTGCCTGAATCTGGGATGAATATATAAATTTTATTATAGAATATCAAGATGTTGGATAAGAACAGGGAGATCACACGATGAACGATACCAAAGAGAATAAGGAAAAAACAGGACAGGCACATCAACAGTGGCAGGAAGGTGTGATTTCGCCGCATCTGAATAAATTAGGCCTTAAAAATAGTCCGACACGTTTTTATACGCCTGCGGATATAAAGAATTTTAGCTTTCTTGAAGACGTCGGCTTTCCCGGCCAATACCCATTTACCGCCGGAAATGATCCAATTCCTAAATGGCAGGCTTTTTCTGAAATGATGGCAAAGGCGGAAACGCGGTTTGAATGGGGCACCAGCGGTGCCGGAAAATATGCTGGTTTTGGGACGGCTAAAGATTATCGGGATTACCTGATCCGGATGCATTCACTGGGACGTAAAGGTGCTCCGAACATAGCAATGGATCTGCCAACACAATGCGGTTATGACTCGGATGATCCCCATGCAGAGGGTGAGGTCGGTCGGGTGGGTGTGGCGATAGATTCCCTTAGGGATTTTGAAATCATCTACGAACCCTACATCGGGGATCTGAATCTGGACAAAATTGCATCAAACTTTACCATTAATGCGCCGGCGGCGGTTATCATCGCCATGTACGCAGCATTGGCCGGGCAACGCGGTATTCCAATCAACAAACTAAGGGGTACGCCCCAAAATGACATCTTAAAAGAGTTTGTTGGCCGGGGTACTTATATATTTCCTCCGGGGCCATCTTTGCGGCTTTTTCGTGACACGCTTACTTTTTGTACCAAATATATGCCGAAATTTAATGTTACCAGCATCGGCGGATATCATATGCGAGAAGCCGGGGCCACAAGGGCTCAGGATCTTGCTTTTAGCATGGTGATCGGTGCCGCCTATCTTCAGGCAGGGGTTGATGCGGGGCTTGATATTGATATTTTTGCCCCCCGATTTACTTTTAACGCCTTTGGCGGAAGCATGGAGTTTTACAAAGAAATTGCTTTCCAGCGTGCTGCCCGTAGAATGTGGGCCCGCATGCTGAAAGAACGTTTCGCCGCAAAAAATCCAAAAAGCATGATGATCCGGCAGATTTCCACAGCTCACATAGGATGCAGCAGTACCCAGTTGCAGAGACCTCTGAATAACCTTGTCCGTTCCGTTGTCGGAGCTATGGCAGCCGGAATGTCCGGAGGTCTTCCGGGTGTATATCCTCCATTTGACGAGCCGCTTGGGTTGGGACACAGCCTGGAAGCCCAGCAGCTGGTTTATGACGGAACGCGGGTACTAATATATGAGGCCAAGTTAGGTGAGACTTTAGACCCCTGGGCAGGATCCTTTTTTATGGAATCAATGACGAATGAGATTGAATCCGAGGCAAAGGCGGAATTCGATAAAATCGAACAAATGGGTGGGGTTGTTGCTGCCATTGAAAACGGATATATGCAAAAGGCCGTCGCCAAAAGTGCCTATGAAAAACAGAAAAAAATTGAAAACAAGGAAGAGTTTGTTGTGGGCGTCAATTGTTTTATGGGCCCTGATGAAATAGATGTTCAGGTCAACCGCAGCGTTGAAGAAGTGTATTCGGCAGATTTGATGGCCAGCGCGGAGCACCGTCAAAAAGAAAGTCTTCAACGTCTAAAAAATGATCGAGATAACAGTCTGGTTGCACAGAGCCTCAAAAAATTGAGACAGAACGCCGCTGACGAATCGATCAATCTGATGCCGGACATTCTCTCTTGCGTCAAGACTTATGCGACGTTGCAGGAAATTTGTGATGTTCTCCGAAATGTTTTTGGCGAAGCGAAACCTGCATTGATTTAAAAATTAAAAAGGGACTTTTCGACAGATGTTGTTTTGATTTTTAACGTAACCAGCGGAGCATAAAAATGGCAGATTTAATAAAAGTTTTTTTTTCAGGCATATTTTTATTTAATGCAATTCCGCATCTGGTTCAGGGGATTTGCGGTAAACGTCACATGACGCCCTTCTCTCAAAAATCCAGCCCGACGATAAATGTTATGTGGGGATGGATCAACCTGCTCATCGGCGGTTGTCTGTTTATTAACCTTGATGCAGAAATACTGGCGGGCTCAACGATTACTGCTTTTTTGTTGGGGGGCTTTCTAATATCACTGATTTTGTCAATGTTCTGGAGCAATCCGAATGCAAAGCTGCCCTGGCATAATAATTAAAAGAACGCAGATAAAAATTCTTTATTGGGGACGATCTGTTGTGTCTGAGGTCAAGGTTATTAATTATATTATTAGAGTATAAGGAGGTATTCAATCATGCCGGAAAAATCTATCGAACTGACCAAAACATTAGCTCACTTTATTGCTAAAACAGAGAAATCGAATATCCCCTCTCATGTTTTTGATCATGCCAAGGTCGCCTTTAAGGATTGGCTTGGCGTTACATTTGCCGGAAAAAATGACCCGCTGGTTGAAAAATTAATTAAATTTGCTGACCTGATGGGTGGGCACAAACAGGTGACCTTGTTGGGGTATGGTGTCAAAAAAACAGCATGCCAGGCAGCTTTAATCAATGGTGCAGCATCTCATGTTCTCGACTATGACGATACTCTGGAGCATTTTCTGGGACATCCATCCGTGACGATATTCCCCTCTATTCTTGCGCTTTCGGAATGGATGGAGAAGTCCGGCAGTAATTTTCTTACCGCTTACATTATTGGCCTTAAAGTGGGGGCTGTTATCGGGGCTTGCGGCGGGATTGAGCATTACATGTCCGGCTGCCACCCGACCTCAACGCTTGGGCATTTTGCTTCGGCTGCCGCTTGTGCGAAACTGTTGGGGCTAGATGAAAAACAATCTGCTAATGCCTTGGGAATTGCCGGAACTCAGGCTTCCGGATTGAAAATATCTTTTGGAACAATGAGCAAAGCATTTCATGCCGGTAAAGCATCCCAGTCCGGTCTAATGGCTGCACTTCTTGCAAGGGATGGGTTCACCGGTGCTGAGGATGTCATTGAAGGCGCCCACGGTTTTTTCAAAGTTTTTAAAGGAAATGTGAGTGAAGATGTCGTAAACACAATAGGCAAGACATGGGAGATTGAAGATTTGGCACAGAAATACCACGCCTCCTGCCATGCCACCCATTCCCCCATCGAAGCGGCCCGATTTATCATCCAGAAGGAAGGATTAGAACTCAATGATATCAAAGAAATCAGGGTGTTTTCCTCAGCCCTGGCCCTGTCGGCCGCCAGCAAGATGGAAGCCAATACTGGCCTGGAAGGAAAATTCTGTATCCCATATTGTGTGGCCAATGCGCTATTAAATGAAAATACCGGGATGCAGGCGTTTACTGAGGAAAAGATCAATGACCCAGAATTAAAGGCCTTTATGAAAAAAATAACTGTCAATACCACACAGGATTTCCAAGCCCTGCAAGCAAGAGTTGAAATCGAAACCAAATCAGGAAGAGCATATACCGCTGTTTCAGATATTTTAAAGATCATACCGGAGCTTCAAGAAAAAAAGTCTAAAATTTCAGCTAAATTTAAAGACCTTTGCTCGCCTGTCCTTGGTAATCCAACGGCTGATGCTATGGATATGGCAGTTGATTCCCTTGAAACAATCGACAACATGAAGACATTTGTCAAGTCGGTACAAAAGGAATAGAGCACGATTCGCAGCTTTTGTGCAGGGCATGTTGTGAGATGGATAATCAGGTTTATGTAGATAAATGAGAGTTGAATAAAAATATATATAGGAGGAAAAAACGAATGTCTGAAAAATGTGTCATTGTCAGTGCCAAAAGATCGCCTTTTGGAAAATACCTCGGTTCTCTTTCCGAAATGGAGCCGCTTGATGTGGCTGTTCATGTTGCTAACGCCACGCTGGAGGCAGCAGGAAACAATGTTAAAGATGAAATCGATCAGATTTTTGTGGGAAACTGTATACCGAGTTCCTATGAGACCGGTTCGGTAACGGGCAGACAGATTGGCCTTAAGGTGGGCCGTGACGTATTCACAACAACTATTGATACTGCCTGCTGCTCGCCCCTTACCGCACTTCGAATGGCGCTCTGGGGCATTCGGCTGGGCGAAATAGAGTCTGCGCTTGTAATTGGTACAGAGGCCATGAGCAGGGCGCCTCATATGTCGCGTCAACTCAGGGCTGGTGTCAGAATCGGTGAAGTGAAGATGCCTGATCCGATATTCCCCATCATGTATCCCGGCTACCATTCAGTGGCGGTCGATGCGTCTGATGGCGCTGAAAAATATAATGTTCCTAAAAGAATGCTGGACAGCTTTGCAATGGGCTCCCATTTGAAATGGGCGGCTGCAATGAAAGCTGGAAAATTTGATGATGAAATCGTTCCCATACCAGTAAGAAAGGGAAGACAAAAATTCTTTTTTGCAGCAGATGAAATGCCGAGACCCGGCGGAAGCGTCGGGGCGCTCGAAATGCTTCCGCCGGTATTTGGGGCAAAAACTACTACGGCCGGAAATGCGCCGGGGTTGAATGACGGTGCGTCCGCCATGGTGATTATGACCGAGAAAAAAGCGAAGGCACTGGGTCTTACCATTCTAGGGACGATCATTGATCAGGTCGGGAGAACCGACATGCCTTATGGCATATCGTGGATTCCAGCCTTTGCCATTAACAAGTTGCTGGAAAGAACAAAGATGGCCATTGAGGACATCAGTCTGATTGAAATCAATGAGGCTTTTGCCGCAATGCCATTGGTCAGCACCAAAATACTGGCGGAAAATGATGAAAAAAAATGGCACGAGTTGATAGCGAAAACCAATGTTAATGGCGGCGCAATTGCTATTGGGCACCCGGTAGGGGCTTCCGGCCTCAGGATTACCATGGCAATGATGTACGAACTTCGGCGAAGAGGCGGAGGAAATGCTGTGGCTGCCATATGCGGAGGTTTAACCCAGGGCGAAGCGATCATGGTTCAAGTGTGAAACCCTTTTTGGAAAGAATAATCTATTCAGATTTTAGGAGGTAAAAAAATGCCTGAAGTTATATACCGACTCGATCCTGTTAATAAAATTGCAACATTTCTCATAGATACCGCAGGACCGGTCAACACCATTGGAGATCAGTTCATCAAAGATTTGGCAATTGCTACTGAAAAAGCAAACCGAGATAATGCCAAAGGCGTTATTTTAACGTCGCTTAAGAAGAAGAGTTTTTTAGATGGCGCCAACCTCATGGAAATAATGAAGGATGGATCAGCGCTGAACCTGAAATATACTGTGCTGAAGCTTCAGGAAACGTTTGCGGCTCTCGCCAGGAGCCCGTTCCCAGTTGTTGCGGTTCTTCCCGGCCAAACCGCACTGGGAGGCGGTTTTGAGATGCTTTTATGGACCTGTGACCATGTCTTTGCCACTGAAGGTACAAAATTGGGATTGCCGGAAGTCAACATTGGCCTTTTCCCGGCAGCCGGCGGGCCCGAAACCTTAAGAAGGGTCATCGGACTTGAAAAAGCGATTGAGGTTGTCATGCGTGGGCAGGTGCTTCCAGCAGAAGCATACGCGGATTCATGTTTAGTTACAATTAGCGATAAAAAAGACATTCAGAACGATGCTGAACAATGGATTGAATCTCATCCGATTATTGTCAATCGGAATTATGATCCCTTGTGGAAAGAACCCGCAAAATTAACCAAAAAAGTTCGGGACGCGTTGATTAAAAAAGTTCGGGAACGGTTTGCCCTTTGTCCGGAAAAACCTTATTTGAAGGCGGCGATTGATGCCATTGAAGAAGGGCTTGAATTGCCTTTTGAAGAAGCCGCGAAAAATGAAGTCATTCACTTTGCCCCGCTGATTGAGCATCCCAATGTAAAAAACAAGATCGATTTTTTCTTTCTAATGACAAGTATTGCGCCGAGATTGTCTATTGTTAATTTGGAAAAAGCAATCCCCGCACCTGAATTGGCAATCATCGGCGCAGGTCTCATGGGGCAGGGTATTGCTCAGGTTTGCGCGGATAAGGGTATCAAAACCCTCCTTATTGATATTGATATAAAAACCGCTGAAGCTGCAAAGGAAAATATCGGCAAGGGCTTGGAACCTTTGGTAAAAAAGGGGCGCTGGACTTTGGAACGAAAAAATATGGTGATGGATAATATTCGTGTATCCGATAATTATGATGAGTTGAAAACTATTCCGCTGGTGATTGAAGCTGTTTTTGAAGACCTTGATTTAAAGCGGAAAATTCTCAAGCAGGTTCAGGACATCAACCCGGATATTGTTTTTGCGTCCAATACCTCCACTATACCCATGCAGGAAATCGCCGCTGAATCCGTTTGTCCGGAAATGGTTGTGGGGATGCATTATTTTTCACCGGTTCCTTTAATGCCGCTTCTGGAAGTCATTCAAGGGCCGCAAACATCTGAAAGTGCGCTTGCAACCGCAGTCGCTTCCGGCCGGCAGCAGGGAAAAACCTGTGTCATCGTCGGCGATGGCCCTGGTTTTTATACCAGCAGAACATTCGGCGTTTATGTTATGGCCGGTTTTTATCTGGCGGAAATGGGGGTTGACCCCTGGGAAATTGACCAGTTGGCCCTTGAAGCCGGTTTTCCTCAGGGCCCGTTGAATATTTACGGGACAGCCGGCGGGAATGTCATTTATCATGCCGGGTCGTATATGCAATCAAAAAAGCCGGAGCTGATTCAAGTACCGAAAACCCTGATTAAAATGTATGAGGCCGGTTATGTGGGCGCCGGGAAACCCTGTTTTTACGGCCCGGGCATGAAACCGGACAAATCGGCATTAGAGCATGTCGTCCGCAATGAATCCCTGCCGACCCCAACCCGTGAGGAAGCGAAAGAAATGCTTTTGCTCGCAATGGCCAATCAGGCGTTTCATTGTCTGGACGAAGGAGTTGTTAAAAATTATTACAGTATGGATCTTGCTTCCGTTATAGGGATCGGCTTCCCTGACTGCTGGCATGGCCCCGGTCGTTATGTCTCCCAGAAAGGGGTTAAATATACACTTGGGCGGTTACAGGAATTTTATGACAAATACGGACTGGCGTTTTTCAAGCCCGCCGGAGAATTTGAACGGTTGATCGCCTGCGGAGTTGATAGTGGCCTCGTATAGATGAAAATACGCTCCTATAAGTTATTTTAATCTTATAGGAGCTTATTTTAATGACCAGAAAGATATATCTCAGATTTTCGATACGGCTCATCATAAATGAGAAAAATAGTGGGATAGTGAGGTATTTAAAATGAATACGGAAAAAAAAATTAGAGTATTGGTTGCCAAACCTGGCTTGGATGGCCATGAGCGTGGCGCCAGAGTTATTGCCTACGGTCTACGGGATCTGGGATTTGAGGTTATATATACGGGTCTGAGACAGACACCGGAAGAAATCGTCAGCGCTGCCGTTCAGGAAGATGTCGATGTGGTGGGCCTTTCTATTTTATCAGGGGCTCATCTGACATTGACGAGGAAGGTCATTGAAAAACTATCAGAACAAAATGCAAATGATATTCTGGTCATTATCGGAGGGGTCATCCCGGATAATGATGTCCCTGAACTGAAAAAAATGGGTGTCAGCGGCGTGTTTACTTCAGGCACTTCCATAAAAGATGTGGGAACATTTATCAGGTCAAATTTACCCTAAGGGTTATGGTATCCGATTTTTTAGGAGGCAAACATGGTAAAGAATCGAATCGTCGAGATTACCGGGACTAAATATCCGTTTATTTTAGGCCCCATGCGTCTCATCACCCTTGGTGAAATGGCGGCAGCCGTATCAAACAGCGGGGGTTTCGGTCAGATTGCCGCCTCCGGTCTCTCTTCGGACCGGTTACTTCTGGAAGTTAAAAAAGCAAGGGATTTGACGGATCAACCATTTGGAATAAATATCCCTCTCTATCGCATGAACGCCTTTGATGCGCTTGAAATAGCCATTGATGCAGGAATTAAAACCATTACAACATCTGCGGGAAACCCGGCGATGTTTATGAAGCGTATCAAAGAGGCCGATTTAAAAGTGCTGCATAAAGTTTCCTCCAAAGAAATGGCACTGAAAGCTCAATCCTGTGGCGTTGACGCTGTCATAGCCACAGGATTTGAGGCCGGTGGTCACGTTGGTCGACAGGGAACAACGACCATGTGCCTGGTGCCTCAGTTGGCAGATGCTTTGAATATACCCGTCATTGCCGCCGGAGGGATTGCAGATGCCCGGGGGGTGGTTGCCGCTTTTGCATTGGGCGCTGAAGGGGTTGAATTAGGGACCCGATTCGTCGCCACGCAGGAATGCCCGGTCCCTGATTTTTTTAAACAACTTATTGTGGAAGCGGGCAGCGATTCCACAATTCTTCTCGGAAAGGACGCTATGCCCATCCGTGTTTTAAGAAACCGCGCAGTGGACATGATACAGAATCCGGACAAGCATCAGGAGGACATGCATCTTAGAGGCGCTGATGCAGACGCTCAATATATTCAGTCAGGAGGCGATGCGGATACTGCGGTTATGCCGGCCGGACAAATTTCGGGCTTAATAAAAAAAATAGAGAAGATCGACAAAATTTTTCTGGGATTGATACAGGGAACTGATCTATTGACGCAACAACTGAAGACAATGTTTGGAGGCGGATGATGCAATGGGAATATGTTCTTTTAGATAAAAAAGATAAAATCGCCACCATAACCTTAAACCGGCCGGATAAATATAATGCATTTGCCGGTAATATGAGAAACGAGATCCTTGAAGCCGTGGAAAACGCAGGGGCAGATCCGGGAATTCGTGTAATCGTGATCACCGGGGCCGGCGACAAGGCTTTTTGCACAGGCGGCGATGTTAATGAATTTGTGGCCGGTGAAACCAAGGCGCTTGCGAGTAATGTTTCACACGAAAGACATACTATGTGTAAAACCGTTCTGGCTATAAATTCAATTGAAAAACCGGTTATTGCAGCGGTTAACGGCGTTGCTGCCGGTGGTGGATGCAATCTGGCGCTTTCTTGTGATATCAGGATTGCCAGTGAAAAAGCCAGATTCGGGCAGGTTTTTACCAGGAGGGGCGCTTTCCCCGACTGGGGTGGGATTCACTTTCTGCCGCGATTGGTCGGATATGCCAAAGCAGCGGAGCTGTTATTTTCCGGTGAAGTAATAGATGCCCGGGAGGCGCTGGAGATTGGTATGGTAAATAAGGTGGTGCCACCTGAAGAGTTGCTTCCCGTTACGTATAAGATGGCGGAACGAATGGCAAAAAATGCGCCGATTCCGATCGCTTTCGTCAAAAGGGGTCTGCAGAATTTTTACAAGACAGACTTGCCCCAGGCGCTCGACTATGAGGCATATGTCCTTGATGTGTGCCTGAAAAGCGAAGATTTCATGGAAGGGTTTAAATCATTTCTTGAAAAAAGAGAACCGGTTTTCAAGGGTAGGTAAGACCACTACATAAATTATGATAAACAGCCTCGTTTAAAAGAAGAAGGTCGGTTGTCAGTTTTATTTCCGCGATGTCGGGAAACTGTTACAGGATGATTATGTGTGCTGTCGGTGGTTTAGGCTCTGATCCTGAACCGTTGACTAAAATGTCTGTGCCAAAGATTAAACGGTATCATTTTTGCAGTTTCTCGTCTTCGGGGAAATGAGGTTGAGATTTGTTTTGCTTTAACGGTGGGGAGGCAAAGCAAAGAGATAATCCATAGACGGAGATAAAATTCAATGTGGGAAGATTGGAAAAGCCTGATCGTCGAAATGAGAAAAGGATCGGTTCGTGGCCTGGCAAGACTGATTACCCGGGTCGAGAATCGGGAACCGGGATGGATGGATGCAATGCAAATGATCTATCCCATGACAGGAAATGCGTGCGTTATCGGGATCACGGGCTCACCGGGTGCCGGGAAAAGCACTCTTACGGATCGATTGGCCCGTGAGCTGTTCGACAGAGGTTTTAAAATCGGGATTATTGCCGTGGATCCCTCAAGCCCGTTTTCCGGAGGCGCTCTGCTGGGAGACCGTTTACGTATGAAAGAAGTCAGTACCCTTGATGATGTTTTCATCCGTTCCATGGCTACGCGTGGCGCTTTAGGCGGATTAAACCTGTCGGCCCGGGACGTGGTTAAAATTATGGACGCTTTCGGTAAGGATATTATACTCATCGAAACCGTTGGGGTGGGACAGGATGAAGTGGAGGTCGTGAAGGCTGCAGACATGGTGCTGGTTGTCTGTGTCCCCGGAATGGGTGACGGTATTCAGGCGATTAAGGCCGGGATAATGGAGATTGCCGATATCTTTGTTGTTAATAAGGCTGATCAGGGCGAAGCTGATCAGGCTGTTGCTGATATTAGTGCCATGCTGGAGCTTTCTTCTGACGAAACATCATCACAAGTTCCGGTGCTCAAAACAATCGCCGCAACCGGTGAAGGGGTGTTGGATTTGGTCACGATTATGCTTAAGCTACAGGAAGTCGGACGGATAAGGTCCTCGTGGCATGAAGAACGGATCAAGGAAGAAATTTTATCTCTTCTTGAAAAGGAAGTCGCGTATATTCTCCGGTGCAGATGGGATCAAAACGGTAATTTGGATCAGGCGGTGAAACAGGTGATCGCTCGCAAGAAAGATCCATATTCTATTGTACAGGAGATGCTTGCTTTAATGCACTTACAATAATTTGGTTATCGCCGGGGCAGTAATATATATAATCAGGAGATAAATGATGGGACATGGAAAGATAACGAAATCTCTGGCGGGTTTTTGTAAAAATACATGCCCGGTGTGTACACGGGCAAGGGAAAAGGGTGAAGGGCTTTTATACAATTTTGTCAAGCTGGAGGAAGAACTCTGTCCGGCCTGCAGGTCTTATAAAAAAGTATACGGTGTACCGGCGCATAAAAAAATCGGGCATACGGGGTCTGAATAAATTCTTATGGGATATCGGTTGATGCAGGCAGGTGATTACTATTGAGTTCTTTTCGGCTTAGTTCCCGGCCATGCCGTTTTTATCTCCATTCATATAAAACATAAAACCGAATCCTTTCGTAGCGAGCAATATCGATGGAAAACTTTGCGAAAGCCTCTCGTGTCTCTTCTATCGGATCAGAGCACTTTGCCTATGACGCGACCCTCCAATTCGGAACAAGGATTTTATCAGGTGTTATTACGGGATGTTATTTTTATTAGTCTCAACCAAGGTTAAAACCTCCGCCTTTAGGCGGATAGATTTATCATTTTAAATATGGTAACCATAAGCCAACTACAGGAGGGCTTATGGAATATAGATATGGAAGCCATACAGTTTTCAATATTGAGTATCATTTTGTATGGGTAACAAAATATCGTTATCAAGTATTGAAGGGAGATATTGCTCAACGGGTCAGAGAATTGGTTCGGCAAACCTGTGAAGCCTTTGAAATAAGAATAATTAGTGGTGTTGTGAGCAAGGATCATGTTCACATTTTTGTCTCTGCGCCACCGAATATAGCTCCAAGTGAAATTATGAAAAAAATTAAGGGAAGGTCCGCGACAAAACTGTTTGAGGAATTCCCTAATGTTAAAAAGCGATATTGGGGCAGACATTTTTGGGCACGAGGCTTTTTCTGTGTAACCTCCGGTCAAGTTACAGATGAAATGATTACAAATTACCTTGAACACCATTTTGAACCAAAACCAGATGATAATTTTAAAACGGACTCATAACCGACGGGTCTTTGACCCGTATCTGTGCTTTCAGCACTTAATTTGAACCCACCGACTTTCAGTCGGTGGTTGTTCAGTTTACTCCGGCACCACCGTTTGTTTTGTCAAGAAAGGCAATGCTTTGTATAGTGATTATCTATGTCTT
Source organism: Desulfobacteraceae bacterium (assembly GCA_003599885.1). Lineage (GTDB taxonomy): Bacteria > Desulfobacterota > Desulfobacteria > Desulfobacterales > Desulfosalsimonadaceae > SURF-3. Next base: position 23,380 of record QZKW01000021.1, on the reverse strand, counting down.
TATAACCGTCATATTATTTCTTAATCGCGTCATATCCGGTCGATTTTACAAAAAAAAAGAATATGCAATAGAGTGTAGATGCAGCAACTGGAACGACATAATCGCTTCTATGCTGGCTATCATAGCTGATCCCTGTCTGATGCATCCGACGTTGGTTCTGCTCTTGATCGCTATACTGGGGAACGGGATGCAGCATGGGCTTGATATTTTTAACGACTTGCTTCGCCTCGGAATTCTGGCAGGGCTGCTAAGCGTGATTTTGCATTTTTCCCTGTTAATGAGACTGCCGCCGTACCCGTTTTATTTTTATTCGGCATTTCTTTTAATCACTACCTTTCATTCTTTTTTTCTGGCACGGCGAATTGAATTTTTGAGAAAAAAGGCCGAGTCCCAGGCCCAGACCGATGAATTGACCGGCTTGATGAACCGCCGGGCGTTTTTCCGGGCGGCAAAGTACCTTTTTTCCCTGCGTGAGCGATTGCCGTTGACGATAATTGTTATTTATGCGGATCTGGACAAATTCAAAAAGATAAACGATACTATGGGCCACGACATGGGGGATCGCGTATTGTGCAAATTTGCCGAACTGCTAAAAACTGGTTTTCGGGGAACAGATATTATCAGTCGGTACGGTGGCGACGAATTCGTTCTTCTCCTCATAGATATCGACATCGAAAAGGCGGGCATTCTCATGGGGCGAATTGATAAACGCTTTACGGACTGGGGAAAAGAGGGTGGAATTAACGTGGGGATAAGCTGGGGCATGAAGACCCCGAAAAAGGATTGCAACGATATTGACGAAATCCTGAAACAAGCCGATGAAGCGCTTTATGAGGAAAAAATCAAAAAAAGTGCATAGTATCCTTTAATAAATAATAAATCAGGAATTGTCCAACCTTTCGCCTGCGATTTATCTTTTTTTGTATTCTATCAATTTTGATGAATACATCCATTGATAGAAAATATGCTTTAACTATTTTTTTATTAAATTCCATATAATAAGGAGACAAGTGCATTATGACAGCGACATTGAGAAACAAGACCTTGAAAACAGAAACCTGCGTCAAGTCCCTTGGCCGGATTGCCGATAGCCGGACGGTGAAAAAAGGCTTAAAAATTTGCCTTGAACGGGCGCGTATCATCACTGATGTATACAAAAAGACCGAGGGGGAATCGATGGCTCTGCGAAGGGCTAAGGGGATGGCGGCCTTTCTGGACAACATGACCCTTTTTACCAGGGAAAACGAACTGATTGTCGGTTGTTTTGCAAGTTCGGAAACCAGCCTGCCGACCTATCCTGAACTGTATTGGCGATGGCTGGAAAAGGCGGTGAACAAGCTGCCTGATTATGCCGGAATGCTCAGTGAAAAAGAGAAAGAAGAATTTTTTGAAATAAATAACTATTGGAAACCCCTCTCCATCCATGGGAGGGAAAGGGGATATATCCCGGACGGCATGCATTGGAAAATGGGTGAAACCGTTACCGGGATGTGGATGTGGCAGTGGGAGATTTCAACGCCTGATTATGAGAAAATATTAAATATCGGCCTAAATGGAATTGTTGAAGAAATTAATGCTAAGATTAAGGAAGTATCGGATGACATTTCTGTGGGTTCCGAAGATCGCATGAAAAAACTCGATGAACTCCGGGCAATGAAGATCTCAACCGAAGCGGTTGCACGCTGGGGGTTACGATATGCGGACATGCTTGAGGGTTATAAAAAAGACATAAAAGATAAAAAAAGGAAAAAAGAGCTTGACCGGATGATCGAAGCCTGCCGGCAAGTGCCTGCAAACCCTGCCCGAAATCTTAATGAAGCGCTGCAATGCTTTATTTTCATAAATTTTATTGTTAATTATATTGATCAACCCCAGGTTGGAAACGGAATTCGCTTTGATAAAATATTCGGCCCGTTTTATGAGGCGGATATCAAGGCCGGCATTCTTGACAGGAATCAGGCCAAAGAGCTTGTGGAAGCTGTATGGGTAAAGATGCAGGAAGGCGGTTATGTTCAGCCCCCCATATGGGTAAATAATGGGGGTGGTGGGTTGGGTTTTCAGACCATTACCTTAGGGGGCGTTGATGCGGACGGGAAAGATATTACCAATGAGATGACCCATATCGCCCTGGAGGTGACCGGTGATATAAAAACCATTGCTCCGCAGATAGCCGTTCGTATTCATGACAAAACCCCATCTGAACTTTATGAATCAATCTTTAAATGTGTTTACAGCGGCAGTGCTCAGCCCGGACTTTTTAATGACAATGTAAATATCCCCAGGCTGACGGATATAGGTGCCAAAATTGAAGATGCCAGGGATTACGGGATCAATAACTGCATGCAGCCGGTCATCCCCGGGAAAAATATTCATTACCGGGCAGGGCACACCGGTGCATTTATACTGCCCATGTGCTTAAACCTTGCGTTATCTGAAGGTAAATTTATGGGAAATTTTGTGGGCGTTAAAACCCCGCCGATTTCGGAAATGCGCTCTTCCAAGGATGTCTGGGATGCCTTTTGTGCGCAGGTGGATTATGCGGGTAAGGTGCTGACGCACATTTCCAATATTGCGGATGTTCTCATGAAAAAGTACATACCCAGGCCCTTTCTTTCAGCCATCTTAGACGGCAACATTGAAAAGGCATGCGATATGCGCGACTGGGAATATCTCGGCATGCGTCATCATCTTGTTTTCGGCTGTAACAATGTTGCCGGAGGGTTGGCGGCGATCAGGAAACTGGTTTTTGAAGACAAGGCAATAAGCCTTGAAGAATTTTGTAATGCGGTGACGAATAATTTTGAAGGAGAATATGAAAATGTCCGCCTGATGATAGAGCAAAAGGTACCCAAATTCGGTAATGATGATGATTATGTGGATCTGATAAGCAGAGATATCATGCTGAAAGTAAAAGAAGTCTGCGATCATTCCATCGATATCTACGGGAATCCGCATTTAATAGACGGCACAACCGCATCCGCGCCCATCGGCGTGGGAATGCTCCTGCCGGCAACATTTGATGGGCGAAAAGCCGGAGAGCCATTTCATGATGGGAGTATTTCCCCGGTTCAGGGCAAGGACACCAGCGGACCAACAGCGACGTTACAATCGGTGGCAAAAATAGATCCGTTAAAGACCGGCAATTTTTTATTAAACCAGAAATTTATGCCGGTGTTCTTTTCGCCCGCAAAATACAGCCTGATGAAAAGTTATTTAAAAACCTGGAGTGACCTTGGTATACATCATATCCAGTTTAACTGCGTAGACCGCCCCCTGTTATTGGATGCAAAAGAAAAACCGGATTCTCATGAAGGGCTGATAGTGCGGGTCGCCGGCTATTCAGCCTATTTTATCGATCTTGACAATCGAATGCAGGATGAAATTATTCTACGGACTGAACAGATGTTTTAGGAAACCCGGCGAATAAATGGAGGGTGAACGAATTTTCCCGTAAGTGGAGGCTCCACCGTCTGCAAGGCGGTGGAGCCTCCACTTAAAAAAAATATATGGAAAGGAATTGTATAATGAAGAAAGTAATAAGGATTACAAAAATAGCCGTTGCAACAGTTAAGGCTTTCGTTGAGTATCAGATATTTTATCGAAAAAACGAAACTAAATTATAGTCAATTCATGAAACCACTTAAATAATCACTGAACGAAAAGTCCTTTCATAGAAGGTTGGATTGAGCCTCCATTGCAAAATTGACAGGCATCCAAGGAAGCCGTCTGAAACCGGATGGTTTTCCGGGTTAAATCGTCGGATATCAATTTTTGGGCGATTTGAGTCCCGGGCATATTCAATATGGTGAGTAGGAGATGATATAGTGAAGCGCATTAGAATCGGAATAATCATCTGCGACCGTTACCGCAGGTGTGCCGGTGGGAAATGCTTCAGGTCATTGCGTGATAGAGAGGGCGCTTTTACAGAATACAAAAATATGGCGGTTGAAATCGCTGGCTATACCAACTGTGATGGGTGCCCCGGTGGCAATATTGAATATGCCGTAGACGAAATGATGAAAAACGGAGTAACTGTGATACATCTTGCCACCGGCCTGATTGTGGGGTATCCCCCCTGTCCCAGTATTCCCGTATTCAGTGATTTTATAAAAGTAAAGTATGGAATTGAAGTAGTATATGGCACTCATCCTATTCCGCAAAAATATTTTATTATGCACGATCAATTAGGGACTTGGCGTGATCCTGAGTGGGGAAAAATTATTCAGCCGGCATTAACGGATGAAAAAATGCGCATGGCCTATGATTGATAATTACAGCTCAGTTATCTGAGCAGAGAAATTTCCCGGCACTACAGGGATAAGATTGCCAAATTCAGAATTACTCATTCCCAGTTCTTTATGCTGATGGCGGTGATTGAGACAGAAGGCTCACAACCCAGCCAGCTTGCGAAGAAAACCTTTACAGGTCGATCCACCACAACTGGTCTTGTTGATCGGCCTGAGAGAGATGGTTGGGTGAAAAGACGGCCCGAAGTTGAAGACCGCAGAACCCTGTGAATTTATCTTTCGTCAAAAGCAAAGAGGCACAAAAACAAGTTCGTAACAATTTTTAATGAAATAAATGGATCATTTATGATGATTTCCTATTCTCATAATAAACGGCCGGTGATAATCGGTATCGGACAATGCGTCCACCGGTCTTTAGATCCGGCTGAAATTAAGACCCCCATGGAATTGATTGAAATGGCAGTACATGCGGCTGAAGCGGATTCACATGTTAAAACCCTGGCACAGAAAGTGGACACGCTGTGCCTGGTCAATATTCTGACGCAGCAATATAATGATCCGCTTTCAGAATTTACAGCAAGGATCAATATTAAGCCAAAGCATCAGTCATATACCTGGGTCGGCGCATGCGCCCCCCAGTGGTTCGTTAATCAAACCGCGGAAAAGATTATTTCAGGAAAGGCCCGGATCGCGTTGATTTGCGGCGGTGAAGCATTCCATTCCAGGAAGATAGATGCCAGGGCTAAAGGGACAATTTTTCAGCAGTGGGATTTTTCCCGCAAAAAGGCATGGATGGTCGGCGACCTCCGGGACCCGATTACTGAACTGGAAATGAAATACGGACTGACACTTCCGATTAATTTTTATCCGTTTTTTGAAAATGCCCTGAGACATCATGAAGGTTTGACCGTAGAGGAACATAAAAAAGAATTGGGGGAATTTTGTGCCGGCATGTCCAAAATCGCGGCAGGCAATCCGTATTCATGGTTCCAGACGCCTAAAACGGCAGATGAAATTCCGGTTATTTCAGAATCCAACCCGATGGTATCCTTCCCTTATACCAAGTTCTTGTGTTCGATGATGCAGGTGGATCAGGCTGCTGCGATTTTTTTAACGGATGAGCAGACTGCATCGGAGCTGGGAGTCCCAAAAGAGAAGTGGGTATATCCCGTGGGCGGCGGAGATGCTTCTGATGTCTGGCATGTATCCGAACGGGTAAATTTTTATTCATCCCCTTCAGCCGGGGTCGCTGCCGATACGGCACTTGCGCAGGCCGGGGTCAGCCTTGATCAGGTCGACTGCCTTGATCTTTACAGTTGCTTTCCCTGTGCCACACGCATTGTGCGAAATATGTTGGGCATAGACAAAAACGATCCGCGCGACCTTACTGTTACCGGCGGCATGTCTTGCTTTGGCGGGCCGGGGAATAATTATTCGATGCATGCGATTTGCAAAATGGTGGAGCTTATCCGGCAGGATAAAGACAGGATCGGGCTGGTTCATTCGCTCAGCTGGTTTATCAGTAAACATTCCGTCGGTGTATATTCAGGGTATTGGCGGCAGGCTGACAACAGGAATGCGGATGGCATGGATCTTCAGGGTGGCCTTGATAAAATTAAAGAGCGGAAAGTCGTAGAAAAGGCTGATGGAAATGGGGAAATTGAAACATATACGATTTTTCATGACAGAAACAGTCGCCCCATAGATGCGGTAATCATCGGAAAACTTGCTGATGGCAGCCGCTTTCTGGCAAAGCCGGAGCCGAACTCTGGAATACTTGCGGATATGATGAAAAATGAGTTTATCGGCAGAAAAGGACGGGTCGACTTTAAAGATGGATTTAATGTTTTTTGTTTATAGCAGAAACTATCAACAAAGGGAGCAGAGCAGAACCAATGCATGTTGGAATTTTTGCTGACATTGAAGGAAGTTTTGGTATCTGGCGAATGCGTCAGTGCCGTATGGGAACGCGGGAGTGGCAGTATGGACGCGCCTGTTTAACCAAAGATGTCAATTATGTTATTCAAGGCGCTTTTGACGGTGGTGCCGAAAAAGTCACGGTTAAGGATACGCATGAAGTCGGCTTTAATTGCCTGATCAATAAATTGGACACCAGAGCACGATATATTGGCGGTCATTATATTAAGCCATCCTTGTTCGGAAAGATTACCGACCTGGATCTGGTTCTGTATGTCGCCATTCATGCCGCTTCCGGAACAGACGGCGCCTTTTTCCCCCACACCCATTATGGAATTTTTTCCGAAGTTCGGCTGAACGGAAAGCGTGTCTGTGAGATGGATATCTATGGCGCTTATCTGGGAGAACTGGGTATTCCCATCGGTTTTGTATCAGGAGAAGAGATTGCTGTAAAACAGGCTTTAGAAGCTCTGCCATGGGCAAAATCCGTTTGCGTTGACAAAAGGAAAGAGATTTACACCTCCGGCGAAAAAAGTATTCGTTACGTTAAAGAGGGAAGAGCATTGCTTCAGGAGACTGCACGGGAAGCGCTTCGTCATGCATCACGGATGCAGCCCTTGATAATACCGGGTCCGCTTCATTTTGAGGCCACTTTCCGGACCCGACAACTTGCTGATAAATTCTGTTTATAACGGATTTTGGGGAACACTTCTATAGCCTCCCAAAGAAGCCGAAATCGTGAGATTATGTAACCAGTTATCATGATACCGAAAAGAGTTCAGTCTTTCAGCCGGACTCTGAAAACCATTATACTTATCAACCGTCCAAGGATTGGAAGGAGCAAAATTCTGAATAAGTGCCCAACCTCTAATGCTCAGCTTGGCAGCGCTTATTGATCCATGGAAATATTGAACACTGAAAAGATGCCGATCCATTCTTTGCATTAACCTGTCAAGCATGTTGCTGGTGCGATGTGCTTTCGGGTGATCGTAAGCAACCATGTAGAGAGCAATATTATTGCGTAATTTCTCAATCGGCTTAACAAATATGTCCGGCACCTTTTCTTTATTGCACCATTCGTGCAATCTTCGGATTCTCTGTGAAAATGCAGCTTTATTTTCCGCATTATAGCATTCCCACAGCTTGGATGAAACTTGAAAGAAAAAGTCCTTGTACTTCTTCTTTCCTCTGTCTCGCATTTTAATATAGACATGGAGAAAGCAGCAGATGATGGCAACCGAGGTAAAGAGAAACGACCAGGCCTTACGCGTAGCCTTCCATCCATCGATATTTACTGTAGTGGGGGTGTAGGTTGGCTTTAAATATTGGGATTCGTCTTTGAAAACTTTATAGGCGTCTGTTAATGCCTCTTCTCCGGCATCTTCAGCAATCGATGCGCCAAGCATGCACTCATTACCGACCGTGGTTGCCACATAGACTTTTTTGCCTAAAATTCGGGTATGTTTTTCATCGGCCGCAAGATGGTTTGGTATATCGCCCGGTTTTCTGACGGTTGTGCCGACAATGCTATTACGGCCAAGCGCTTGTTCAATTCTGTACCAATACATTGGATCTTTACCGAACATACGGCTCAGGGCCCAGAACGGAACGCTGAACTTTCTCAAAAAGAGTGCTTTTTCGATATCATCGGTGAGCCCGGTCATATACGGCATTATAAATGAAGGACGAATTGTGTAGGGGATGCCCGCTATTTCAATTCGACGAGTCGTAATAAATTGTTTTTTTGAGTAATAACTGTCTTTCATCAGGTATCCCGTAGCGATTTCGGGCGGAAATAGCTCTGGAAAAAGTTCAATGCGCTCGTTGATGCATTTCCTGAAATTAATGGGGTTCTCAATATTTTCGTTATAGATATCTTGCGAAAAGGGTAAACATATGTTTCGATTGTGCCGGGTAGTGGATTTTGTATCTACTTCTTCCATATATAGTTAGAGACCTCCTTGCCAGGGTATGCTCTCTAACTATATAAAATCATTATAAAAAAGTCTAGATCAAATATTTACTTTAATTTCAATATGTTGTGATCTGAACCGGTTTTAACCGCTACCGGTTGAGTTTGATAACATCCAGTTCCCCTAAATCCGTTATAAGCAGGATAAATTTAATACGTGGGACTTTAAACAAACCGGAGAAAGGGTCGAATGGGATTCCGAAAATATGATTGACGGTTTTGAAATGCTGAACAAACTAACGTTTTTCCCCAAAAAAATCTATCCATACCGCCGGCCGTTTACCTTTCTCATGAGGAACTACTATCGCATTAAAAGTACTTATTTTGCGCCGAAGCCGAATCCGGAGGAAGCGGCAGAAATCTGACAGATATTTCCGTTTATTACTGTAACAATAAAGGGGTTTTATGCCGATTTTAAACGTAACCCATTATCCGGGTCGTCATTGCGCCAGCACGGCCATAAGCGATCTTATCCGGTTTCATGGATATCTCTTAACTGAAGCAATGTGTTTTGGCATAGGAGAGGGACTGGGAATCTGGTATTTAAGCCCTTCCGGGACTACGCCGAGCCGGATGCTTCATGTAAGAACCGCTGATCTGGAAGCGCAGTTTTTTAAAGGGGCGGGACATCCATTCTCCTGGGAACAATTCGATAATCCCGAACAAAGCGAAAAATATCTCTGCCGCAGACTGGATGAAGGGAAACCCGCACTTTTGCGAACGGATATTTACCACCTCCCGTATTACAACTCAAGTACCCATTTCCCGGGGCACCTGATTACAGTATGGGGATATGACGAGAGAGAAAAGCTGTTTTTTGTCACTGATACGGAGCGGAAAGAATCCCTACCCGTCCCTTTTGATAAAATGCGGCTTGCAAGGTATTCCAACGGCGGCTTTATAAATATAAAAGGCGACATGTTCGCGCCTGATTTCATAGAATTTTCAGGATATTTTCCAAAAATCATAAGAACGGCGATAATTAAAAACAGCCGAGCATTAACTGAACCCTTAAATGATTCTTCAGGATTAAATGCGCTTTATAAAATGAAAAAAGAAATGAGGGATTGGTCTGAAATCGATGACTGGAAATGGATCGCACGGTTTACATATCAGGTGATTGAAAAACGGGGAACCGGAGGTAACGGTTTTCGGCTGATGTATCATGATTTCCTCCGGCAGGCGTCGGAGTTTGTTCCTGAAATTGCCGAATCCGGCCTCGACCGGATGATGATGGAAGCAGGCGTGGCATGGCGTGATTTTGCTATAGCGTTGAAGGAAGCCTCTGAAGAGAACATGCCTGATTTTACAGAATCCATTGACAAACTTACCAGACTGATAAAGAAGGAAATAGCTTACCATAAAGCAGCGTTGAAATTAGGGTAAAGGTATTTTAGGAGAGATCCCATGAGGGTTTTAAGATAACCCATCAATTATGAAATTAGAAAGTGAGATAATCCATCTTTCTTTCAATTGTAAAGGCGCGTCATTTTCCATCAAGTCTTCTAGTGCGACCGTTGTCATCCCTCTGATTGCTTTAGCGTTAAGTGATGCATCAATGCTGCTTTTTAGAAATTTTTTATTGACGCCATGCGCTAAATATTTTTCTATAAATAATTCCGCAGTTTTAAATAATTTTTTTATTTCTTTTTTTATCTCCAAGCCTGCCACTTCAGCTCTAAAAAAAAGGAGATCGTACATATTTTGATCTTCAATAAATACATCAAATAGTTCGTTTGTCAATCTGACAAGTTGGTTTCTGAATTCTATTGCATTATTACTTAATCGTGGGTTGTCTTTTAAAAATATTTCTTCAAGCCTTTTTATGTATCCTTTTATTATATGGGTAAAAACATCCGATTTGTTGTTAAAATAATTATAAAAGGTCCCATGTGATATCCCCAGCCGATTTGTAATATCACTTATTTTTGTCTTATAATAATCTTTTTCTGCAAACAAGTCTCTTGCAGTATGTATTATAGCAAGTCGACGAGCCGCTGTTTCTTTTTTTCCCATTATTGAATAGACCTTAATTTTTTATTTAGTTGTTAAATGGAAACCCGGGTCTTCAATTTGCCTGAATTTTTTTGGCGGGATTTCCCGCCAGCGAGAAAATTTTTTCAGAAAACTTAAGCCGATATTGACTCGGACTATTTACGAGTTTATCATTTTTAATATTGAAAAAATTATACATGTGTTAAAATACTATTGAATTTAAAGGGAAATGCTCTTCGTATTTTGCCGTATAGCAGTGTATCTCCACATCGCTCCAAGGGTTTGGGCCGCTTTTTCAGGGCATGGCATCACGGGGATTCCGTTGTTTCGCAAAATTGACTGACATGGATCATAGCCTCCATGAAAAGAAGCACTTATGATTGGAAAATGATGCTTCACGGATAAAGCGCATAAGGCCTTGGCCGCCTTTTCATATGCCGGAAAAGGATCCTTTTCAAACCGGGCAAGGTCCCTGATCTTTTTATCAAGAAGGGATAATTTAACCTCATGGTGTATCGGTCCGAAAAAACCGTAATGCAAAATACCGTCCACCTCACCCGATTCAATGACTATTTTAGGGAGTATTTTCATCAGGGAATCAATATTTAAGTCCATGGTCATGTCAATGGGATTTTTTGCTGAGCCGATATTGGCAATAATTCCCTTAATGCGGCTCTGAAGCTTTTGTGAAAACACCGGGATGACCAGCCCGGATCTCTGGGCACAGTCAGCAAAAGCGGCGCCGGGACCTCCTGAATTGCCGATGATGGCAACCCGGTTTCCCTTCATGGGGGGCAGGAGAGACATGGCCCCCGCCCAGTGAAAAAGGGTTTCGCTGTCCGGGGCGCGAAGAACACCCGCATGTTTGAAAAGTCCGTCCATGAGTTCGTCTTTTCCGGCCAGCATGCCGGTGTGTGAAATCCCGGCCCGTGCGCCGGCTTCGGTCCCCCCGACATAATAGACCACCACCGGTTTTTTTTGAGCGATTTTCCCGGCGATTTCAAAAAATGCCCTCGGCCTTTTAAGTCCTTCCAGATAAAGGGCGATGGCCCGTGTCTGTTCATCACAGCCAAAATATTCAAGACATTCTTCAGTATCTGTATTTGATTGATTCCCTACACTTACCCCCTTGGAAACCCCAACCCCCAGGCCGGCAAGAAAGGGGAGCATTTGTGTGACAAAGCTGCCGCTTTGCGAAATAATTCCCATGTGTCCCGGCTGGTGTGTGTAAGGGAACCATGTACAGTTAAAATGGTGCCATGGGTTTAAGACCCCGATGCAGTTCGGCCCGATAAAGCGGATGCCGTATCTGCCGGCCGCATTCAACAACTGTTTTTCCTTTGCCCTGCCTCTTGATCCGGTTTCATTATATCCCGCGGTAATGACAACGGCCTGCTTAATCCCTTTTTGCCCGCACTCTTTAAGCAGCTTGATAAGAATATCGTGATGTACAACGAAAATCACGAGATCCGGGGTTTCGGGAATATCCAGAATGGAGGAATAAGCCTTGATGCCGAAAATTTCCTTTTCCACGGGATGCACCGGGTAAATCGGCTGTTTATATCCGGCCGCAAGGATACTTAAAAACAGGGGTGTTCCTGCTGTTTTCAGGTTATTGGATGCCCCGACAAACGCGACAGATCCAGGGCAGAATATTTTTTGAAAATGTTCAAAGGGCATGGATAACCTCTTGATGTTTTTATTGATTAAAAGATGTCAATCTGTAATTTCCATCAATATTTAATCTCGATCAGGGCGTCAACTGCCACAGGATTTTTCCCGCAAAGAATAATCGGGTTGAGATCAATCGATTTTATGTTTTTATGGCGGGTTCCTAATTCCCCGACGGCCTTTATTATGCGGGCTAATGCGTCCAGGTCGGCTGCGGGTTCACCTCTTACATTTCCCAGGATTTTTTTTCCGGCAATGTCTTGAAGCATCATTTTGGCATCTGAAATGGAAATAGGGGCCAACCGAAAGGTGACATCTTTTAAAATTTCAGCGAATATTCCACCTAATCCGAACATCACGCAAGGGCCCATCAGTTTGTCCCTTTCAAACCCGACCACAAGTTCCCTCTTGCCGCGCACCATTTCCTGAATAAGAAAGGTTTTTGGATTCAGATTTTCCTGTATCTGCCGGAAAGCTTTGTTCAAACTTCCCGTATCGGTTATATGCGTCACAACAGCGTTTGCTTCAGATTTATGGGCGATTCCGACACCTTTTAATACAACGGGAAAGCCAATGTGAAGCGCATGTTCACGGGCCTCCTTGATACTGGAGACAAGCGCTTCTTCGGGGAAAGGGATGTTTACGGATGCCAGCATTTTTTTTGATTCCGCTTCATCCAGATATACAGTATGCGTTTTGTCTTTTTGAGATATCCGTTCCATTAGAGATTTAACCTTATGTCGTTGAGTAAAGGATTATGTTGTGGCAGCTATGTTTGAGTATGGTGTGCGCTATTTACCGGCATTGATTCTTTTTTTTGTATTTTCCTGATGATTGCCAGGCCGACGCATGAAATGCCTAAAAGGATTGAGAGCATAAGCCATCCGGAATTGTATCCGTTCAAGTCTATAATGGCGCCGAATATCGGAGGCCCGATCACCATCCCGCCCCATGCGATGGCAAACAATACTCCCATGACTGAACCTACAAGTTCGTTGCCCGCTAATTCCGCCACAAGAACAATAGCCAGCGAATTCCAGCCCATTAAGGCGACTCCCAAAAAAGCGGATATTATAAATAAAAGCCACAATGGTGATGTGTCATTCAAAAAAACAACTGATAGAGTGCTTAAAACACCTATTAATGCAAGCAATGCAAGCGGTGCTATCCTGTCCCTCCGAAAGAGGCGGTCACTGATCAGACCGAACAGGATTCGGCTGATCGTCCCGCCCACCATGGCCACGGTAAACAAACTCCCTGCAATGGCCATAGATAAATGGAATACTTCATAAACATAGATGACCAGAAAAGCAGTAAGACATGCCTGGCATATGGCAAACAGGGTGAGAATCGCTGTTAAGAAGATCAGTGCCGGTTTGAGCAGGACCGACCGCACACTGACTTTTTTTGTGTTTGGTGCGGTGCCGGGGGAAGGGGAGGGCGTCTCTAATGACGTTGGCTTTTCTTTGTAAAAAAAGTATGAAAATAATAAAATGCCGAATATGACAAAAACAAGTAACATTATGGCCTTTTGCCATCCCATGATCATCCCGAAAAAAGGGATATAGATACCGATTAACCCCCCGCCAATGGTGACTCCTGTCTGTTTTATTCCCATGACGGTCGCCCTTTTATCCGGCTCAAACCAGTACATGAGCCCCTTTGCAGTTATTTGATTGATCATTCCATATCCGGCACCGGCCAAAGCGGCAACGACAAAAAGAAAACCGTAAAAGGGGAACAGGGGCATCAGAAAAAAAGCCACACCCATAAGAGAACCTGAGAGTAGCAGCATCCATTTCGCGCCATATTTATCAGTCAAAAAACCCGATGGGATTGAGATAATAACCATGACAAAGTACATAGTAGATACGATAAGCCCGAATTCACTGTTATTTATCAGGGTTTTTTCCTTGATTATGGGCGCCAACGGTCCCCAGGAGTAGAAAAACATGGCCATCATCATATGCGTTGTGCTTAAAATAGCAAAAATAACCCACTGATAGTTGATTGCGGCCGGAAAAGCAGGGGATTTTATTGTCGATTTTTTCATGGTTCCAAGGCCTCCTTTTATTCGCCTTTACAAGTTAGGATTAAAGGGACATTTTTTTTACAAAATGTTTGGCTATGTATCACCCGATTCATTTGGCTGAATCCTTCGGGATCAGTCACACGGTCCATGACGCTGAGGCTATAATATGTAATCTGTATTAAATGAAGCAAATATTGTGCCAGAAAGATTGAAACTATTGACTGATTTAGAAATCAAATGATTGTAGTTGATGTCTCTTTGCATGAGAGGCCGTATTAATTCATATGGAAATTATTGGAATAATACTGCAAAATTAAACAGTCAGAATCGTGTTGATTAAAGAATGTTCGCAGTGCTTTCAGTATAGGCATATGCGTCGGACATTTTGACCGGTTTGTAACGCTTCGGCAATGCGTTTTGAGTTTAATCAGGGAATATTGCAGTAAACCCTATCGTTAAAATAGCTTTTGCCTGTCTCCCCAAATCGTTATGTCCAATTACTTCACAAGGATTTGTTTTTATTTTTTACCTGCTGATTTTAAAAGATATTCTAAAGTTTTCCCATTTTTTGAACAGCGATGCTTATTCTGATTTAAGTTGACTTTTTAAAAGCCCACCAACTCAAAATCAATTAAGACCCCATCCACTGGAGTTTGTTGGCATGGATATTGAATTTAATATCCTTTAGCTGCAGGCTAAAAATAGCATTTTTGGATACCGTCCCATTCAAACCAACTTAATTCGTTTATGGATATAAAATGCATGTCACTGAAAATACTATTGTTACTATGCGCTACACAATAGAAGATGTTTCAGGAAATGTACTGGACAATACTTATGCCAATACTCCGATAAAATTTAAAATGGACCGCGGTGACTTCCCCCAGGGTTTGGAAAAACAGATCCTGGGGCTTGGTCCCGGCCAAAGCAAAACCATCTATGTCTCTGCTGAGCAGGGTTATGGGGAGCGGAAAAAAGAATTAGTTTTGAGACTTAAGAAAAGCGCTCTCCCATCGGACATTGAAATAAAGATCGGCAGTAAAATCAGAAGGCACAAGACTATTTTTGAAAGTGAGTTGTTCACTGTTCAGGGGTATATCGGAGACTGGGTTTATCTTGATCGGAATCATCCTTATGCAGGGATTGATTTGAATTATAACGTCCATGTCGTTGATGTGAATACGGATTGGTGAAATTTTTTCAGGAGAAAATTATTATTTTTTTCTGTTTGGTCGATCGAGACGGAGGTGTGCAGGGAAATTGACAGGCTATTTTGTAATCAATAATACGATTTTGGGGAGGAGCGAAACATGGTGAACGAAATGTTGGTAAAAGAAAAAAATGGAAGCGTTGGCACCATAATTTTTAATCGGCCTGAAAGGAAAAATTCTCTCTCACCGGAATTACTTCTCAAGCTTCATCTGATATTAAAAGAATGGGCACAGGATGAAACCATTCGTGCGGTTGTATTTACAGGATCAGGAGACAAAGCTTTTTCTTCCGGATATGACATTCTTGCCATTCCAACTGATCTCACGCCGGAAATGGCGGAACTTATGAAAAAGGAAAATCCGCTGAAACTGGCAATGTCCAGCGTTAAACATTATCCATTCCCGACGATCGCCATGATGAATGGTTATGCATTAGGGGCTGGTCTGAACCTTGCCTTGTGCTGCGATATACGTGTCGCTGTTGAAGATATCAGTGTCAGCATGCCGCCTGCAAAACTCGGCCTCATATATCATCCGGAAGGCATAAAACAATTCGTTGAAGTGATAGGGCTGGCGCGGACCAAAGAAATTTTTTTCACAGCTCGGAAATACAAGGGCCGGGAAGTTAAGGAAATGGGGATTGTGGATTATCTGGTCCCCCGGGCTGAACTTTCAGCCACGACCTACGCCCTTGCAAACGAGATAGCCGCAAACGCACCATTATCCCTTAAAGGAACTAAGCGGATATTGGGCATGCTGTCCCGGGCTGTTGAATTTAAAGAATCCGACTTAAAGGAAGCAGATGCGATTCTCGCTGAAGGTTTCAACAGTGAAGACCTTAAGGAAGGTCAAACCGCGTTTATTGAAAAACGAAAACCTGTTTTTAAAGGATGCTAAGACGATGGATTCTAAAATTGATTCCGTTATTAATTTTAACCGTAAAGCCGGAGATCAATCCGAACAGGGTGATTACAAGAAAGCAGTGCAGAGCTATAATGAAGCCCTGAAGCTTCTGGCGGAAACTGAAGATACGAAAGAACAAGAAATAAAAGCAAAATTACTTAACAACCTTGGACACGTCCAGGTCAAGATTGGTGATTATGATAAAGCACTTGATTCTTTTAATCAGTCAGCCGCTATGCATTTCAGGCTTGATGATATGCTCGGCGTGGGGCAACAGCTCGGTAATGTCGGGTCTGTTTATCGGGATAAAGAAGAATGGGATAATGCACGAAAAAGTTATGATAAGTCAGTGGCAGCCTTTAAATTAGCAGGAGACAAGACCGGTCTTGCTGATCAATACAGCGATATTGGATATATTTGTGTGCAGAAAAAAGAATTCGAGTCCGCCCTTGAATGGTTTTATAAGGCGAAAGCACTGTACGAGGAGTTGAATATGGAGCAAAGAGCTGGGCTGGTTGGAAAAAATATATCTGTTTTGTCCGGTTTTAATGAGCGAGAGATGAACAATGAAGGGACTTGAATTATCAGAGACATATTTTCAGCAAGTCGGCCTTGCCATGCTCCGCGAAAAATTTGCCGACTATATCGATCGTATAGCAGTCGGTCTGGTTGGGGACGGTTCCGAGTGTTTCGGGTTTGATGACAGTTTATCCCGGGATCATGACTGGGGACCCGGGTTTTGTATATGGTTGACCCGGGAAGATCATCAAATTATCGGCAGTAAACTAAAGTCGGCGGTCGCCGAATTGCCGCAGTCATTTGCCGGTTTTGGCCCAAGGAAAAAAAGCCAATGGGGCGATGAACGAATCGGTGTTTTTGAAATCAGCCAATTTTACCGGAAATTTATCGGACTCGATCATTTGCCGTCAGGCTTGAATGAATGGCTGATAATCCCGGAAAATAATCTGGCGGCCTGTACAAACGGGGAGGTTTTTTTTGACCCGCTGAAAGAGTTTGTCCGTTGGCGCAAGGCCCTGCTGAATTTTTATCCAGAGGACGCCAGGCTTAAAAAGATCGCAGCACGTTGTATGACCATCGGTCAGGCTGGGCAATACAATTTTCCTCGCTGTGTCCAGCGGGGTGAATATTTTGCTGCCCAATATGCTGAAACCAAATTTTGTGCCGACTTTATGTCGCTTATATTTCTTTTAAACAGAAAATATGCTCCGTTTTATAAATGGATGCACCGGGCGGTAAAGAGTCTCCAGATTCTGGGTGAGTGGACTCACAGAGCAGTTGCGTCACTGATATCCGAGTCCGAATTCGAAGAAAAGATCAAGCGGGTCGAAGAGATGTGCGCCACTGTAATTAAAGAGTTGATAAGACAGGGGCTCAGTGACATCGACAGTTCATTTATGCCTGATCACGGCCCGACAATACAGAACAGGATTGTTGATAACGCTTTGCGTGAGCAAAACGTCTGGGTTGGATAACAGGAAGAAAGGCAGATATGAAAAAGTTACTGATTATCGGCGGAAGTTATTTTCTCGGCAGGGTTTTTATAGAGAGTCTGGCTCAAAATAACGACTACCGGATATACGTGGTAAACCGGGGGAACCGGCCATTAAACATGGAAGGTGTTGTGGAAATCAAATGCGATCGAAACGATATAGCCGGCCTGAAAGCGTTGCTCCCAAAAGAGTCCTGGCATGGCGTAATTGATTTTTGCGCGTATACGCCACAGGACATAATCAACCTGTTTTCCGTTCTGCCGTCAAAAAATATCAAGCATTATATTTTTATCAGTACGGTTTCCGTTTATGCGCCGACAAAAGGCCTTCCCATAAAAGAAGGTGCTCCCACGTTAACTAGCCGTCAGCCCGAACTCGGCCCGGCTGCGGATTACGGATTTCAGAAAATTCTGGCTGAGAAAACGATGGCAATGCAGTGCAAGCATAATCTTATACCCTTTACCTGTCTTCGTCCGGGCATTATTTACGGCAAATATAATTACGCTCCCCGGGAGAGCTATTTTTTTGATTTGATCCGTAAAGGGCAATTGGTCGTGATACCTGATAATGACTTGCCGCTTTTTCAATTTGTTTCTGTATGGGATGCAGCCCGGATTATTGCTTTGTGCATGGGAAATCCGGATACCTACAACAAGACATTTAATTTAAGCGCTCCGGAGCTGGTTTCATACGGTCGGCTGATTGAAATCCTTGAAGTAATCACTGGCAGGCCTTTACCAAAAAAAATCATGTCCGTGGCTGAAATTGATAAAAAAAGAATTCCCCTACCTTTTCCCTTAGATAACCATTTGATTTATTCCGGCGATTTGATTCAACAGGTGTTGAATTTTACATATATGTCACTGATCGATGGAATGCAAAGGACGTATGATTGGTACTGTAAAGAACTATAAACTCCAAAACAATAAGGAATAATTATGGAAAAAGAAAAATTAATTCTCCAGATACTCGAAATAGAATTTGATATGTTCGTCTCTGTTCGTTCCCTGTACCCGGTTGCATGCCAGGAGGATCCGGAAGGATTCCGCGTCATGCGTTCTGCCCAGTTTGTGCCATGGTCGGAAGAAACGCTGAAGAGTTACCTGTCTGATTTAAAAAGCGCCGTAAACGATAAACGGAATTTGATGACATTAAAATATGCCCGCATGGAAAATAAAATTCCTCCCCTGCATGAAAACCCTCAGATCGATAATATGCTGAATGAAATTGTTGCTGTCCAGATGGCATGGCAGAAAGAAATGTTTGCAAAGTATCCGGCGTTAATGTCGCACGGGCGTCCTCTCACGGATACAAAAAAACTACAGGCGGACACTTCTTTTAAAACGTATCTTCGCTGTGAACTTGAAACCTATTCATTGATGACACTGACCCATCATTTTCGGGATATTATGGTTAAGCACAGTCAGGAAAAGAATATGACCGAAGAAATTTATACCCGCATGGTATCAGGTTTGGGGTATTCAGGCCTTGAAGAAGCAGAAGCGGCAGCCCAAAAAAAAGCATAAAATATGAAGCAGATTTACACTGTAGAATTGAAACGAGGAGAATACCGGAATGGAACCAATGATGGAAAAACGATTAAAAGAGCTTGATGAAGTCCGCCAAAAAGTACGCCTGGGTGGGGGCGAAAAAAGAATCGTCAATCAGCACGCCATGGGGAAACTGTCAGCCAGGGAACGGCTTGACATACTTTTGGATGAAAACAGCCTGCTGGAGACCAATATGCTTGCCGGCCATGCCCGAAATATACCGGGAGACGGACTTATCTGTGGAAGTGGAACCATAGACGGGAGGCAGGTATATGTTTATTCACAGGACCCAACAATAAAGGGAGGTTCAGTCGGTCTGGAGCATGGAAATAAAATGTATCGAACCGTGGAACGTGCTTTGGAATGTAAAGTCCCTTTTATCGGACTCCACGATTCTCCGGGGGCAAGACTCCCGACTTCTGAAGACCTGGAAGTGCTTTCCATGGGAAAGCGTTCCCTTTTTTCAAATATTTCTGAAAAGCATGGCGGGTCAATTTTTTTCCCAAACACGCTTGCTTCCGGGATGATCCCTCAAATATCCGCCATTTTAGGCACATCCAGCGGGCTTTCGGTTTATTCTCCTGCATTGACTGATTTTATTTACATGATCGATAAGCAGAGCCACATGTTTATTACCGGTCCTCAGGTGGTAAAAATGATTAGCGGAGAGGATATTACAAAAGATGAACTCGGAGGGGCCGCTGTTCATTCACGGATAAGCGGCTGCTGCGATTTCATTTATTCAGGCGAAGAGGAATGTCTGCTTAATATCAGAAGACTGCTTAGTTTCCTCCCTTTAAATTGCGAAGAAGCTCCCCCTGCATATCAAAGCAATGATGATCCGAAAAGAACCTGTGAAGAATTAAACAATATCATACCTTGTTCACCCAACAAACCATTCGATATGCATCAGGTGATTAATGCAATTGTGGATAATAGCGATTTTTATGAGGTGAAAAAAGATTTTGCACCGGAGATAATTGTCGGTTTTGCTCGTCTGGACGGAAAAACAATCGGTATCGTTGCCAATCAGCCAATGGTGAAGGCGGGAGCATTGACATCTGACAGTTCTGACAAACAGGCAAGGTTTATTCGTTTTTGCGATTGCTTTAATATTCCGCTGATTCTTTTGGTCGATACCCCGGCATATATGCCGGGGGCAGACCAGGAACATGCTGGCATAATCAGGCGCGGAGCAAAAGTCCTGTACGCGCTTTGCGAAGCAACAGTACCACGCATTTCGCTGGTATTAAGAAAGGCGTATGGCGGCGGGAATCTCGGCATGGGAGTGCTGCCGGGACTTGGAAATGATATGGTGCTTTATTGGCCGATTGTGGAAACCGGAATCCTGGGGGCGGAACAGTCAATTATGCTGCTTTATGGGAGAACGCCAGGGGTTACAAAGGAATTCATAGACCAGAAGCTCAAGGAATATCGGGAAACTTATGCAAATCCCATTTACGATATTTCATCCAATTTAAATATTCAGGATGTTATCACACCGGCCGAAACAAGGGGTTATTTAATTCGTGCTCTTAAAATCATGCCTGATAAAAGAAGAAATAGGTATGGGAAACGGCATGGGAATATGCCGTTGTAAATGCTCTCTGCTTCGATAGCCTCGTTTCGCGGTATTGTTCTTTTGTTGTGAAAATAAGGTCCTGCCTTCTTCAGGACCTTATTTTCACATGATGGTTTGAAATCGCTTTGTTAAGTCATTGTTTCGGACATGATTGTATAAAAAAATGCCAGTTTGACCGATTTTTTTATTTTGCTCGACCCGCTCTGTTTGTTTCAAAATTTTTTTCGGCCAATCACTATGCGGTAAATATCTTCCTCAGTTCCTTTTAGATAGCACAGGGAAGCCCCCCCCTTTTTTTATTATTCCCAGCAAAATTTTATTTTAATGAGTTTGGCACGTTATTTGAAAATATTATCGGTGAAATCGTTAGTGTATGTCGAAACATCGTTTATGTGATAAATAGCTGTTTACCATAAATAGTTTTTGCAGCCGTTTTATTTCGCAATAATTGTCTGGAGAATAAAAATGAGTAATGAAACGTTGACCACCCAGATTCAACGCTTTTCCGTAAATGACGGCCCGGGCTTTAGAACCAATGTTTTTCTTAAAGGATGCAGCCTGAACTGTCTGTGGTGTCATAATCCTGAAACACAGTCATACGCTAAAGAGCTTTATTGGAAAAAAAGGCTCTGTGTACAATGCGGCGCCTGTTTTGACGCCTGTCCCAACGAAGCGATAAATCCTCCTGTTTCACCGGAAGAATCGAATAGGGAAGGGAGTTCATATTATAAAATAATTAAAGAACGTTGTGATAATTGCATGAAATGTGTTGATGCCTGTATTTACGGGGCGCTGGAGATTGTCGGAACACCGATGACCATCGAGCAAATTCTGGATGAAGTGGAAAGAGATGATCTTTTTTATAAAAATTCAGGTGGCGGTATGACTTTAAGCGGTGGCGACCCGGTTGCCCATGTTGCGTTTTCGGACAAACTGTTAACTGCCGCAAAAAAAAGAGGAATTCATATCTGTTTGGACACTACTGGGTTTTGCCCGTGGGAACATCTTGAATTGCTCGTTAACAAATCCGATATCATCCTTTTAGATCTGAAGCACATAGATTCAACGGTTCATAAAAAGCTGACCGGGGTGCCGAATGAATTGATTTTGCAAAATTTGTCTAGGCTTGTCGACAAAGGTTCTGAGATCTGGCTACGGATATTGGTGATTCCAGGATACACTGATTCCAGTGAATATCACCGAAAAGTCGCGGCTTTTCTCTCAACGCTGTCGCGACCGATGGATCGAATCGATCTGATTCCTTTTCACAACTGGTGTGAGGATAAATATAATTGGCTCGGAAGAGCTTGGCCAATGGGTGAACTGCAGGCGATTGATCCGGCAGACATCGATTATCTGAAAGATTTATATGAGTCGAGTGCTCGGAAGGTAACAATCGGCGGTTCAGGTTTTGAAGATGAGAATTAACAGTACCGGTGTCCGCAGTAACGAAATTCATAGTCTGTTTGTATATCTATTACACGGCTTAGGCAAGCGAGGGTGATTATAAAAAACAAAATAAGATTTCAATGATTAATCGAAGGGAGGTGAAGACAAATGACAACATGCAATGAATGCGCTAGTTTTTTTCCGCTTGAAGACGATCCTTCAACCGGTGATTGTGTTCAACGAGTAGTTGATCCAAGGCAGGCTTATTACAAAGCAAAACCTGTCGAGGATGCGACTGACGCATCAAAATGCGATCAATTCAAGAAAAAATAATATTTCAGGAGGAAATAAAAATGTCAACTGCAGCGGCAAAACAATCAGAGGAACTAAAACAGCATGCAAAAGACCAGGAATGGTGGTGGGTAGCTGAAAAATCAAGATCAAAACGACTAGATTATTTAAGAAAAGCCGTATGGAAGAAAGGAGCCATCGGCGGCGCTTACAATCCGGGGATTAAAATTGACATTGAACGTCCACTTCTTTTTACCGAAGCCTGGAAAGAGAACGACCGTGATCCCCAGATGTTGAGGAAGGCGAAAGCACTGGCCAATGTACTTGAAAATAAAACGATTTTTATCACCGATCATGCACAGCTTGTGGGGTATGCAGGAGGGTTGCCAAATTCTTTGCAATGGTGTGTTGAGGGTGCCAGTATGGTTAATGAGGAAGTATACAACGAGGCAGGTGTTATCCCTGAACCGCAAGAAGAATCTCTTAAAACTATTGCCGAGCTGACCGACTACTGGGGCGGAAAAACATCGATTGATAGATTGGGCAGGGTCCTTGATCCGGAAGACCTGGTCAAGTTCATGAGCGGTGTTATCGGCTGGGGGACACCCACATCAGCCTACGGATATGCCGGCAAGGATTATGAATATATTCTGACCGGTAAACGGGGATTTGAAGATATTATCAATGAAATCGACGGTCACATGGATGCGGCGGAAAAGAAAACATCCGGCAACCCGGGTCCGGACCTTCTGCCTTTATATGACAAGATGCTTAACTGGGAAGCCATGCAGATCATTCTTGAAGCGTGTATCAAACATTCTGAACGCTACGCGCGTCTGGCCCGGATTATTGCTGAAAATTTTGAGTCCGACCCAAAGCGCAAGGAAGAACTGCTGCGGATCTCGGAAACCTGTGAGCAGGTGCCGGCAAAGACGCCAAGAAATCTACAGGAATCTTTTCAACTGGGCCATTTTATTCAGATCTTCACCCGGCACGAAGCCTTTGAAGGCGCCATGCCATGCCGTCCGGATTATTATCACGGGCCGTACTATGACAAGGATGTGAATATTGACAAACGTCTGACAAAGGAAGAAGCCCTTGATCTGGTG
>QZKW01000006.1 GCA_003599885.1 Desulfobacteraceae bacterium | reverse complement strand
TAGTTTTATTTTCAATTATTTCAATTGCTTATATGCTTAATTAAAAACATAGTAACATCAGGAGGTTAAACGAAAATCAGCGCCCCCTGAATGGGTACCATTTGATAAACCAGAATTTGGTGAGCTGTTTCCAGAAATACAGAGCATTTTCAACTATCCATTGGTGGCACATAGCCTATTTGACAAGCAAGTGTTAAAGGCTCTTTCAGATCATTTTAACTTGGGATTGAGCTTTGAATATATTGACTCAAGTTCTCTCGCTAAAGAACAATTACCAAATCTAAAAGATTGCAAATTAAAGACATTGGTTAAACACTTTGGGCTTCCAGCATTTAAACACCATGACGCCACTGAGGATGCCATTGCCTGTGCCAAAATTTTTCTTAAGCTTCTCGAAAATGGTAAAGAAAAAATTGCAGCACCATCGAATGATAAGGTCAATGAATTCAAGGGGCTTATTATGGGCATCCTTGCCGATGATGAAGTGAATTATAAGGAAACCTATGAACTTCTTTATTGGCTTGAGGATCATAATGAAATGGCAAGGCAGCATCAAAATATCTACTTAAAAACGAAGGAAGTCCTTGAAGACAATCATCTTGATAAAATCGAGGCAATGGAGATGAAAGCGCTACTATATGGCTTTCTTGAATCCCTATAAAGTGAATTGAGAAACAGAACAAAACAATTCAGCAACCGCAAAAAGTCGCGCCTCTGAGTTCTGTAGTAGACTGGAAAACAAAAAGATAAGGGAAAAATACAATGGCGTTCAAAAAATGCGTAGGATGTAAACGTGAATTCGCAAGGGAAGAATTAGATGAGATGCAGACACAACAAAAAAAATCAAAAGAAAGATCGCTTAAGAATACCTGCCCAGACTGCCATAAGCCTTTAAAAAAATATGACGAAAGTAGATTCCAGAAAAAATGGTATGGATACATTAATAATGATAAAAGAGTGGTTGATCATTTGGTTCTTGTCGAATTCAACTATTATGACGATGATTCGTTTGAAGTAAAAGTCCCCCTTCTGAACTTAGAATTTGAAACCAAAGACTTTTCCAAAGCTATAAATATTCCGGACGAAAATATCTCCATATATTTAAAAAACAAATATCAAAAAGCATATAATAATGAACATAAATTTTTGACACAGGCGTATATAAAAGAAACCATCTCTGAAAAGTATGATGTTGCGGTTTGGTGGTAGCAAAAAGACAGCCATTTAGTGGAAGTAAAAAAAGACCGGATTTTCAGCTCTATTCTCAAAAATAATCCACCAGCCTGGCCGGAATCGGTTCAAACCGGACCAGTGCCTCAGAAAAATCAGTGGAAACCATACCGATTTACGATTTCAATAGGCAGACATAATATTATTCCAATTCCAGTTTAAGTGCACATGCACAATTCTAAAAACTGTCGCCGATGGTTTTTTTGTAATAGACACGACAACATCGAAAGGATCACGGAGAATACGTTTTGAAAAATATGACTTTCATATCTGATAAAAATCCGGTCAAAAAAGATTTTTTAGCGTATACCCAATTTTCAGTCGCTTTTTTTGTTATCGGGGCATTGATTTTTATATATGCGTGGACTGGCCACGGCGGAAGCGGCGAAAGCGGGCTGGTGTTTATTGTGGTGGCATCCCAGGCGATCATGGTTCTCTCCTTTCTGGTGCTTCTGTTTAGTCTTGTCGGAGCAAAAAAGTCCTTTGATACCATCAAAAGAGAAAACCATAACAGAACGGCCCGGACTTGCTTGTATATCAATCTGTCCTGTTTAATCTGTATTATATTGTTATGTCTTTCAATTTTCGGGCTTTACTGGTTTAGCGAGAATAAGAGGAGCAACTCATTTTCAAAGAGACCGACAGTGGTGGCACCGGAAAGTCATAATGCGGCTCCGGTGGAGTCACGCCCGCTGCCCCAGCAACCAATAGAAATCTATACCTCCATTCAGCCCCTCAAGGCGCTGCCGCCAGCGCCACGCAAGGAGGGAGCCGAGCCTTCTCCCGGCACCTCACGGTTATGGCAGCCGAAGCCTCTCAAATCAAGATCGGGGGATAGCCAGAAATGAATGCGGAGTTTCAACCACACCCTTAGAAATAATCCGCCAGCCCGGCCGGAATCCGTTCAAACCGGGCCAGTGCGTCCGGAAGCGGGGCTTGCGGGGTGAAACCGGCAAAAAGTGACGGGTCGACAGGGATGGGCCCGGAAACCGGGCGCTTTTCAATAATGATCCGGCGACCCGATGGAAGGGATTTCTCAAAAACCGACGCCCCGTGTTTGCTCCCGGCCGGCAATGTAACTGCCTCAAAATACTGGACACGCCCCTCATCGAGAACCCGCACATAGCCTGCTTCCGTGACTGTTTCGTTATCGGCCCGGATAAACGGGATACCGCGACGCCGGGCGGCCGCCTGCTGAAACCGCTGTTTATAGGGAAAGGAACAGTAGTTGACCGGCAAATCAATTCCCTGTTCAATGGCATGCCGCACCAGCCGCAGCGCAGCCAGTTCCGACTCCAGAACCGTCACTTTCTCGCCGTGCACAAACGTGTAATCCCTGTTTGCCAGATGCTTCAGATTATGGGGGGGCAACCGCAGCTGATGCAGGTTCAGATGACGGACGCCTGCCTCAGCCATTTCGACCAGTTTATCCCGCAGCAACGCCTCTTCTTCCGGGACCGCCGGAATTTCCACCGTCACTGTCGGAATAACACCCACCGCAAGAAGCAGTTTTTTGAGGTTATAGCCGGCCGCGCCGATATCAAAACGGATTTCGTCAAGGCCCGCGTCGCAAAGCTCGCCGGCGATTTCCCGGGTGAGCAATGTGCCGTTTGTATACATCCAGAGGTGGGCGGAATTTCCGCAGCGCCGCCGGACAGCAGACAGATAACCAAGGGTCCGGTCCAGGGTAAGAAGCGGCTCCCCGCCGCTGATGCTGACCCCGGCGAACCCGAACAATTCAACATACTCGGCATAATCCCCGGCCATCGTAAAAGGAATGCCGTTTGACATCGGTTCATCGGTGCCGTCCTGCACGGCAGGGCAATAAAAACAAGAGGCATTGCAGCGGCCATTGATAAACAGGCATGACCATGACCCGGCGGCGCAGGTCCGGCAGCCGGGGGAAAGCCTTCGGCTGTCGACTTTGGTGTCGCGGCAACCCAGTTCCGCGTTTTCCCGAAGCCAGACCAAGAGTTCACCCCTCTCGGCATCGGCTGTTTTGGCGTGTTTTCGGGTCGGGAACTTCAGGAAATTATAATGGCGGCCGTATTCCTGGCGATTGGCGGCGATCAACGCGCTGCGATGATTATCCATAATGGTCATCAATTCCCTTTTGGGCCGTGAGGCGCGGGATAAACCATGCTGCCGGCATCACACGTCAATCCGTTGATTTGCAAAAGCATTCA
The DNA here is from genome assembly GCA_003599885.1 of Desulfobacteraceae bacterium. Classification (GTDB taxonomy): domain Bacteria; phylum Desulfobacterota; class Desulfobacteria; order Desulfobacterales; family Desulfosalsimonadaceae; genus SURF-3. The sequence goes on along the minus strand of QZKW01000006.1, from coordinate 43,386 downwards.
CTTCTGTTTTAAAATATGGATTTACAGGATATGTATGATAAAAGAAAGGCAATCCTGCATCTCCATTAAAAAACCGATTGACCATTAAACGATTTTGGAACCGGATAAGTTGGCAATTAAAAAATCACTATTTGTTATTTTTATTTTCATTTTCTTCACCGCATGCGTTGGGGCGAATTCCACCATTCCCGTTGTGCCATCCGGGGAAAAGGAAGTGGTTTATTTGCTGCATGGACTCGGACGGAGCAAATTTGCCATGTGGGTGCTGGCGTCCCGGCTGGAAGACGCTGGATTTTCGGTTAACAACATTGGATATTCATCCATAAATAGATCACCGGAAGAAATCCTGCTGGATGTGAGCGGGCAGATCAATGAAACCCTGCCGGGAAATAATCAAACCGTGCATTTTGTCGGCCATTCCCTGGGCGGATTAATGATCCGGGCCTTTCTGGAAAACACAAAAATTAAAAATCTCGGAAGGGTCGTTCTCATCGGGACACCCAACAGAGGAACGACGTTGGTTGATAATTATCAGGATTCCTGGTGGATGCAAATGGCGGGGCCGACAGCACTGGCACTGAGTACAGACAAGAAAAGCTTCCCCAATTCGATTGCAGATCCGTATTATCCTGTTGGGATTATCGCCGGTATATCAGAGGATAACGATAATGAAGATATTCTCCCAGGAAAGGATGACGGTCTTGTCCCGCTGGAATCAACAAAAATAAGCGGCATGACGGATATGATCATTATCCAAAGCAACCATTGGATGCTGCGCTACGATCAGGAAGCCGCCAGTCAAACGATTGAGTTTTTGCGAAACGCCCGGTTTAAAAAACACCGGCCTGAGAGATAAAATGCCGCATCCTGGATTGTGATTGTTCACAATCCAGGATGTGAAGCCAAAACGCCCTTATTGTTTAACCAGTTCCACCCGGCGGTTCCTGGCCCGGCCGTCCTCCGTGTCGTTGGACGCCACCGGCGCGAACTGTCCGCATCCGTGGGCCCGCAGACGAGAAGAATCGATGCCGTGACCACGGACGAGGGCCTGAAGGATGGCCTCAGCCCGGTCCTGGGAGAGCTTGACGTTGCTGTCAACACCGCCCACGTTGTCGGTGTGGCCCACCACGTATACTTTGAGGCCTGGGTCGGCCTTGAGCAGTGTGGCAATTTCAGCCACGGCAGCTTCCGACTCCGGCTTCAGCACGGATTTACCGCTGTCGAAGAAAATACCCGGAATTTCCACATGGCCGCTGGCGCTCAACCCCGACTTGAAAAGTTCCGCGCTGGCGGTCACTTCCTGGGCCATGGCCTGTTTTTCGATGATCGTCAGCATGTAACCCTTCATCCATGCGGTATCGACCTGAGCCCAGATTTCCTTTCCGTCCTTTTCAATCTTCAGCCAGGTATAGCGCGAATCTTCAAATAAAACGGTTCCGCCGATTTTCGTGATGGCCTGCTGGTGGTTGCGGATAATGGCAAGCGGTCCGGGATATTCACTCCCGGCCATGGTCTGGTATTTGATATCAAAACGCTTCCCTTCCACCACCGTTTCCGTCCCCTTGCCGGTCTTAAATTTAAAACTGTCGAATTTAACCGTCTTGCATAACACGAGGCGCATGTCCTGCATACGGGTAAACAGCGGGTGGTCGGAACAGCCGGCAGCATCCGGCTCTTCGGCCCCGGCGTAAAAACAGGTGGCTAAAAATAGAAACAGCATGCTTCCCACGATGGCCGTGATTTTGTTCATGGTCTTCCTCTCCTGATGTGATGTTTTTCTGAAATCGGCTTCACCGGAGATCGCACTGCTCTCCGCCGCCGGGACTTTATCTGCTCGCGTATTCCGCTATTTTTTACACTCACTAAAAACCGGTGCCCGGCACTTTCGGCATTCCGGATTATCTATTTTTTCAAGGATATTGGCGATGGCTTCGGTTTCAGATACGAAAATGTGATCTTTCCCGATGCTGTCCATGTATCCGCCCCGTTCAAGAACCTCCCGGGCATGTGGTTTAAGGCCGCAAAGATATAGATCGCCGCGCATCCCTCGCCTTCGAACAGATTCGTTCACCAGCATTTCCGCTCCGGTTATATCTATAAAATTAATGCCATAAGCCACAATCAGAAGATGGGATTTATGAGTGAGCTTCTTGTCAATGGTTTGGAAAAACTCTGATATATGGTTCACCGCGCCGAAAAACAGAGACCCGTCAATGCGGATGATCTTAAGGGCGGGACACTGCTTTTCAGAAGGTGCGCAAAAATTCCCGGCAGCCCCCTCAGGATCCGGCATGAGGCTGACGATTTCAGGATGGGCGGTTTGGCGAAGATAAAAAATCAAAGACAACAGAACACCGGCATATATCGCAAACTCAAGATCCAGAAACAGGGTCGCCAGAAACGTTGCCGCAAGGATGATCGCCTCCTGTTTGCTGGTCCGGATAATGGTCCGGATATGGTGGAAATCGATCAGATTAAACGCCACCAGCAGAATCACCCCGGCCATGGCCGGAATGGGCAGATATTCGGTTAACGGCGCCACCAGAAGCAGGATAAAGGCCAAAAATACCGCTGAAAAAACAGCGGATAAGGGCGTCATGGCCCCGGCATGATAGTTAATGCCGGAACGGGTGAATGACCCCGAACCGGCGTAGCATGAAAAAAAGCTGCCGACGATATTGGATAATCCCTGACCGATGAATTCCTGACTGCCGTCAATCTGCTGCCGCGAAAACGCGGCAATGGAGCGCGCGATGGACAATGCTTCGATCAGGCCGATCAGCGCGACCGCAAAGGATTTCGGCGCCAGTTCATGGAGGGCATCAAAGGAAAAATCCGGCAACAAAAAAGGCGGCAGCTGGTCGGGCAATGGTTCCATCAGACGGATGCCATGGGATTCCGCACCCAGAAACACGCCGATCAGACTGCCAAAGATCAGGGCGAACAGCAATCCCGGCCATCGGGGACGAAACATTTTAAACCCTGCCGCGCAAACCAGAGCGCCTCCTGCCACAATCACCGCATAGGGATTTGCCTTGGCGAATTCCTGAAGAATCGTCATCCAGGTGGCAAAAAAAGATGCGGATTTTGGCATATGAATCCCCAGCACATGACCTATCTGGCTGGTGGCAATCAGGATGGCCGCCCCGGCGGTAAACCCGACGATCACGGAATGGGACACAAAATTCACCAGAATGCCCATGCGGGCCAATCCCAGCGCCAACTGAAAAACACCGGCCAAAAAGGTAAGGGTTATCGCCAGGCTGATAAATTCCGGAGATCCGGGCACGGCAATAGGACTGAGGGAAGAAAAAACAACAATGGAAATGGCGGTGGTGGGACCGGAAATCAGGTGCAGGGAGGAACCGAACAATGCGGCGACCAGCGGGACCACGATGGCGGTGTATAACCCATATTCCGGCGGCAGTCCGGCAATCATCGCAAATGCAACGCCCTGAGGCAGAACGATCACCGCGCCGGTCAATCCTGCCATTGCATCCGCCCTGACGGTATCCCAGCCGACAAAATTCCACCAGCGCAGGAAGGGAAATATCCTGCGCCAGAAGGTTAGAGATGGACCGGACAGGTTCCCGTACTTTTCCAGTTTCATAATTTATCGCTTCATTGAAGTATTTGCCGTCAGTCTTCAATCGAATGGGCAACAATATTCACATGGATCTTTTTCACCCCGGCAACCTTTTCAGCCATGCGGTTCACTTTGGCAGAGATTGTTTTTTCATCAACAAGGGAGCCCCTGATGCTCACATAAACAACTCCTTTTCCCGCATCAGCCGTTGCTTTCGGAAAATCACGCACCAGGGCGGCCTCCACCTGGGCGCTTAAGCACAGGTCGTCCAGCAGTTCCCTGCTTTGGAGGGTTGTTTGAAAACAGGGACGCGCAAGGACATGAAGAATAACGGACACCGCATCATCCACATCCATCGTCTCAAGATGCAGTGTTATGTCATAAAACCGCTGATCCCATGTATCCAGACCATAAAGCGCCAGAGACCATCTCCGCCGTTCGGCGTCATCCTTCACCAGAATATGACGGGCCTGGTCGGCCGAGATATTCTCCCTTTTCATTTCCTCTCTTATCCGGTCATCCAGATTGGCTATAATCCGCACTTTCAACACATGGGGGATTTGCTGCAAAAACGCGTGGCCGGCCAGACCATGATAAATCACATTATCTTTTTGCAGCCGCTTCAGTAATGCCGCACGGAAAAATGCAATATATTTCTCCCGCCCGTAAGTGAAACGATCCAGAACCGAAGGCGCATCATGGATAGCCCGGACCAGTTTGATTTCGGGGATATTGAATTGTTCGGAGGCTTCAAGAATGATTTCCCTGGAAAGGCACTCATAGCACAATTCGGCAGCCAGCTTTTCGGCCACTTCCCGCCCCCGGCTGTAAGAACCTCTGGATATGGTCACAATTGACATGACGCCCTCCGTTTGGGCCTGTTTAAAAAGCCGTCAGATATTGTGGAAGGGATTGACGTTGCGATGTTCGTCCTTTTTTTCCTGCAACCCGAGAACGGCCTTCTCCACGCCTTCCACTTTTTCGGCAAGGGTTCTGATCTCAGCCATCACATTATGCTTTACCGTTACCGGCGCCTCCACATTTCCGATGTAAACAACACCTGCGTCGGCAGTCACCCGGATCGTCGGCGCAACCGTCACCAGAGCGGCTTCCACTTTTGCAGAAAGCAGCAGGTCATCCAGAATTTTCCGGGATTCCGGTGTGGTCTGAAACACCCGGGTCTGAATCATTTGATAGATCATGTCGCTCGCATCTTCCATGGTGATGGTTTTAATATGCAGCACCAGATCATACAACCGGCTGTCCCAGGTATCAATGCCGTAAAGCTGAAGCCCCCATTTGCGGCGCTCGTCATCATCCTTTTTCAGGACATACAGGGCTTTTTCCGCTGAAATATTTTCCCGCCTGACCTCTTCCTTAACCCGCTCTTCCATATCGGCAATAATCCGGATTTTAAAAACATGGGGAATATTCTGAAGAAAAAAATGCCCGGCCAGTCCGTGATAAACCACATTGTCTTTCTGGACATGCTGCAGGAGCGCCTTGCGGATATACCGGATGTAGCGTTCCTTGCCGTGAGTAAACCGTTCCAGGACCGACGGCGCATCATGAATGGCCCTGACAAGCTGGATCTCCGGGATATTGAATTCTTCCGAAGCTTCCAGTAAAATGTCCCTGGAAATACAGTCGTACCCTAATTTTTTTGCCAGTGTTTCCGCAACTTCTTTTCCCCGGCTGTAGGAACCTCTGGAAATGGTGATTATGGACACGGGTCACTCCTTTTTAAATGATTGATAATGAGGATTTACTGCCATAAAAATGCTTTTTAACCGCTTAATTTACAGAATACACGCAACGGATTGCCTGGAATAGGCATTTTTATCGATGGAAATGGTAGCAAACGCCGGAATATTGGATTCGGAGTTGACTGACCATATCGACTTTATACCAAGTTGATATGAAAATTCAAGATCTTAACCCAAGTTTACCCCGAATTCGCCGGGACCAGACTCATGGCCCGTTCAGCAAGCGCAGTGATGGTCAGGCTCGGGTTTGCGCCGATATTGGCTGACACGGCTGAGCCGTCAACCACATAAAGGCCCGGATACCCGAATACCTCATGCCGGGTGTCGATCACGCCATTCTTGAAAGAACTCCCCATATGGCAGCCACCCAGAATATGGGCTGTGGTAGACGTATTTCCGATGCTTTCTGTAAGCAAATTGACCGGCAGACCATCACAGGCTTCAGCCAGTTTTTTAGCGGCCTCATTCGCCACCGGCAGAAAGGTGGGGGCTTCTTTGCCTTTAACAAGTCTTGATTTCAGCCCCCTCCGAAAAAGAAAAGACGCTTTTCTTCCGTACACAAACGATATCTGGTTATCCAGATGCTGCATAACGGTCAGAACCGTCACTCGCTTGTTCCAGTTTTTCGCCGTCCAGTGTTTATATAATTTTGAGGGATAGCATGCAATCACGCCCAGTGTTTTCAACGACCGGATGACCGGATTGGGATGATCCACCAGCGGACCGGTGAAAAATTTCATAAAATTGTATCCATTGGGGAACCGGTTCTGGGTAATGTGAGTATGGGCATCCGGATAAAAATGGGATGAAATGGCTGTGCCGCATGTAAGGTCCAGCGCTTCATCTGAGGCCAGAGCGCCCACAATGGCTTCGCTGTTGGTGCGCACGACCTTTCCCAACTGGCCGGAAATCTCTGGGAGGGTCTTTGCTACATCCCGACAGTGGAACAAAAGCTCCAAAGTGCCCACGACACCGGCGGACAGAATCACTTTTTTTGCTTTAATGGCCGGGTATTTTCTGAATTTTTTAATGGGATGCTTAAGATGAAGCAAATATCCGCCGGTTTCCTGCGGCAGGATATTGGTGACTTTTCTAAACGGCAGCACCACGGCACCTAAACGTTGAGCAAGATACAGATAATTTTTATCCAGGGTATTCTTTGATCCATGCGGGCATCCGGTAAGACATCTCCCGCACAAATGGCAACCCGGACGATGGGGGCCGTCCCCGTTGAAAAACGGGTCCGGTCTCATTTCTTCAGGTGCACCGAAATAGATACCGTTTGGAGTCGGCCCGTAAGCATCTCCAGCCCCCATTTTTTCAGCGGTTGTTTTTAAAAACGCATCCTGGATGTCTTTGGCAGGGTTTTCGGTTACACCCAGCATGGCGGACGCTGTGACATAATGGGGAGCCAGTTCTTTTTCCCAGTCAAGTCCCAGCCCCGACCATGCCGGGTCATTAAAAAATTCATTTTTGGGCCTTAAAAGTACTGCCGCATACACGTTACTGCCGCCGCCCACGCCCACACCCCGGACGAGTGTCACATGCTGGTAAAAATCCTGGGAAAAATATCCGGACAGTCCAAAAACCGGCATCCAGTTCAAATGCCGGATGCTGTTATCCCCTTCCTCCATATCTTCCGGCGTGACATGGTTTCCCTGTTCAAGAACAACAACTTTGTATCCCTTTTCAGACAAGCGGAGGGCTGATACGCTTCCGCCGAAACCACTGCCAATAATCGCATAATCATATTCCATGAATTGCTCCCGTTAATCAGTTATTCGCAGTTGCGCTTCAAGCAAATCTTCCATTCGTGAAGATGGCCCAAGAAGCATTCGATAAACTCCGGGTTCAACAACCCATTGTGAACGGACTTCGCAATAGTAGGCAAGCTGGTCCGCAGTTACAATAAATTCAATCCGTTTTCTTTCACCAGGGGCCAGTTCTGTTTTGACAAATCCCTTCAGCTCTTTAACGGGCCTTTCAACTGAGGGGTTTACGAAACCGGCATACAATTGGATGATTTCTTCACCGGTAAGATTCCCGGTATTGGTTACGTCCACAAGAACTCGCACGGAATCAAAAACCCCCATCACCGGTTTATCCAATTGGATATTGTCATAGACAAAGGTTGTATAACTCAGACCAAAACCAAAAGGGAAGGCCGGTTCATGACGGTTTTTTTCCATTAACCGGTATCCGTGATACAGGCCATATGCGATGGAGGTTGCTTTTTTATTGAAAAAGGGGAGGTGTTTTTCAGATTTGGGGAATACGCAGGGGAGCTTTCCGCTGGGGTTTACCTTGCCAAACAGGATATCGGCAATGGCGTGCCCCCCTTCCATGCCCGGATACCAGGCCATTAAGATGGCCGGCGCTTTTTCCCGCCAGTTTTCGGTGATAATGGCGCTTCCCCCGATCATGACAACCACTGCGGCTGGATTTTGAGAAATCACCCGCTGAATCATGTTTTCATCATGTGTGCTTAATGACAAACATTTCCGGTCACCGCCTTTCGGAGGGAGCGGAATATATTCCCCCTCATGTCGATGTGTGTATCCAGCTATGATTATAGCTAAATCCGCCACACTTGCCTCCCGTGCGGCGGATTGGATATTTTTCCCATCATTATAAATTATTTTAATATCCGACGCCAAAGCCGCTTGTATGCCTTCAAGGGGCGTTACCACGTAGGGCGGGCGCACCATGCTGCTGCCGCTGTCGCCGATATTCCTTGCAGTCGCGAGTTTTCCAAGGACCGCAATTTTAGAAATTCCGCCACAATCAATAGGCAGTAAAGGTTTTTTCCCCTTACCGGCGCACTCATTTTTTAAAAGAACGATGGATTTTTGGGCCGCCTCCCGTGCCAGGCGTTTATGCGCATCACAAACAACCGCATGTTTGCCGTAACGTTCCGGTTCGCCTGTCTGGGCGAATCTGATTTTCTGCCTTAAAATTCTAAGCACTGCATCATCAATCAGGGACTCCCGGATGCGGCCGCGCTTCACCTGCCGATACAATTTTTTACCAAAATGCCATGTAAACGGCATTTCAATGTCCATTCCCCCCTCAACCGCTGCAACAGTCTCCCGGATACCCAGCAGAAAATCAGAAATAACAAACCCTTCAAATCCCCACTCATTTTTTAAAATATCCCGCAGCAGATGACCGTTATGACCGCAGTATGCGCCATTCAACTTGTTATAGGCGCTCATGACCGCAGCGGCGCCTTCATCAATACACCGTTTAAAGTGCGGCAAATAGACTTCCCGAAGCGGTCGTTCGCTGATTTTTACATCCACTTTAAAACGGGCATTTTCCATGCTGTTGGCGGCATAGTGCTTGACACATGCCATGATATGACGCTGCACCCCCCGCACAAGGGCGGCGCCCATTTCTCCCAGATGAAAAGAGTCTTCGCCATAGGTTTCCTGGGCCCTTCCCCAAGCCGGGTGTCTCAACAGATTGATGCAGACCCCGCCGAAAAAATTCGCCCCCTGGGATCTTGCTTCCACTCCGATGGCATCCCCAACCCGTTCTTCAAGGTCTATGTCCCATGCTGCACCCCTCGCCATTGAAACCGGGAAACAGGTTGAATGATACATCACAACGCCGCGGGGTCCGTCAGAAAAGCGGATGCCCGGTATACCGAGCCGAATATTTTCCCCGGCCGGATAGGGCCGTTTGTTGTATGCCAGCTGCATCTCAATAACACCCGAAACAAGGGGGATGTCCCCGGACATTTGATGAATTTTTTCCTTGAGAGTCATTTGAGACAACAGGTCTTTGGCCTTTTCATCAACCTGGCGTTTAGAAAGTGGTTTTAAAGTATTTAATGACCCCCATTCGGCAGGAACGTTCCCGATTTTTTTCATTCCCGCTCCCCCTTCTTCAAATTCATCGTTGACTTCTTGTTAACGATTGTCCACCCCCCCTAAAGCGCACAGAGCAGAGTGACTGGAGATAGGTTTCCATAAAAAACCTTTTAAACAACTTAATTTACAGAATAAAAACAATAAATTGCCTAAAAAAGCTATTTCTATCGATGGAAGGTGAAGGGTCATCATTTATGGGCATTGCTTTGACAAGCACACGGATAGTGAATGTATCCCCGCTGAATTGCTTGGCTTTGCAAAACATATCGAATATGTCTCATAAAAAATCGGGACAAAAAGCAGTCCTCGCATGAATTCAAGATGAATAAATCGAGCATTCCCTGATCGCCATAGCGGCTTCCTGCAAAGCTTCGGCAAACGTGGGGTGCCCGTGCACCACGCGGCTGATGTCTTCGGCAGACGCGCCCGCCTCCATGGCCAGCACGGCTTCAGCGATCATATCGGCGGCCCGGGCTCCGATGATGTGCACCCCCAGCAGACGGTCGGTTTTGGCATGGGCCAATATTTTGACCAGACCTTCGGTTTCACCCATGCAACGGGCCCGGCCGGTCCCTGAAAACGGATAAGTCCCTTTGCAATAAGGAATACTCCTTTCCTTTACCTGTTCTTCGGTCAGCCCCACGGAGGCCACTTCAGGCCAGGTATAGACCACAGCGGGCATCGCATCGTAATTGACTGCCCCGGCCATTCCCGCCATGCATTCCACTGCCGCCCGTCCCTCTGCGGATGCCTTGTGCGCCAGCATCGGGCCTTCGATCAGATCGCCGATGGCATAAATATTTTTTACAGAGGTGCGATACGATTCATCAACTGCGACCCCCCCCCGGGAATCAAGCGCAATTCCGACTGTGTCCAGACCCAGCCCGTCGGTCAACGGCTGCCGTCCCACAGCCACCAGCAACCTGTCACACTCAAGAATCTCCTTCTTGTCGCCGTCGCCCATCACCGTTGTGCGTATCATGTTCTTTTTCACCTCGGTCTTTAAAACCTTTGTCTGCAATTTAAAATCCAATCCCTGATTTTTTAATACCCGAAACAGCGTCCGGCTGATCTGGCCGTCCGTTGTCCCGGCGATGGTCGGCATCATCTCGACGATGGTCACTTTGGCGCCCAGCCGGGACCAGAGAGATCCCAACTCCAGGCCGATATACCCGCCGCCCACGACTACCAGATGCTTCGGGACCGCGTCAAAGGCAAGCGCTTCCGTTGATGTTACAATATAACGACCATCAAATTCCATGCCCTTGATTTCTATCGGCCGGCTTCCGGTGGCCAGCAGAATATTTTTGGCTTCAAGCACTCTTTCCTTAGCTGTTTTTGCGGATGTACCGGTAGATTTGTCACCTGATTTGTCAGGGGATAGCCGGACCCCCACCTGGTTGTTGCTCAGGAGCTTTGCGGTGCCGCAAATGATGGTCACCTTGCCGCCTTCAAGGAGTTTCCGGACATTATCGGTTAATGCGCGGACCACTTCATCCTTTCGCTTCATCATGGTATCAAGATTAAAATCAAGCCCTTTAAAAAGAATACCGTGGCCGGCAAAGGTTCTTTGGGCCATGGCGTAATATTCACTGGAATCAAGCAATGCTTTGCTGGGAATGCACCCGACATTCAAACATACGCCGCCCAGGCGGGCTTCTCTGTCGACACAGGCGACCTTCATCCCCAATTGTGCGGCACGGGCTGCGGCTACGTAACCGCCGGGGCCTGCGCCGATCACCACCAAATCGAATTGATTGTCCTGATTATTGCGGGTCATGTCATATCTCCATCATGATGCGTTCGGGGTTTTCGATTAATTCCTTGATACGCCGCAAAAAGGTGACGGCGGTTTTACCGTCCACAATCCGATGATCGTAACTAAGCGCCACATACATCATCGGCCGGATTTTGATCTCATTTTCAATGACAATCGGCCGGTCCTCGATTTTATGCATTCCCAGAATGCCGCTCTGAGGCATATTGAGAATGGGCGTACTGAGCAGCGACCCGTATATGCCACCGTTGGTGATTGAAAACGTCCCGCCTTCCAGGTCTTCCAATTGGATGCGGTTTTCATTGATTTTTTTCGCAAACTCGACAATCGCCCCTTCGACCTGGGCGAAACTGATTTGATCGGCATTCCGGATTACCGGCACCAGAAGCCCGCGCTTTGCGCCAATGGCCACACCGATATGATAATAATGCTGATACACAATATTGTCGCCATCGATGCGGGCGTTCATGTCCGGGGTTTCTTTTAGCTCTTCGACAACCGCCTTGATAAAAAAAGACATGAATCCCAGCCGGACTCTGTATTTTTCAAAAAACGCATCCTTATACCGGTTCCGGATTGCCATCACATGGCTCATGTCGATTTCATTAAATGTGGTCAGCATGGCCGTGTTCTGTTTGGCGGAAAGCAGGCGCTCGGCAATGCGCTTGCGGATGGGTGTCATGGGCTTGATCGTGACCGTCTCCTGGCCCGGCATGACGCAAGGGGCCGCTTCTTTTTCTGTTTGATCCCGATGTTGCTGGACAGCCGCATGATTTCCTGATTCAAGATATAAAATGACGTCGCCCTTGGTGATGCGACCGCCAGGCCCGGTCCCCTGAATTTCTTTGATATCGAGCCCCTTTTCTAAAACCAGGCGGCGGACGGACGGCAGTAGCGGCGTCTCCGAGGCCGGTCTGTCTGATGGCGGAACCGGCGTTTCTTTTCTTTCTGTCTCCTGAAAAACGGCTGTTTCAGTCTGTCTGGGTTTTTGAACGGGTTTTAGCTCAGGCTTGCCGGTTTCCGGCCTTGTCTCCGATTTTTCCGCAACAGCATCCGTGTCAATGCTGCCAACGACAGCGCCGATGGAAAGCGTATCTCCTTCGGCTGCAAGAATATGAAGCCGGCCGCTGGCTTCCGCCGGCACTTCCAGGGTGACTTTATCTGTTTCGATGACAAACAGCGGCTCATCTTTCAGCACATAATCCCCTTCTTTTTTATACCACTGGGCAAGCACCGCTTCCTGAACCGATTCGCCGACATTGGGGATTTTTATTTCAAGCGCCATACGGCCTCCTTTAAATAAACGGTCATTATCATATGAATTACGCGCTAAAGCGATCCCAGCAGGGCCTTCCGGACGATGTTTTCCTGTTCTTCCACAAAGACATGATGATAGCCGGTGGCCGGACTGGGCGATGGATCTCGCCCGATAAAGGTTAACCCTATTGAAAAATTCTTTTGAAATAAGCGGGACACAAACTGCCACGGCCCCTGGTTTTCCGGTTCTTCCTGGGTCCACAGCCACTCACGGCATTTTTTATATGTGTTGATGATGTTCTCTATCTGTTTTTGAGGAAACGGATAGAGCTGTTCGATGCGGATAATGGCGGTCTTTTTTATCCGGCTGTCATCGCGGGCCTTTAAAAGTTCATAATAGATTTTACCGCTGACAAAGATCACTTTCTCGGCATTTTTGCCTGCCAGCGGATCATCCAATACTGCCTCAAATCGTTTTTTCGTAAAATCATCCATATCCGATACGGCTAGGGGATGACGGAGCAGGCTTTTCGGGGTCATGATCACCAGCGGCTTCAACACCTTGCCCATAGCCTGGCGACGCAGCAAATGAAAATACTGGGCCGGTGTTGTGGGGTTGCAGACCTGGATATTCTCGTTTGCGCAGAGCTGAAGAAAACGCTCGATACGGGCGCTGGAATGTTCTGGCCCCATGCCTTCGTATCCGTGGGGGAGCAGGAGCGTAAGCCCGCTTTTACTGCCCCACTTGGTTTCGCCGCTGACGATAAACTGATCAATGACCACCTGGGCGTTGTTGACGAAATCACCGAATTGCGCCTCCCATAAAGTCAGGCAATCCGGCCTTACCAGCGAATACCCGTATTCAAAACCGAGCACTCCGGCTTCGGAAAGCAGGCTGTTGATGGGATAAAACATGGGCGGACTGCTGAGTGCTGCGATCGGCGTATATTCGGCGTTTGTCTTGGTATCAAAAAGCACGCTGTGACGCTGGCTGAAGGTGCCCCGCTGGCTGTCCTCGCCGCTCAGCCTCACCGGCTGCCCTTGCTGAACGATGCTGGCAAAGGCCAGGGTTTCGGCATTTCCCCAATCAATCCCCGTCCCTTCTTCAACCGACTGTTTGCGCTTTTCCAGCAGTTTTTCCAGCTTGGGATTAACATTGAACCCATCGGGGAGACTGGAAAGCTGCCGGGCCAGCGCGAGGAGATCCTCTTTTTTAAGGGCTGTGTCGATGGCAACCCGCTCATAAAACGACGAATGATCATCATTGTCATCAGGGAGATTTTTCCCCGTCGAGGAGTGCTTCACCGGTTCCTTTGCCGCATCAATCGCCGTTGTCAGGCAGGTTTCAATTCCCGACCGGATCTGATTTAATTCGGTCTGATCCAGCACCTGTTCGTCCAGAAGCTGGGTGGCATACAATTCATCCAACGATGGCCGCTGCCTGATCCGGTCGTACATGAGCGGCGCGGTAAAATAGGGTTCATCCCCCTCGTTATGTCCGTAGAGACGGTAGCAGACCACATCAATGACCACGTCCTTTGCAAAGGCCATCCGATAGTCGCAAGCCAGGCGCACCGCATGCGCCACAGCCTCCGGATCTTCGCCGTGCACATGAAAAATGGGGACCATTATGCCCTTGGCGATGTCCGTGGAATAACGGGTGGAACGGGCGTCCTCCGGCAGCGTGGTATAACCGATCTGGTTGTTGACGACAATATGAATGGTGCCGCCGGTCTTATATCCTTCCAGCTGGGACATGTTCAGCGTCTCGGCAACGATTCCCTGGCCTGCAAATGCGGCATCGCCGTGGAGCAGCACCGGCAGAACACGGGCGTCCTTTCCCATTGCATCGATCCGGCCCTTGGCCATTCCCTCGACGACCGGATTGACCGCCTCCAGATGGCTCGGATTGTTCGCCATCATCACATCGATGGTTTTCCCGTTTTGGGCCGTATATTTTGACACAAACCCCTTATGATATTTGACATCCCCGGTGCCGACCGCCCCTTCCGGATTATACTGATCCTCGAATTCCCGAAAAATATCTTCATAAGGCTTTCCCATGATATTGACCTGGACATTCAGCCGCCCGCGATGGGACATGCCCAGGACGATTTCGCGGCAGTCATGGGATGCGGCCCGGTCAAAAAGAACGTCCATCATCGGAATGATCACCTCGGCCCCTTCCAGGGAAAACCGCTTCTGCCCCAGATACCTTTTGTGGACAAACTGTTCGAACTGTTTGGCCTGGCACAGTTTATTGAGAATACGGATTTTCTCTTCAGTCAAAAGGTTCGGCTCATTTTTTAACGGTTCCATCTTCTCCCGAAGCCACTCCCGTTCATGAGGATCCTGGAGATGCATGTATTCCACACCGATGGAACGGCAGTAAGTCTGGCGCATCAATTGCAGGATATCTTTTAAAGGCATCGTCCTGCCTTTGGCAAGGCCCGGCACATAAAAAGCCTTCTCCATATCATCGGCGCCCAGACCAAACGTTGAGAGGCTGATGAGCGGATGATCGGTTAGACAGGCTTCCAGAGGATCCAGACAGGACATCAAATGGCCGATATCCCGGTAACGGTAGACCAGGGCTTCCACCCGCGACTGCTTCCGCATGGCATCTTCATCACAGGCAGCGCCTTCAGGCTGTACCGGCTGTGAAAATCCCAGTTCAAACCCCTGAAAGAAAAACCGCCAATCCTTGTCCACCTGATTGGGATCGCTTTTCCAGCGTTCATAAAGGGATTCGATATATTCCGTGCTCCAGGGGCCCGAATAAGGCATAGTTTGCTCCTCTTTTGTGGTGTTTTTGCTCAGATTCTCACAACTTCTGCAGCCATTTCGTTACATGATCAACCACTTTGCTCCGGTCCTCATCAGTGCTGAACATATGATCGGCTTTGTCGACCTGAAATATTTCCGCACCCATCGGATTCGCAGCATAAAGAAGTCTTCCGGAATCCGGCGCAATGGTTATGTCCTTCCCGCCATAAACCAGCAGAATCGGACAACGGATTTCAGATACTGCGTTTAAAAGATCATGCCCTTCGGCATCTGCAAAAAAGTCTTCGGTAATGATAAGCTCCCGTCCCCGGCTTGAAAACCGGGTCTCTCCGGTTTCATAAAGATGATCTTTCTGATCTTCAGATAAAAGACGTTCCGGATAAAGTAATTGAGCGCCCACCGAAAGAGCGATCACGCCTGCGATTTTGTTTGTCCGGGCGGCGCACAGCAATGCGGCAGCGCCGCCCATTGAATGACCGGCCAGAAGGATATCGGAAACAGCATTTGCCCGGAGATAATCAGCGGCGCACTGGAGTTCACGGACCTGTTTTGAATAGGTCGATTCCTGAAAAACACCATCGCTCTGGCCGTTTCCTGAAAAATCAAACCGCAAGGCCGTATATCCATGCGTTGCCATACGCTCACTGATATCGCTTAATATCCGGGTGTGGCGCGAACAGGTAAAACAATGACCCAGAACCATCCCCCGGCCGTTCGGATTTGACGGCTCTTCAAGGGTTCCGGCCAGTTGTTCACCCAGATGGTTGTCAAACCGGATCTGCCGTATATGCGTCATCGACTTTTCCTGCCGCAAAGGACGCTTGCCTGCTGCTTGGCCCCATAGGAACTTCGCACCAGAGGGCCGGATTCAACCCAGGGAAACCCAAAATTTATTGCCGTTTCCTTTAACCTTAAAAACTCATCCGGATGATAATATCGCTCAACCGGCAATTGACCGGGACCGGGACGCAAATATTGACCGATGGTCAGAATGTCAACATCGGCTGCTTTGAGCAGGTGAAGGATCTCAAATATTTCATCAGTTGTTTCGCCTAAACCTACCATAATGCCCGACTTGGTGATCATATCCGGAAGAATGGCCTTCACGCTTTTCAGCAGCGACAGCGACCGGTTAAAGTCAGCCCCCGGCCTGACTTTCGGGTAAAGCCGGCAAACGGTTTCCATGTTATGGCCCAGAATATCCGGATGCGCTCCCAGGACGGTTTTGAGGGAATTGCGGCTGCCGCCAAAATCAGGAACCAGAACTTCGATGGTCGTATCCATGCACTTTTTCCGGATAAGATGGGTGATAGCTGCAAAATGCCCGGCTCCGCCATCAAAAAGGTCATCGCGCGTCACTGACGTGATGACCGCATGCTTCAGTCCCATCGCAGCCACTGTTTCTGCCACGCGTTCGGGTTCTGCCTCATCTGCCGGCTGGAGATTTTTTGAGACCCCGCAGAAGGCGCACTGCCGGGTGCATCCCTCTCCCAGGAGCAAAAACGTGGCATGGCCATCTGCCCAGCATTCACCAATATTCGGACACAGAGCGGATTCACAGACCGTATGCAGATGCTGCCGGTTTTTTAAATCCCGGATGAACCGGACCTGATCCGTTTTCGGCAGCTTGACCCGTATCCACGGGGGTTTGGCCAACGGATAAGCTTCTTTGGCATGTCTCTTCATTTAGCCGAATACCCGCATAAATGTCTCGGATACGAGTGTCCTCACCGGTTCCATATGAACCGGCCTTTTCAGGATTTCCGCCATACTGGTGACGCTTTTATGGTCCAGTCCGCAGGGGAAGATATTTTCGAAACAGGCAAGATCCGTATTCACATTGAGTGCAAAACCGTGACTGGTGACCCCCGCGGCATTGACTTTTATCCCGATGGCCGCGATTTTTTTCTCACCGGCCCAGACACCGGGATATCCGGTCAGATGGCGGGCATCGATATAAAATGCCGCAAGAACGGCAATAATCATATCTTCCAGTTGACGGACATATTGCCGGATATCGCCGCCACGGGCAGCAATATCGATGATCGGATACCCTACCAATTGTCCGGGGCCATGGAAGGTTACATCTCCTCCGCGATCCACCCGGAACACCGGGCTTCCTGTTTGACCAAGCAACTTTGAGGGGACACGGAAATGGCTGTCTTTCCCACGCAAACCGAGGGTATACGTGGGCGGGTGCTCAAGCAGAATCAGCGTATCCGGTATGGCATTCTTTTCCCGCCCGACAATGGCATCCTGCTGAAGGCAAAGCGCTTCCGCATAGGGTACAGTGCCGAACTGCCATATGGCAACCGGAAATGCATTTAAAGGCGTAACCGGTAAAATGACGGTCTCCTTATCCGGAAAACTTGCAACTGTCTAAAAGTTAAGGTTTCTGAAACCGCTTATGAAGCGATTATTTTTTTCACAATCGCCTCTCCCATCTCCCGGGTGCCGACAGGGGGACGAAGGTCATTTTTGCTTTTCAAATCACCCGTGACAGACGCTCCTTCCCGGACCACGTCTGCGACAGCCCGTTCAAGCTGGTGGGCAGCATCCGCTTCATTGATGTGCGATAGCATCAGGACCGCAGACAGAAGCATGCCCACCGGATTGGCCTTATCCTGGCCGGCAATGTCCGGTGCGCTGCCGTGGGTCGCCTCAAATACGGCATACTCATTCCCCATATTTGCGCCCGGTGCGACGCCGAGTCCGCCGATAAGGCCTGCCGCAAGATCGGATATAATATCACCATAGAGATTTGGGAGCACAAGCACATCATATTTCTCCGGGAACTGGACAAGCTGCATGCACATGTTATCAACCAGTTTGTGCTCATATATGATATCCGGATATTTTTTGCTGACATCCTCGGCCGCCTTCATGAACAAGCCATCTGAAAGTTTCATGATATTGGCCTTGTCAATGCCGGTAACTTTTTTGCGGCCATATTTTCTCGCATATTCAAATGCAAAGGTCGCTATTCGTTCAGAACCGCTGATGGAAATGGGCTTGATGCTTATGCCGGTGTCGCAGGTAAGTTCCACGCCTGCTTTCTCGCGAATGAATGTGAGCAGGGGATTGTCGCCGCCACAGCTTTCCATGAATTCAATACCGGCATAGAGATCTTCCGTGTTTTCACGAACGATGACCAGATCAATTCCTGAAGGATCGGTTATCCGGCTGCGAGCACCTTCGTAATATTTACAGGGTCTTAAGTTCGCAAACAAATCAAGATTTTTCCGCAATTGAACGTTGACGCTTCGAAATCCTTTGCCGACCGGCGTCTCCACCGGACCTTTAAGCGCGACCTTGTTTTTCGCAATGGAATCCAGCACCCGGTCCGGCAGCGGTGTTTTCTCTTTTTCCATCACTGAAGCGCCGGCCTGCTGGATATCCCAGTCAATGTCCACGCCCAATGCCGACACACAATTTTTTACCACCTGGGCGATTTCCGGGCCGACACCGTCTCCGGGTATAAGTGTTATGGTATGTCTCATGAACCCTCACATGTTGTTTTGAATCATCTGCCGCAGAACATATGGCAGAATGCCGTTATGTTGATAATATTCGACTTCCACCTCAGAATCCAGGCGGTTCATGACAGTAAACAATACCTGATTTCCGCCGGTTTTTTCCGCCCGCACGGTCAGGTCTCCGTTCGGGGACAACCCAGCAGAAATGCCTTCAATATAAAAAATTTCCTCTCCGGTCAGCCCTAATGACTGAGCAGTTTCTCCAGTCTTAAACTGGAGCGGCAATACCCCCATGGCGACGAGGTTGCTCCGGTGAATCCGTTCAAAACCTTCCGCGATCACCGCTTTCACTCCCAGCAGCATGGTCCCTTTGGCCGCCCAGTCCCGCGAACTGCCGGAGCCGTATTCCTTTCCGGCAATGACAATCAAGGGTGTATTTTCCTGTTGATATCTCATGGCCGCATCATAAATATGAAGCGTCTCGCCGGTGGGGAGATGCCGGGTCCATCCGCCTTCCGTATCCGGCGCCAATCGGTTCTTTAAATGCATGTTGCCGAACGTGCCGCGCATCATGACTTCATGGTTTCCCCGGCGTGATCCGTATGAATTAAAATCCTCTTTAGCCACACCCTGCAAGGTAAGATACCGGGCAGCGGGGCTATCTATGGGGATTGCACCGGCCGGGGAAATATGGTCCGTTGTAATGGTGTCCCCCAGCATAGCCAGTACCCGGGCGGACTTGACATCGGCAAGATCGGGGATATCCCGCGACATCTGCTGGAAAAACGGCGGATTTTTAATATACGTGGACTGATCCTCCCATTGATAACTTTCGCTTTCCGTTATCGGCAGGTTCTTCCAGTTCTCATCTCCTTCATAGGCATTACGGTATCGCGTTCGGAACATTTCCGGATCTAAATGTTTCATGGCAGCTGAAATTTCTTCATGGCTCGGCCAGATGTCTTTTAAAAATACCGGGGTGTTATTGGGATTATGGCCAAGGGGTTCTTTTTCCATGTTGATATCGATGGTGCCGGCCAATGCATAAGCAATCACGAGCATGGGAGAGGCCAGATAATTCGCCCGGGTCATTGAGTTGATTCGCCCCTCATAATTGCGATTTCCGCTCAACACCGAGGCGACGATCAGGTCAGCGTCCTCTACAACCTTTGCCACATCTGATTGCAGCGGTCCGCTGTTCCCGATGCAGGTAGTGCAGCCGTAAGCTACCAGATGAAACCGCAAGGCTTCCAGATAGGGCAAGAGACCTGCGGCGGAAAGATAATCGGTGACCACTTTGGATCCCGGGGCCAGGCTGGTTTTGACCCACGGCCGGACCTGCAGGCCTTGCTCCACGGCTTTTTTGGCCATCAGACCGGCGCCGATCAGAACAGAGGGGTTTGAGGTATTGGTGCAACTGGTAATGGCGGCGATAACGACGGACCCATGATCCAGATAGAAACTCAGATAGGGCCTGTGGACCGGAACCTTTTCCTCATCAAGGGGTTTTCGAGAGACAAGTTGACGGTTCAGATAATCCGGGGTAGCCGTTTCCGGATCAATAAAAGCCCCTCCTTCTTCGTCCCATCGCCCGTGAGGAGACAATTCGGTCTGTTCCTTGCTGTAGATATTTTTAAAATCATCTAAAAATGCCTCTTTCACGCGGTTTAACGGGATACGGTCATGAGGCCGTTTGGGACCGGCCACTGAAGGCTCAACCGTGTTTAAATCAAGAGATAGCACTTCGGAAAACTGCAACGCCGGCAACTCCCCGCGCCAGAACAGTCCCTGGGTCTTAAGATACGTTTTAATCAGGCGAACCTGCTCCGTGGTTCTTCCGGTAAACGCCAGATAATCCAGTGTTTGCCCGTCAACCGGGAAATAGGTGGTCGTAGCGCCGAATTCGGGCGTCATATTGGCAATGGTGGCGCGATCCGGCAGAGTCAAAGTGCTTAACCCCTCCCCGAAGAACTCGATAAACCTTCCGACCACTCCTTTCTTTCTCAGAATCTGAGTAATGGTCAGCACCAGGTCCGTCGCGGTGGTATTTTCCGGCAGGCGGCCGGTCAGTTTAAATCCGATGACTTCCGGTGTCAGCATGTAATAGGGCTGTCCCAGCATGACCGCTTCGGCCTCAATACCGCCGACACCCCAGCCCAGCACACCAATGCCGTTAATCATGGTGGTGTGGGAATCCAGACCCAAAAGGGTGTCGGGGTATATCCATTTTTCGCCGTTATGGACACTTGTCATTACCACCTGCGCTAAATATTCCAGGTTTACCTGGTGACAGATGCCGGTTGCCGGCGGAACCACATTAAAATTTTCAAAGCTTTTCTGGCCCCACTTTAAAAAAGTGTAACGCTCGCGGTTTCGCTCAAATTCCTTTTCAGCATTATAGGCGAATGAGCCTGTTGTTCCGAACCGGTCCACCTGGACGGAATGGTCGACGACCAGATGGACCGGTATCCGGGGGTTAATCAGTTTCGGGTCGCCACCCATCCGGGCCAGCGCGTCCCGCATGGCCGCCAAATCCACAACCGCCGGTACGCCGGTGAAATCCTGCATCAATACTCGGGCGGGCAGATAGGGTATTTCACTTGATGTTTCCGGCGCAGGAGACCAGCGGGCTAAGGCCTCGATATGAGATCGGGTAACCAGTTTGCCGTCTTCGTGGCGGAGAAGGTTCTCTATAAGGATACGAATACTGATGGGGAGCTGTTTCAAATCAACCTGAAGCTGATCTGCCAGTTTGTTCAGACTGAAGTAAGTGAAGGAATTGCCGTCAACGGTCAGTGTGTCCCGGGTTTGGAATGTGTTTTTCGCGGCCATGGATTTTCTCACCCCTAAAATCAGATTTTATACGGTTAAGAAGTGGACAAACGAACACTGATATATTACTTTATGAATACCAAGGAAAAAATAAAAATGAAACAAGTCTTCTCGAAATTGATTTAATCGCCATTGAAAAAAATCAAACCAAAATTTCGATTTATCAAAATATTATCAATAATTTTCAAGATTTTTTAAATCCATTTTTATTCGAATCAAGGGGCTCGCGAAAGGGGACGGAATGGATTTTCGTGAAGAAAAAGACAGCCTGGGAACGGTTCTTGTACCGGCAAACGCCTATTTCGGGGCCCAAACCCAGCGGGCCAGGGAAAACTTCCCCATTTCTCAGCTTAAATTCCCGGTAATCTTTTTCCAAACCCTGGCGCTGATTAAAAAATGTGCCGCCCAGGCCAATGAAAAACTGGGGCTGATCCACTCCGACGCCGCCCGGGCCATTGCCGAAGCCGCTACAGAAGTGATGAAAGGAAAGCATGACAATGATTTTGTAGTGGATGTGTTTCAGACCGGTTCCGGCACGTCCACCAACATGAACATGAATGAAGTCATCGCCACCCGGGCCAATGAAATTTTGACCGGAACCAAAAACACCAAGGGCCCCGTTCATCCCAATGATGATGTCAACTGCTGCCAATCCAGCAACGATGTGATCCCTTCCGCCATTCATATCGCTGCGTTAAACCTTATCCGCAAAAGACTTGTCCCGGCCTTAACGTCACTCCGTGATGCGCTGAATCAAAAGGCAAAACAATTCGCATCCATCCAAAAAATTGGCAGGACCCATCTCCAGGATGCGGTTGTTATGACGCTGGGCCAGGAATTTTCCGGATATTCCGCACAGGTGGAGCTTGCACTCCGGCGACTGGAAGGTGTGACTGACCGTCTCTGCCGGCTGGCGCTCGGCGGGACAGCCGTGGGAACGGGATTGAATGCCCATCCGAATTTTGCCGGACAGGTGATTGCCTTAATCGCCCATGAGACGGGAATGCCGTTTTACGAATCGCCCAATCACTTCGAATCGCAAAGCGCGATGGATACCGCCGTGGAGGCAAGCGCGATTTTAAAAACCATTGCCGTCAGCTTAATGAAAATCTCAAACGATATCCGCTTACTGGCATCCGGTCCGCGATGCGGCCTGGGAGAAATCAACCTTCCTTCGCTGCAACCCGGATCATCCATCATGCCCGGTAAAATCAATCCGGTCATTCCGGAGACAATGATTCAGGTTTGTGCCCAGGTGATCGGCCATGACGCAGCCATCACCATCGGCGGCCTGGGGGGATATTTCGAGCTTAACACCATGCTGCCGGTCATCGCCTACAATCTGCTCACCTCTATCGAACTAATGGCAAACGCGTCTCTGGTTTTAACAGACAAGTGCGTGGCGAAAATAACGGCCAATGAGCAAAAATGCGCCGAAAACATTCAAAAAAGTCTTGCCATTGTCACCAACCTGGTCCCGCATATCGGCTATGACCGGGCTGCCGTCATTGCGGGAAAGGCGTATGAAAGCAAACAGAGTATCGAAGAGGTCGCCCTTTCAGAAAATTTGTTGCCGAAAGCGGACCTGATGCGTATCCTATATCCGATTTTATATCAGGGACCGGATGAGGAAAAGATATAAAAAAACTCAGGAATAGCCAGCAAACAAGGAGACGCGAAGATGAGCGAGACCAACAGCATTATCAATACCGGCTTAAGAGGGGTAACCGTAGCCAGCACCAAAATCAGCCATGTTGACAGTGATGCCAGCAAACTGATTTACAGAGGCTATCTGATTACGGATCTCGCAAAAAATACTACCTATGAAGAACTGGTCCATCTTCTGCTGTTTGAAAAGCTTCCCAGCCAGGCGCAATTAAAGATCTTAAGCCAACGCCTGGCGTCCGAACGCGCAATACCTGAAACATTGATAGCGGCGCTTAAAACCCGCCCCAAAACCGCGCTTCCCATGGATGTTCTTCAGGCGGCCATTGCCATGCTGGCGAATCATGATCCGGATGCGGCCAAATTGACAAAGGACAACACCGAGGATATCGCTGTCAAACTGGTGGCGAAGATTCCCACCATTGTGGCCGCCTGGGATCGCATACGAAACGGAATGGAGCCGGTGCCGCCAGACACGAATTTAAACCATGCCGCCAATTTTCTTTATATGCTCACCGGCGAAAAACCCGAGGATCAGACTGCCCGGGATTTTGATATTTGTCTGGTGCTGCACGCCGAACATTCATTTAATGCCTCGACCTTTGCCGCACGCGAAGTGGCCTCCACCCGGGCGCATATGTACGCAGCCGTTTCAGCAGCCGTCGGGTCATTGTCAGGTGAATTGCACGGCGGCGCCAATTCCCGGGTCATGGAGATGCTCATCACCATCGATTCCATTGATGCTATTGAAAATTATGTTAATCACGCACTTGACAGCGGGGGACTGATCATGGGCCTCGGGCACGCGGTATACAAAAACGGGGATCCCCGGGCGCTGATTCTGGCCCCCATGTCGAAACAGTTAGGTGAGCGGATTCACAATACCAAATGGTATGAATTGTCCACCGTTCTTGAAGAAAAGACCAAAGCCGCGTTCAAGGCGCGCAAAGGCATCGACATTTATCCCAATGTCGATTTTTACAGCGCATCGGTATATTATTCCATGGGAATTCCCATTGACCTGTTCACGCCGGTGTTCGCAATTTCAAGAATTGCCGGCTGGACCGCCCACGTGATTGAAGAGCAGTTCGCCGGCGCCGCACCGAAGCCGGCGCTTTACCGGCCGTCGTCCGCTTATGTCGGCGATTATTGCGGACCTGACGAATGCGCATTTGTACCCATGGACCAGCGATAGATATAGGCATGCATTGATCTAAAAATGAAACCCGAATGATTTGCAGTTTAACGAATGGTCACCGGCAATTTTCAATCGTGGTGATCCGCATTTCGGGCAAAAACGGAGAATCCTTAAAGGATATGTCTGCTTCATCTTTTTAGCTATTTATTATTATTTCAATTAGTTAAGATACGGCTTAAACTACTGAATCCGGCGATCTTTACTTGTTTTGGACAGATAATATTCATAATTTCCCTCATAAATGATCATTTCCCCGTGGTCTATCTCAAAGACACGCCCTACGAGGGACCGGAGGAAATATCTGTCATGGCTGACCAGAACCACCGTGCCGGTAAATTTTTGCAGGGCCGCTAAAAGAATCTCCCGGGACTGGATGTCCAGATGGTTGGTGGGTTCGTCCAATATCAGGAAATTAAGGGGGCGGGCAAGCAATGTCGCCAGGACAATCCGGCTTTTTTCGCCACCCGAGAGAATACTGATCCGCTTATCAACGTCGTCTCCCTGAAAGAGAAAGGCGGCACACAGATTGCGCACCACGCCGATGCCTGCTTCCGGAATGGTATCGGCAACGGTTTCAAACACGGTTTTTTGGGGATCAAGAATATCCATGGCATGCTGACTGAAATAGCCCGGGGCGACATTGGCCCCTATCCGGGTCGTACCGGTTGTGGCTTCGGTTTGTTCTGCCAGAACTTTAAGAAAGGTTGACTTGCCGGCCCCATTGACACCCACCACCGCAATCTTCTCCTGGCGACTGATCACGCCGGAAATCCCGCCAAACACCGATTTTGTTCCGCCATCCGGCAGGGGCCATGTTTTGCCCAGGTTTTTTATACGAACGACATCATCTCCGGTGCGTGGTGGATCGGCAAACTCAAATCTGATGATTTTTTGTTCCGGAGGCAATTCGATGCGTTCGATTTTTTCCAGTTTTTTAATGCGGGACTGTACCTGGGCGGCATGTGAAACACGCGCTGCAAAACGATTGATAAAATCCTCTTCTTTGGCCAGCATTTCCTGCTGGCGGCGAAAACTGGCCTGAAGCTGTTCTCTCCTGATTTCACGTTCACGCAAGTAAAAATCGTAGTTTCCGGAGTAGGTGGTTATGGTTTTGTTGGCCACTTCGATAATCCGGTGAACGATCCGGTTCATAAAATCATGATCATGGCAGGTCATGAGAAGCGCGCCTTTGAATTCACCGGCAAGCCATTCTTCCAGCCAGACAATCGATTCCACGTCCAGATGATTGGTGGGTTCGTCAAGCAGGAGAACCTCCGGATTCAACGTCAGTATCTTTGCCAGGGCAATCCGCATTTTCCAGCCGCCGCTGAATGACTCCACCGGATGGTTATAATCGTCCGGGCCGATACCAAGGCCGGTCAGCACTGCCTGGGCCCGGGATTCCAGGTCGTAGCCGCCTTGATGTTCAAATTCCTCCACGGCATTGCCGTATCGTTCAAGAAGTGCCGCCATGTCATCATCACTCATCGGGGTGGCCATGGCGATTTCCATTTCACGGATCTCATGACCCAGACGAACCACATCCCCGGATTCAGACATGACCTCTTCAAGGGCTGACCGGCCGGACATGTCCCCCACATCCTGGGAGAAATACCCGACATTTATTTTTTTTCTGCAGGAGATATCGCCGCTGTCAGCGGCCTCCGTTCCGGTAATCAGGCGGAAGAGGGTTGTTTTACCGGCCCCATTGGGACCGACCAGTCCGGTGCGCGAACCGGCCTGGATCTGTAAGCTTGCATTTTTAAAAAGAATTCGATCTCCATGCTGTTTGGTGATATTCGTCAGGTGGATCATGTTATGACTCCAAAAAATTTGTAGAAATAACATGATGAATGATGAGGAGCAAGCCTATTCATGCAGATTTATGGGGCCGCATAATTTGCCGGGACAGCCATCAAAATAACTGCGGACCCGGCGGACAGGCCGAAAATAAGCATCAATGGTTTTCTGAGGCTTGCCTTGAATATAGAGTAATTTCAGGTGACGTTGATAGCGTTTGGCAAATCAATTTACTTCTGTTTGTTTCATGGTATACTCCCATCGGGTGCATCGACGGTTCCAGCAACTTCCTGCCGTAGCCGCGGGGCTCAGTTCGCTAACGGGACGCTGGCTGCCACCGTCGCTGCAACCCTGCTTACCGGCGGCACAAGTAAACACAGATTCATTTAAAAAGAGGATTTAACATGAAAGATGGGTATAAGTGGGTCGGGTTTCAATATGAATTCACCGGGAATATCTATAGCTTAGGGCGAATCCCGAGGTGCAAGTCAACCATGTTGAAGCATTTGAAGCCCGGTCAAAAGCTGCTAGTGGCAGGCGCCGGACATGGGACCGAAGCGATCCGGGCCGCACAAATGGGGGTTGATGTGACGGCGGTGGATCTTTCAGCAACCATGCTCAAGCATTTAAACGCCCGGCTGGATAAGTGCGCGGACATCAGCGGTTCCATGGAATGCATTAATGATGATATTTTCAACATGCAGGATACAGAAAAATACGATATGGTTTTGGCCAATTTTTTCCTGAATGTGTTTCCTGAAAAACGGGTGGATGAAGTGGCAAATCATCTGGCTGCCCTCGTCAAACCGGGAGGATATTTTGCTGTAGGCGAATTTATGCTTCCGGAAAAAGGGGTTGCGGGACTATTACAGAAATTAAACTGGTATCTTGCCATTCTGTTTTATAGCGTAACCACCGAAGCAGCATTGCATCCTGTTCATGATTATGCGCAACTTGTTCGCGGGTCCGGATGCGATATCCAGGACATTGAATACTTTCGCATCATGGGGCTCAAGCTCTATTGGTCTATTCTCGGAAAAAAGCAAAGCGCCTAAAGCAGATAACCCGATTTTTTTATTGGAGAACCGTTGATGAAATGCTTTCCTGTCAAAACCTTTTGCTTTATTTTGATTTTTTTTATTATTTCATGTTCAGGAACCAAACTGACCCAAAAGCAGGTCAATGAGAAGTTTATCGGTAAGCCGGTGTCCAACATTCTGGTCATCGGGATTGCAAATAAACATGACAAAAGAATATCCTTTGAAAATAAGTTTGTCGCGCGATTGAAAGCCGCCGGGGTTGAAGCTGTGTCAAGTGCGGAAGAGATATCTATTCCACCGGACTTGCAACTTGAAAAAGCGGATATTATAGATATTGTAAAAAAATTTCATAATGACGCGGTGATTGTGACGCACGTGAAAAGCATTGAAGATAAATTCATCCAGACCCAGGGCACGCGCACCATGACCGGTTTTTACGGCTATTACGGCTCTGTTTTCGGGTATGTGAACTCGCCGGGATACACCTCTACGGATACCGTTGTCCGGCTGCAAACCAATTTATATGATGTCAAAACCGAACAGCTCATGTGGTCCGGGGAATCGAAAACATGGGATGTCGATTCCGGATATAAAATGATGGATGAAGTGATAAGCGCGGTTATTGAGGATTTGCAGAAAAATAAAATGATTCCCGTAAAAACGGCGGAGTAATCATTTAAAAGGGTTATACCAAGTCCTCACCCACCGGCTTCAATAGGACCATTGTATAATTTTCATTTTATTCATTTTGTTACTACTCGATGGGATATTGATCAAGCTCGTCAAAATGCTCCTGGTTTAGATCGGACCCTGAATCGAATTTCTGCATTTTTATCTGGATATTAATGCGTTCAGAATTCGGATTTCGGGGGACAGCATACTTACAAATATCATCAGATGGAACGATAAAAGGGAAATGGTACTCTTCTACAACTGGCATGGACAATCTCCAGGATAAGGAGCGCTGTTGAAGGAAGGTTTTGCATTTCTCCACGGAAGGTCATGGGACCCAGGAAGGATATAAAAGATGCTCGCAGCGGATACGAAAGATGAAACTTTGGAAATCTTTCAGGACAATGAAAAGGATGCGATTGTCGTTCACGTTATTTTTGCACTGATCTGCGCAATGGTGCTGTTATTTCCGTTAAAACAAGCCACCGGTGTTCGCATAATGGCCCTTGTGATCATCTACAACCTGATGGTGCCGCTTTGGGGCCTGTTTCGCAGAGACAGGGAATGGCTGAATCTCTGGCTGTTTTCGTTTATCCTGAGCCTGCTCATGGTCTTTCCGGACTGGTTCCTTTCCAAATATCTTGACGTGCTGGTGTTCCCGCATGACGGCTTGTTCAAGATCGGCACCGTATCGGCTTATATGGCCGGCCTATGGACGATACCGGTGTTTATCATTGTCTTTATCGGCGAACGGATGTATATCCGCTACTCCTCAAAGGCAGCCTATGCGGCCGCATCCCTTGCGTCCTTTATCATTTTCACTCTGTCCGATCAGCTTTTCCGGTTCCTTCCCGCCTGGTATTCACAAAATGTGAACATGATCGGCCATGTGCCCGTTTATATCATCGTGCCGAAGATCCTTTTCGGGCTCACCGCCTATTTTGCGTATCAGTACACCAGTAAGCTTTCCAACTGGTACAAATTTCCTGCAGCCTCACTGGTGATGCAGCTTTATTTAGGAAGCGCCGTGTTTTTTTACTTTCTGGTAGAGCTCAAATTTTTTTGATGGAGGATATTCTGCTGTAGACGAATTTATGCTTCCGGAAAAAGGGGTTGCGGGACTGTTACAGAGATTAAACTGGTACCTTGCCATTTTAATTTATAGCAAAACCACCGAAGCGGCCCTGCATCCGGTTCGTGATTATGCGCAGCTTGTTCGCGGGTCCGGATGCGAAATTCAGGACATTGAATACTTTCGCATCATGGGGCTCAAACTCTATTGGTCCATTTTAGGGAAAAAGAAAACTGCTCAAAGGCATTTTTGAGCAGGCCGGTAAATATCGGGCAAAACAGCCCTTCACTAAAAGCGGCGGTTCGGTCAACGGCAAAACCGGTCGCGGATATTCCAGGAGGTATTCATGCAACACACCGAATTAACAACCCATGTCCAGAAATTAGGCGAGTGCCGGATACCGTCACCCATGAAGGGAATGCCGTTTGTCAGCGATGATGAGCGGGTATTGTATCATTCCAGTGCAAAAAAAATCAGCGCCTGCATCAGTGCCGGCAAAACGCCTTTGAGTTTTGAGATGGCCGGCGCCAGGGAAAAGATT
This sequence comes from Desulfobacteraceae bacterium, assembly GCA_003599885.1. GTDB lineage: Bacteria > Desulfobacterota > Desulfobacteria > Desulfobacterales > Desulfosalsimonadaceae > SURF-3. The sequence continues at coordinate 14,042 of QZKW01000006.1, read as the reverse complement.
TATTTTGATCCGTCAAAGCTCAAATGCGGCATTGTCACCTGCGGCGGTCTGTGCCCCGGGTTGAACGATGTCATCCGTTCTATTGTGCTCAGCCTGTTTCATCACTACGGGGTCCGCACGGTCTTCGGATTCCGGTACGGGTTTGAGGGGCTTTCCTACCGGTACGGGCATACGCCCTTTGAATTGACGCCGTCCATGGTTGAAGATATTCATGCAAAAGGGGGGACGATTTTAGGATCATCCAGGGGGCCTCAGGATGTGGGTGAAATGGTGGATACTCTGGAGCAGATGAACGTGGGCATCCTGTTTACCATCGGCGGCGACGGCACCCTGCGCGGGGCCCAGGCCATTGCCGAGGAGGTGGAAAAAAGACGGCTCAAGATCAGTGTCATCGGAATCCCCAAAACCATTGACAATGATATCGGCTTCGTTGACCAGTCTTTCGGCTTCGAGACCGCTGTGTACGAGTCCCGAAATGCGATTTATTCGGCCCATATGGAAGCGCTGGGCGCCAGAAACGGCGTGGGCCTGGTAAAACTCATGGGGCGGCATTCCGGCTTTATCGCCGCCTTTGCCACGCTGGCCAACAGTGATGTGAATTTTTGCCTGATTCCGGAAAGTGAATTCACCCTTGAGGGGTTTTTAAAAGCGCTTAAGGAACGACTTGAACAAAGAGGGCATGCGGTGGTGGTGGTGGGTGAAGGGGCGGGCCAGAGCCTCATGAAAACCACCGATGCCCGGGATTCTTCCGGCAATCTCCGTCTGATGGACATCGGCACTTTTTTGAAAGACGAGATCAAAGCCTATTCCGACAAGTGCGGCATGGAAGTGACGTTAAAATATATCGATCCCAGTTACATGATCCGCAGCGTGCCTGCCAGCCCTCATGATTCTGCGCTCTGTCTGCTCATGGCCCACAACGCAGTGCATGCGGGCATGAGCGGCCGCACCAATATCGTCATCGGTTACTGGAAACGCGAGTTCACCCACCTGCCTATTTCGCTTGCCGCGAGCCGCCGCAAAACCATTGATCCGGACAGCCGTCTGTGGGCCAGCGTTCTGGCGTGTACGGGTCAGAAACGGGATATGCGGTAAACGAGGCGGTTAATGCCAGACATCCCGTTTGTTAAAAAGGAGAATACTTAACAGGAGAAAAGCCAGGGCGGAAGCAGACGAAACGCCGACAGTCCACCAGAAATACCGGGCCCAATCCACATAAATTCCTTCCGATAGCTTGGCCATATTGTCGATGGGCAGAAACAGGTAGTTCGTGAAAAGGTATTTTTGAAACAAGTCCATCTGGGACAATATCTGCATAAAAAAATAGATGACAAGACCGGTTCCGACAGCGCCGCCGGAGCCTTTGATCAGGATGGAAACAAAACAGCCCAGAGCAACCAGGGCAACAACAGCGCAAAGGGTTAAAAACATCCCGCCGAAAAACCCTTTGAACAGGTCTGCGGCGGAAAACAAGAGGAACTCCCCTTCCCTGATGGCCACCAAACCGCCCAGAAAATGCCCCAGCAGGATCCCGACCAAATGATAGAATACCACCAGCACGGTGCTTACATAAACCAGGGCAATGAATTTTCCTAAAATGAAATCGCGTCGCTTAACCCCCCGAACCAAAATGAGTTTAGCGGTTCCGGTGGCGATTTCTTCGGAAAGGGTCATGGAAGACAAGACCAAAAGAATCAATGCCAGCAACTGGAGGCAGATTTTAAGCGAAAAGACAGCGACCTGGAAGCCGGTGCCCAAATCATCACTGGCCATACGCTCGGAATGTTCGAAAAAAGCGGCCGCGATCTGAATGGCCAGAATAATGAACGCAATCCAGAACGTTGTCTTCTTCCGGATTATTTTTTCCAATTCGATTTTTATCAGTGTCTTTAATTGGGTCATGGTTTTCTCATTGAGGCTTTAACTGGTTACAAGAATCTTCACTTTCCCCTTTTCTTCCGTTCCGACCGTGGGTACAAAAATCATGATTACATCACTTTTGGAATCGGCATTTACCATGCCGGGCGAGACCATCAGGCCATTGTCCGGAATTTCGATTTCAAATTCAACATCTGCTGTTTCTTTTGGTACGCCGTCATCCGGCGCATAATGAATCATAAGCTTCCCGTTTTGTGACCGCAGAAAATCCTTGCGCCCGTCTCCGTTATAATCTCCGTCGATATTGGATACCGGAAATTTTCTTCCCTTTGTGTCCAGCTCAAACGTCACTCCCAGTTCAAAATCGGGTTTTATACGGTACCGGCCGGAATCGTCCATGACATACCAGAGAACCGTTACTTCGATATCGCCCGTGACCAGCATTGAAATAAAATTCAATACCCCTATTTCAATGATCGGTATGTAGATATCCATTTTGCCGTCATTGTTCAGGTCTCCGATCTTGCTGTAAATCTGGAGCCCGCGGTTGATAATGATATGGTCCGGCACGTTATTAAAAATCCCGCCTTGGTGCGGATTTTCCAAATTTTGCCGGCCAAAATAGATCTGGAACTGTTTTTTGGGATTTAACGCCCCGTCCTTCATTGAAAATTTTTCAATGATCATATCCAGCAGTCCGTCATTATTCAGATCGGTTAAGGAGGTGATCCCGATTTTATCCTTCAGCCGGTCGCGTTCGTGCAGTTGGCCGGGACCGCTGATGGAAGAATATGCCTGGGTTAAGTCGAAATCAAAATGAACGACAGCGGCATCGGTATTTGAAAATTCTCCGGCGTTGTTTTGAAAAAATATTTTAAGGTAATTATCATGGACGGTGACAATGTCGTTTCGCTGGTCCCGGTTGTAGTCAAAAATAATGGTATTGGGCGTCAGAAACGTGGAAATCAGCGTCCGGCTCACGCCCATCAACGACTTGATGCTGTTTTGCACCGGACAATCCAGTGTTGCGGAAATCGCGTATGTGCCTGCTGATTGTTTGCTGTAAATGACATACTGATGAAATTGCGGGATCATGATTTCCTCAACCCCGTCCCGGTTAAGATCGCGGGCAAAATCCAGCCGTTCCAGAAAGACCTGATCCGGCAGCTTAAAAATGGATGGCGTTTCAAAAAGCAGAACCGGGGTTGCATCGTAGCCCCCATCAACCATTTTGTAATAAAAAAGCCCCTTGTCCTCAAAAAAAAGAATTTCCTTGCCCGGACCCGGATCAACATCCGCCACATCATACACCACCGCCTGGGGAGCGATTTCAAACCGATAGTCCGCCTGTTGATTAACCCCCTGTTTGTCCTGATAAAAAACGGAAAAAAACCGGGTGACTTTTCCAGCGTTCCGCACCGAATGAAAAAACAGGCCGTCGTTTAAGCCATCCCCGTTTAAGTCGTCAATGACGCAATCGATATAATCGCCTTCGACCTTTAAATCATAAACCGTAAAAAAATCTTTATTCGCATTCGACAGCAAGGGCAGACAAAGCAGGCAATAGAAAAAAACGACCAGAGAAAGGGGAAGGCTGGACAATCTTAGCATTGATTTTCCTTTTCGATCAGCTCCAGAAAATAATCTTCCAGGGTCTGAATGCCGTGTTCTCTCAGTGCGTTGATGGCATCTGCGGCCAAAATCCTGCCCTCGTGAATAATGACCGCGTGCGTGCAGATTTGCTCGATTTCCGAAAGCAGGTGGGAAGAAATAAAGATGGTCATTTTTTCCGTCTGGGCCAGGTGCAGGATCAGGTTTTTCATTTCCTTTCTTCCCAGCGGATCCAGCGCGTTGGTGGGCTCATCCAGAATCAGAAATTCGGGCTGCACCAGAAGGGCCTGGCCGATCCCTAAACGCTGGCGCATGCCCTGGGAAAATTCGCCCACTTTGACATCCGCTGATCCGGATAATCCGACGATTTTCAGGATGTGATCGATATCAACGGCTCTGTTCTGCTGCAGCCGGGTTAACAGCACAAAATTCTGTCGGGCTGTCAGGTAATTATAAAACGCCGGGGCCTCGAACATGATGCCGAGCTTTTGAAAAACTGCCGATGAATTGCCGTTCATGGGCACGCCTTCGATTTCAACGGTTCCGGATGTCGGCGCCACGAGCCCGGCGATTATTTTGATGGTTGTCGACTTTCCGGCGCCGTTTGGGCCCAGAAACCCGGTAATTCCGCCTTTCGGCACCTCAAAATTCAGATTTTTAAGAACCTCTTTTTTACCAAACGTTTTACACAGGTTGGTAATGCGCAACGCGGCCTTTTGGCCCGATGGGCCGGCAGTCGTCCGGCATTGGCGGTTTTGATTCATGATAACTTTCCACCTGCTTTAATTTTAATGCTCCTGTAAACGATTTTGTTATGAAATTAATTAAATATCAGCATTTTAGCTTAGAAAGCAACCATTATTACCATCCGCCCTGAGATGACTTTCTTAAAAACAGAGGCTTTCGATTTCGCATCTGGTTTTAACCCCAATTGCCTGCTATTGAAATGGTTTGAGGCGACTTTGCCTGAAACCAAAATTAACGCTTGTAAACGCTGCGGGTTTCGGTTAATTTTTGTCTCGTTATCCGTCAATTAAAATCCTTCATTCCAATAATTTAAACCTTAAACATCACAGGAGAAATTCATGAAAGCAACCATTACCAAGCAATGTATGGGCGACCGCAACTGCAACAAGCTCTGTCCCGAAGTATTTGAATATGACGAAGATCAACTGTTATCTATCGTTAAATTTAATAATATTCCCAATGAATACAAAGCGCTTGTCAGACAGGCGGCGGCTGAATGCGGCGCTGATGCTATTGAAATAATTGAAGATTAATAATCCTATAGTTTTTATAAAAAGGTGGACGCCATGATCAAGTTCAGGGAAAGCCGGACCGCCAGAAATCTGATGTTGTCATTTGCGGGTGAGTCCCAGGCAAGGAACCGGTACACATACTTCAGCCGGCAGGCCGTGGATGACGGATTTATTCAGATATCCGATATTTTTGAAGAAACAGCCGACCAGGAATGTGAACACGCCCTTCGGTTTTTTAAATTTTTTAACGGGGGCGAACTGGAAATCACCGGCAGCTTTCCTTCCGGGGTCATCAAAAGCACCTATGACAATCTGATCGCGGCAGCGGATGGGGAAAAATTTGAGCATTCACAATTATACCCGTCTTTTGCAAAAATCGCCCGGGAGGAAGGATTTGAGCGCGCGGCAGACACCTGGGACGCCATATCCGTTTCGGAAAAACAGCACGAAAAGCGTTATCGTGAACTGGCTGCCAACATACAGGCTGACCGGGTTTTCAAGCGGAAAGACCAGGCTGTCTGGCGCTGCATGAACTGCGGATATGTGCATACAGGAACGGAAGCCCCGGACAAATGCCCGGCCTGTGTGCATCCCAGGGAATTTTTTGAACTGCTTGCCGAAAACTGGTAAAACCGCCGAATCATCGTTTCAACGTATTTAAATTTTTTTACGGTTTATCCGCTGCTGTGTTCTCATGTCATCGGATAAACCGTTTTTTCTTTTTGGATTTTCCGGATTTTTAATATGCTGATTGCCGCAGATAACCTTCGGATCACAAACCGCTCGATTCAGGCGGCCCTTGACCAGATGGACCCCGGGCCCATTCGTGAACTGGCGGCCCGGTGCGTGGCTGCCGGTGCTCAAGCCATTGACATTAATTCCGGCCCCTTATCGCGTTGTCCGGAAGAAAAAATGACGTTTCTGGTGGAAACCGTTCAGTCGGAGACAACCCTTCCCCTGATTTTGGACACTTCCAACCCAAAAGCGCTGGAAGCCGGGCTCATCACCAGTAAAAATAAAACCATCATCAACGGATTTTCCCTGGAACCCCGGAAGCTTTCAGGCATTTTGCCCCTCGCGAAAAAATATCATTCGGATATTATAGGTTATCTTTTATTCCCCAACAGTCAGGTGCCGGTTGATGAAGCTGACTGCATCCAGGTGGCCCTGGAACTTTTTGATGCATTTAAAAAAGCCGGGCTGGAGAATGAGCAGTTGATCATCGATCCGGTGGTTGCGCCGCTCATCTGGGAGGACGGCATGCGGCACAACCGGGGCATACTATCGGTAATCCGGCTGCTGCCGGAACTTCTGGGTTTTCCCGTCCGGACCATTGCCGGCATTTCCAACCTGGCCACCGGCAGCCTGCCGACAGACACCAAAAGGCGGCTTGAATGCGCGTTTCTTCCGATGCTGGCCGCAGCCGGTCTTTCCATGGCCCTGATCAATGTGTTACACAAGGAAACCCTGAAAACCGCCAGAATCTGCCATTCTTTTTTAAATCCAGGCGTGTTTTCGTGGGCGGAAATTTGACGATCCGGATGAAAAAGGAAATGTTTTTTTCCGGATTCAAAAAAAGGAAAAACCCCCTTTTTCAAAATGAATCAGCACAAATTGTAAAAAAGTCAGGTTTCAGATTGAAGGGGGCTATCCAACAATGACAAGCGACACATAGGGCGTTACATTAAAAATCAAAATCAATAATTTAAATCCTGCCATGCCCGAATAGTGAACCGCGTCAAATTGTTCCCGGCGCAATTTAAACCATTTGCCGTGCAATGTGTGCATCCAGTCATGGGCCAGGGCAAACACCAGAAACCACACCAGAAGAATGCTGTAATTGATGATGGAACTCCACATGAAAACATCACGAATCGTCTCAAGGGCCATCTCTTTCCTCCTTTGGCAGGGGAATCAGGCGGAACCATTTATTTCCAGAAATCGTTCCCTGATTTTTTCCCTGCCGGTTTATTGTCTTTCTTGTCTGAATTTTGTGACAGCGTCGCAGGATCGGGAACGATCAAAGTTTCCTTGGTCAGATCAATCAAAATATCCTGGGGCGAGCCGGATTCCTTGATTTCCGGAATAATAATTTCACGGGTTTTCCCGTCCGGGCCTGCCAGCGGGACAAATCCGGGATAGGGGTTATCGAGCATTTTCACACAGATTTTATAGCAGCCACCAGGCGTCAGCTCTTTAACTTTATTGAAAGAAAAAGACCCGAAATCCGGAAACGCGGTCAGAGGCAGTTCGGATAGGGGAACCAACCGACCAAGCGCGTCCTGATAGTATTTTTGATCAGGTGCCACATCAGGCTGAATCGGCATGCCCTGTTTGTCCAATTGCAGTTTGAGAATTCCCGTAGTCTCGCAGGGATAAAGCTGTAAGCAGGACCCGTTGACAACATACCCCCCGATATCATTAATATTTGAAATAGACCCCCTGATGGTGACCGTCGGCGCGTTTACGGCGTTCGCCGGGGAATCGTCCGCAACAGCCGGTGGCGCGGTCCCGAAAACCGCTAAAAGAATCAGCAATCCGGCAAAACCCAGACCCATTCGCAGGTTACATTTTTTTTCAGCATTAAAAGAACACTTCTTCATTGATACTCCCTGTGATTGTTTAAATGTGTTAATTGTCTGCCATCTTTTTATGCAGCCGGATGGGCGACTGTTTTTTCCGCATCCGCAAATTAAGCATTTCCACCGCCACGGAAAACGCCATGGCAAAATAAATATATCCTTTGGGAACATGCACATCAAACCCTTCCACCATCAGGGTGACGCCCACAAGAATCAGAAACGACAACGCCAGAATTTTAATGGTCGGGTGGTCTTCCACAAACTGGCCGATGGATTTTGCGGCAAACAGCATGACCCCCACGGCAAGAATAATGGCGATGGCCATGATGGCCACATGCTGGGCCAGCCCCACGGCAGTAATAACGGAATCCAGGGAAAACACAAGATCCAGAACCGCTATCTGGAGCAGGACTGCGCCAATGCTCCCGGCGACCGGCTGGGAGCTATCTTCCGCAACTCCCTCCAGGCTGGAATGGATTTCATGGGTGGCCTTGGCCAGCAGGAACAAACCGCCGCCGATTAATATCACATCACGGCCGGAAATTTCCTGGGTCAGCACCGTAAACCAGGGGGTGGTAAGTCCCACCACCCAGGCAATGGAAAACAGAAGGACCAGACGGCTGGCCATCGCCAGCCCAAGCCCCGTATTCCTGGCGAAATTCCGCTGTTTTTCCGGCAAGCGGCCCACCAGTATGGAAATAAAAATAATATTGTCGATGCCCAGAACAATTTCCAGGGCGGTCAGTGTGCCCAGCGCAATCCACGCCTCCGGGCTGGTAATCCATTCAAACATGATGCTTTGTTCCCATCTCCTGCTTTATACAACCAACTAATATTACTTCAATTCCGATGTGCAGTTCGGGCAGCGTGTGGCCTTGATGGGGATGGCGGAAAAACAGCGCGGACAATCTTTTGTTGTGGCCGCAGCCGGCGCTTCCTTGCTGAACTGGAGCTTGTTGATCGCCTTGATCAGCAGAAACACCGCAAACGCCACGATCAGAAAACTGATGACGGCATTCATAAAAAGGCCCACATTCATGGTCACGGCACCGGCAGATTTGGCAATCGCAAGTGTTGCGTAAGGGCCGGCGGTGGCGCCCTGTTTCAAGGTTACAAACAGGTCCGAAAAATCCACGCCACCGAGCATCAGTCCGATGGGCGGCATCAGCACGTCGTCCACAAGGCTCTTCACGATGGTGCCGAACGCCCCGCCGATGATGATACCAACGGCCATGTCGACCACATTGCCCCTCATTGCAAATGCTTTAAATTCCTTGAACATGCGCAGGTCCCTCCGTTTTTTTGGGTGTTTGGATTAACAGTCAATTCATATGCATGACAGCGGTCGCATGGGTCCAGGGCTGCGTCCCTTTAAAACCAATTCCTGTTCCGGTGACTCGATGAAAGACATTCCGGTTTTTGCGGCGCTTCCCCCTTTTGCGTAACCGCTTTTTAGCATTTTATCGATGGAAAAACCATTTTTTTCATTCAACGGACTTCAAAACAAAGAAGGAACCTGCTTTTTTAAAGAAAGAAAAAATAATTTTTCTTTCGCGTTTTTTGCGTTCTTTTGCGGTGAAAAATAAAACGGCATTCTGAAAAGAGCCAACTTTCGTGAGGCGCTGATCCGGGACAGTGCATAAAACTGCCATTCAATTTGAACCCATTGAAATAAAAATGGTTTTTTATCTGTTAAAATGATAAAAGTCGGATACACGGAAGCGTTGTCTCTTCCGAATTAAGAGTGGTTTACACCCATGCTTTCAACCAGGGTGAAAACCCTGTGGGCTCCTGTGAGACAACATTCGATGTGTATTATCTGATTTCCTGATAATTTACAGAAAGAGATTTAATACAGCTATAACATTCCGAAAATATAAAATATTAATTTTTTTTCAGAGTGTGTGTTATCTGGAAGCAAAATGGAAAAGTGTTTTTATCGGGAAACCACATAAACTATGGTTCGGCCACAAGCGTGATAGAAATGAAAGATAGAATCGACATCGCGTTTGACTTTCGGAGAGATACTCCTAAAGGAAAAGATCCGGACGTCGCCAGCCCGACGTTACGTCGCTACCACAAACTTCTTTGGAGCAAACCCTTGCCTGCAGGGACCCCTTTTGACCTCAGCGACACAAGGGCGAATTGTTATTTGCACCACCGATCGGGGCTGGGCGAGTTCTTCTTGGCTAGCGATACTGTGATTCCGTCCTTTCGGAAGGTCCCGCAGATCAAGGCGCTTGTACCGGAAGCGGAAATCGAGGCTTTTAACACGATCGGATACACGATTGGTGGAATGATGATATTTCCAAGAAACAAAATTGACGGGAGAATGACGATTAACGGCGCTCGCGGGTTCCACCCGCTCGTCAAAGACCGGTTCGACCTTACCTTGGAATGCATACGCAGACACTATGCCAGCGAAGTGAGCCCATTGAGTGATGTGCTGCGTCGGTATTCTGACTTCTTCATGCTCTTCGCCGACTTCCGTGGCTACGTTGAGTTTTTTCTGCTACATGACCTTGTAATCGACGGCGGGAAAGGCCTTGAGGTCAAGATTTCAAAACCCTATGACAACTTTAGGAGTTCGCCAGTGCCAAGGGGCACCGATGAATACCGGGCGTACCGTGACGATGCTGTTGCGTTCATCAATGCACGTAATCGGCGTATTCAGCTGGCCACGGCCTAACATTTTGCTCCACTGGATTCGGGCCAAAAAGCCGCGCCCAGTGAGCAAGGCGTTTTATACCTCCAACCAAAATGGATCAAAATGAAAAAACTCACCCCCATCATTCTTTTTGCCCTCTATGTGATCGTATTCACAATTTGCGCCATTAACCCCTACTCCCGCACCGTGTGGTGGGCCGAGAACCTCCCGATTCTTATAATCGTGGCGACGATTGCTGTAATTTCAAAATATTATACCTTCACCCCGCTGAGCTATATCCTGATGGCCTGCCTCGTTATTTTCCACACCATCGGCGGCCACTATACCTTTGAGCGGGTGCCCTTTGACCTGGTCACCAATTTTTTCGGGTTTTCAAGAAATCATTATGACCGCATGGCCCATTTCAGCGTGGGGTTCTATGCTTATGCCATCGCTGAATTTCTCCTGTTCCGGTCCCTTGTCCGCTCCCGGTGGGTTCTGATTTTATTTCCGATTTTCGCCATTTTCACCACCGCCGCCGTCTATGAGATATTCGAATGGCAATACGCAGTGTCCGCCGACCCGTCCGCCGGTATCGCAGTTCTGGGCTCCCAGGGCGATATATGGGACGCACAAAAAGACATGCTTGCCGACGGCCTGGGGGCCATTTTTGCGATGGCGCTTTTCTGGCTGATTTATCAAAAACCGATTGCAAACATAGGCAATGCCGCATAAAAATATGGATGGCAAAGGGTAATCCGTTGAAAAATATTGGGTTCGGGCCCATGGCTCAGAAAAGAACATAAAGGAGATCATTTTTTTGGATCAGCACCCGTTTTTTCGAACATCCAGACTGTTTTTCGAGAAAAGCGATCACCGTCTCATCAGCATGGTCAATGATATGATCACCGGCGATTCATCCCAGCTCAATGATCAGCGGCGGTTTTTTCATTATTTCCATCCCCGGGGCATCAAGGAAATGGCCGAATCCAAGGGCTTGCGTATCGCTTATGCGGTGATTCACCTGCTGGCGTCCCTTGAACGGGGCCAGATTGAAAACCGGCTGAACGCGCTCCGGGCCCTGAGAGACGAAGTGCTGTGCAGCGCGGACCAGGGCTTGCAGAAAAACACCGCCCGGGTTTTGCTGGAAATCATGAAAGAGCTGATCCGGTCCTATGGGAATTATGGAACCCAACTGAAACTGGCCAGGGATTTCAGTATTGTCGCCTCCGGAAAACCCCGCATTGTGAGAGACTATCTGGAGCGTTACCATCTTTTGGAAATGCCCGAGGAATGGAACCAGCTTGCCTTTGACGACCATGTTCATGACGCCAACACCAAAGGCCGAAAATCCGCCACTCACTTGATCATGGACGCCTGGATCAAAGGCATCCGGCGGCTGCGGGTGATTTATTATAATTTTATCCGCCCGGAGACAGCGGCGGAACTCATGGAAGCCGCCGCCATCATGGGAATTATGGTGCGCATCGGCATTGAATTTTCGGCCACGTTTTACGCGGGCTTTGCCCAAATCATCTGGGTGCCGAGAGGGTTTTCCGATGCAAAGGATTTTTTACGGTTTCTGGCGGAAGCGCCGGTCCAGGCGTTTATGAATGAAGGCCGGGCCGTGTCCGCCTATGAGCAGACGTATGTCATGGCGATTTTTGACGCGTTCAACACCCATCACCGCCCCGCCATCAACCAGGAACTGGAGATCGACCTGCCGATACTGGACCGGGAAGCCTTTTTACGGTTTGTCGGCCAGGGCCAGGCGTCACTTTTACATCTGGCCAAATTCATTCATATCCATCTCTTTCCGCTGCTGAAGGAAAAAGTCAACCGGTTGCGTGAACGGCATGCCCTTGCTGACACAGGCGGGCGGGAAGCCATTGAGACGCTAACCGTAAAAATGAACCTGTTGACGGTGGACAAAATTCATGAACGGTTTCTAAAGCCCGAGCATAACCCCTGGGTGCCGGATATCCACAAAAGCTGCTCTCTCACCCCCGTCCCCATTCTGATGCAGCTTTCTCCCTGCGAGATCATCGACCGGCTGGTGGCGCTTCACTCCGGGTACCGGGTCACGCTCAATCTGAGCAATCTCAAAGTGGAAGATGTGCTGGAAATTCTCTATGCTTGCCGGGGACGGATCACCCGCCTGGAGATTTTCAACCTCAAGGATTATTCCGACTGCAAAGTGGACCATATCCCGCCCATCCACCGGCTTCAGCAGAGCCTGAATCAGTGCAATGTGATTCAGATCAAACAGACCATTCTTGAAACCATCGACCGCCTGAAGGCCCATGGTGATCCGATAGCGGTTTCCCGGGTGCCGGTGTTTAAACGGATGCTGGCTGATGTGGAAACATTAAAAGACATGTACCGGACCAAGCCTTTGAAACCCAGGGTGGGCAGCGATTCCACCGGACATATCGACCGGCTTTTCGGCATGGGACTGGTGGTGATTGATTCGCTTCCGGCACATGTTCAGAAAAAAGTTGAAAAGGAAGCGGGTTCTTCCCGCCTTATTATACCCTTTCATATCGACACCTCTTTTCGGCGGATCTACACGTTCAGCAATGACGCCAAAGGCCGTTTGGCCCAATTGTTTGGCGGGGTCCGGAAAATACCCTGGCTGCGATATCTCGGCCTGAATCGCCGTGAGGAATGGGTCGCCCATGAAAACTCAACACGCATGGTGGATAAGGGCAACATCGTCACCATGGGCGGTCACCAGGGGGACAACACCAACCACCTGACGCTGGCCGGTCCTGCGCCGAAAACCGGCAAGCCTGTGTATTCATGGCGGTATATAAATCCGGTGCTGCAAAATATCATTAAAATACTCATCGGCTTTATTCCGGCGTCTCTGACCTTTTTGCTCACCCATGACTGGTGGGTGCTGATGTATTTCGGGGCGTTTATCTGGTTCGGCATCACGGGCCTGCGCAATATCGTTCAGTCGGTGGTCGGTGGCGGCGGCATCCGGCGGTCTTCTCTGCTCAAGTGGAATGATTTCGTGAGCTGGGACCGGCTGTCGGACTCCCTTTTTTATACGGGCTTTTCCGTGCCCCTGCTGGATTATCTGGTAAAAACACTGATTTTGAATAAGGGGTTCGGTATCACCATCGCCACTCATCCGGTCTTGCTGTATGCCATCATGGCCCTGGTCAATGGGACCTATCTCACCAGCCACAACCTGTTCCGGGGGCTTCCGAAACAAGCGGCCTACGGGAATTTTTTCCGCAGCGTCATTTCCATTCCCGTGGCGTTTTCATTAAACGTATTGGTCAGCGGGATTTTAGGCGTTTTCGGGGTGCCGGATGTCAGCGGCATTCTTCAAAGCTGGGCGGCCGTAATTTCCAAGGCATCCTCGGACACCGTGGCCGGGTTTATCGAAGGCTTCGCCGACCGGGCGAAAAACGTCCGGAACCGCATCTCCGATTACCGCCAGAAAATGAACCAGTTTTTAGACTGTTACGCACGGCTGGAGATTCTGTTTCCGGAAGCCGACGCCTATGACATTCTGGGAGATCCGAAAAGATGGCTGGCGGAGGCAGACGAGGAAACCAGGGACCAGATTATGATTTTAATTATCAATGCTCTGGATTTGCTGTATTTCTGGATGTATCAGCCCCGGGCGAGAACTGCTTTCACCAGCCGGCTGTGCCATATGGAGCCGGATGAGCGGCGCATTCTCATCAAGGCCCAGTCCATCCTGAAAATGGAGCGGGAAATCAGCCAGATGTTTATCGACGGTATTGCAGGCCGGAACTTTTCAAAACCCCTGGCGTTTTATCTCAACGAATCGGAAGCGTATTTGAAAGCCGTGGAAAAACTCAACAGTTGCCTGTAGGCAGGGACGCAGAAAGAAGAATGGGCTCTATTTGCCGCCGGTGGTGAAAAAGCCCATTGCGATGCGGCCCTGAACCTGATGGTAATATCCACACTGAGAAATTGGGTAGAAACCTAATTTCCCGACAAAATTATAACGATAAAAAATGTATTCATATGAAATAATTCTGTTTATGAGTTAAAATGTCTTGACTTTTCCTTCTTTATCGT
>QZKW01000048.1 GCA_003599885.1 Desulfobacteraceae bacterium | reverse complement strand
CCGCCGCTTCCCGGTTTTGGGCTTCCAGGATGCGCTTAAATTTATCCACTGATGTTTTCTCAAGTCCGACGTCAACAAACGTTCCCACCAGGTTCCGCACCATATACCGCAAAAAACCGTCCGCCGTGACTTCAAACACAACACTGCCATCGTTTTTTTCATAAAAATCCGCTTTTATCACCGTCCGGAAGGTATGGGCCCTCGGGCTGCCTACCCCTTCAAAGGACTTGAAATCGTGCCGGCCCGTAATTATGGCTGCCGCAGCGCGCATGGCGTCAATGTCCAGTTTTTTGCGGATATGCCACGAGAACCTTCGGCCGATGGCGGTGGGGATGGGCCGGTTATAGATATGGTAGCAATAGGTTTTGTTCAGGGTGCTGAACCGGGCGTGAAAGGCTTCATCCATTGGCTCGCAGGACCGGATAACGATATCATCCGGCAGCAGGCAGTTGAGTCCCGCCACATAAGCTTCCGCAGGAATTCTGGCACCTGTTTTGAAGCTGGCCGTCTGGCCCAAAGCGTGAACACCTGCATCGGTCCGGCTCGAACCGTGCAGGATGATGGATTCCTTTGTCATCAGGGACAGGGCGTTCTGTATGGTGCCCTGGACGGTGATGTCTTCGGCCTGTATCTGCCAGCCGTGATAATCCGTGCCGTCGTATTCAATGGTGAGTTTATAATTTTGCATTGCGTGTTCTCTACGATTCGTCAGTGATTGGAGATAATACTATTGACAAAAAATGTATTTAAATTCAATCAATGATGACAAAATATCTCTATATAATTTTTCACAATAAAAAAATGAGGCAAATCATATGGTTAATGGGTTCATGGCGGCTGGCATCGCAGCGGGGATTAAGAAGAACAATGCAAAAGATCTGGGATTGATTGTGTCGACGGTTCCGGCGGCTGTGGCCGGGGTATTCACCCGGAATCAGATCAAGGCGGCACCCGTAGTGCTGGATATGGAGCGGGTCGCCGCAGGAGTCTGCCGGACCGTGATCGTCAACAGCGGCAACGCCAACTGCTGCACCGGCGAACAGGGGATGAAAGACGCGATTTACATGGCGAAACTGGCTGCGGACGCGACCGGAGTCCCTGAAGACATGGCCCTTGTGTCTTCCACCGGCGTGATCGGGCAAGCCCTGCCGGTAGCAAAAGTCGCCGCCGCCATGCCGGCTTTGATGGAGGCTTTGTCCGAGGATGGGTTCCTAAATTTTGCCGAAGCCATTATGACTACGGACACCCGGCCCAAGATGCTCACCCGGACGGTGGATGTGGCCGGAAAATCCTTTTCCCTGGTGGCGGTAGCCAAAGGCGCGGGCATGATCCGGCCGGACATGGCCACCATGCTCAGCTATGTGTGCACGGATGTTGAAGCGGACGCACAGGTCCTGAAGCAGGTGTTGGCCCAGGCTGTGAACCTTTCGTACAACCGGATCACCATAGACGGGGATACGAGCACCAACGACACGGTCCTGCTGATGGCCAACGGCACATCCGGCGTTTCCATAAACGATACCGGTGTGCAAGAACGGTTTCAGTCGGTCTTAAATGAAATGCTCATCGAGCTTGCCAAAATGGTGGTCAAAGACGGCGAAGGGGTCACCAAACTGGTGGAGATCCGGGTGACGGGTGCGGCGTCGGATGCGGATGCGGACAAGATGGCGGACACTGTGGCCCATTCCAATCTCGTCAAAACCGCGTTTTTTGGGGAAGATGCCAACTGGGGCCGGATTATCGGGGCTTTGGGCCGGTCCGGCGCGCCCATTGCCCCGGATGCAGTGGATATTTCGTTTAATGACGTGCTGCTGGTCAAAAACGGTCTGTGGTGCGGGAGTGAGGCGGAGGCGGCTGCCACAAAAGTCCTTAAATTGCCGGAGTTCGCGGTGAATATTGATGTGCACATGGGCAATGGCCGGGCGTCTTACTGGACCTGTGATTTTTCCATTGATTATGTGAAAATCAACGCGGATTACCGGTCATAAGCAATGGTCAAACGGGTGTCTCCTGCCCCCCGCCCGCCAGATCCCGGAATGTCTGGAATTCTTCGGGCCGGCCGATGATGCCCACGATATCCTTTTCCCGGAAGGAGAATTCCGGGCTGGGGTTCGGATACAGGATGCCTTGGCGCATGACCCCGGCCACCGTAACGCCGGTTCGCGCCCGGATGCCGGACTCGCCGATGCTCCGCCCGATGAGCGGGCTCTCGGAATCCAGGTTCACCCAGTTCAATTCCATCAGGTGGGACACATTCTGGAGCCGGGAAAGCATCTGATATTCCGCGTTTAAATCATAGAGCGGCCGGTAAAGTTCCCGGCGGATCTCATCCGTGAAATTCTGAATGCGTTCCGCCGGCATGTTCAGATGCAGCAGCGTCAGCCGTGCAAATTCCAGGCTTGCCTCAAATTCCGGCTGGACCACATGATAAACCCCCTGTTCATGAAGCTCGATAAGATGCTCGATGGTCTCGGCCCGGGTGACGATGTGGAGCAGGGGCTGCATTTTTTTAACCTGGGCGACAATGGTCTTGGAATCCATCATGACCGGCGTGGTGACCAGTATCAGCTTCGCCTTGTCGATGTCTGCGGCCTCCAGAATGACGGATTGCGTGGCGTCCCCATAAATAATGGGATATCCCGAAGCCTTGAGATGATCCACCCGGTGAGAATTGGATTCCAGCACCACAAACGACATATCCAGGGTTTTTAAAATATCGGCGATGGATTTGCCGATGCGCCCCCCGCCGGCGATCACAATATGATTCGATAGCCCTGTTTCCGGCAGGTTGATGGTTTGCAGGGTATCTGATTTTTTAAAACGGTTCCGAATCGCATACAAAGGCGCGGAAAGGTTGGATACGGCAGGCGTCAGGAGCATGGTGACAATGGTGGTGGTCAGCACCAGGGAATAAAATTCCGGAGAAATGGAGCCGGAACTGATGCCGATGCGGCCCAGTACAAAAGAAAATTCCCCCACCTGGCACAGCCCCAGCCCTGCGGCCAGGGGCACGACATTGCCGTATTTGAAGAGCTTGGTCAAAACCGCAAACACCAAGCCTTTTCCCAGCATGACGGCGGCCACGAGAAACGCGACGGTGGTAAAGTGGTCAAACAGAAACATGGGATCAATGAGCATGCCCACGGACGTGAAAAACAACAGGCTGAATATGTCCCGCAGCGGGATAATGTCGCTTAACGCCTGATGCCCGTAATCGGATTCACTGATAAGAAGCCCCGCCACAAAGGCCCCGAAGGCGAAGGACAGGCCGAAAAGATAGGTTCCGTAACCGATGCCAAGGCCCATGACCGTGGTGGTCAGCATAAACAGTTCCCGGGAATTCCAGGACGCCACCTGTTTCATGATCCAGGGAATCACCCGGGTGCCGATCACCACCATGGCCCCCAGAAAAACAGCGGCCTTGACGGCGGCAAATCCGAGAATGGGCAGGCCTGCCTCGGGATTGCGGAGCTGGGGCAGGATGATCATCAGCGGCACCACGGCCAGATCCTGGACAATGAGCATGCCGATCATGACCCGGCTGGACAGTGTGCCGAACCAGCCTTGATTTTCAAGGGTTTTTAATATCACCATGGTGGAAGACAGGGAGATCAGGCCGCCGAACCAGATGCACTGGAGGCCGTCCCATCCCAGCCACCGCCCCAGTCCATAGCCAAACGCCATGGTGACAAGGATCTGGATGGGGGTGCCGAACAGGGCGATATTGCGGACCGGCAGCAATTCCTTGAGGGAAAATTCCAGTCCCAGAGCAAAAAGCAGCAGGGCCACCCCGATTTCAGCCAGCTTTTCTATCTCATGGGCATCGGAAACCGTGATGCCGCCGGTATGCGGCCCCACCATCACGCCGGCCAGAATATACCCCACGATGAGCGGCTGCTTGAACCGATGGGCGACGAGCCCGCCGAAAAGGGCGGCAATGACCACAATGACAATATCACCGGCGATTCCCATGAATGTCTTTCCTCTTTACCGGCCGAGATAGGCGATAATGGATGCCTTGACAATGGCGTTCTGGTTGAGAAAAAAGCCTACCATGGCGGGCGGGGTAGACGCATCCAGGCTCAGTTTTTCAACATTTAAGGCATAAACAGTAAAGATATAGCGATGGGGCCGGTCGCCGACCGGGGGGCAGGCCCCGCCGAAACCCGTTGTTTTGAAATCCGTCGCGCTTTGGATGCTTCCTTTTGGGGCCAGGTTTTTTTCAGGATTTCCAGCTCCGGCGGCAAGCGAATGCACATTTGCCGGAATATCGAAAATCAGCCAGTGCCACCAGCCGCTGCCGGTGGGGGCATCCGGATCATACACCGTGACTGCAAAGCTTTTGGCTTCTTTGGGCGCGTTTTCCCACATCAGATGGGGCGAAATGTTTTTTCCCGAACACCCGAACCCGTTAAATACCTGGTTTTCCGAAAGCTGCCCGGAAATATCATTGCTTTTCAGGGTAAACCCGTCGGCAAAGGCAAGCCCGGCGGATGTGATGAGTGTCAGAATGATGGCAAAAATGTGTTTTTTCATGGTTCCCCCTTCCGGTAAAAATGGTTTTCTTTATGTCCCGGAGACTTGGCCATCTACCTTTGAAAGCAGCCAGGCCCCGATGATGAACAGCAGCAGAATGCTCAAAACCCCCCATCGGGAATGGCCGGTGAGCTTTCCCACCACTCCCATGAGAAACGGTCCGGCAATGGCAGCGAATTTTCCGAAAACATTGTAAAAGCCGAAAAACTCGGCGCTGTTTTCAGCAGGTATCAGCCGCCCGAAAAAACTGCGGCTGAGGGCCTGGATGCCGCCTATGGATGATCCCACCAGAAACGCGATAAACCAGAAAATGGCTGTTTTTATTTTTAGATCGGGTATTTCCGGGAGCAGGAACGCCATCAGGGTAATGACGCCATACACGCATATGCCTGTCATCAGCATGGTTTTGGTGGAAAACCGGCCGGCCAGCCGTCCATAGAGGAGCGCAAAGGGGAACGAAATGATCTGAATTAAAAGAATCACGCCAATAAGCAGCGTCACCCCGAATCCCAGATCTCTGCCGTAGGCGGTTGACATGCTGATGATGGTGTCAACGCCGTCGATATAGAAAAAATAGGCGATCAGAAAATAGAATGCCTGCCGGTGGCGCCGGATATGGGCAAATGTTTCCCACAACCGGGAAAAAGCCTCTTTGACGGGGGCCGGAGAGGGGGGGGCTGCATATTTCTGCTTCACATTTTTCAGCATAGGCAGGGTGAAGGCCAGCCACCAGATGGCGACAATCACAAACCCGATTTTGGTGGGAACAACCGGTAGTGAGGGATATGAATCCCTGGAAGCGGTCAGGATCAGCCCGATGATGACGAGGAATGGCACCACGCTGCCGATATACCCCCAGGCATAACCGGCAGTCGACACCCGGTCCATGCGCTCCGGATTCGTCACATCCACAATAAAGGCGTCGTAAAAAATATTCGCGCCCGCCCATCCCACCCGCGCCGCCACAAAAAGCAGAAGGCACAGAATCCACTGGCCTTCCTGAACCAGGGTCAGGATCAGAGTGAATATCAGGCCAAGGGCCATAAAGAAGGCAAAAAATTTGATTTTAAAACCTTTATAGTCCGCAAACACCCCAAGGACCGGCGCAAGAAAAGCCAATAGAAGGGACGCCGTGGAATTGGCGAACCCCCAGTTCGCAGTGGAAACCGCATCCGGCAGACCGCTTGCGGCAAAATCTTTAAAAAAAATGGGCATGATCGCTGTCACCATCACCAGCACAAAAGCGGAATTGCCCACATCATAGAGAATCCAGCTCAATTCTTCCCGGGTCATATGCGGTTTTTTCATTAAAATAAAATCCTGCAGTTGTTTTGAAAGGATTAGAATCGCATCAGGTGATGGCGGGAATATAATCGGCCAGACGGCGCGAAGTTTCCCGCAGGTTTGTGCTGAGCAATCTCGCAATGCCTTTGAGCATTTTTGCGCCGATTTTCGCGTGCCGTTCGAGGATATGGTCAAAGGCGCTTTTGGAAAGGGTGTAAAGGAGTGTTTGCGTACATGCCTGGGCGGTTGCCGACCGGGGCGCGTCATCCACGATCGACATTTCCCCGATGGATTGCCCCACTGTCAGTCTGGCCAGCACTGCCGGGTGGCCGTCCGTCTCGGCTGTTTTGATCACATCCAGTTCGCCGCGCACAATAAAACAAACAAAATTGCCCTGGTCTGATTCGTGAAACAGGGTATCGCCGGGAGCCAGTTCGATAATGCTCATATGCCGGGCGACTACTTTCAGCTCCTCGGCATTCATCCGGTCAAAGATCGGCTGATTTAAGAAAAAATGAATAATATCCCGTGAGGGGGCTTCTTCGAGCATATCTATTTCCTATTAAAGCGGAAAAGTTCCGGTTTTATGCGGGAAAAATATCGGCGGCGGAACATTCGCTGGCCTGTATTCAGAAGGACATCAATCATTGCATAACCGGGTAGACTATATACCACTGTTTTTAAAACAGGAAGGGGAAAAATGCCGGCTTCAGAACAGGCCCGGGTGTCCTTTTGGCGATCCCGCAAAAAGCTTTTGTTCCCTGCGCATTGTTGTTCGCAGAAAGAAACTTGTATTCATTCAGAAATCAGTTTATTTTTCTATAGATTCCGCCCGAACAGCAACTGATAAAATCGCAGTGACAATTTGAATTTTTGAGAGGAGTTTTGATGGAACAAAAGGAAATGCGGGAAGCAAACAATCAAAAAAAGCTGATCAATCCTGCCGGTACGGAAATAATCTATGATTCCATGCAGTTTTCACAGGCTGTGCAGGCTGGCGGCATGGTATGGGTTTCCGGGCAGGTCGGCATGAATGAGAAAATGGAACTCGCAGAGGGGATTGAAGCCCAAACCCGACAGGCGTTTATCAACCTTAAAAAAGTGCTCAGCGAAGCGGGCGGGACGCTTGGTGATATTGTTGAACTCGTGACGTACCATATCTCGATGGGGGATATGCGAAAATTTGCCAAAGTCAAATCGGAATTTATTCCAAACAACTTCCCCGCATGGACCGCCATTGGCGTGAATGAACTCGTATTGCCGGGCCTGCTTGTTGAAATCAGGGCCACGGCAGTCATCCGTTAATGGTCATCCGGAAATGGCCGTTATTCAAGCAAAGATTTGGATGGATGCAGATAGTTCCGGGCGGAGTTCAGGCGACTTTCTTTTTTTGTCGTGAACCCCGCCCTTTTGATTACATTCTTTCAATATTGCCGCGTAACTGCGCAATCTCTATTCCCAGGCTGACACACTGCTTGCCTTCAAGGCAGACTTCCGCATCACCGGGGTCAAGGTAGGTCTTCAGTTCATGGTTATCTTTTTTTAGGTCAACGACCCATCTTTTTTGAGATTCATCATAGTCCACGTTCACATCAATGCCGCATTCGCCGATGTCGGGATATATCTCTTTAATTTTTTCGCAAATCACTTTTTTGTCGATCATGGCAGGCCTCCTTTGGTTGTGATTGACATTATCGGAAACGATCCTGTCCGTATAGTAAGACATGAAGGATAAAATCGCAATGCATCATTCGGATTTTGCCGTCTGTTCGTTTTTTTTGACTTTAAAATGAAATCCTTTATATTGGTTTTGGAACCATTCAGTGCCGAAACCGATTCATCGTCCGTTATAAAGGTGGACCCATGAAACAGCAAACCGCCATAAAACCCATGACGAAAACGCCGGACCGGTTTTTAGGAATCCGGGAAGCGCTGCTCAAAGAACCGGTATGGCTGTGCCCGGAGAGGGCGCTGCTGATCACCGAATTTTTTAAAACCCATGACAATAAAAAAGAGCCCATGGTGATCCGCAAGGCCAAAGCCTTTCGGTATCTGCTGGCGAACAAATCGGTGAAAATCTGGCCGGAGGAATGGATCATCGGCAATATGGGCACCCGCCGAAAGTCCGCCATTATGCAGCCCGAACTGGCCGGTGTGTTCATGAGCGAAGAACTGCTGTGGATTGACAAACGCAAAACCACCCCGCATTCCATATCCTGGTCTGACCGCGCCCGTCTGCTGACCCAGGTGATACCCTACTGGCTCCCCCGGAATATGGTGGTCAGGGCTTTCCGGAAAAACAGGGTCCGGTTCGCCCGGTATGTGAAGGAACAGCTGAACGCCACCAGTTATCTGATCAACGAGGCCGGAGGCATCGGACATTTTTTACCGAATTATGAAAAGATGATCCGCATCGGCATCAGCGGGTATCTGGATGAAATAAGGGGAAAAGACTATGACCTGCACAGGGCCGCAAGAATCGCCTGCGAAGGGCTTGCCGGCTATGCCCGGCGGCTGGGAGACGAGGCCGGCCGTCAGGCTGGTCTTGAACAAGACCCGGTCCGAAGCAAAGAACTGAAAGCTATCGCCGATATTTGTCATAAGGTTCCGGAAAAACCCGCGGAAACATTTCACGAGGCCTTGCAGTCCCTCTGGCTGGCCCATATGGGCGTCTGTCTGGAAGGCTTGAATTCTGCGGTATCGTTTGGCCGGGTGGACCAGTATCTGTATCCTTATTATAAGAAGGATTTGGCGGAAGGCAGAATCACCAGGGACTCGGCCTTTGAACTGCTCCTGTGCTTTTCGGCGAAAACCACCGAGCATGTGTTTCTGATGTCGGAACGCGCCAGCCAGTATCACGGCGGATTTCTGGTCGCCCAGGCAGCCACCATCGGCGGTATGGACAAGGACGGCCGGGACGCAGTCAACGACCTGACCCATCTTTTTCTGGATATCATGGCACATGCCGGATTAAGGGACCCCAACTACATGGCCCGGATTCATCCCGGATCACCGAAGGAGTATGTCCGACGGGTCGTGGATGTGGCCCGTCAGGGCAAAGGGGTGCCGGGCCTGTTTAATGATGCCCCGGTTGTGGAATCGCTGGTCAAACACGGGTTTCCCATAGAAGACGCCAGGGATTACGGGATCGTCGGGTGTGTGGAGCCCTCGTTTCCGGGCCGGAGCTTTTTCTCCACGGACGCGGCCCTGATGAATCTGCCGCTCTGTTTGGTTCTTGCCCTGAACGAGGGTAGGCGCATGAACAGCCGCCGACGCCTCGGCGTGAAAACGCCGCCTCCGGACCAACTCGATTCAATGGATGCGGTTATGGACGCTTTTGCCGCCCAGGTGAACCACATGGCGGGACGGCTGATCTCTGATTTGAAGATACTGGAGACGGGAAACCGGGACTACCACCCCACGCCGTTCTCCTCCCTGCTGGTGGACGGCTGCATGGATAGCGGAAAAGATGTCACGGCCGGAGGCGCGAAATTCAATTCCAGCGGGGTCCAGGGAGTCGGGGTGGCGGACGTTGCCGATTCGCTGGCAGCCATCCATGAGCTGGTTTTTACAAAAAGAAAATATACCTTAAGTAAAATCATACAGGCCTTGCGGGCTGATTTTGCAGGGTTTGAAAAATTGCGGGCGGAACTCCTGAATGCGCCCAAGTTCGGGAATGACCTGGACATGCCCGACCGCTATGCCGGCCGTGTGGCCGTTATTTTTCATGACGCGCTTACGGCATTTGAAAACACGCGCGGCGGTAATTATGTGCCGGGGTTTTATTCCTCCACCTGCCATGTGGGGTTTGGAAATCACACCGAAGCCCTGCCGTCGGGCCGGAAATCGGGTGAACCGTTTGCGGCCTCTCTTGGGAGCGCAAACGGCAAAGACCGGCGCGGTGTGACCGCCCTGCTCAATTCCGTGGCCAAGGTCGACGCCACTCTTGCCATGAACGGCTATGCTCTCAACCTGCGGTTTGATAAAACCACCGTGTCCGGTGAAAAAGGGCTGCGGGTGCTGACCGCTTTGATGGAAGGGTTTTTTAAATCCGGGGGTATGGAAATGCAGCTCAATATTCTGGATCCCGACATGCTCCTGGATGCGAAAAACAATCCCGGGAAATATCCGGGCATCGTGGTGCGGGTGGCCGGTTATTGCGCTTATTTTGATGATCTGCCAGTGACGGTCAAGCAGGAGATCATTGACCGGACCCGATTGGTACCGTATGCGGGGTAACGATGCCGTTGTCCGTTTTGACCGGAATTCTCGCCACCACAGTGCTTCCTTTTTTGGGTATGCCGGAGACTGCGAGTTTTCCCCCCAGAACATGGGCCCGTTCTTTCATTCCTGTAATCCCGAAACTGTCTTCCCGTCGCATGGATTCATCAAATCCGATTCCGTTATCTTTAACGATAAGTTCGATACAGCCGTTCGTTTCCTTCAGGCTCACCGATATTTCAGTCGCTTTGGCATGGCGGATAACGTTGGTGACGGCTTCCTGAAAAATCCTGAAAACCGCCGTTGAAATATCATCAGGAAAACCCGTGTCGCCGAGATCAATGGACATGGCGCATTTCAGCCCTGATCGTTTCTGATATTCGGCGGCCTGCCACTTGATCGCTTCGGCAAGGCCCAGGTCGCTCAGCAAAGAAGGCCGCAATTCAGAGATGATTTTCTTGACCGACTGAATCGCATCGGTTGCGAGACTCGCTGTGGCTTCAGCTCTTTCCTTCAAGGCTTTCTGCCTTTTTGTCAGTTTTTTGGCCAGCCAGGAGGTTTCCAGGGTGATCGCCGTCAATACCTGGCCCAGCTCATCATGGACTCCGCGTGCGATGCGGACCCGCTCCTGCTCCCGCACGGTCTGTAAATGCCGTGTCAGTTCCCTCAGTTGCGCGTGCGATGCTTTTAATCCTTCTTCGGCCGTTTTCAGGTCAGTAATATCCTGGCTGAATCCGGCAAGGCGGCTGACTTTGCCGTCCTCGCCAAAAACCGGATAAAGCGCATGCCTGAAATGCTTTCCTTTATGGCTGTCTTCAAAGCGGACTTCCCTGCCGGTCCGGAATACCTCCTCAATTTTTTCCCGCCGGTTTTTCGCGACATTTTCCGGAAAAAAATTATAGGCACTCCTCCCTTCAATCTCTTCAGGCTTCAAGTCAAACCATTGGGCGGTTGTTTCGTTTACGGACAGTAAAATTCCCTGAGCGTCCATTAAATACAAGGACTCCGTAATCGCATTAAACAGGGTGGCCAGGTTTTTTTCACTCTCCTGCAAGGCCGCTTCAACCTTTCTGATGTCAGTGACGTTCTGGCTGAATCCGGCGATCCGGACGATCTTGCCGTTTTCATCAAAGATTGGATAAAGTGCATGCTTGAAATGGCTTCCGCTCCGGATGTCTTCAAAAATGATTTCCCTGCCGGTCCGGAATACTTCTTTAATCTTTTCCCGCCGGGATTTCGCGATTTGTTCCGGCAAAAAAGTAAATGTGGATTTTCCTTTCATGTTTTCCGGCTTCAGGCCAAAGCGCTGGGCCGCCGTCTGGTTCACTGACAGCAAGAGGCCTTCAGTGTCTATTAAATATACGGATTCCGTAATGGCGTCAAATAGGGTGGCCATGTTTTTTTCGCTCTCCCGTATTGCCTGTTCCGCCCGTTTGTGTCCGGTGATGTCGCTGAGCACGATGCGGCAAATAGGCGCGCCGTCAGGAAGGTGGAAAATGGAAGCCTCAAGACTCGCCCAGAAGGTCATTCCATCCGGGCGCAGCATCCGCAACTCGCAGGTTTGGTCGCCATGGGTTTTGAAAAGCTGTTTTTTTTGGAGAAAATAGATGTCCTGATCTTCCGGGAAAATGAACAGACTCAGCGGGGCGTTGACCAGCGCACCGCGTTCAACCCCTACCCAGGCGGCAAAGGTGAGGTTCGTTTCCAGAATCTGCCCCTTATCGCTCAAGGTGACAAATCCCACCGGCGCCAGGTCGTAAAAGCTAAAATATCGTTCATTCGCTGCTTCCAGTGCCGCCTGCGTGCTTTGCAACTCCTCGTTTTGCATCTCAAGCTCAATCTGATGCACCCGCAATTCATGAAGCGCCTGTAGCAGCGCCTCCGGGGAGAGGTTTTCCGGAGTTTCGCCAGTCCGGCTTTCTTTTTCCGAAACGATCGCTTTGGCGCGTTTGCGCAAATCCGTTTCCGGGGCTGACGCCGGACGGACGATTTTGGGGGATGTCTTTCTGCTCTTCATTAATTTTCCTGTTTTTCCAGCGCTTCCCGGACTTTGGCGGCCAGAGCTTTGATAAGGAAGGGCTTTTGGATGAAGCACACGCCTTCCTCCAGCACCTCGTCGCGAGTGATAATATCAGCGGTATACCCGGACATGAAGAGGCTCTTGAGGTCCGGGTAGAGGGACATCAATTTTTGGGCCAGATCCCGTCCGTTCATTCCGGGCATGATCACGTCGGTTATCAGCAGGTCAATCTTGCCCGGCTGTTCTTCGGCCATCCGGATGGCTTCGGCTGGGGCGTTCGCCGCCACAACGGTATAGCCCAGGTGGGCGAGCATCATTTGCGCCACCTTCAATACGGCGGGCTCGTCCTCCACAAGCAGTATCGTCTCATTGCCGCCCATCGCTTGTTTTGGCGGTTGTTCGGCCCCTGCCTCATCAGCCGTTGGTTTGTGCCGGGGAAGGAAAATCTTGAAGCTCGCTCCCTGTCCCGGCTGGCTGAGGGCATAGATGAAGCCGTGGTTCTGTTTGATGATGCCGTAGACCGTGGAAAGGCCAAGCCCCGGGCCTTTGCCCGTCTCTTTGGTGGTGAAAAACGGATCGAAGAGTCTGTCTATGATTTCCCGGCTGATGCCGCATCCGGTGTCGCTAAAGGACAGCAGCACATACTCACCCGGTACCAGTCCCGCGTATTCCATGCAATCGGGTTTATCAAGGATAGCCGTCTTTGTCTGAATGGTGATTTCGCCCTTGCCGGAAATGGCTTCCCGTGAGTTGTCGCACAGATTGGAAAGAATCTGCTCAATTTGTGACGGATCCACATTGACGGGCCACGGGTCGGGGCCGGGGCGCCAGGACAGAGTGATGCCTTCCCCGGCCTTTCGCTGAAGCTTCTTTAAAATTCCCGCAATCGTTGTGTTTAAATCCAGAGGCCTGGGGGTGACGGGTTGTTTGCGGGCAAACGCCAGCAGTTGCGAGGTAAGGTTAGCCGATCGCTGGGCAGCCTTGCGGATTTCCATGAGATCGTCGTACATGGGATCGGCCGGGTCCAGTTTGTCCAGTGTCAGTTCCACAAAACCGAGGATGACCCCCAGCATATTGTTGAAATCATGGGCCACCCCACCGGCCAGAAGGCCCACGGATTCCATTTTTTCGGCCTTGCGCAGCCGGGCTTCAATGACCTTGCGTCCGGTGATGTCCGTATGGATGCCGGAAAGTCCGATAATGCGTCCATCGCTGTCTTTATTGGCATAGGCCCTGAGCAGAATGTTCAATACACGCCGGTCTTTTGAGTACATTTTCACTTCGCCGCTCCAATGTCCCCCGGCCATAATCGTTTTGAACACTTCCCTGCCGACGGATTTATCCACATATAAAGTGGCTGGGGGATCATCACCGATATCGCCAAACAACTCGTCAAAAGCCTCGTTTTGATAGTAGTGCTTTCCTTCCGGAGTGGACATTCCGATGGCATCCGATGAATTGTAAACCGAGGCCATGAACTGCCGCAGAACGTTCTCCGCCAGCTTGCGCTCGGTAATGTCGCGATAGATGGACTGATAGGTGCCGTCCGGCATCATTCTGCTTCGCATTTCAACCGATACTTCTGATCCTTCCGGCCGGATCATGGTTCGTTCATTGATGACGATTTCGCCTTTTTGCACCAAATCAAAGCGGAACGGGGTTTTTTGAAGACACTCCTGAGTAAACGGCAGGGCGCTGATATGCTTTCCAATAAAATTTTCCTTTGTCATGCCGGTGATTGCGCACATATGCTGGTTGGCTTCGATGATAAGACCTTCATGCGATCCTATGAGTATGCCGTCTACGGCAAGGTCAATCAGCCCCCGATAGTGCTCCTCACTCTCCCGAAGCGCATTCTCAATCCGCTTGCGTTCGGTAATGTCAATCCCAACCCCGATAAGATATGTTTTCCCGTAGAGAGTCAGTTGGATTCCGTTAAAATGAACAAATGGTTTTTCTCCACCCTTAACGAGAAGATGCGCCTCAACTTCGCCATACCCGGTCGTAAAGACATTTTCAACGGCTGCGGCCACTCTGGCGGAATCCTCTCCTTCAAACCATTTTGGAATCGTCATGTGAGATAATTCTTCGGTTGAATAACCGGTCAGCTCTTCCATTTTTTTATTCCACCGGATAAGTTTTCCCTGGTCGTCATAAATATAGAGATATCCTGGGACGCTTTTAAACAATGCTTCGGTTAAAGTTCTTTCCTGTTCAAGCGCCGCTTCCGCCTGTTTGCGTTCGGTGATGTCCTTTGCAGTATGCACAGCACTGGAAATATCCCCATTTTCGTCCAGGATGGGGTCCACCAGAACCTCAAATATTTTCCCATCCATTTCCAGTTCCATGATTTCGCGTTTTTTGGAGGCTTTCGTCCGCATGAAAGGGCAGCCGGGGATCGGGCCGTCGGTGCCGTGAATGAAATGATAGCAGTGTCTGCCGGTGATCTCCTTTTTCGTTTTCTGAAGCATATCCTGAAAGGCCCGGTTGCTGTGAATGACGCGCTGGTCTGGATCCAGCAGCGCAATTCCGTCCTGTATGGCGTCAAAGGTCTTATCCCAGTATCTGATGGCCGACTTTAGCTTTTTTTCCGAGCGCTTGCGTTCGGTGTTTTCGATCATCATAATGCGGCAACCCATTGTTCCGTCGGGATTTTTGGCAGGAGCGGCCTTAATAATGGCCCAGAAAAGCGCGCCGTCGGCCCGCACCATGCGCATGTCGCAGGTCTGGGGTGTGCCGGTTTCAAAAAGCGCTTTGCGGTGATGATAGTAGATATCCTGGTCATTCGGGTGAATAAAACGGGGAAGCGGCTTTTTTACCAGCGCGCCTCTTTCCATGCCCAGCAGCTCAGCGGCGGTGAAGTTGGCCTCAAGAATCAGGCCTTCCTCATTCAGGGAGATATAGCCCACCGGCGCCAGATCAAACAGATCGAAATAACGGTCCCGGGAGGCATTCAGTTCTTCATGGGCCGCCTGCAATTCTTCATTTTGCATCTCCAGTTCGATCTGATGCACATGCAGTTCATGGAACATCTTCCGGATTTCTTCAGGCGAAAGCGCCTCCAGATTTTCGAGCGGCCGGGGAGACTTTTTCCGGGCGGTCACTTCCGCCCGTTTCCGCAAATTGTTTTTTTCGTTCATCGGAGAACCTATTTGTTTTTAAGACATTTAATTCACCGCGAAAGAACACAGGGAACGCAAAAGAAAGAGCAGTTTGTGCTTTTTCAAAAAAAAACGCATTTTCTTTGTGATCTATGCGCTCTTTCGCGGTGAATGATTCTCTTGAGTTCTGGCGAATTTTTTAATTTCAAATTTATAGGATCCAAAATTAATCAGCAGCCCATGTTCCATTCCGGTGGATTTAAGATAATGAAGCAATTGCGATTGGTGTTCATTTGTTAAAGCCTTGCAGGCTTTTAACTCAATAATTAGCGCATCGTTTACGACAATATCTGCAAAATATTCTCCAATTTCAGAACCGTCTTCATCATAAATAGCTATCGGATGTTGCTGCCTAACTTCAAGGCCCGATTTTCGCAACCGGTTGACCAAAGCATTTTCATAAACTTTTTCAAGGTATCCGTTTCCATGAAAGGTATGGACAGCATATGCAGTTTCTCTGATTTGATCGCATAAAATCATAATATCGGCTGTATTCATATTTCCATTTATCCGCCAACCGAAAAAAAAGAACCGTTTGTGCTTTTTCAAAAAAAACGCATTTCCTTTGTGATCTATGCGCTCTTTCGCGGTGAATATGTTTAATCAATCGCTCTCTCCGTGGTTGCGATGGCGTGCACTTCCCCTTCATCGTTCAGGAGTGCGGTTGCGGTCATGGATATGGAAATGACCCGGCCGTCTTTGGTGACCCGCCGGGTGCGGTAAGACGCCAGAACATCGGCATGGGCGATCCGGCTCAACTCACCCATTTCACGCTCCTGATCGTCCCCCGGGATGCAATCAAGGATGGTGAGCGTCATGGCCTCAGCCTCGGTCCAGCCATACAGTTTTTCCGCCGCCGGGTTCCAGGCCAGAATGCGGCCTTCCAGATCCTGAACCGTCATGGCGTCATTGGCGTCACGGACCACCACGGCCAGGCGGCGCAGCCTTGCAGCGGCAGCCGCCAGTGAGTCTTTCGTCTTTTTCAGTTCAGTGATGTTCACAAAGGTGATCACCGCGCCCTCAATCACGTTATTAAGGGTGCGGTAGGGCTGGATGCGCATCATGTACCATTCTTTGTCAAGGGTCTGCACCTCCGCCTCCTGGGGGGCCAGGGTGTCCAGCACCGACCGGATGCCCGCAATCAGGCGATCGTCTCCCTGAATGTTGGAGACGATATGGCCCAGCGGACGGCCCACGTCGCTTTGAATCAGGTTGATGATCCGGGTGGCGGCCGGGGTGAATCGCAGGATGCGGATCCTGTGATCCACAAAAATGGTGCCGATGCCCGTTCCGGCCAGCAGATTGTTCATGTCGTTGTTGGCCCGGGACAAATCCGCCACCTTGGTTTGCAGTTCGGCATTGACGGTCGCCAGTTCCTCGTTGACCGATTGGAGTTCTTCCTTGGAAGTTTCCAGTTCCTCGTTGGTGGACTGCATTTCTTCGTTAACGGACTGCATCTCTTCGTTGGCGGATTTGAGTTCTTCATTGGTGATGGCCAGTTCCTCGTTGGCTGCCCGGAGATACCCTTCCTTGGCCCACAATTCCTGCCTGAGGGAGGCAATATGCGCATCCGCATCAGCCGCCGTAAGTTCGATTCCGGCGCCGGCATCAGGCGATACCGGGTTTCCCGGCTGGGCCGGTGCCAGAATTACCAGGAAAAGGAGCGTGTCGGCAGGCAGGGTTGGCCCGGGGCCCGCCACCACCGGGCGGACGGTGAGGTCCACAAGGGCAAAGTCGCCGTTGGTTTTAACATGAATACCCGGCCGCCGGACCATTTCTTTGGACGATACAGCCGTGTGAAGCGTCGTGCCGAGTTCCTGCCGCAGTCCTTCACGGGCCATTTTCAAAATGTTGTTGACGCCGGCCTCGCCGGGGGCCGGTTCCAGGTAAAGGCCGGTGCGGCCATGAAGGTAAAGAATGTCGCCATTGTCGCTGACAAGTGCGGCGGCCGGGGCCACCTCCTCAAGCAGAGCGGTTTCCGTCAGTTCGCGCAGGGGCATTTTTTTGGGGCTGGCAGGCCTTTCCGGAATCTTTGGGAACCCCCCGCTCTGAGGCGCAGTCATTAACGGCAATAACCGGCCCAGTGCTGTGCGCTGCAAGCCGTTCATCCCCTCCTTGCGCTGATAGAGCTTCATTTTACGATCCAGAGCAATAAACAGGTCCGTAAATTCCCCCACAGTTTCCGAAGTGCTGAGAAAGAGAAATCCTCCCGGTGCCAGCGCGTAATGGAACAGCGGGATAATCCGTTTTTGCAGGTCTCCGTTCATATAAATCAGTAAATTCCTGCAACTGATGAGGTCGAGTTTGGAAAACGGCGGATCTTTGATCACGTTTTGTTCAGAAAAAATGAGCATGTCACGGATGGTTTTGTCGAGGCGGTATGTCCTGCCGCCGGGCTCAGGGGCAAAAAAACGGGTCAGCCGTTCCGGTGTGATGTGTTCGGTAATGCTGGCCGGGTAGACGCCTGCACGGGCAATAGAGACCGCATTTGTGTCAATATCGGTGGCGAAAACCTGAACCTTGAAGTTTTTTTTCAGTTCATCCAGGTGTTCCTGCAGGAGAATGGCGATGGAATAAGCTTCCTCACCGGTGGCGCATCCCGGCACCCAGACCCGGATTACAGTTCCTGGAGGTTTATCGGCAAACAGCTTTGGGATGACCTTTTTTTCAAGGGCCTCGAATGCTTCCGGATCACGGAAAAAATGGGTCACGCTGATCAGAATGTCTTGAAACAGGGCCGTAACCTCGGCCGGGTTTTGCTGCAGGTAACGCAAATATCCGTCCAGGTGATCAATCTTTTGAAGGGCCATGCGCCGTTCGATTCGCCGCTGAATATTGCTTGGTTTGTACTGGGAAAAATCGTGACCGCTCTGAGCGCGCAACAGGATAAAGATTTTTTTCAGCGCGTTTTCGGATTCAGGCATAGGAAGGCAGATGGCCCGGTGAGACATGCCGAAAGATTGGGTCACGTAGGAGATGAGCTGGCCCGGCATCTCGGCAGGCGGGAGTTCATAGTCCACGAGCCCGGTTCTGATGGCGCTGTTTGGCATTCCGCCATACTCGGCGGATGCCGGGTTTTGGGCCATGACCATGCCGCCTTCAGCCTTGATAGTCCGCAAGCCCAGAGAGCCATCGCTGCCGGTGCCCGAAAGTACGATGCCGATGGCCCGTTCGCGCAGGTCCTGGGCCAGCGAGTGGAAGAAAAAATCAACGGGCAGATGATGACTCCGGGGCTGGGAGGTTTCCATTAACTGGAGGGTCCCGCTTAGAAACGCGACATCGCAGCCGGGCGGACAGACATACACGCAGTTGGGGGAGACCGTCATTCCGTCCGTTATCTCGGAGACCGGCAGGCGCGTTTTGTGTTGGATAAGTTCCGCAAGACTGCTCTTGTAATCCGGTGACAGGTGCTGAACAATGACAAACGCCATTCCCGGGTCAGTAATGGCCGGCATGGCGGAAAAAAAAGCCTCAAAAGCCGCCATCCCGCCGGCGGATGCGCCAATGCCGACAACGGGAAAGCAGGCGGCGGGTTTCCCGTTTGATATGGTTTTCCGAGACGCTGCGGATGGTTTGGATTTTGTTTTAGTTTTTTTTTCTAAGGTCATTCAACGCTCCGGCGGTGATAAAAATAATGAATGATGAGTTATGATAAGGTATACCCGCCGCTCATTTTCAGCTGTTGTGTTTTTATGCTTCATGAACCGGGTTCAAGCACAGGCGATATTTGACAGATTTAGTCCGTCTGGTGGGCATTCGAATGGGTTTGAGATGGGGTCCCGGTGTGCCAGTGATCCATGGAGTAGAATATTCTTTACCGCAATTTTTAACAGCAGCCCTGTCGCCTGAATTTACTTATATTTGAATTGGCCTTAAAAAATCAATGATAGATTGTAGAAAATAAAAAAAATGTTACTATTCACCATCGATCGCTTCAAAAATGACTTTTCAGTGGAAAAGGATAAACTATGGAGGCTGTTATATTTTTTTTTGACAATACAAAATGAAATGGATACAATTTGTACAAAATAAACATTTTATACGTTTGGAGTTTTAGAAGTGCTAAAAAAAATTACAACGGCTGATGCCAGAAAAAAGTTTGCAGAGATTGTCAACCAAGTTGCTTATGGAAGTGAATCCTTTGTCCTGACTCGCCGGGGGCAGGCGGTCGCGGCCATTGTGCCAATGAAGGAGCTTGCGCTGCTGCAGGAACTTGAAGACAGGATTGATATTGAAGATGCCTGGAAAACAAAAAAAGAAACCGGAGACCCCATTCCCTGGGAAGAGCTGAAAAAGGAATTGATAGGGTGAAGTATCGGGTTGAGGTAAAACTCTCTGCGGCAAAAACGCTTGCAAAAATACCAAGGCCTGACCAAAAGCGCATTATTGAAAAGATTGACAGTCTGGCTGAAAATATTCCAAGTCCGGCCACAACCAAAATGAAAGGGGAAAACCCCTTTCACAAAATTCGAGTCGGCGATTACCGCATTATCTATGAGATCCAGGGCGATGTCTTGGTTATTTTGATCCTCAAAATCGGCCATCGGCGAGATGTTTACAAAAACATATCCTGAAGAACCGGCTTTTTGCCTTACATCCCATATTCCGCCCGCTCGATCAGTTCGATCTGCATGTCCCGGTTCAGTGTCACGAAATAGGCGTTATACCCGGATATCCGCACCAGCAGGTTTCGGTAGTTTTCCGGGTGGGCCATCGCGTCTTTGAGGGTTTCCGATGTCACCACGTTGAGCTGCATCTGCATGCCGCCTAAATCAAAATAGGTTTTCACGTAGGCGAAGATGTCGGCGACGGTTTTTTCTCTTGAATCACCTGCGCTCGGCACCACTTTCACGTTAAAGGCGATGTTGTTGTTGATGTTTTTCGGGTTCAGGCTTGCCACGTCCCGGATATTGTCCAGCAGATTATTGGAGGCATTGGGTTCCGGGGTCAGGCCCGGCGTGAAGGCCTTTCCGCGCAAGCGTCCCGACGGCAGCGCGCCGGTAAACGTGCCGTAGGCCACATGGTTGGACATGGACCAGAACCCGACCGTATACTTTCCCCCGCGATAGTGGGACTTGCTTCCGTAGTAATCATGGGCGAACCGGGTGATCCGGTCGGCCATGTCCACGGCTTCCCGGCTTCCCGACCCGAACAGCGACACTTTCCGGGTCGCCAGGGCATGAAGGGCCGGGTCATGTTCAAAATTGTCATCCACTGCTTTTTTCAGGGCCGGAAGCGTTGTTTTTTTCTGCTCATAAACCAGGACTTTGATGGCCATCAGCGAATCCGTGACATCGGCCAGGCCGATCAGGGCGGCTCCGGAACTGTTGTAAGCGGCCCCGCCTCTGGTCACGTCCCGGCCGGAGGCAATGCATCCGCCGATCAGGGAAGAGAGCAGGGGGGTGGGCCGGATGATCTGGTGCGCCGTGGCCAGCATTTCATTATATTCAATGGACTGGTCGATGATGAAGGCGAACTGGGTGGTGAATGCGTTAAAAAAATCGTCGAAGGTGGGAAACGGGTTATTCGCTGTATCGGAGGTGTCGATCTCCCCTGTATCCGGTCCGAATTTCCAGCCCAGCAGGGGGTGGGTGCCGTTGTTTAACGCCATTTCCAGGGCCGCCACCATGTTCATCATCTGAAAATTGGTATGCCCGATATGCTTGCCGGAAAGGGTGGGCTCCACGCATCCGGTGGCCGACCAGTTGCGCAGGTCTTCAATCGGATAGTTGAATTCTTCCAGGGAAGTCATCACTGCATGGTCGTTGTGCAGGGACGGGGTGGCGGCGGTGATGAGGTTGACTTCGCACAGGCGTTTTAAGTAGGTGTCGCTGTTTTTACCCGGATGAAACCGGGCGTTGACGTTCGGGTCCCGGATGCTGAGCATTTCCGTGACTTTCAGGAAAATATAGGTCATGTCGCAGACCCCGTCCCCACCGTCCGGGGTCACGCCGCCCAGTGTAATGGCCTGGTCCGATGAACTGCCGCCGAACACCCAGTTGGCGATGTCCGGGGTCAGGGGCAGGTGGTCGGTGCAGCGCATGTAAAAACAGCCGATGAGTTCCACCGCGTGTTTGATGTAATCTGTTTTTCCCTGAGGGGTGGAGAGGAGCGCCATGTCCGCCGCAAAATAGGGCTGGAGCCACTGGTCCAGCCTGCCCAAAGACAGCCCGGCATTGGTGCTTTCCATGTGGAGTCCCACCCAGGCGATCCAGATTGCATTGACAGCTTCGTCAAGGGTTCGGGCCGGATGCTCCGGCACCTGGCTGCAGATGGCGGAAAGTTTTTCCAGTTCGGCCTTGCGGACCGGGTTTGTTTCGGATGCGGCGATGTCGGCTGCATGGCGGGCCAGATTTTTCCCATAGGCCGTGAGCCCTTCCAGGCAAAGAATCATGGCTTCAAGCGTGGCGTGGGGGTCAATTTTTTCCGGAACTTCGGCCATTTTTTCTTTTATTTCAGCAATAATGCCGGAGGTCCCCAGGCGGAGCAGTTTCGGAAAATCCGGGATGGTGTGGGAAATGGTCACGGTTTTCCAGGTAAAATAAATGGCGAACCGGTCGTCAATCTGCTGGCACAGGGGATTGCGATATTTTTCACGGACCCATTCCCTGAAATTCCGGTTCGCCCAGTACGGAAAGACCTCATGATGAAGGATGTCAAGGGTTTCCTGGGATACGTCACAGGGATTCAGTGTCCGGTGAGGCACGGTGAGCAGTTCCCCCCAGATCATGGTGCCGTGGCCTTCGGGATAAACCACCGCACCGATCTCCTTGGTGGTGGTGGTGCCGGCGATGAGATCGTTTTTCCGGATCAGGGGTTTCCGGTTTTCCATCACATATTTATACGCGCGGGCTTTTCTTAAGGTCGGGTGCCAGGGCCGGCCGCTGGCGTCGGTTTCATACCCGTTTTGTTTATGCCAGTCTGTGACCAGTTTCGGCAGTTCAGGGCAGATTTCCGGTTTGATGGTGAAATGGTCATCCAGAAACTGTTTCACCCTGGGAAAGTCATCCAGGCAAAAGCCGGATAAAAACGGGTCTTCGAGAAATTGGACGTTCGGGTCACGGGCATCGCACGCCATCCGGTAGGCAAACCGCTTGGTTAATTCGTTGCTGAGATTTTTTTTTGCGTTTGGCGACGTTTTCAGGAGTGCTTTTTTAGAAATCGCACGTTCTTTTTCCATGAGCTTTTTTTGCTTGCCGTGCAGGAGCAGTGACAGGAAAAAGAAAAACAGATTGAGGTATGATGCGTTTCCGGTGGGCGTGACCTGGCCCTGGAGCACCATGAAAATCTGCTCCGTGGGGGTAGCGCCCAGCAGTTTCACCACCGCGCGTTCCGAGTTGAAGGTCAGGAGCGTGTCTGTTTTTTCGGGAATGGCGCCGGACACGCTGACTTTGCCGTTTTTTAACGCCACTGACGCCTGAAGGGACCCGGAATTGGTTTTAAAACCGATGGTAAAATCAATCCAGCCCAAATCGCTTTTCAGGTATTTTTTTAAACTCGGACGAAGGTTGAAATTCGCCGCAAAAACCCGCAGCAGGGTATTTAATAAGATGTTGGTGGGGGAAAATCCGGATTTTGGCTGTGATGGCGGTTGAAAGAAAAACATGGTGGCCTCCTCTTATGTGTCAATTCCATGATCTGAAAAAATCGCCGCATATTTTTCCAGTTTATCTCTGGATATCCAGGATGTCATTTCCGGTTGTGTTCTTAACGAATCCGTTGTGCCGATTTTGCCGGTTTTGTCATGCCAAAGGGGGTTATAGGCCAGCAGCCGGGCCTTCCGGATACTCTGGGTGTTTAAAAAACCGGCGATAGCTGTCAAATTCTTTTCTGTAGCGGTAATATTCGGAATCAGGGGGGTGCGCGGCAGCAGCTCAAAACCGTTTTGCAGTGCGATGGCGTTCAGCTTGATAAAGTTCTTCAGGATCAGATCGTTTTTCACCCCGCAAAATTGCTGGTGGGTGTCCGGATCATGAATTTTTATATCATAATAAACGGCGT
Organism: Desulfobacteraceae bacterium; assembly: GCA_003599885.1. GTDB lineage: Bacteria > Desulfobacterota > Desulfobacteria > Desulfobacterales > Desulfosalsimonadaceae > SURF-3. The sequence continues at coordinate 26,181 of QZKW01000048.1, read as the reverse complement.
CCGTATAGGGCACAATTTTTTCCGAAAATGCCGTAAAATCAAACATTCCGCAGGTTTCCAGCAAGGTGTGGATGCCATTGGTTTTTAAGCGCTGGAGAAGGGAGGACAAAAAATCCATATAAAGCGTGGGCTCACCGCCGGAGCACGTGACCCCGCCGCCGGAGTTTTTGTAAAACGGTTTATCTCTGGAAACATTCGTCACAATATCTCCGACGGACATGGATTTCCCCACCATCGACAAAGCGCCGGAAGGGCAATTCTCCACGCAGGCGCCGCAGAGCGTGCAGCAGTTCCGATCGATAAAAAACGGCAAATTGCGGTTCAGGGCGTGTTCCGGACAAACCCCAAGGCAGGAGTCGCATCCCACGCATTCGGCTTGGTCAAAGGAAATCTCCGGGCCGGGTTTTTTGCTTTCCGGGTTGTGGCACCAGACGCAGGACAGGGGGCAGCCTTTAAAAAACACCACCGACCGGATGCCCGGCCCGTCATCCAGGGAATTGCCTTTGATGTCAAGAATCAGGGGAGTATGTTTCATTTACACAAGCCGCTATGAGCTATTGATTTTGAATGTCATATTTAAAATGCGCCATGACGCGTTCCAGCAATTGCGCTTTTAAAACCAACGGATTTTCATGCATGTAATCCAGAAGGGTGTTGTTCATCCCGGCCACAAATCCGTGCATCTGGCTCCACATCCGGATCATATGGAACCGGGCATCTTTATCCGGCATGGGAGTTCCGTTTTGTGCGGTTTTCCGGATGGCTTGCATGAATAGTTCAGAAACGCTGAGGGCGGTTTCCAGTTCGATTTTGGCTGCCGGTTCCATGGGGGTTCCGACATAATCCTTGAACTTGGGCACATGCCAGGTGAACATCAGGTTATAGATGTTGGCGTGCTCCAGCCCGAAGTCAAGGTATTCCCGGCCGAGCGCCTCCATGCGCTTGAAAGGATCATCCGATGAAGCAAACGCATGGCTGAACCGGTCATGAAGCTGCTGAAATCCTTCCGTTAAAATGACCAGGTACAGCTCGTCCTTGTTTTTATAATAATTATAAATGGTCTTCGCCGAAACACCGAGCCGGCTTCCCAGCTTCCGCATGGAAAAACCGTCAAACCCGTGGCGGCTCATCAGCGCAAGGGCCTCTTTCAGGATATCCTGTTTGATGGCATCTATTTTTTCAGGAGTGCGCTTGATTCGGGGCACGGCGGGATCCTTTTTTAAAGTTTACGACGTTACGGTAACAGCGTTGATTTTATAAATCAACCAAAAAAAACCGCCCTGGAATTTCTCGCGTCCAGGGCGGTTTTTGATTTATTCAGCTTCACGCCTCATGGCGGCGCGAGGTAAGGCAAATGTTGATAAATAAAAAAACTTCGTGTTTTGTTGTTTTACGTTCAGCTTTGCTAAGGCTTTCGTGAAATCTGTTGACGCTAATGTAAATGTGGTGTGTGAATGAAAGATGTCGGTTGCGTGAAGAAAAAGCGAACTTTGTGTTACAAAATGGTGACAGCGGCCCGCCCTTAAAAGGCGCTGGAAATGGTCATTGAATCTGACAGATGAATGGTGATAAAATCGGATCGCCGTTCATGTTTTTTTGATTGAAAGAGAAACCGCCGAATGATGCGACTGCAAAAATATTTGTCCGCTGCCGGGTTTTGTTCCCGAAGACGCGGGGAAGAACTGATCAGTCAGGGCCTGGTGAAGGTGAACGGGGAAATGGTCACCCGGCCGGGAACCACCATCGACCCGGAGGTTGATCGGGTGGAAGTGGCCGGGAAGCTGATTCAGAAATGGGTTGAACCGGTGTACATCATGCTCAACAAGCCCAAAGGCTATATCACCAGCCGGAGCCATCGCGGGGAGAAAATCGTGTTCGATCTGGTGGACGTGGGTGAACGGCTCAATCCCGTGGGCCGTCTCGACAAGGATTCCACTGGTTTGCTGCTCCTGACCAATGACGGGGAACTGCACAACCGGTTGATTCATCCGTCATTTGACCATGAAAAGGAATACGAGGTGACGGTGGCCAACCCCCTTGGCGACGGGGCGTTGGCAGCCCTCAGGCAGGGGGTCGTGTTTGACGATCAAAAGACCCGGCCCGCTGCTGTGGCGCGCCTGGATGAGCGGCGCTTCCGGATCACGTTAAAAGAAGGCCGGAAACGGCAGATCCGCCGCATGGTGGAGGTCGTCGGCAACCGGGTGATGGCGCTTCACCGGGTCCGCATGTCAACGCTGCATATCGGCGATCTGAAACCTGGCGGGTGGCGCTACCTGACGCCGAAGGAAATTCAGGCGCTGCGGTCGGCCGGGCCGGTGAAAACCCCCTGATATCGTTTAATCTAAAGGAACCATGTGAAACTCAAATTTTTTGCCATCATCACTATCCTTTCCGTTCTGGGGATAACCGCTGCAATCATCATTTCCAACTGGGATAAGCACCTTATTTATCTGTCAAACGGCGAAATTATAGAGGCGGAAAAGACCTGGGTGATTTTGGATGAAGTGTTTTATGAAAAGGGGGCAGGCACGCTTTTTACGGTCAAAACCGAGGCGGTGGATGAAATCGTGAACGGCGGTTTTTCCAGTATTGATGACTGGAAAACCATTATCTCCCATGCAATGGAATCACGGCAGGGTGTGTTCGGAATCCTGATGAGTCAGATGACCTGGCTGATCTGCCTGGCCATCCTTTGCCTTTTCAGCAGCGTGGTCCTTATCCGTTTTATTTTATCGAAAAGAACCCACGCGGAAGAGGAATCGGATGAAGATGAATTAATTACCATTTCCATATCCCCCCAGATAGATGATTCGGAAAAGATCGTTATCTTTTTTCTGAATATTTACCTGATGCAGTTGAGAGGGAAAAGAACGGACAGATACCATTATCGCCAGACAGATATCCGCGGTTTTTTAAATACCACTGTTTTTGATCTGCGGGTGAATATTGACGATCAATGGCAATCCAGAAGAATTTCTCTGGGCCGTATCGGCGAAGACAGCAGCGCCCGGAGCAAATGTTTTTATGTTATTTTTGATGATCATCTGGTGGTGAAGATTCCGCCGGAACCGGTAACCGATTTTAACCAATACATCGAAAGTATAAAGGCCGACAGGCGCATTGCCGATATCCTTGCTCCCCGGGAGTGCCTGGTTCCCCGCTTGTCCATTGTGCTTAAAAGAATCCCGTCTTTTGCGAAAATTATGGGTAAATTAACGGGGGATGATGAAGACACATGTGTTGAAGCGCTGAACCTTTATCCAAAATTTCAGGATTTTCTTAAGAGCAGCGGCAGTTTTGTTTTTTATATGGATCTTTCTAAATATTTTTTTCTGGGGCAGATTTTAAATGAATGCCATGATGCAAACGCGTTCGTTAAAAAAGAGCTGAAAAATTATCAGGAGATGATCTGGACTCCCGAAGCATTTACCGACAGATATGGCGAGGACGCTGCCGATCTTTGTTTTGATCTGCAGAATGTTTTTGCTCTCTTCAATGGCAGGATCAATGACAATTCTATCCCGGAATTTCAGAAAAAAGAGTGGTTTGCAACTATTTTTCAAGACAAAAAGCCGTCAGAAAAGGCCAAAAAAATACCGTATGAGGCTGAAGCAGCCCTTGCCCATTTAAAAGACCAGCATGCGGGCATTTTAAATGCCTATAAGCGGCTTTTGCAAAAAGCCGCGCGAAAACAGGCATTTAAACAAAATCTTTCCAGAATACAGAGTATCAGTTCCCGGCTGGTTGAACTGCTGGCATGGCTGTTTTTTAAGGATGTCGCCATCCGTGACCTGAAACCGGACAATCTGCTGGTTGCCGGTAATCCGTCAAAATATCCGGTGTTTTTAGCCTCTCCCGAAGATTTTGAAATCGGACTGATTGATGTCGAAATCGCCGCATATGTGGGTGCGTATAAAGGCGGCATGGACCAGCCGAAACTCGGGTGGACGACATTCTACGCAACCCCCTCCCACATGTTCGTAAACGAAATCATCAAAGAATTGTTTGATGACGTTTCCTATATCCTTAAGCTGCAGGACTGGTATGCCATCGTGGCAATTGTTTATGAGGCGGTTACCGGTGAAAAATTATTTGTGAATACCGCCGGGATTATCGCTTCGATGGCCGGGGAACTGCCCCGGCATTTGGGTGAGCGGTCCAAAATGATCCTGTTTGCAAAAACCGGGAGCGCTACTTTCTGGAAAACCGCCACCTGCGAATTTGAATCACGAATAGCCGAAAATGCGGATGCTTTAAAAGCAGTCCATATCGAAATCCTGGATGACGTGGATGAAATGTTTCAGGCGGCAGCAGGCAAATCCGGACAGGAATCCATCCGGCGGCAACTGGCCGGAATCAAATCCAAAATATCGGCCTATGATCTGATGGGGCGCATGTTTTATCATGTCCGGGAAATGATGGTCAGGGCCAGCTGGCTGGATCTGGTTTCAATGCCGCACCCCGGATCCCCGGGCAATGCCGGGGCGGATGAAAAAACTCAGGTGATGTAGAACCTGTGGCGGATGGGCTGCGCCCGCTTAAATTTTATCAGGACCAGGGCGCGGCGGTTGTCCGCCATACGATATCACTGCTTCAGGGGGACTTGAATGCGCGAGACCACGACATACCAGATGCTTGCGGATCTCGTGCTTATAGTGCATACCGGCATCGCAGCATTTGTCGTGGGCGGTCTTGTGCTTGTGATCGCGGGCAATGTCTGGCGCTGGCAATGGGTCAACGGTCTCTGGTTCCGGCTTGCGCATCTGGCCGTAAACGGGGTTATTGTGGCGGATGCATGGATGGGAAGGATATGCCCCCTCACGGAGCTTGAAATGTGGCTGAGGTCCAAAGCCTTCGAGGTTCCGTACAGCGAAAGTTTCGTCGAACACTGGCTCCAGCGCCTGATCTATTTTGATGCGCCTCAGTGGGTTTTCACGCTTGCCTACTCAATTTTCGGGCTGTTCGTTCTGGGGACGTGGTGGTATTTCCCGCCGGTCCGTCGCCGCCGCAAACCGGATGCTGCCGGATACTGAGGCACTAAGGCCCCGATAAATTTATACAAACAGAAAGGGAATCCATAATGTTTCGGAAGCACAGTGAAAACGGATATATACCGGCCATTCCCGGAATTGAAATGAAGACCCTCGTTTTTGGCGAAAAGACACTGATGACCGAGTTTGTTTTGAAAAAAGGCAGCCGGTTGCCGCTGCACGCCCATCCCCATGAGCAGACTGGCTGCCTCGTTAAAGGCCGGATCCGGCTTTTCATCGGTCCGGATTCATTTGATGTGACGCCCGGCGACAGTTGGAATATTCCGGGGGGCGTGGAACATGGCGCGGAAATCATTGAGGACTCGGTGGCCATTGAAGTGTTTTCACCTGTGAGGGAGGATTATCTGCCGAAGGAAGGGGAGCGGGGATAGGTGGCCAATCTGCCGGAGAAAAACATTATCGGCAACCCCCTGTTGCTGTTACTTTTCTTTATGGGAAAGAAAAGTAACAAAAGAACCCAGCCCCGCGCCGCTTAATTCCCTGACAGGCGGTCTTTCGTGGCGGGTGAAAAACTCGCTTGCTGATCGGATCTCCATGATTGATGAATGAATCCAAGATGTTAATTTTTCAAATGCATTGTCTTTCAATCGCTCAGACAGTTTCCCCCTTTTTCCACGAAAAACCGCACGTCAGGGACGCAGCGCGATGGGCAAAAAAACACCGGCGTCAGACTAAACAGCAGAATCAAAACCAATGGAACCCTACCGGGATTCCAGTTCATAACCCAAAGTCGCGATCAAGCCGCACTTTTGGCTGAGAGACGCAGTCCCTTGGGACAATTATATCTGAAGATGGGGAATGCCCATTGCGATGCGGCCCTGCCCTGATGGATTCCGTGGATCACGGGGGCAAACTGTTTGAGCGGATAAATGTCGATGAAGCTTCGGGCTGGTATAAACGGGATTGACAAAACGTCCTCCCGGCATTCCCATTTGTCAGCGAGTTTTTGCCCACGCCACGGAAGCCTGAAGGGGCAGGGAGCTTTCCGCATCGCCGGGCCGGGTTTCTTTTGCTACTTTTCTTTTCCCGTAAAAGAAAAGTAGAGGTAACGGCGCTTGGACGATGATCATCGTCAGCGTTTGAACTTCGTCCTGCTTTTTTTAGGCTCCATCACCGCAGCGACAGGCTTGATCGAAAATTGCAATGCATAAAAAATTGACTGATTTTGAACCATTTGAAATAAAAATGGTTTTTTAATATTTAAAATGCTACATGACTTCTACTTATTGCTTGTAGCCGATTGGGACTGGTGGTTGGACCTTATGGAACCCTTGGGATAAAATTGAAGTGCGTATGACCTGGAAACCATCTAAACTTAGTTGCGTCTAAATAGAGGTGAATAAATGAATAAAATGAAATGGGAAGATTTGCTTTCACCAAAAAGATTCGGAGCAGAAACCTCGCCTGATCAGAGTGAACCTGGCCGTACTAGTTTTCACAAGGATTGCGACAGGATCACTTTTTCGAGTTCATTTCGTAGACTTGGCAAAAAAACTCAAGTCCATCCACTTGCCCAAAACGATCATGTCCATACCAGATTGACACATAGTTTAGAAGTTGCAAGTGTAGGGCGTAGCCTCGGTATTCGGTGTGGCGAAAAAATTAAAGATAGACTACCCAAGGATATTCACCCCACGCATGTTGGGCAAATCCTACAGGCTGCCTGCCTTTCTCATGATATAGGAAACCCTCCTTTTGGCCACGCAGGAGAAGAAGCAATAAAATCCTGGTTTTCACATCCTTCAAATGCTCATATACTTGAAGGTTTATCTGTAGCACACCAAGATGATTTTAAAAATTTTGAAGGGAATGCCCAAGGCTTCAGACTCCTTACTCGGTTGGAATACAACATTAACGAAGGAGGCATGAGGCTAACATACGCTTCTCTTGCCTCAATGCTCAAGTACCCATGGACTTCAATGGAGATAAAAAAGACTAAGAAATTTTCTTGCTTCCAGTCAGAGAAAGAATTTTTAAATCGGATAGCTATCGATGTTAAATTGATTAAAACCGATGAAAATTTATATCGCCGCCACCCGCTTGCCTATTTAGCTGAAGCGGCAGATGATATTTGTTATAGAATTTTAGACTTAGAAGATGCTCATGAAATGAAAATTTTATCATTTAACGAAATTAAAGAATTACTGGAAGGTTTATGCGACAAAGATAGCCACTATAAAGAAATAGTTGACTCAATGAACGTTTCAAACAGAAGAAAGCTGTCTTTTATCAGGGCAAAAGCTATCGGTAGGGCTGTTGAGGGTATAGTTGACACTTTTATTAAAAACCATGACGCAATAATGCTTGGTGCGTTTCATAAAGAATTGATAAGTGAAAGTGACACTCAAATTAAGAACCCTTTAGATCAGGCAAAGAAGCTTTCGAAAGAAAAAGTCTTTGATGAACCAAGAAAAATTGAACTTGAAATCGGATGTTATACCGCCATAGGTATTCTGCTTGAAGCTTTTTGTTCAGCGGTAAGGGAACAGGTGATTTCTGGGGAAAACATTACTTACAAAAGCTCAAGAGTTTTGGCAATGATGGGACTGAATGCACCTAAAAAAGGTGATGATTTGTATCAATCTTTTTTGAAGGTTACCGACTACATATCAGGCATGACAGATAATTATGCAAGCCACATGGCTAAACAAATTGGTGGTATGGGTAGTTAATGGAAAAGTTATAGCACAACCAAGCGGTTTTTTTGACGCCGAAAGCGTCTGTGGATTGATGGGCTGTTTGGTGGTGGCGCAAGAGCTCTTGATCGTTCGGCAAGAAAGAAAGGCACCGCAACATGAGATATATTCTGGCATTCTGCCTGATCATCACTGCCACTCCCCTGGCACACAGCCAAACTTTTCCCGTTTCCGAAAGCGCGGTCAACAGCGCCTTCGCTGGCCGCAAAGGCGCACTGGTTGTCATTGACTGTTCATCAGGAGCTATCAGCAATTTCCATCCCGATGCCGCCGCAGAACCGCTGGCCCCCTGCTCAACCTTCAAAATATGGAATACCCTTATCGGTCTTGAGTTGGGAGTCATCGCCTCCGCCGCCGAACCCTTTTACCAATGGGACGGACGGACACGGGCCATTACTGCGTGGAACAAAGACCTCATGCTCAAGGAAGCCTTTCAGGCATCCTGTGTGCCCGCCTTCCAGAATCTGGCCCGGCAGATAGGCCCGGAGCGCATGCAACATTGGATCGACAAGATCGGGTATGGGGACCGCGATATATCCGCAGGAATCGATGTGTTCTGGCTTCCCGCCAAGGGCAGAAAGACGGTTCTAATTTCACCCATGGAGCAGGCGCAACTGATGTGCAAACTTGTCTCGGGCAAGCTTCCTTTTCACGAAAAATCCCTCGCAGTGATCAAAGAGATCATGACCACCCAAAAGACAGACCGCGGGGTGCTTTACGGGAAGACCGGGTCAGGCGCTGACGACCGGGGAACATATATTCTCGGATGGTTTGCCGGTTATGTGGAAAGTAACGGAAGGACGTATGCCTTCGCCTGCGCCGTGCAGGGTGAAAAAATCATGGGCAAAGACGCTCGTGCCATTGTCGAGACTGTTTTTGAGAAACAAGGGCTCTTGTAGGCAGACCATGCCGGAAAACCCCTTGTCTGCAACAGCATTCAGCCGCACGACAACAGCGGAACTTTTATATATTTAATTTAAAATCAGTATGATACATTCTGAATCTGTCCACACTGAATTTGCCCCGTCTTGACCCCCTGCCCGATCTGTGATACGGTGCCCGCATGAAAATGATTATTTTCACAGATCTCGACGGAACGCTCCTCAATCATCACGACTACGCCTTTTTTGAAGCCAAACCTGCTCTCGACCGGATTAAACAAAGCCGAACGCCCCTCATTATCGTTACCAGCAAAACCCGCCGGGAGGTGGAACCCCTGCGGAAGGCCATGGGCATTGATGACCCGTTTATCGTGGAAAACGGGGGCGGGATTTTTTTCCCGGCCGGATACCGGGATTTTGATATAAAAAATGCACTGAAAACAGATGGATATGATCTCCTGCAACTGGGCCTGCCGTACGCGTTGATCCGGCAGTTTTTTGATAAAATCCGCTTTGCATTTGAGGCAAAGGGCTTCGGTGATATGACGGCAAGGGAAATTTCTCGCCTGACCGGGCTGTCCGAAGAACAGGCGAACATCGCCAAAGACCGGGAATTCACGGAGCCATTTATCATGGGCACCGGACATGAACCGCAGGTCCTTTCCGCGCTGGCGGAGAAAGAGGGGATGGCGATCACCAGGGGCGGCCGGTTTTACCACCTCATCGGCAAAGATCAGGACAAAGGCAGAGCCGTGTGCAGGGTCCGGGATATTTTTCAGCAGCATACAGGGGAGAAATTCGTCACCGTGGGTCTTGGGGACAGTGAAAACGACCGGCCGTTTTTAGAGCAGGTGGATATTCCGATACTGATCCCTCATCCGGTCCGGGGATATCTGGACATGAACCGGCCGGGACTTCTGCGGGCGAAAACACCGGGGAGTCATGGCTGGAATACGGTTATGGAGGGTTTGCTTGATGAGTATGCGATCTCAGGTGCTTGAAATTTTCAGGGCTGCTGTTGACGCGGTGCGGCCGGAGAACGTGTTTCCGAATCTGGTGTCGCTTACGGGCGATACCCTGTGTGTGGGAGAGCACCAATATGCGCTTTCGAAGACGCAGAAAATCCATGTGTTCGGCAGCGGCAAGGCAGCCGCGGGGTCTGCAAAAGTCATGGAGAATATCCTCGGGGACCGGCTGGCCGGAGGGCTGGTGATCTCAAATGTGGAAGACCCGTCGCTTGATAAAATACGGGTTTGCGCAGGTTCCCATCCGGTGGCGGATGAAAAAAGCCTTAATGCAACGGACCAGCTCATTGAACAGATGGGCCAGCTCACCAAAGATGATTTTTATATCTACCTTTTGTCCGGAGGAGCATCGGCCCTGCTTGAACGGCCTTTACCGCCGCTGACCCTTTCCGATCTCCAGAACGTCACCAGGCGGCTTCTGTCCGCTGGTGCGCCGATTGAAGAAATGAATGCCGTCCGCAAACACCTTTCCCTTGTCAAGGGAGGACGGCTCGGGCGGATGATCAAGGCCCGGGGAGCGGTGCTGGTCATATCCGATGTGATCGGCGATGATCTGGATACCATCGGCTCAGCCCCCCTGTACCGGGACCGGACCACCTTTCAGGATGTTTTTGATATTTTGAAAAAATACGGATTGTGGGACCATCTGCCTGCCGCCGTGGCCGGCCTTGTCCGGGGCGGATTGGCCGGAACGGTGGATGATACGCCGGAAGCGCCGCATCCGCGAATCGATCATTTCTTTGCCGCAAGCAATATTCAGGCCCTCGAAAAAGCGAAACAAACGGCGCTTTCTCTGGGAATCCCCACGCATATCCTGAGTTCCCGGCTCCGGGGGGAGGCCCGTGAGACGGCAAAAGCCATTGCCGCTATCGGCGAGGAAATTATGGCCACCCGAAACCCCTTTCCGCCGCCCGTATGCATCCTGTTCGGGGGCGAAACCACGGTCACCCTCCGGGGAGACGGCAGGGGCGGAAGAAATCAGGAGATGTGCCTGTCTGTTTTAAAAGAGATGAATGCACACGAAGGATGGGTGTTCCTGAGCGCGGGGACGGATGGTATCGACGGACATTCGGACGCCGCAGGGGCGGTTGTTGATTTTTCCACCCGCCAGCGGGCTGGTGAGCAGGGCCTCAACATCGATGCCTATCTGGCCCGGAACGATTCCAACGGTTTTTTTAAACAAACCGGGGATCTGGTTATCACCGGTTCCACAGGAACCAATGTGATGGATCTGGCAATTTTATTCATCGAATCCAACATATAAGCAAAAGGAGGAACGGCAAATGACGACCGGTATGCGATTTTCAACCGCACTAAGGCCCCATGTACGCACGAAAATGGAACAACTGGGCAAAGCTGATATTGTCATCGGGGTACCTTCTTTCGGCAGCAACGATTCCATTGCCCATGTGCTGAAAACCATCGCTAAGGGTCTGGATAAATATTATTCGGATCGCAAATCTCTCATTGTCGTATCCGATGGCGGTTCAACGGATGATACAAGAGATACGGCGCGTTCCGTTGATCCCAAGTCCTACAATATCGAGAGCATCATCACGATTTATCGCGGCGTTCCGGGCAAGGGGTCGGGTTTGCGGGCGGTTTTTGAAGTTGCCGCTTTTCTCAAGGCCAGGGCGGTGGCGGTATTTGATTCCGATTTGCTCTCTATCACGCCGGAATGGGTGCAAAGCCTTCTGGAGCCTGTGATGGAGGGATATGATTATGTGGCGCCATCCTATAAACGCTTCAAGCTGGACGGGACCATTACCAATACGATTGCCTATAATCTGACCCGGTGCCTTTACGGGCAGAAGATCCGGCAGCCCATTGGGGGTGATTTCGGCATTTCCCCGGCCCTGATCAAGTATTATCTCAACCAGGATGTATGGGAAACGGATGTGGCCAAGTTCGGCATCGATATCTGGATGACGACTTCAGCCATTGTCGGCGGTTTCCGGATCTGCCAGGCCCGGCTCGGCGCTAAAATTCACGGGCACAAAGATCCGTCGTCCGATCTTGGCCCCATGTTCCGGCAGGTGGTGGGTACGACGTTTCAGCTGATGGAGGAATTCCAGGATTTCTGGCTGAACGTCAAAGGTTCTGTGGATGTTCCTTCCCTGGGAAAGGCGGTGGGCCAGGATGCGCCGCCTTTTGAAATCGATCACGGGAATCTGATTGAGTATTTTAAAATCGGGTGGTCTAATTTTGGCGGTGTGTGGAAAAATATCATCGACGAACAGGATTTAAATATCATCGGCGATCTGGCAAAGGTGGAAGAACACGACCGGTTTACCCTGCCCATTGAGACCTGGGTCCGCATCGTTTACCGCTATGCGTGTTTTTTCCATGAAACGCCGAGGCAGCGGTTCAAGATTATAGACACGATGATTCCTCTGTATTATGCAAGGGTCGCCTCTCTGGTTAACGAGTTGAAAGATAAGGACCAGGCTGCGGCGGAAGCGCATTTTGAAGCTAACGCCCAAGTTTTTGAGCAATTGAAAAGCTATCTGGCAGACATCTGGAAAACGGATGGAGGCAAATGATATGGCTGATTTTTGTCAGAACGGGATGGTTGCCACCCTTCAGAAAATTGGGAGGAGACCGCTCCATGACCTGGAAAAGGAGCTTAAAAAAATTTCCAGAAAGCGTAAGATCGTTCTGCTTCTCCCGGCCCTGATTGACGAGTTCGACAGTCCGGCCATGCCCAGAATTATTGATGAATTAAAGAGTGTCGACTATCTTCACCAGATTGTGTTGTCCCTTGACCGGGCCACTGAACAACAGTTCCGGAAGGTGAAAAAAATCATGTCCGTGATGCAGACGGACGTCAGGGTTGTCTGGCATGACGGCCCCCGGATGCAGGCACTTCTGCAGGAAATGAAGGACGCTGCATTTGATCTGGATTTTCCGGGCAAGGGCCGTTCGGTCTGGATGACGCTGGGTTATATTCTGGCCAGTCGAGATGTCTACGCTGTGGCCCTGCATGACACGGATATCGTCAATTATGGAAGAGAAATGCTGGCGCGGCTGGTATATCCGGTCGTCCATCCGGCCACGGATTTTGAGTTCAGCAAGGGCTATTATGCCCGTGCCACGGACAGGCTCTATGGCCGCGTCACCCGGCTTTTCTATACGCCCCTCATCCGGACGATGCACCGGATTCTGGGATATAACGCTTTTATCGATTATCTGGGCAACTTCCGGTACGCCCTTTCCGGGGAGTTCGCTTTTGTCGCGAGTCTGGCCAGAGGCATAAGGATATCGCCGACATGGGGGCTTGAAGTTTCCATGCTGAGCGAAGTGTATCAGAAAACATCCGTCAACCGGATCTGCCAGGTGGAAATTATTGACACTTATGAACACAAACACCAGAGTCTGGAGAAGGACAGGCCCGGCGAAGGGCTTATGCGAATGGCCGCAGACATTGCCAAGGCCCTGTTCCGGGTTCTCAGCCAGGACGGTCTGGTGATGAGCGAGGCGTTTTTCCGGACCCTGCTCACCGCCTACAGTCAGGAATCCCGGATGGCCATTGAAAAATATCATGCCCTGGCCCTCCTGAACGGTCTGGTGTATGACCGCCACGCCGAAATTGAAGCTGTGGAGGTATTTGTGGATTCCCTGAAATTCGCTATGAAGGAATTCATCAATGACCCGGTGGGCATTCCCCTGCTGAACGGCTGGGTAAGGGTCTCCGCTGCCTTACCCGATCTTTCGGAGAGGATGATAGAAGCGGTGGAGCAGGACAACCGATAGAACCTGTAAAATGATTTGTTATGATGGAATTTGCCGGCTTGACCTGATTCAACCGATGTGCAAAAGTCCCTATATTGTAGAAATATTCTGTTAGCAACAGGCATCGGTTTATTCAATTTTGGAGTTACAATAGATGGGACTACTGCCCTCTCCCCCCAATGCGCATGCCCTATTCGTGATGCTTCTCACCGTCGTTGCGCTGATTTTGTTCACCCGTGAAAAAATAGCCCTCGAATCCTCCAGTTTAATGGTGCTTATGGGCCTGGCCATTGGATTTGAGCTTTTTCCGTTTCAGACCAGCAGCGGTGTTCTGCACGCCGTGGATTTTTTTCAGGGTTTCGGGCACGAGGCCCTGATTGCTGTTTGCGCCCTGATGATTGCCGGACAGGGCATTGTCCGAACCGGCGCGCTGGAGCCGGTGGGGCGGGTGCTGGCAAGGCTTTGGAAGATCAATCCGAGTATCTCTCTGCTTTTGACGCTGGTGGTCAGCGCATTTATCAGCGCATTTATTAATAACGTCCCCGTCGTCGTGTTGTTTCTCCCCATACTGATTCATGTTTCCCTCCGTACCAACACCCCGGCGTCTTCGGTACTCATGCCCATGGGATTCGCCACCCTGCTGGGGGGAACAGCCACGACCATCGGAACCTCAACAAACCTGCTTGTCGTTTCCGTGGCCGCGGAAATGGGCTTAAAACGAATGGGGATGTTCGACTTTCTGGCACCGGCAGTTATCGCCGGTGTCGCCGGTATCATTTACCTCTGGCTCATTGCACCGAGGATTATCCCCAGGCGGGAACAGCCCCTGGCGAATACTTCCCCCAGGGTTTTTACGGCCCATCTTTCAATTTTGGCGGGGAGCCCGGCAGAAGGCAAGGCGCTGCATCAAGTCATTAAGCAGACGGACGGCGCCATGAAGGTCAAGAGCGTGGAACGCGGGCCGGATAATTATATGATGCCCCTTCCAAGCATCGTGCTTCAGGAGGGGGATCATCTCGTCATTCAGGACACCCCCGGGCGTTTGAAAGAGTTTGAAAAGCTTCTGAAAGGCACGCTCTATCCGGAAGATTCGGAAGACAATCCCGTTGACGATGAACATCCCCTGAAGGCTGAAGATCAACAGATCGCGGAAGTGGTTGTCGTGGAAGGCTCTTTCCTTCAGAGAAGGACCCTGAGCGAGGTGCGGTTTGCGGAACTGTACCGGCTGATTATACTGGCCATCCACCGGGCGGGCAAGCATATGGAAACGGCATTTGATGAAATCGGGGATATCCGTCTGAAGTCCGGGGATGTCCTCCTGGTCCAAGGCCCCCGTGAGCAGATCGCCAGCCTGAAAAAAGAGAAGGATTTCCTTATCCTTGATGCCACCACGGATTTGCCCTTCGCCCGAAAAGCGCCGGTTGCGCTGTTGATTATGGCCGGTATTGTTGTAGCATCTGCCCTGGGAATCCTGCCCATCGCCATCAGTGCACCATGCGGGGCACTATTGATGATCCTTGCCGGATGTCTGGGATGGCGTGATGCCACGAACGCCCTGAGCGCTCAGGTCATTCTGATCGTGGCCGCGAGTCTGGCCCTTGGGGTGGCGTTGCTGAAAACCGGGGGCGCCGATTATCTGGCGCGGATTTTTATGATTTTTGCAGGGGACGCTTCTCCCGGCTTCGTGATCGGCGGACTGATGCTCCTGATGGGGATTCTCACCAACATTGTATCCAATAACGCGGCAGCGGTCATCGGCACCCCCATCGCTGTTTCCATTGCCGCCCAGATGGGGCAGCCGCCGGAAGCGTTTGTTCTCGCGGTGCTCTTTGGGGCCAATATGAGCTATGCCACCCCCATGGCCTACAAGACCAATCTGCTCGTCATGAACGCCGGACAATACAAGTTTAACGATTTTCTCCGGATCGGGGTGCCGTTGGTTCTTATCCAGTGGGCCGTGCTTTCCTGGTTGCTTCCGCTTCTCTATGGCATAAAATAACAGGTTTCGTCTTTAACCCTAAAAAGGATTTTTTTATGTCAGATAAAACCCTTAGGTATATCATCGCTTCAGTCATTGCCATGCTCCTCGTTTTTCAGGTCGGCTCTCTGATTTCCAGCGTTTTTGGAATGACATGGGGTCTTTTATCCGCAGTTGCCGTCGCTGCGGTTTCGTTTTTTTCGTCACGACTGGCCAAAGCGGGCGGGAAAAGATCCTTCTGGTTTCTTTTGCCGACCCTTCTTTTTACCGCCTTCCCGATGGTCTTTATGGTCTGGAAGTCTGTGACCCGGGACACCAGCGGGTTCGACCGGTTAGTCACGTTCACACCATTTATTGTCGGCTTTGTCCTTCCGGTTCTTTTTCTGCTGATCGTTTATTATGAACTTCGCAAGCGAACGAATAATGACCCGGTCTAAAATTCAACCTTCTGGTGTTTTACATTTTTACCGGTCAAAGTTCTCATTTATAGACATAAACCCCGCTTTTTCACCGAATTTTGCGTTGTCTTGCCTGCGCTCATGATGTTTTTCAACAACCTGATTATGTGGGCCGGATTTCAAAAGAAAAGAACCTGGATGTTCTGGTCCGGGTGTTCCAAAAGCTCAACCGGCTTAAACCCACCCCCTTTTTAATTCGATATTGCACCTTGATTGAAAAAAATACTTTACGTCAAGGATGCCGCGCTGATAGTGTAGCCACATTTTGGTTAGCCATTACATTTTTTATTTTCATGGGGAATATTTAAAATGCAATCTTATTTGAATGAATTGTTGGAAAGAGGCATCCTTCGAATACGCAACAATGTCCAGGAGATGTCCCAACTGGCTGAAAAAGCCCTGCAGGATTGCGTGAAGGCCCTTGTGGAAAAAGACCGGAAACTTGCCTACGCCGTTATCCTCCGTGATTATTACATCGATGAGAAAGAAAAGGAGGTCGACCGGCTTTGCCTGGAATTTATTGTTCGCCAGCAACCGGTGGCGTTGCCCTTGCGTTTTGCTTACAATACCATCCGGATCAATCTTCAAATCGAACGGGTGGGTGATTATGCCGTAAGTATCGCGCGTTCCCTGATCCAGCTGAAGAAATCCGTGCCCGAAGCGATTAAGGATGACATTATCGATATGGCAAAGATATCGATTCTCATGCTTCATGAAGCAACCCGTGCGTTTCTGGAACAGGATATTGAACTGGCCAAAAAGAACATTGCCGTTGATGATACGGTGGACGAACTGCGGACCAAATGCAACCAGAAGCTGGCCAGTCTTTTTTTAAAACAGGAAATCCCGCTGGAAGATTTTGATTCGTTGACGACCATTGTCCGGCGGTTTGAAAGGGTTTCGGATCAGGCGAGCAATATCTGTCTGGAAGTCCTGCACATGTGTACGGGCGAAAATCCCAAGCACCCCGGCGCGGCTGCTTTTCGCATCCTGTTTTTGAGTAATTATAATGCATGCCGGAGTTTGATGGCCGAAATCATCGCCGAGGGAATGGATCAACCCCGCTTTATCTTTACCAGCGCCGGGCTTTCTCCAAGGCCGGTGGCTGAATCAACCCTTAAATTCATGAAAACCAAAGGCTTTGATTTGTCCAGGGTCGCGCCAAGGGCTTTTCATTCCGTCCCGAACCTGGAATATTATGACGTTATCATTGTTTTTTCAAAAGAGGCGATGAAAGCCTTTCCCCCGGACGCCAGAAAAATGATCATTCTGGATTGGACCATGGATGACCCGTCCCAGGTGCAGGGATCAACTGAAATCATAACAGCTGCTTACGAGGAGACATACCAGACAATTAAAAGTCATTTGAATGATCTCATCGGGGCCATCATTGGCAGTGAAATTAAATAAAGGAAGTGAAATCAAGTAGAGGAGAAATGATGCAGACACATCGCTCAACACATTTATGTCATTCAATTATGCTTTCCGCCCTGATGATTGCGGTAACCGGTATTCTTTTTCTCGCAGGTTGCCAGAAGGGAGACGAGCAACAGGCCAAGTCTGAAGTCACCACCATTCAGCTTAAGGGTTCCGATACACTTGTGAACGTGGCGCAAGCCTGGGCCGAAGCGTATAAAAAGGTCGCGCCAACCGTGGATGTGGAAGTTTCCGGAGGCGGCTCCGGTGTCGGCATTGCCGCACTGGTAAAAGGCACCATCGATATCGCCAGCGCCAGCCGCAATATCAAGCCGCAAGAAATGGAAACCGCCAAACGAAACACCGGCAAAGATACTAAAGACTTCACTGTGGGTTATGACGCCTTGGCGGTCTATGTTCACAAGGATAATCCGCTCAACGAAATCTCCATCGATCAATTGGCCGCAATTTTTGCGGAAGGGGGAACGGTAACCAAATGGTCCCAAATGGGCGTGACCATTCCCGGCGTCAGCGATGATGAGATCGTGCGCATCAGCCGCCAGTCCAGTTCCGGCACCTATGAATTTTTCCGTGAGCATGTTTTAAACAAACAGGATTTTAAACTCGGATCACGGGACATGAACGGGTCCAAGGAAGTCGTGGAACTGATCAGTAATACCAAAACCGCCATCGGGTACAGCGGAATGGGTTATGCCACACCTTCGGTGAAAATGCTTTGTATTTCCCCTAAGCCCGGCGAACCCGCATGCCCGCCGACCATTGAGAATACATTGACTAAAAAATACGCCCTGGCCCGCTCGCTCCATCTCTATACCCTGGGAGATCCCGAAGGTGCGGTCAAGCAATATATTGACTGGATTTTATCGGTTCCCGGGCAAAAAATCCTGGAAGAGAATGGTTATGTTCCGGCGGACGTCGCTAAACCGGCAAACTAGATGGATTTGATTTGCCTTTATATCAGAAACAACAGGCTTGATATGCATGAACGACACGGCTGATTCAACTTTAAAAAACACCTTACCCCAACGGCAGTTCCTGTCGATAGCAATGGAAAACCTGCTCGAGTTGATCATTCGCTTGAGCGGGATCAGCGCCATCATTTTCGTTCTGGCCATCTTTTTCTTTGTTTTTCGTGAGGCGCTGCCTATTTTTTTCAGCGACCACTTTGACCTTGCCAAGTTTTTATTTAATACTCAGTGGTATCCGACATCAGAGGTCAACGTGCGTTATGGAACCTTTGCCTTAACCTTCGGCAGTATCAGTGTAACATTTTTGGCCATGATCATCGCAGTGCCTTTTGGCCTGGGAAGCGCCATTTTCATTTCAGAATTCTGCGGGCCAAAGATGAAAGAATCCTTAAAAATCATCATTGAATTATTGGCGGCGATTCCAAGCGTTGTCTGGGGATTCATCGGCTTAACGGTAATGAGCCGTATAATTGTTTCATTAACCGGGGCGCCGGTGGGTGTAAATCTGCTGAATGGCGGCTTGATACTCGCTTTGATGAGTGTGCCCATTATTGTATCCATCAGCGAAGATGCCTTGAAGGCGGTCCCGGACTCCTATCGCGAAGCAGCCCTGGCGCTCGGAGCCACCAAATGGCAGATTATCTATCGCGTCCTGCTCCCTTCGGCCAAGAATGGCCTGCTTGCAGCGGTATTACTGGGTATCGGCCGGGCAGTCGGCGAAACCATGGCGGTATTGATGGCCACCGGCCATGCCGTGCAGATCCCCCATGGTCCCCTTGATTCCGTCCGCACCCTTACGGCCAATATCGCCGCCGAACTGGGAGAAGCTTCCGCAGGGTCCGATCATTATCATGTTTTGTTTCTGACCGGTATACTGCTGTTTATCATTACTTTTGCAGTGAATTTGACCGCTGATCTGGTAATTCGCGGGATCAGGAGAAAGTAACGCCATGACCGACCCTATTGATCCTGTAACCCGTTTTACCAAAACCGATTTTGTGGTCCGCAAGGAACGGATTCAATCCGTTTCAAAAATCCTGTTTTCCCTCATGGTCATCAGCATGATCATACCGCTCCTGGCCATTATCGCTTATCTGTTCTATCATGCGCTTCCTTCGCTGAGCTGGGAATTTTTGGTCGAGGTGCCCAAAAAAGGGATGAGTGAAGGCGGGATCTGGCCGGCTTTTGTCGGTACGTTGTATCTGGTGTTGATCTCACTGGCCATTGCCGCACCCATCGGTGTTTTTGCCGCCATTTATCTGAACGAATATGCCCGCGACAACTGGTTTAACCGGATTATCAATCTGGCGGTTATCAATCTGGCGGGCGTACCCAGCATCGTGCATGCCTTGTTCGGACTGGGTGCGTTTGTGTATGCCGCCCAGTTCGGCTATTCCATCATATCCGCTTCGCTCACCCTGGCCATTATGACATTACCGGTAATTATCGCCAGCACCCGGGAGGCTTTGGCTTCCGTTCCCATGACGTTTCGGGAAGCCTGCTGGAATGTCGGGGCCACCCGATGGCAGACGATCCGGGCCATTGTGCTCCCCAATTCCATCAGCGGTATCCTGACCGGTATTATTTTACAGGTCAGCCGGGCAGCCGGTGAAACCGCCCCGATCATGTTCACCGGCGCCGTATTTTACAAGGCCGTCTCCCGGGGCGACCTGTTCCCATATCAATTAAACGAGCAATGCATGGCGCTTTCCATGCACCTTTACACAGTGGCCACCCAGGTGCCCAATGTGAAGGAATCTCTCCCTTACGCCACTGCCGTCGTCCTGCTTTGCTCGGTTCTGTTTGTCAATGCCGGCGCCATCGCACTGCGCGTCTGGCTGCGTAATCATAAAAAATGGTAGTGACCATGACGCCTCCTGAAAAAACCATCGAAATTGAAAATCTGCGCCTGGCTTACGGCGTTAAAGAAGTCATCCACAGCGTGACCTTTGATATATACCGCAATGAAATTTTCGGTATCATCGGCCCGTCGCAGTCCGGTAAAACCTCGCTGTTGCGCTGCCTGAACCGGACCATCGACTTTGTATCCAATGCCACAGTCTCCGGAACCATCCGGGTGGATGGGGCTGATATCAGCCGCATCAAGGACATTTACGCCCTGCGCCGAAAAATCGGCATGGTGGCGCCGCTGCCGGTGGGATTGCCCTTGAGCATTTACGACAATGTGGCCTTTGCGCCGCGCAGCGTCGGACTCACAAAAAAAGACGACTTGGACGAAATTGTGGAACGGTGCCTGAAACAGGCGGCCCTCTGGGATGAAGTGAAAGATCGTCTGGGTACACTGGGCACCGCTTTGTCGGGCGGTCAGCAACAGCGTTTGACCATTGCCCGGGCGCTTTCACATCAACCGCAGATTTTATGCCTGGACGAGTTTTCAATCGCCATTGATCCGGTGACCACCATGAGGATTGAGGATGTGTTGAAGGAACTGCGCAATGATATCACCATCATTCTGGTCACCAACCTGACACAACAGGCCCGCCGTCTGGCAGACCGCACCATGTTTCTGTGTAACGGCGACTGTATCGAGCTTGACAGCACTGAAAACATTTTTTCCGACAATCCGCAGTATGCCAAGACATATGAATATGTAAACGGAATATTTGGCTAACGCTTATGACAACGGAGAGTATGCAATACTGTATTCACACCCGGAATCTGAATCTCTGGTATGGCGAATTCCAGGCCCTCAAAAATGTCAACACCGATGTGAAAAACGGCCTGATCACCTCGCTGATCGGCCCGAGCGGATGTGGCAAAACAACGCTGCTGCGCTGTTTCAACCGCATCAATGAACGTTTCACCTATGTCCGGACCGAAGGCAAGATCGTGATTCTCGGGAAAAACATTTATGACCCGGATGTTTCCCTGATCGAATTGCGAAAATCGGTTGGCATGGTTTTTCAGCGCCCCAATCCGGTGCCCATATCCGTTTATGAAAATATCCTGTTTGGCCTGCGCATCCATCATCCGTTTGGCTCCTTTAAGAAGAGCGAGTTGGATGACATCGTTGAAAAATCCCTGATGGAAGTCGGCTTGTGGAAAGACTTGAAGGACCGTCTTAAAGCCAAAGCGACCTCGTTGCAGCTGGAACAGCAGCAGAAGCTTTGCATCGCACGCCTGCTGCCGCTGAAACCGGACGTCATTTTAATGGACGAACCGTGTTCCGCGCTTGATATTGAAGGGACCCGGGCCATTGAAGAGTTGATGTATCAACTAAGGGGCCGTTATACCATCGTGATCGTCACCCACAACATGGCCCAGGCGCGGCGCATCAGTGATGAATGCATCTTTATGCTGCTCGGCGAAATGATCGAACATGCCCGCACCGAGGAACTGTTCTTGAATCCCCGGAACCCCAGGACCGGTGAGTACATCGAGGGCCGATACGGATGATCGGGCTTTCAACTGATCCCGCCTGGCGCCAAGCGGGATCAGTTGAAGGGAAATGTCTGTGTTTTTAAAATGCGATCTTCTGGTGTTTCACGTTCATACCAGTGACAATAAACGCCACATGTTCGCCGATATTGGTCGATAGGTCCCCCACCCGTTCCAGGCACCGGGAAGCAATAATCGTTTGAACGGACCGTCGGGTATTGACCAGCCGTTTTTCTCCTTCCGGCGTATTCTGCACCATATTTTCAATCAGTGTCTGCAAGACAACCATGGTCCAGTGATCGGCCGTGTCATCCATTTCCCGGATGCTGATAGCCTGTTTCGGGTCCTCCTCCACAAAAGACTTGATGGCGCGATCCAGCATGTCCCCCGTTACTTCCATGAGCTGTTCCATCGCGGGGATCGGGTCCAGTGGGGGGTGCTGACACAGAAACAGGGTCCTTTCCGCGACATTGACCGCCTGGTCGGCGATACGCTCCAGGTCATTGCTGATTCTCATGGCGCCGATAATAAACCGGAGATCCCTGGCCATGGGCTGTTCCAGCGCCAGTAATTTGAGTGAAATATTGTCAATCTGAACCTCAAGGTCGTTGATTGCGTGATCACCGTCGATAACCGCCTGGGCAAGGCCTTCATTGCGGTCCTGAAATGCCTGATTGGCATTCTCAACAGCGCGCCGGGTCATGGTGGCCATGTTCAGAAGCATCATTTTCAGTTTTTCGAGGGAGTTGACGAAATGTTTTCTGTCTTCCATTGGTTTCTCCTGTAGTTATCAACCGAATCTTCCGGTAATATAATCTTCTGTCTGTTGAAGGGACGGGCGGGTGAACACGGTCTCGGTATCGCCGGTTTCAATGAGTTTGCCCATATAAAAAAAGGCCGTGATATCCGACACCCTGGCGGCCTGCTGCATGCTGTGGGTGACGATGATAATGGTGAAGTTTTTTTTCAGTTCATGGATCAGATCTTCAATCTTCTGGGTGGCGATGGGGTCCAGCGCCGATGCCGGCTCGTCCATGAGCAGCACATCCGGTTCAACGGCCAGGGCCCGGGCAATGCACAGCCGTTGCTGCTGCCCCCCGGACAAGCCAAGGGCCGAACCGTTCAGCCGGTCTTTAACTTCCTCCCATAACGCAGCCTGGTGCAGGCTTTTTTCCACCTGCTGCCGGAGACTTTTTTTGTCTTTAATGCCGTTGACGCGCAGCCCGTAAGCCACGTTTTCAAATATGGTTTTGGGGAACGGGTTGGGTTTTTGAAACACCATGCCCACCCGCCGCCGAAGGTTGACCACATCGACTTTCGGCGCGTAAATATCTTCGCCGTCCAGATGAATGAGGCCCTGGACCCGGGTCCCGGGGATCAAGTCGTTCATACGGTTCAGGCACCTTAAAAACGTGCTTTTCCCGCAGCCCGAAGGCCCGATAAGGGCGGTGACCTGATTTTTGCCGATGGTGATTGAAATATCATCCAGCGCTTTAACGTCGCCATAATAGAAATCAAGATTCCGGGCGCTGAATTTTTGCGCGTTTTCCATTTAGAAGTCCTTAAATTTTTTTAAAGAAAAATAAAACCCCGATCCTTTGGTGCGATTCCCCGGCGGGCTTTCGGCCCAGATGGCGCCCCCCATTTTCTGGATGGCGTTACGGCAGATGGCAAGCCCCAGTCCGGTGCCGCCGGATGCCCGGCTTCTTTCCTTGTCCACCCGGTAAAACCGTTCGAAAATTCGTTTCAGATGCTGTTTCGGAATGCCGCTCCCCTCATCTTCAACGCCAAAGACAACCGTATCGTTTGTGTCTTTTGAAAATACGGTGATGCGGCTGCCATCCGGACTGTGGCGGATGGCGTTGTCCAGAAGGTTCCGGAATACCTGCACGATGGAATGTTCGTCCCCCTGAACGGGAATGGGCCCGACAAGAAGGTTATGGAGAAGAATATTTTTTTCATTGAGCATGGGCATGCAGGTTTCTGCGGCGGTATGAAAGCAGGCCGCTGCGTTGACTGGGGCAAGCATTTCCGGTTGGGCGTTTTTCTGCTGAAGCCGGGTCAGTTCAAGGAGGTCGGAAACCACGCGGGACATCTGATCGGCGTTTTTGACGATAATGTTGGCAAACGCGCCGGCCTGATCCCCGGCCCTGAATGACGGATCCTGGAGCGTTTCCGCATACCCTTTGATGGAAGTCAGGGGGGTGCGGAGTTCATGGGAAACGTTGGCCACAAAATCCTGGCGGACTTTTTCCAGCCTGACCAGCTCAGAGATGTCATGGAACACGACAACCGCTCCTTCTTCCGCGATTTTGACGAGATTGACCTCATACTCCCGGTCATTCGGCATCGCTATTTTCAGCCTTAAATGCTCCTCTCCGCCCAGAACCTCATCGCAGGCCGACTGAATTTCCGCATTTAAAAATATTTCCATGGGCCGATGTCCGACGCAGGTGGGCATGCATCGGGCGATTCCGCTCAGGGCCTGGTTGACGGCCTTGATTTTCCCTTCCCTGTCCAGCAGCATCACGCCTTCCTGCATGCCTTCAAGCACCGCTTCCAGTTCCTGTTTCTGGGCGGTGATCATCTCGATGCTCTGTCCGATTTTGCCGGTCATGTCATTGATGCAGCGGGCGAGCGGGGCAAATTCCGTTCCGGTATCAACATCCAGCCGTCGGCTGAAATCCCCTTCTCCGATGGCGGTGGCCGCCAGGATGATTTTACGTATCGGGGTTTCGAGTTTTTGGGCGAAAATCAGGCTGAGAATGGTGGTCGTGACGAAAATAGCCAGGAGAATGGCCCAGAACTGACGGGAAAAATGGGCCAGCCGGGTTTCGACGGTGGACAGAGGGACCGCCACCCGGAGAACGCCGGAAGGGACAAAAGAATAATTGATATTTTTTGCCGCATAGATTAAGTTTTTCTTGAGTGTGCCGCTGTAACGGAGGCTGGATGCCTGACCGGATTTGCGTGCGCCGATGACCTCTTCCCGATCTGCGTGATTGTCCAGCGTTGTGATCGCCGAACCCTTGACATCCGAATCTGCGATGACCCTGCCGCCTGCCGCTATAATGGTGATACGGTATTTTACCTGTGATCCGATCTCTTTGCACCAATCATCCAGCGCCTGGTTGTTTTCAAATGCAGGGGCTTTTTCCAAGAGCCAGTCGACAAAGTTCAGCTCGGTAAAGGCGCTGGCCGTCGCCTCCCGTATGATATCGTTTTTTAGGGTTTGATTGATGTAATAGGCGGGCAGACACAAGGCCAGTATTAAGATTATCCAGAAAGACAGCATCAGCCGTGTTCTGAAACGCATGTTGGTCATGATATTAATTTTCCCTGAACCGGTAGCCGATGCCCCGAACCGTTTCGACAGCATCTGCGTGTTCTTCCCCTAATTTTTGGCGAAGGCGGCGGACATGGGTGTCAACGGTCCGGGCGTACCCGTCGAACTGGTAGCCCCATACCCGGTCCAGCAATTGATCGCGGGTTCGCACTCTTCCTCTGTTCTGGATCAGTTCTATCAGCAGTTTGAATTCCGTTACGGTGAGAACGATTTCGTTCTCACCCACCCACACCCGGTGACTGTCCAGGTCCATGCGGAGGTTCTGGTACTGAATGCTTTTTTCTTCAGCAGGGGAAATGTCGGTACGCTTGAGGACGGCGCGGACCCGAAGGGTCAGTTCCCGGGGGGAAAACGGTTTGACCATATAATCATCCGCGCCCAGTTCCAGTCCGACAATCCGGTCCACTTCCTCCCCTTTGGCGGTGAGCATGATCACCGGGATATGCTCGGTTTTCGGATTGCGTTTCAATGTTTTGCAGATTTCCAGGCCGTCCATGCCGGGGAGCATGAGGTCCAGAACGATGAGGTCCGGCAATTGCCTGATGGCTGTATCCAGGCCTTTTAAACCGTCACTTGCCGTCAGCACCGTATATTTTTCGGCCCTCAGATGCCATTCAATGAGATTTAAAATGTCGGTTTCATCTTCAATAATAAGTATGGTTCGGGTCATTTTCTCGTACCTGTCTTTTTAAACGGCTTTTGGATCTATGAGAACGATAAGCATTGGTATCGATTGATCATTACAAACCTGTGAAAACTCTGTGACGTTTTGGTGACAGACGATATTTCATCGATGTCATGGTATCTTCGATATTCTGTAACACAATTGTCAAAAACGGGGATTATATTGCCGCCAGAAAGTGGAATTATCTGGAAGGCGCTATTTGACAATAACAACAAAAGGAGAAAAATTGCAATGAAGATCAATTATGTAAAAATGATTACCATGTGTTTGTGTGTGTTATGTTTTACCGCCGGTGCCTGGGCCGAATCTCTGGGGATTAACGGTTCCACCACCGTGCTGCCCATCGCCCAGAAAGCGGCGGAAGCATTTATGAAGATTCATCCGGACGTGAATGTGTCGGTTTCCGGCGGCGGCTCCGGCAACGGCATCAAGGCCATTATCGACGGCACAACGGACATCGCCGATTCTTCCCGTTTCATCAAGGACAAGGAAGTTGCGATGGCGGTTGAAAAAGGCGTTTATCCG
>QZKW01000073.1 GCA_003599885.1 Desulfobacteraceae bacterium | reverse complement strand
CGACCTTGCCAAGGTCGAAGTCGCGAGTTCGAATCTCGTTTCCCGCTCCATTTTTTTTGGCGGCATAGCCAAGTGGTAAGGCAACGGCCTGCAAAGCCGCTATTCTCCAGTTCAAATCTGGATGCCGCCTCCAAGCCATTACAGGACTTCAGTCATTGACGATGAAGTCCTTTTTTTTTGGTTTTTTATCGAACTTTTTCTCATACGGGGTTCTTTTTATAACCCGTTATTTGATCTTGAAAAACAGCGTTCATTTTAGTATACAAAGCGAGAATATGGGAACCCATCTATTTGACTGAAAACAATGGGATCAAAGACCAATTAAAAAACGGAGGAAATCGCATGAAAAAAATGGCGGTCATGTTGCTGGCAGTTTTTGGGGTTGTTCTTTTTTGCTGGTCTGATACCCGGGCTGAGGATGAGATGATGGCGACTGGGCAGGCTGCTGACATCTGGAGCCAGGCTCAGGCCCTGATTGATAAGGGCACGGTGGAATCTTGCAAACAAGGGCTTGATATTTGTCTGGAAGAGGTCAAAAAAGATCCCGGTGGTTTCCAATCTAACTGGATGGCTTCTCAGGCATGCCGCGAGTATGGGCTTGCAGCTAAAAAATCCGAAATGAACGGATGGGAAGAGATTTGCAAGGAATACGGGAAAAAAGGAATGGGGTTTGCTGAAAAAGCCATTGCCGTTGATCCATCAAAACCCGATGGGTATTATTGGTATGGAACGAGTGTCGGTATCTATGCCGATGGGGTCAGCATACTGACTGCGCTGAAAGAAGGGCTAAAGGACAAAACGCAAAACAGTTTTGAAACCGCTTATAAAATTGATAAATCGTATGATAAGTATGGCCCTGTCGGTTCCCTCGGCCGATTTTGGCAGGTGCTCCCCTGGCCCTTGAACGATGAAGACAAGGCCATCGCTTATTATCGGGAATTTCAGAAAACAAAGTTTTACAATGACCCGGATACTGTGGAAGTTCGGATTTATTTAGCTGAAATGTTGATGGAAAGTGGAAAAACAAAAGACGAAGCAAAAGATCTCTTAAATCAAGCCGTCAAAATAACAGACGCTTCGAAGGACACATACTGGAACAAGCGCGCCAAGGAACTGTTGGCAGAAATGTAAACCACGCGGCGCAGTTTAAAAAAATTTTGTCCCCCTGTTTCAGGGGGACTTTTTTTTTAACGAAAGCCGATTTTGTGGGACGTCTTCTTTTATAGGCAAGGAAATATCCGTGTTAGTCACTTGCCAATGATAATTTTTTATGAGTGGTTTGTGGAATAATTGCCGGTATAAACATCACTTGCTGCAGACCGCACAGGGGGAGGCTTTTCAGATATATGGGAAGCATCCTTAAATCAGGAAGGCGTTTTTTGTTCATTGTTTTCAGCCTCCTGTTCCGGAACGCTTTCGGCCGGTTTTTTCTGCTTGGGCTTCTTTTTTTTAAGACAAATCCGGTCTTTTCGAACAAATGCGCACAATCTCGGATTATAATATTCCTTGCAGTTTAATGGATTATATAATGGACATTCAGGATGTTTTTTGGACATTTAACACGATCCCCTTTGTTATCGGTTTTGAATTTTTTCTAAATACCATAAGATCCTTTATTTAACAAGTTACATCTCTCTTCTGACCGTATTTATACGATGTTTTTGTTTGAATCATTTGTTTGTCCCTTTATTTCATGAAAATTGAATTTAAATATCTTTGGGCCAGAAGCCGGTTATCGGATACCTTTGTGAGTGAAATCCTTATAAAATAAGGTGTGTCGGTCAAATCTTTTTGACAATTCCGGTTGGCAATGCAATATATGCTCTTTAATTGTGTCAGTCGGATAAACACAGCAATGGTAAGAGGTTGTAATGTAATGAGTGTTTATGAGGAGCTTAAAACCGAACTGCTGAACATCAATCAGAAGGTCAGTGGTTTGTTGGGGACAATCAACGCCATGCCGGGAACCTCCCGGAATTCATTCAGCAGTTGGGAAAATATTTGTCAGAGCATCGAACGCCAGTTGTCCGATGAGCTCCTTCGGGTGGCCGTGATCGGGACCATTAAATCCGGTAAATCAACTTTAATTAATTCATTGTTTTCAGGGGATTATTTAAAACGAGGAGCCGGGGTCGTCACATCCATGGTGACACGGACCCGTCGCGGAAAAAATCTTTCAGCCAGGCTTTTTTTTAAATCCTGGGAAGAGGTGAATGCCGACATCGAAAGGGCTCTGATACTGTTCCCTTCAATGGAATGGCGCTCCCGCAAGGAGAAGTTTGATATTTGCCTTGATTCCGACCGGCGGGAGCTTACCCATGCTCTTGGGACTCTTGAGTCAAAACAATTGCTGTCTAATGATACGCGTAATCTGAACAGTTTGTATTTATCATCCTATTTAAATGGATATGATCAGGTTAAAGACTTTTTGTCATCTGGACGCTTGACTCAGGACTATAATGGGGCGGATTTCTCCTCCCACCGCGATTTTTCCGGCAATGACACCCTGGCATTTTATTTAAAAGATATTTCCCTTGAAATCGATTCCGGAGATATCGATAAAAATATCGAAATCGCGGACTGTCAAGGCAGTGATTCTCCCAACCCTCTGCACATGGCCATGATCCAGGATTATCTGTTGGTTGCCAATCTGCTGATTTATGTCATCAGCTCCCGGACGGGCATCCGTCAGGCGGATATTAATTTTTTGTCCATGATTAAAAAAATGGGGATCATGGATTCCATGGTGTTTGTTGTCAACTGTGATTTGTCTGAGCATGAATCCTGTGATGAACTCAAAGCCCTTGTTGGCAAAATAACAACTGATCTTGCCATTATTAAACCCGATCTTCAAGTGTATGCGTATTCAGCGCTTTTGAGCCTATTCAGCGCAAATCGGAAAACGCTTCCTCACAAAGATCAGCAGCGCCTGGCCCAATGGGAGGAAGAAAAAAAAATAACCGGATTTTTAAACGCCCAGGAAAAGGATTTTATCGCTGATTTCCAGATGATCGTGGCCAGCCAGCGGTATTCCCTGTTGCTGTCGAATCATTCGGAGCGGCTTAAAATGATTGTCTCAGGTCTCGATCACTGGATTCGTGTGAACCAGGAAGTTCTGACCAAGGGGGCGGATGAGGCCGCCCGGCTGGTTAAAAAAATTAAATCCCAACAGAAAAAAATCGATCGGGTAAAATCCATGGTCAAAAGCACTCTGGAGGGAGCTGTTCAGCAGATCAAGCGGGAAGTTCGAGCGGATGTGGACCGTTTTTTCGACGCCCGGTCCGGGGAGATCGTTCCCGCTTTGATAGATTTTGTGAAAAATGATACGGTTCCCATCCATCAGTATCAGGACCATCTGTCTGCCGATGGGTTTTCCAATACGCTTTATATGGTATTCCAGGAATTTAAGAACCATATTGATACGTTCATGGCGGAAAATGTTAATCCGAGAATATTCCATTTTGTAAAAGATGAAGAAGAAAAAATAAAAGAATATTTTGACTCTATTACGGGTCCCTATGCCTTGATGATCACTGATGCTTTGACAAAGTATACTTCCGCTATGGAACAGTCCGTTTCCGGCACCACCGCCGAATATCAAAAAGTCATGGTTCAGCCGGATGTCAAAATGCTCAAAAGACACAATAAGCTGGATCTTCCCCCGGCTTCAGCAACAATGAACTATAGCACTGCCATTAAAACCGAAGCCATCATGCGTTTGGGCTATTATAATTTTATTAAGGCCGTCAAACGATTGTTTCGTCAACGTGCCGGCAGCCAAACAGAAAATGCTGTTTCCGCCTTACAGGATTCAGTATCCCGGATGAAGAAAGAAACCGTCGAAGGCCTGCTGTTTCATTTTAAGAATTACAGGGAAAATATTAAATTCCAGTATATTTTTCGCCTGGTGGATATCATATCGGATTATATTTTTGATGCACTGATGGAACGGTTTCATGATTACTCGGAAGATCTTTCGCAGTTAACCACCTCAGCGGCCGGCAAGCAGGTGGACAAAGAACAGCTTTTTTTCGCTTTCCAAGAGGCCGCAAAGAAGGTGAGCGACGTTACCGATCAATTGGAGCGATTCGGTGGAGCGATTCGGCAAAATGCTGTGTCAATCCATTAATGTGGGAGTTTCTTCAAACATGGCGTGAATTTTGGCCCGAGCGGGTATTCGGGCTTGGAGCGGATGATTACGTTCAACGGAAACGGAGGCGAAATGGGAAAAAAAAATACGCGAATTGTGGCTATTGCCAATGAGAAGGGTGGTGTGGGAAAAACAGCCACGGTGGTGAATCTCGGAGCGGCCCTGGCCCTTGCCGGGAAAAAAGTTTTGATTGTGGATATGGACCCTCAACACAACACGACCAGTGGACTGGGAGTGGATACTCCAGATGACGCCCTCAGCGTTTATGATTTAATAACCAATGGCGGAGCGACTAAAGCCAAAGCCGCAGTTTGCCGGACTTCATGGGAAAAATTGGACCTGATCCCTTCGCATATGGATCTTTCAGGAGCTGAGATTGAACTGGTGGATGAGGAAGGCCGGGAAAATCGATTGAAAGAGGCCATCAATCACGTTTCCGGCGATTATGATGTGATCATCATGGATACCCCGCCCAGCCTTTCCCTGCTGACCATCAATGTGTTTGCAGCGGCCACCGAGGTTCTGGTCCCCTGCCAGACCCATCCTTATGCTTTTAAGGCATTGGAGGACTTATTTGACACCATCAATGATATCAAGGAAGAAATTAACCCGAAGATTCGGATTTCTGGCATTGTTCCGACTTTTTTTGATCAACGCACAAAAATCAGCCGGGATATTCTTGAAAGGCTTCAGACAGATGATCGCTACAGCCATCTGGTGTTTAAAACAACCATCCGCTCCAATACAGCCATCACCTCAAGTTCGGATGTGAGAAAGCCGGTGGTGCATTACCGGAAAACCAGTTTTGGCGCCAGTGATTATATGGCCCTTGCCCGTGAATTTATCGGATAATCCGTTTATTGCCTAAAATCGTTGGGAGAAGAAGTATGGGAGAGATCGATACGAAAAACGCCCTGGTCACATCTGCTATCCGGATGTTTCAGCAAAACGGATTTCAAAGAACGCGGGTATCAGATATTGTATCGGACGCAGGGGTTGCCCAGGGCACTTTCTATAATTATTTTCGTTCCAAAGACGATATTTTCCGAGATATCTGCACACATTTCATTGATCTGCTCCAACAGAAGTTTGTTGAAAGAACCGAGCATTTGTTTGATGGCGAAACATCTGATGAGGTCGTGGAAAATGTTCGTCATGTCATCCGGGACATTATTTCCATTTATCAGGAGCATCTGGATGTGGCAGAGTTGCTGTTCCGGGAAGGGATTGGAAATGGCGGCATTTTTAAAGAAATATATGAAGATTTTTTGTCGCTTTTTCTCGCATTGATCGAAGACCAAGTTAAAAAGGCGATTGGGAGAGGGCTGATTCAAGTCGAAGACAGCCTGATCGGTTCGGTTCTCCTTTTCGGGTTGTTTGAGCGAAGTCTTCTGTATTTTGTTTTGATTGAGCAAAAAACAGATATGGAAAAATTTGAACGGGTGCTGGTGGATTTTGTGTTAAAAGGATTGTCGTTTGATTATGGATTTAAAGCGTTTAAGAATGAATAGCCGTATATTGTAAAAAAATCTGAATCTGAACTTGCGGATTCTGTCAGATTTTTTCATTCATAATGTGCCGCGTTGGATTCGGAAAGTGTGGGCATGGGGAGATGGCGATTCTACTCCAATTAAAAACCACGCCACGGCCTGAAATAGGAAGCGACAGGCGATGATGTCGCCTGTTCCGGGGACACAGGGAACGTTACTTCGCAACCGTCTCGAACGTCACATCTACCGGCATTCCGGGTTTCAGCCTCCCATCCTTATTTTCCACAGTCAACTCGATCGCGTAAACCGTCGTTTGCCGCCCCTCCCTGGTTTGAACATTCTGCGGCGTGAATTCAAATTTTTCAGCAATGCGCGTGACCGTAGCGGTGAAGGTCTCGCCAGCAAAAGAATCCGCGGTCAGGTTGGCCTCCTGCCCAAGACTGAGTTGACCGTACTCAGTTACGGGAATGTAGACCCTAACCTTCAACACGTCGAGTTTGCCGATGGTCATGGCGGGCGTGCCGGCCTGGAGAACCTCCCCGGCCTCAATGCTGCGGATGAGCACCACGCCATCCATTGGTGCCCGGATAGTGGGTTTGTCCATCTGTATGCTGATCAAATCCACTGAGGACTGCGCGGCTGTCACAGCGGACTGTGTTTGTTCGAGCATCGCCCGCGCTTGGTCCACAGCTTTGCCCGCAGCTATGACAGTAATCGACTGCTCGCCGGTTTGCAAGGCACGCAAGGCATCCAATGCGGTGTAATAATGTTCTCGCGACACTTCCAACTCGGCGCGGGCCTTCAACACATCTTTGGCTCCCTCGCTGGTCAGCGCCTCATCGCAGGCTTTCTGCTCATCTTTTAGATCGGCCCTAACTTTATCGAGCGCGTCCTGGGCCGCATCCCGCAGATACTTTCCATCCGAGGCGCGGTCGGTCGAATCCAGCACCGCCTTGGCTATATCGAATGCCATGCGCGCATCGGCAAGCCTCCGTTCGATCTCGAGAAACTCAGCACTGTCGGCTTTCTTTGAAATCTTATTCAGGTTGTTTTGAGCCTTGCTCAGCGCGTCCCTGGCCGAACCGATGGCAGAATGCGCAGAGCGGATCTGCTCTTCCTTCGAAAAATACCAGACAGGCTGGTGGTACTCGCCAGGCTTGCTTCCCTTCCACCGACTCTCCCGAGTCAATGCCTCCTCGGTCAGCGCGGCGGACAGAGTCATCTCATATTGGACGAGAGCGGAATCCACCGTCGTCTGCGTGACCCGAACGGACGCGCGGGCGGAATCCAGCGCGGCTTGCGCAGCCCGCTTCTCGGACAGGAGCAGGCTGTCGTCCAGGCGAAGAAGCAGATCGCCCGCCTTGACAGAATCCCCCTCGGCGGCCAATACCTCCACGACGCGGCCCGACAGTTCCGAAGCGACCTCGATCTCCTTCGCCTCAATCTGACCCGAGGCTTGGATTACTGTATCATTCGTCGTCCCGCACCCCGCAGCGGAAAGGACGAGGATCAGGATAGGGATGATGGTGTTTTTTTTCACGGTAACCTCCGATCTATTTTTTCATGGCAGAGATAAAGACGTCTTCAAGCGACGGCTCGATAACGGACACAAGCCCGGCGCGGATTCCCGCACGGAGGAGTTCGCGTTCGATGGCGCGTTGATGTTTCCTGATATTCGGCGCGACCGCATGGACAAGCGCGCCGTAGAGTTCAACCTCCAATAGTGGGATGATCCCGTTCGCCTGGGCAGCGCGCAGTACCCCAACCGCTCCCGGCGCATCCGAAGGCTCGAGTTCGAGAACCTCCCCATGCATCATTGTGCTTTTGATTTCGGCAGAGGTGCCGCAGGCGATGATCGCGCCATGCTGGATGAATGCAAGCCGATGGCAATGCTCGGCTTCGTCCATGTAGTGCGTGGTGACGAAGACCGTGATCCCCTCCGCGATAAGCCGGTAGAGCAAAGCCCAAAACGCGCGGCGGGAAAGGGGATCGACACCTGCAGTGGGCTCATCAAGGAAGAGGACTTCCGGGCGGTGCAGGATGGCTGCGCTTAGAGCCAGCCGTTGACGCCAGCCGCCGGAGAGGTCTTTCGTCCTGGCGTCCTCGCGGCCTCCGAGTCCGGCCAGGATCAGAGCTTCGGCGATTCGCGTTTTGAGGTCCGCGCTGGAAAGTCCATACGCTGCGCCGTAAAAATTCAGGTTTTGTATTACGGTCAGGTCGTTATACAGGCTGAACCTCTGGGACATGTACCCCAAGCGCGGACGAATTCTGTGCGTATCGTCATCCACTTTCATGCCGAGCACTTCGACCACGCCGGAGGTGGGCTTCATCAATCCCAGCATCATGCGGATGGTGGTCGTCTTGCCCGATCCGTTCGGTCCCAGGAACCCAAAAATCTCACCGCGTTGAACTTCAAAATTAACGCGGTTGACGGCGACAAAGTCGCCAAATCGTTTTGTGAGGTTGGTTGCTTGTATGGCGGGTTGGGTAGAACTCATATCGTCTCCGAAAACAGTCATCCGTGTTCAGTTATCATTGGAATGGAATACTGTTCCCTTTTCACTGATTACTGTCAATCCAAAGTCTTCCTCACAAAGCGGAACGAAAACGTCCCAATCACAATTCCAAGGATCAGCAGCGCCAGCACATTCGGCCAGATCACATCCAGACCCGCGCCTTTGAGCAGGATGCCTCGTAGAATGGTCAGCCAATGATGAGCAGGGATGATGGTCGCAAACCACTGCAGAATCTGTGGCATACTTTCCACGGGTGCGGCATAGCCGGTAAACATGAAATCAACAATCCCGACCAGAAGAACAAGCAGAAACGCCTGGTGCTGGGTTTTTGAAATGACCGAGATCACGAGGCCCTTGCCCAACTCTACCAGCAGGTAACCAATGGCAAGGGCCAGCAATAAAACGAGCGAGCCGCGCACCGGAACGTCGAAGGCGAAATGGACCATGCCCAACATTATCAGGAAATCCGTGAAGCCAACCAGAATGACCGGAATGGACTTCCCGATGATGATCTCCAACGAGGAGAAGGGCATGACCAGCAGCTGCTCGATGGTCCCCAATTCGCGCTCTCGCGAAAAGGCCAATGCGGCAAATAGCAGGATCGTGAATTCAAGCATCATTCCCAACTCGGCGGGCGTGGTGTACAGCGCCTCGGAAAGGTTTTCGTTGAAGCAGACGCGCAGACTGGGACGGAATCCGCTGAATCGGTCGTGACTCAACCCAAGGCACTGGGTCAGGATGCGTTTGTCTATATCCCGCACCAGTCCACGGATGGCTTGGTTGGCGGCCTGGGCGGGCGTCGATTCCGCGCCATTCAAGATGACCATCAACGTCGAATGGCCCCTGGCGGATTGGAGTTGTTCGGCGTAATCCGGTGGGATGACCAGCGCGGCATTAACCTGTCCGCGATCCATCGCATCCCTTATGGTTTGCATATTGTTGACCTGTTCGGGCTCGGCAAAGGTTTTTGTATTTTCCACTCCGCTGACGACGGCACGGCTGGCTGCGCTCTGGCTTTGGTCGAGAATCATGACCGGTAAATTCGTGATCGGACGTGAAGTCACCCAGGCCACGAGAAACAATTCCATCACGCCGCAGACCAGCATAAACACCGGCAGCCACCAGTCACTGCGCAGGTGAATGAATTCCTTGATAACCAACGACCAGATTCTTTTTAACATCTCATATCCGTTTTCCTCTCCCAAAAGGAAATGGCGGGGGCAGGGGTCATGACAGCCTCTTGCGGAAGAACAAGGACGCCAGCGCGGTGAAAGACACGCCCAGGATCACCATCATCACTGCGTATGGCCAGAGTACCTCTATTCCGACGCCCGGCAAAAAGATCCCGCGCGTTATGATAGCGTAATGCGTGCCCGGCAGGAACATCGCCTGCATGCGCACTTCCTCCGGCATTGAAACCAGTGGGAAGAAGATTCCAGTCAGGAAAAAGCCGGGGAAGAACAGCACCAAAAATGACAGCGCCAGCGCTGCGGCCTGGGTACGCATGAACACACCTATGATCAATCCCATGCCCAAGACCTCGAACATAAAGATCGCAGAGAGAAGAAAGAATAAAAGGAAACTCCCGTTGAGCGAAACGTGAAACCAGGCAATAGAGAACATCGGGATGAGGATCACATTGATCAAACCCACGAGAATGTAAGGGAGTGTCTTGCCGATCAAAAGTTCAGCCCGGCCGATGGGCGTGGCAAGCAATTGCTCGAGCGTGCCGTGCTCACGTTCGTGTGCAAGGGTCAGGGCTACTGACAGTGCGGGAAAACCCAGCACCATCGATATCAACCCCGGGATCAAGGCGTTGCGTGGTTTAAGGTCCGGGTTGTACCAGGTCTGGATTCGCAGGTCGATGATCTGCAAAGATGTGATCGGGATTCCCTGTGCGCGCAGCTGCACGGTCAATGCACTATTGATGAATTCCTCCACGCGTTGGGATATGTGCTCTACCGCGTATTGACCGCTCTCCGGTTCCGTCCCGTCGATGATTAGCTGTAATGGGATTCCTTTCATGGCCTGCAGGTCGCTGGCGAATCCCGGCGCGATGATGACCCCGGCCTTGATCTTCCCGCGCATCAACATGGCGTCGATCTCCTCCATGCTTGCAGCGCAGGTGTAAAGATCCAGGTCCTCTCCTGCGGTGATCTGCTGGATGAACGCCTGCGATGTCTGGGTTCGATCAAGGTCCAGCACGGCGATGGGGATATGTTTGAGATCCACGGTCAGGGCATAGCCCATCAGCAACAACACCAGTGTCGGCGTGAACAACACCAGACACAGCGTGCTCCGATCGCGCACGATGTGATGGATTTCCTTGCGGGTCACTGCCCGAATGTGGCGAAGCGACGCTTGTGCTGAACGTAGTCGAAACATCATGCCTCCAGTTTTCGAATCAACGAGATGAAAGCCTCTTCCATGCGCGCCGGCGCGATACGGATACTGCGATATTGCAAACGCGCCCGGCGCAGCGACTGTTCGATCTCCGGCAAACGACGCTTTCCTGAATCAACCAGCAAATGGATCGACGCCCCATAGGTTTGAGCTTCCCGGACTCCGTCGGCGCTGGCTAAGGTTTTCAAAGCCTCTTGCCAATCCTCGGGCTGGATTACAATCACCTCCCCCTCCAGTTTCTCCCGGATATTCCTGGGCGAATCGCACTCGACCAGTCTGCCCTCGTACATTAAACCAACGCGCGAACAGCGATCCGCCTCATCCATGTAGGGCGTAGTGACCAGGATGGTCGTGCCCCGAAGATGCAATTCCGTCAGGATACTCCAAAATTCCCGGCGGGAAATCGGGTCTACGCCGGTGGTGGGCTCATCCAACAAGAGGATGTCCGGTTTGTGGATCAACGTACAGGCCAGGGCCAGCTTCTTCTGCATCCCGCCGGAGAGATTGACAGCGCGACGGTCCTTGAACCCGGTCAGCCCGGCGAAAGTCAGCAGACGCTCCGTCCGTTCTGCCATATCCTTCGATGCGACGTCGAACAACTCCGCGAAGAACTGCAAATTTTCCATCACCGAAAGTTCGCCGTACAGGCTGAACTGTTGCGCCATATAGCCGATGTGCGGCTTGACGGATTCCGGCCTCTCCCTAAGGTCAAAACCAAGCACGGATGCCTCACCCTCGTCAATGCGCAACAACCCGGCCAGTAACCGTAAAGTGGTCGTCTTGCCTGCGCCATCGGGACCGACGAGGCCGAACAATTCCCCCGATTCGATGGACAGAGACAACCCGTCTACCGCGCGGGTCTTCCTGAAATCGCGGCCCAGGTCTTTGGTTTTAATGATTGGCGACATCATGTTCCCGCCTGCTATCAGTAATGGGTGATGCCTGAAAAATACTGAAATCCGGTGCCATTTCTAACGATTTTGGCGGCACCGGTCCTTTAACGGTTCACAATTTATTACGCCTGGACATCTTCTACAGTTCAAGCGTTATTCGGGCATGGCTGAAAGGAGGAGGTCCTGTTGCCAGGCGTGTTGCTGCTAAAATCCGGTTACAAAAAAAGCTCCATGACCATCATAAATATAGCTCATTATTTTTTCTGCATTTATTATCAAATTTGATCTTTTTATGCGCATCAATTATTCCATATATAAATCTTTCGACTTGCTCATTATCACTGCATATATCATAATTAACACATAATCTTACTCCCGCACCATTGATTGGCGTTGCCGGAGGAATATACAATGACCCTATAATGCCATGTTGCTCAATTAGATAATTTCTAAACTCAACAGAATCGGGTTCACTTCCGACTTCAAAAAACATCATCGGTGATTCTGATAAAAGTTTAATTCCTGCATTTCTAATTTTTTCTCTAATGTATTTTGTCTTATCCAGAAGGATGGCTCTGCGTTCCGGACTTTGCAATAAGAAATTTATCCTTGCCTGCAAACCGGATTCTTCAATATCGCTGGCAGCATTTGAGAAAACAATAAAAAGAGATCTTCGGAATAAATTAATTAATGATAATCTTGCTCTTTCTCTTTCAGCATCTGTAAGCGTTCGTTTTAGTTTTTTTTCCAGATAAACATATCTTTTTTCGAAAAATTCAGGCTGCAATCCAACTACACCTAATAGGCTACAACCGGCTTTAGATAAACTGGCTGTAAGAATATCTGCTTTTGCTGGCAGATTTCTATTTATTGTCAGATTGGAAGTGGCCGTGCCAAATAATGAATGTGATTCATCTAATACAAGAGCACAATCATGTTTTTTTGATATCTCTGCAATTTCTGGCTTAAGCAAATCCCCGTATACACTGAAAAGGCCTTCGGTATAGACGATGCCAGGGCCATGTTTTTTTATTTGTTCATCCAAATGATCATAATCATTGTGATTAAAAGAATAGAATCCAAGTGATTCTAAAATCCTAAGTAAAGGTTTTTGAATAATTCCATAGATGCCATCTCCAGGGGTGTTTGATTTTTCTAAAGCGGTTAAAGCTTTTTCAATATCGGCTTTCAAATGTTTATCTATAAGCATCCGGCCTCTTGCCATATTAAACCCCCCACGCGTTGAAGCATGGGAATGTTTGTCAAAATAGACTGGAATATTTTTATGTGACAACATTTCAGTAGCAATTAGATTGGCTTCGGTGCCGGATTTCAAAAGCAGTATCCATTCCGAACCCATTATTTGCTTTAAAGAATCCTTTGCCCCTCCCTGACGATCCTGAAATAGGGCAGAAGATACATGTATTTCTTTTGAAACTTGAGATATTTTCGCTCCAACCGCTTTAGGAAGTTTTTGAATACTAAAGTAATCATTAGAACGAGTGTCAAGGATTGGTTTGCCATGCTCTGACTCCCATTTGGCAATATCAAGATCATTGTATCCTAATAGCGCATAGAGCATTTCACCATATTTCACATATTGTTTTTCTTGCATCCATGTAAGAGAAATTAGTTTGTCTATTTCATCATATAATAAGTTTTTATTCATGAGTTAATATGCTAAATTTATAAATAATTAAAAGGTGGACAACAGTAAAAAAACGATATCAAGTAACGGCAACTTACAATAGATTTAAGCGGAGCTGACCATAAATATATTCAAACCGATGCATATATTTTATATTTATTATCAATCTCAATACTTTATATAAGGGATAATAATTAACATTGTTTTTGAAATATTGTCAATACAATCTCAGAGTGATTATACAATCTTCAGCAATGCTAATTACGGCATCAGCCTGATTTGGATTTAAGATTCCAATTTTAATCACATTTCTGAGTATGAATCATAACATTTTGTAATTAAATTAAATATTAATTCTGGACACGCATCATTATCCTTGATAATAAAAAAACCGGTCAGGTAGCTCTCTGATATTTCAGATATTTCTTTCAATAATTAATGTTTAAGAAGTTTAAGAGGGGATTGAAATGAATTCAGCTCAGTATGTTTACTCAGAGAATAAGACTCGAAAGGTTGAAAAAGATAGTTGTGATCATAAAAGTTTACCTATTGTTAATTCTTATAACGAGTGGGATTTATTGGAGGAAGTCATTGTCGGTCGAATTGAAGAGAGTATATATCCTCAACAGCATTTTTATATGAAGGGGGGCATACCAAGCGACCTTTATAATCTCCTCTTTTTTCTGGGTGGTAAAAAAAGGCGGCCAAAAAAATATTTTGTTGAACCCGCCCAGAAGGAGTTGAATGAATTTATTCATATCCTTGAAGGGGAAGGGGTAAGAGTCAGAAGGCCTGAGGTTATTGATCACGGTAAGAAATATAATACGCCTATCTGGTCTTCTAAAGGTCATACGTCCGCTTGTCCCAGAGATTGTTTCCTGGTCATCGGTAATGAAATAATAGAAGCGCCCATGTCATGGAGAAATCGATATTTTGAACGCCATGCATACTATTCGTTGTTTAAGGAGTATTTTGATCAGGGAGCGAAATGGACATCGCCGCCAAAACCGCCTTTGCGTGATTCTTTGTACAATTATGATTATTCTAATCCTGTTGAAGAACGCAGCGAAAAACATGGATTTATTATAAATGAGTCGGAAATTGTGTTCGATGCTGCTGATTTTGCTCGATGCGGTAAGGATATTTTTGTTACGAAAAGTAATGCGACAAATGATGCCGGCATTGAATGGCTAAGGCGTCATTTAGGAGACGATTATAATGTTCATGTTCTGTTAAGTCGCGACCCGAAGGCGTTGCATATTGACACAACTTTCGTGCCACTTGCGCCGGGAAAGGCGCTAATAAATCCTTACTATTTAGACACAAAACAATTGCCGTCCATTCTTAAATCATGGGATTTATTGGTAGCACCGGACCCGGATATAGTAAAAGGCGGAACGCTTGGTGGTATATTTAATGAATATACTGCAATGACCAGCATGTGGATCAATATGAATGTGTTAATGCTTGATGAGAAACGTGTAATTTGTGAGGCCTCTCAGGTTACAATGAATAAAAAATTTGAAGACTGGGGATTTAAGACCATTCCCTGTAATTTTCTTAATTTTAGCCCATATGGGGGGACTTTTCATTGTGCTACGCTTGATATCAGGCGTCGTGGAAAATTAGAATCTTATTTTTAAAACAAAAAGGGTCAAGAGCAGACTTATATGAAAGCTTACATGATCAAAAGCAACAAAACAATTGAGCCGTTCGGTGATCATCCGCTGGACTGCCTCATCAATAACCGCTCTCTTGCTGATACTCAGAAAGAAATTCTGCTTAAAATGGGTATAGAACTCCAACCTGAACCTTATGTGGGACAGATTGACAATCCGGATGAATATATCTTTTTTGAAGACAGCCTCTTTTTCTCCCCTGAGTTTATGCAACAATTTATTAAAGAATCGCGAAAACTTAAACGTTCAACTATATGCGCCATTAAGCCGGGTCTTTTTACTCTTCGAAGCATACTCTCCACACAGGATATAAAAAAATTCCCAGACAGAGTTGAATATCGCCTTCAATACATGCCTGCTAAAGAACTAAGAGGGGAACCGTTTGTGCCGGAACCACTTATAATAGACCCGGACCAGTTTTCAGAAGTTACCCCCTTGCCGGAACACGTCACTGACACGAAAGAATTTCACTTTCCATATACAGATTCCATCATTATTCAAATTGATCACTGGGCCAATCTATGGGTTGCGAATATATTTGTCTTATTTTCAGCGCTCGCACGTCTTAGAAAGGCTTCTCCTCTTAAACTTTTAATTCTGGCCTTAAAAGCTCGCTCCATTAATAAATGGAAAATACTGAGCAAGACGAATAAGATTGGCCGTAACTGTGATATTCACCCCACTGCTTATATTGAAGGAAGCACGATAGGTGACAATGTTACCATTGGTGCCGGCTCAGTCATAAGGATGTCGACAATCGGCTCCGGTACCAGTATCGGCAGCAATTCCACTATAGAATTTTCCGTACTGGGTGAAGGATGTACCATCGACTCTATGGCCGGAGCGTTCTCATCCGTCATGTACCCGGGCGCTGTTTCCTCAACCAAATTTTTATTTACAAGCTTATGCGGAAAAAATACATTCCTGGCTGACGGGGTAATTGTCTCCGACTATCGCTTTGATGGAAAAAACATATCTGTTATGAAAAACGGCAATCCTGTTGACACGGGAAGTCTTGCACTGGGCATTTGTCTGGGGCATGATGTTTATCTGGGTGGCGGGTGCGTTACAGAGCCGGGAAGAAGTATTCCAAACGGCTTGAGAATTACGCCTGAAAAAGCCCGTACTATTGGTAAGTGTGGAATCAAAGGAGATATTCCGGGATATCAACGTGTCAAAAAAACAGCAAAACATAATGTAGATATTTAGGCGATATTCTTTTTTCTTTTAATTCATTTTTTTATACGTGTGATCACAAAATGGATCGCCTTTTTCAAGTGTAAATTTACGTTCAAATATAATATTGGGCTGGTATTTTTGACAATAAACAATATCAACATCGCAGAAAGCCTTCGCAAGTTTGCTCATACCCAGAAGTCTGGCAACCTCAACAAATTGACAAACCGTCACCTTGAACTTTACCATCCCAGGCGCATCAATGGTTATTTCTGATTTTTCAAATGGAATTTTTGATACAGCTTCTTTCATTTTAGAGCTAAATACAGAGAATTCTTCATCTTTTTGTAAAGTGGGGACATGGGATGACAAATTATTTGCGCTCATCGTAACAATTTTTTCATAAAAAAAATCATTCACCCTGTTTTTACTGAAAAAATATCTGGTGGCGTGATATAAACAGGCAAACGGAAAAAAAACCATTATCAAAAACATTTTTTTAACTATCATGCAGGTATAAACTCTATTCTGCCAAGTCAACGGCACCGGATACTTTGCGCCACAGGTCACCGGAAGAGCGATTCCCAAAATATGCAATAATTGCTCCCAACAGGTCTTTTGTTTCTGTGTATGAAGTAATTGCTCTCTTTAGCGTTGTTAATCTTGATGAAGTGTCTTTGTAAACCTGGGCAACGCCTTCACGCAGCTGATCAGGTGTCATGTTCTTCGGTTTATATAAAACTTTTGTGAAATCCAGGTACTTCCAGTCGTGAGGATAATTTGTGTATAACAGTCTTCCTTCCTTCTCCAGTCTTTCAAATAGCCTTGTACCCGGAAAAGGGTTTAGAATTGAGAGTTGTGCCGTATCTATCTTTGATTCTAAAATAAAATCCGTTGTTCTTTGAAAAATATCCGGATAATCATTATCATTACCCATAACAAATGATCCAATTATAAGTCCAATGCCGTTGTCATGAATTTTTTGGATAACCTCTTTATAATGATCCACACCCATTTTTAAATTTCTGGTTTTCTGGATTTCTTTAAGTGATTCTTCGTTGAGAGATTCAAAACCGATGAAACAGCTTGAGCAGCCGGCTTTTTTAGCCCATTTTAAAACTTCCGGATTGTTTACAAAATCAATTCCAACGTAACAACCCCATCGTTTTTTGATTCCTCTGTCAACCATGCCTTTAAACAACCGAATCGCTCTTTCTTCCGCCTTTTTTCCATGGCCAAGAATATTGTTATCGGAAAACATGAAAAACTTGCGGGGTAGTTTTTCCAGTTCATCTAATACATCTTCAACAGGTCTTTGTCTGTACTTATGACCATTAAACAACATGACCGTACAGAACTCACAATTATTGGGGCAGCCCCTGGACGTTTCCACTGTAAACAATTTATATTTTCTGGAGTAGAGATCCGTTCTGGGTTGAACTTGATTTTCCAGAGAAATAAGTTCCGACGTGTACCGCTTTTTCATTTCATTTTTTTCAAAATCCTTTAATACTGTTCCCCATACCGATTCCGCCTCACCGATAACAACCGTATCAACATACTGTGCGGCTTCATCCGGCAGCATTGAGACATGCACGCCGCCGATAACTGTTTTTATTCCTTTTCGCCTGTAGATCTCAGATACTTCATATGCTCTGGGTGCATTACAGGTGTAAGTGGTTATAGCGACAAGGTCAGCCTCCTCAAAAGTTAAATCCTCAATATTTTCATCATTAATTTTTATATCCCAATCGGGAGGCGTCAGTGCAGCCAGGTACCCTAAACTTGATGATGGAATTGTGATCAGATTGGCCAGATTTGGTTTTTTGCTTTGAGACGGATTTATTAATAATAATTTTTTTTTCATTGTTTCTCTCTATCTATTAAGGTTGTGTTGCTCAACAGGAGACGATAGACGATGGTGTGATACTTGCAGACAGCATATGATAGTCATAAACTTTCTGATCAAGTCCAATCTGTTAAGGGGTGTTTTTATTATAGCATCGCATCGGCTTATGATGAATAATCATCTCAAATGAGCACCGGTTACAGTTATCACAGGTAATGGGATCTTTTTCTCCTTTTTCAAATTGCTTGACTATGTTGGGTTGACGAATGAAGGGACGGGATAAAGAAATAAAATCTGCATCTTTGTTTTTAAGGATATTTTCCATTGTTTTTCTGAGGCGTATGCCACCGACAGAAATAACTGGTACATTGACCTTTTTTTTGACAGCTGTCGCAAAAGGTAGAAAATAGGCCTCGCTAAATTTCGCATTTTTTCGCATATTTTTTTCGATCAAAAGCCGGATGAGGGTTTTTTCAACAATATTCCGGTTTTTTATGAGTAGATCTCTGGGAATGTCTCCACGGATACTGGAGAATCCGGTTTCGCCAATACCACCGCTCACTTCAATGGCATCTATTCCCAGTTCATCCAGTTTTTCACAGACTGTCAATGACTGGTCAATGGTTAAACCATTTGGAAAGCAGTC
Organism: Desulfobacteraceae bacterium; assembly: GCA_003599885.1. Taxonomy (GTDB): domain Bacteria; phylum Desulfobacterota; class Desulfobacteria; order Desulfobacterales; family Desulfosalsimonadaceae; genus SURF-3. The sequence goes on along the minus strand of QZKW01000073.1, from coordinate 32,475 downwards.
TTCTCCATTTATTTTAATGAGAACTGGATAATCCGGGCCAACGGTTTCACGGATTAATCCATACACCCTTATCAGAAACCGCATTCGATTATCCAAAGAACCTCCCCATTCGTCTTTCCGGCGGTTGGTGTGACAAGAGAGGAATTGATTAATCATATATCCATGTGCACCATGGATCTGCACACCATCAAACCCAGCTTCCTTTACCTTCCGAGCAGCGTCTCCATAAGCAGTTATGGTTTCTTCGATCTCATTTAGAGTCATCTGTCTGGGCTTGACCAGAGACATCATATCGCGAATCGCTGATGGTGCAATCGGCTTTTGTTTAATGAAATTGGGATTACATTGGCGCCCAGCATGATTAATCTGGGCAACGATTTTAGCGCCGTATTCATGAACGGTTTCCACTACTTTTCTGAGATCATTCACAATTTCATCTCTATGCATAACGATACTTCGCGGCAGAGCTTGACCGATAGGATTCAAATAAAAATTACCGGTAATAATAAGCCCAACCCCACCTCTTGCCAACTGTTTGTAGGCCTTGAGATATTTATCTGTCACGCGACCGTCATCTGTTGCAAGGAGTTCGACTGTTGCTGACCTGACAAATCGATTTTTAATATCCATCTTTCCAATTGCGCCAGGTTCAAATAATGTTGTCATTTTCTATTTCCTGAAGTTCCTCGCTTTTTCGGAAGGTTTTAAGCCTTCCGTATAAAATTATATTCAATAATATCATATTGTTATACAAATCTATATCTTATTGATTTTATTATAAATAGTAATAGGATATTTTGGTAAATATAAATTTTATTAAATATTTAAATATGTTATTGTTGATTTGAAGGCCAATCGATGGTACGGATAGCTCATCATAAAACCAAAACAAAAAAAAGCTTCTCATGCTCATCGTATACGACCTTCTCGAAAAACTCAAAAATGAATTTGATCGATCACTTAAAACCAACGATCGCGGCTTATGGTTCATCTATACGATAGTAGCCATCATTATCCCCTTCACGTCCTCCAAGACATCGAACCTGCAACGATGTCTTAATAAACCAAATAAAATCTGACAATGTCCGTGAGATAAAATCTGAAAATTCATACGGATATAGATGATGTAAATCCAGGTCGGACACCAACGCGATGATATCCGAAACTTTTTTTAGTACCTGGTCGCGATATGCTCCGTCCAGGCCTGATCAAAAATTTCGCAGCACAGACTGTACCGAAATCCTCTGCGCATTAAATAGCCAATCGCCTTTTTTTTAAATTCTTCTTTTTCAAGTGTATTCCAATGACGGAGTTTCGGGCGAACAGCATCCCATGCCGCCTGTTTTTCATCCAGATCAGCCAGAACCGTCTGAATGATCTCGCTTGCGATTCCTTTTTCCCTTAATTCTTCCCTTAGTGCTACGATGCCTTTGGGCTTGCTGCGCATCCGGTTTTCCACCCAGAGTCGTGCAAAGTCATTGTCATTAATGTATCCGGCGTCTTCAAGTCTGCGGATGGTGTCGGTCACGGTTTCAGGCAAAAATTTTTTGTCCTTTAAATATCTTTGGATCTCATACCGGCTTCTGGGGCGGAACTTAAGAAAATAAAGGGCCCGAAAATAGGCGGTATCGGTTTCATCCGCATTTTTGAGACGGTCAATGTCCGCAGGGGTTATGATATCGCCTTGTTTGAAGGCGGTCAGATGTTGCCGATGGATGGAAAAGGTGTACTGATGGTTGACGAACACATTCAACCGGTCTTTGTTTTTTCGCTGAACGGTGATGGCGGTAATAACGTCCTGCATATTGTCTGTGGTGTTTTTGGGGAAAAATGATTTTTGATCTTCAGATTTCTGCAGCCGGTTTGGTTGACTCATCCGGACGCTGAATATCGGTGTATTTTAGGTTGGAAAGTTCATTTAATGCTTTACGGATATCCCGGGTGCCTTCCGTGAGAACTTGGTGGACCTCCGTGTATTCGCTCATAACCGTTTTCAGGGAAAAAAATCCGTTGGTTTTTTTAAGGTATTTAAGGACCAATTCCCTCACGGTATGCCAGCTGTCACGACGGGTCTGGGTTTCCAGCGGTGTGAGGTTGTCGATGTTTTTAAGGGCTTTTCGATGAAACAGGGATTTCAGATAACGTAAGGGAACAAAGACCCAGAAGCCCATAAACAAACAGGCCGCCAAAGCGCCGATACAAAGGGCGATCGGATCGGTAACGCCTCCGGAAAAACCGGTGAAAAGGCCCGCTGTTATGGCCCCTGCGCCGGCAAGGAGGCTGATGCCGAGTCCGATCAGGATCCATTTGATCTGAAATTCTTTTAACTGTTTCCGATATTTTACAATGGCTTCCAGAAAGTGGTCCAGACGTTCGGCATTGGTTTCAATAAAAGTGGCGAGGTTGTCCAGGCGATAGCGGGGGGCTTCCAACACGGCATTTTTGAGGTTTTTGCGCTGGTTTTGCAGGTAAAACAAAAAATGCTGGTCTTCGGCAGAGCAATTCTGGGATTTTTTTGCTGCCCGTAAAGAATAGGTCAGATGAATGGATGGAATGTCTTTTCTGCCGGTAATCTGGGATAAATTCCAGCAAAGCGTGCCATAGACCTGAAGCAGGTCGCTTAAGGACGCACATTCATCGATGCGGTTTAAGACAAACAGAACCCGGTCTTCATAGGTGCGGATGGAAATGGTTTCCCGAAGACTGGTGTGGGATTCCCGGACCGTACCGGCTTTGTGAGGATCAAAGAGCACCAGGACCAGATCCGCGAGCTGGGCCAGATCGCCGATGACTTCCTGATAATCGTATCCCCGATCACGCTCGGTGATGCTGTCCAACATACCGGGGGTGTCAATGAGCGCGAGATTTTTTAAAAATGGTGAATTGACTTTTTTAAGCCGGAAGTGAGAGGCAAACCGCTGACCGTGTTTTTTAAGTATTTCAAACGGATATTCCGGATCATTAAGCAGGAACTTGCCGTCACGTTCCTGGGTAACCTGAATGTCAGCCCCTTCAAGCGCAGAGTCGTCGTGGGTGATGATCGTAAATGAGTCGTCGGTTGGCGCCTGACCGATAGCCTGGATGTCTGCGCCGAGAAATTCATTGATCAGGGTGGATTTACCGGAGGAATAATTTCCGATAATAAGCACCATCGGCCGCCATTTGATGGTGGATTCCAGTGGCACATCACTGTAACCGTATGCCTGGGCCACTGGAGTCAGGCGTTTTTCAACAGTTGCAACCATTTCCGAACGAAGCGAATTGATATAATTCTCGCGGTAGATCTCTGTATCCAGTTCATCGCCAATCGGTATGTGCTTTGCTTTCAAAATCACTCCTTTTTCCGGGTCCATTTTCGGACTGTTTCTATCAGTTCAAGAGCTTTAATCGGTTTTGATATATAGTCATTCATGCCGGCAGCGAAACATTTGTCCTTGTCTTCAGCCAGAGCGCTGGCTGTCAGCGCAATAATCGGCACCTGATGATCCAGTACGCCGGATTGGGGTGACCGGATGAACTCAGTGGCTTCATAGCCTCCCATGCGCGGCATTAAAATATCCATCAGCACAAGATGATAATCCTTTTTTTCCAACGCATTAACTGCTTGTCTCCCGTTTTCGACAGTATCAACAAAGTAACCGTTTTTTTCTAAAATTTTTTGGGCCACGACCTGATTGACCCGATTGTCTTCCACCAGCAGAATTTGAATGTTCTGTTTCTGAGTTTCTGCCATCGAATGCTGCGCAACAATCGGACTTACAGGCCCTTGAAAAGGGTGGGCCGGGGACTGGGCCAATTCTTTTTCAAAAATGACGGTAAACCAGAAAGTGGAACCTTTCCCTTCCGCAGTGACCACACCGATGGACCCCCCCATGAGCTCGACCATGCTTTTACTGATGGCAAGTCCCAGTCCGGTTCCCCCATATCGCCAGTTAGATGAATCCTCAATCTGGGAGAAGGATTTAAACAACAGGTCCAGTTTTGATGCCGGGATGCCCGGTCCGGTATCAGTTACACTGAATTCCACAATCACATGGGTCGGGTCGGTTTTCTTGAGATCCGCACAGATGGTGATTCCCCCATGGTCTGTGAATTTGATCGCGTTGCCCGCCAGATTGAGCAATACCTGGCGCAGACGCCCCGGATCCCCCCGAAGATGATCCGGAATATCTTCATGGATGTGGCAGGAAATTTTCAGACCTTTCTCCATTGCTTTTACAGAGAGCAATTCAGTGGCTTCTTCCACAGCCACGCGAAGGTCAAATCCAATGGCATCAATATTGAATTTTCCGGCTTCAATTTTGGAAAAATCGAGCACATCATTAATGATCGCAAGGAGTGCGTTGGCGCTGTTTTTAATGGTTCGGGCGAACTCATGCTGCTCAGCTGAAAGGTCAGTGTCGAGCAGGAGATCGGTCATGCCGATGACGCCGTTCATGGGGGTGCGGATTTCATGACTCATGTTGGCAAGAAATTCGCTTTTTGCCTGATTGGCGGCTTCAGCCTGCGATTTGGCGTTGAATAATTGCTTCTGGGTATTTAAAATTTCACGGTTTGCCTGCTCAAGTTCCAGGTTTCGTTGAACGGCGTTTTCATAGGTGGAAAATAACAAGTCAATGATTTGATAGGGATTGTTCGGGATTTTGTGCATTTTCCCGTTAAAGAAGATTTCAATGCCATTGTTTTTTATCGGTCGATGTTTTCGAAGTTCTATGTTTTGAAAAATGGTCTGAATCCTCGAAATCAACATATGTTCATTGTAGGGTTTGGTCACAAAGCTCTCAGCCCCGCAAGCCAGCGCATTAAACACATCTTCGGTGTCGGAAAGACTGGTAAGCAGAATGACGGGGATGGTGTGCAACCGGGGGATCGATTTGATGTAGCGGCAAAGATCGTAACCACTCATTTCAGGCATCACAATATCACTGATAATGAGGTGCGGTGTGTGGCCGGCCAGATAATCGACAGCTGACTGGCCGTTGGTTTTCACGATAACTGAAAAGCCGCATCCTTCCAGTATTTTTTGGAGGCGTAGCGCCTGTGTGGGGCTGTCTTCCACAGCCAGGATGTGATATCTGCGTGCATCAATCATTTATGCAAGAGCGTCCCATGGCGCGTTCCGTGAAATTTTATTTAAATAGGCGGTAATGTCTTCAGGGGTCAGCACATAGGTTTCTGCTTTAACTTTGATCGCTTCTCCCGGCATCCCGAACACAATAGCGCTATCCTTGTCCTGGACGAGAGTCATGGCCCCCTGGGCCTTCATTTCTTTTAATCCCGAAACCCCGTCATTGCCCATTCCGGTCAGTAAGACCCCGACCCCGGTGTTTTTATAAACATTGGCAACGGACGAGAACAGGTGTGAAATCGGTCGCTTGAGATTCTCCTTGTGATTTATTTTAGTCAAAAGAAAGGTGCGGGACGCAGTGATATCCACATAATCATTTTCAGGCGCAAAATAAACCTGGCCTCCGGAAATGGGTTCCCCGGTTTTAATAATTTTGAGCGGCAGGGGGGTGGTTTTGGAAAGCCACTCGACCATTCCATCCAGAAACCCGCTGGCGATATGCTGTACAATGATAATGGGAATCGAAAAATTTTTTTCTAAATTATCAAGGATGCCTTGTATGATCGGGGGACCGCCGGTTGATGCACCGATGGCGATGATGCCGGTCGAGGGCGTGTTTTGTTTGACGGCTTGAGCCTCTATGGGTGCTGGGGAAAGTGATTTGGTTTTCTTTTTGAACAGCCGAATGACTTTTATTTCAGACATAAGCCGAACTGTTCGCAATAATTTTTCAATCAAAAGGGGCGCGTCCGGGTGCCCGATGCCGGGTGGTTTTTGTGCAACCGCCACAGCTCCAGCTTTCATGGCTTTAAAAATGTTTTCGGTTTGTCCCGGAGCTACCAGTGTGCTGTGAATGATGATGGGTGTGGGGCATTTTTCCATGATGGCTCGGGTCGCTTCATAGCCGTTCATGCCCGGCATTTGAATGTCCATAATGATCACGTCCGGCTTTGTGCTTTCCGCCAAGGCCAGCGCTTCTTTTCCGTTATTGGCTTCCCCGGCGATGGCGAGATCCGGAACTGAGGTGATGATATGCCTCAGATATTCTCTGGTCGTCAGAGAATCATCGACGATTAGGACAGTAATCATATGCAAATCCCGATGCTTCGGTTGCGGCCCTCATTTTTGGCCTGATACAGGCACTGGTCGGCGGCTTTGATCAGGTCTTCTGATGTCAGATGGGATTTGTCCGTGTCATGGGTGATGGCAGCGATTCCAAAACTGGCGGTGATCCGCAGATCGTTCCCATCGGCTGGGGTTACCAGTTCAACAATTCGAGATCGTAGCCGTTCAGCGACGACAGTGGCCCCGTTTAAATCGGTTTCAGGAAGAATAATGAGGAATTCTTCACCGCCAAACCGCGCCATCCAGTCTAAATCTTTTCTTAACGTACGATTTAGTTTCTGCACAAAGGATTTGAGTACGATATCCCCTGCCTGGTGCCCATAGGTATCATTGATTTTTTTAAAATGATCGATATCACAGATAATAATAGACAGGGGTTGCTGATAACGGACTGCTCTTTTAAATGCTTTCGGGAGATTATCATTTAAATAACCCCGGTTGAAAATTTGCGTCAGGTGATCGGTGATTGACAGAAGGGCGATTTCGTTATTTCTTTTTTTCAGCGAAGATTCCAGGCGGATCACCCGCTCGGCAGTGGTTAACCGTGCAATCAGTTCGGCGTCATCCACCGGTTTTGTCAGATAATCGTCTGCGCCGGCTTCCAGTCCTTCGATAATATCGTTCTTGGAATCCTTTGCCGTCAGGAGAATAATATACACATAATTACCGAAGTCATGCTTCCGGATCGCCCGGCACAATTCCGATCCATCCATTTCCGGCATGATCCAGTCGGATATGACGATGGATGTCTGACTGTTAAGGAGCATATTCATGGCTTCAAGGCCGTTTTTAGCGTGAGAGACATGATACCCATGACTCTCCAGCATCAATTTAAATTTTAAGGCCTGGGTCCGGCTGTCCTCAACGAGCATTACTTCAAAATCTTTTTTCATCTGGCGGCTTGCATCCCTTTTAAACTGATTCATTCTGAACGTTGGCAATCATGGTAAATTATATCAATCTTTCCAATACCTCAAGAAGATTGCTCTGGTCAAAGCTGCTTTTTACAATATATGCGTCTGCGCCCACATCCATCCCTTTTTCTTTATCTTCACGGGAATCCAGGCTGGTTATAAGAATAACCGGTATGGCGCCAAGGGTTTCATGTTCACGGATTTTTCGTGTCAATTCAAAACCATTCAGTTTCGGCATTTCAACATCGGAAATTACCGCATCAAAGGATTTCGATGAAAACTGATGGTATCCGTCTTCACCGTCAATGGCTGTGGTGATGAGGTAGCCGGATGCTTCAAGGATATTTTTCAGCAAGGTTCTTGAGGTAAAGGAATCTTCAACGATCAATACGGATTTTTTTACTTTATTTTTAAATGTTTCAATCGCTTCCGCCATCACCGCAGGGAGTGATTTTCCGGCTGCTGAAGCGATGATATCATTTACATTCAGGATAGGCACCACTTTCCCGTTGCCCAGAATCGTAGCCCCGGAAATATTGGGGATGCGTTTTAACTGTTTGCCAAGGTTTTTGACCAGTACGTCCTGTTCACTTGCGATACTGTCTATAATGCATGCAATCCGTTTTTTGCCGCTGCCCAAAACGGCTGCCGACAAAGTGGCGTTATCCCGCCGGTTTCCCTGCGTGGCCGGCAATGATGGCTGGGGCAGGCCTAAGATATCGGCGAGGTTCACAAGGGATACGGCCTGACCATTGATCGGGATTATGGATTTGTTGCCCGCTGTTTTGATTGTGTCCGGCCGGATGCGAAGGGTATGTTCCACATGAGCGACCGGCAAAATGAATTCTTGGCCTGCCGCGGAAACAATCATCCCCCTGAAGGTCGCCAAAGAAACAGGCATTTCAATTTTAAACGTGGTGCCACGGCCGGGAGCAGTGGATATGGAAATTAAGCCGTTGAGATTTTCCACATGTTCCTGGACAATCGCCATTCCCAAGCCACGTCCCGAAATTTCCGTAATCATGGTACTGGTGGAAATGCCCGACAGCCAAATCAAAGCAAGTGTTTCAGCTTCGGATAACCCGGCCGCGACTTGAGGAGAGATGCATCCGGCTTCCAAGGCTTTATTTTTGACCGCTGCGATGTCGATGCCTTTTCCGTCATCACTCAGTTCAATTGCCACTTTGTTGCTTTCCGGCTGAACGACAGACAACCGGATGGTTCCCCATGGTGATTTTTTACATCTTGTCCGCTCATCCGGTGATTCGATGCCGTGATCCACCGCGTTACGGATCAGATGAATCAGGGGATCCTTGAGCCCTTCTAAAATACGTTTGTCGATTTCCACATCACCCCCGGTCATCTCCAGCTCGATCTCTTTGCCTGTTTCTCTGGAGATATCCCGAATCATGCGCGGCAGAGGTGAAAATAACGTGGAAAACGGCAGCAGGGATGTTTTTTTCATCTCTTCGAGTAAATCATCCACCATAGCGCCGAGGGAACGGCTGCTGTGTTCCATCGATTTTGTGAGATCATTCATTCGGGTGTTTGTTTCTTCAATCTGCGTGTGATTAAAATCATACAATTGAAAAAACCGGTTCAGCTTTGGACTGGCTTGAGCCAGGTGACTGATTTCCCGTAATCCTTTTTTAGATTTTTCAGAAATTTTTTTCCAATGCCTGAAGTTGTGAAGGGTTTCTTTAATCTCAGTCAGATGCTGGTTGAGTGTTTGTTTGACAGTGATCAGCTCTTCCGCCTTTAACAGAAGCGCGTCCAGCTTGGCGGTGGAGATGCGGACCGTATCCGAAAGCCTGTTGCTGGGCATAGGGTGGGGTTTTCGCATGAATGGAGGGGTATTGGATTTAGAACCCGCCGGACGTTCTTCAGATGGTTGAGGGCGAATAAAATCAGGCGTTGACAGATTTTTTACAAATGTTTTGGTCGGGGCCGCAGGTTGAAATTCGTCGTTTTTATGGGGTAATTCATTCATCGGTTGGGGCGCTGACTGGGGCTTTGAGGAGCGGGTGTCTTTGAAACCGGACAGCGTTCCGGTCAGCGCATCGATGGCTGTTTTTATTGAATGCTGATCGGAATCAGGTGTTGCGATGTATGTTTCGACCATCCCCACGGCATGATGCAGGGTGTCAAACAAGTCCGGCGTAAAATCGATTTTTCCATTTTTTAAAAGACTGAAAAGTTCTTCCATTTCCTGGCAGGCGGACTCAACGGCCAGGATGTTGACGGAGCGGGCAGCACCTTTGAGGCTGTGCGCTTCCCGATAGACGATTTCAAGCATCCGGCTGCGGTTGTCCGGATCCGTGCATTTTTCCAATTCCGTGAGATTGGCGAACATGCTGGCGATCCGCTCTTCCGCCTCTATTTTGAAAGCTTCCCGGAGCTGTTTCTGGATATCCTCGTGATTCATGTTATCAGTCCGAACCTCAATGTCATTATTCCGGCGAAGGCCGGAATCCAGGAAAGTGTTACTGCTAAATTTTGTAACTGGCGGTAATGGCTTTTAATGTCTGCGCCATTGCTTCAAGGCTTTTGATCGCGTCTTCAAGCTGTTTAACGCCCTCAAGATTCTGCTGAGTCGCATCATTGATGCTTTCCATGGCCTGAGACAACTGGTCCATGCCGGAGAGTTGCTGTTGATTGGAGGCGGTGATCTGCATGGCCGCTTCTGACGACTCAGTCACTCGGTTGCTCAACCGGTCGATGGCGTCGCCGGCCTGTTCGGACAGTTCAATGGCCTGGGCCACGGTTTTGGTTCCGCGTTCGGTTGCCATCACTGCAGTGCTGGTGGCTTTCTGAATATCGTTCAGGATTTCCCGGACTTGATTGGTGGCTTCTTTGGACTGAGTGGATAGAGATTTTACCTCCTGGGCGACAACGGAAAACCCTTTGCCGTGTTCACCGGCTTTGGCTGCTTCAATGGCCGCGTTGACGGAAAGGATATTGGATTGGTCGGCAATGTCGGAAACCGTGTTGATTATGTCTTCAATGCTTTTGGTCTGAGCGCTGAGCTGGACAGTGCTTTCGGCGATGGCGTTCATTTCATCCTTGATGCGCTCAATGCCGAGCATCGTGTTTTCGGTCGACAGTTTGCCGGCATTGGAGATTCGGGCTGTGGAGTCTGAACTTTGGGCCACATATTCCGCTTTTTCACTGGCGATTTGGGAAGTCTGCTTCACTTCTTCCACCGTGGTGGTCACTTCACTGATGGAACTGGATGTTTCTGACGCGCTGGTGGCGAGTTGAGAGGCGGTTGTTGAAATTCTCGTAATGGATTCAATCAGGAGGTTGGTTGAATCCAAAAGGCTTTTCATCTGATGCCTGAACTTTTTGCTTCCATCGTTAAAGGTTCTGAGCAGCATGCCGATTTCATCATTCCGGGTCGGGTCGGACAAAGGGACTTCGGCGGTGAAATCTCCGTCATTTAACTGGATAATCCGGTAGGAAAGCTCATTAATGGGTTTTGCGATCATTCTGGACTGGAAAGTCCCAACGATGCCAACAAGAATTAAAAATAAGCCCATTCCCACAAATGTATTGATCTTTAATTTTTCAAGCAGGGCAAATGCTTCTTTTTCATTGACGATGGTGACGATCGTCCAGTCAAAGTCCGTTTTGATGGTATTTTGTAAACCTACCAGTGAATAGGCGCTGAGTATTTTTTCTCCCTGAGAGTCGATGTTTTTTTCTGTTCCGCTGATATGTGCTAGGGCCAGGGAAAAGGTTCCTGGGTCCATACGCTCTTTTAATACGGCGTCATTGCCTGACCGGGCAGATTTCGTGCGAAGCAGGGAATCCGATCCGATGATGTAGGTTTCGCGGTTGCTTCTGCCGGGAATCATGTTTGCAGCAAACGTTTTTTTGTCAGCGGTATCCGCAATCAGCGAACTGATGCGTGCGGCGTTTATCTGACAGATAAGGACGGCGAAAACTTCGCCGGTATCGGCATAGACCGGCGCACCCATAAAAAAGGCCGGTTCAGCGTTTTTTTGATAGCGGACTATATCGGTCATCATTGGGGCTTCGGAAGAGATGACTTTGTCCCAAAGCCCTTTAATCGCTGATGTGGTTTTAGTTAAATCTTCGCTAAAAGGATCGTATTCCTTTTTGACGGCAGCTGAATACAGGGTCTGGCCGGATTCGTTTAACAGGATGATGTCGCTGTAACCGAAGACCTTCATATAATATTCAAATATCGGGTTCATCTCCTGATAGGTTTGGTTGGTTATCATATCCCGAATCTGCTGGGTTCTTGATAAAAGCGTAAGATTTTCCATTCTGTCTTTTACAAACTCAATTACTTGCACCTTTTTTATGGTATTGATGGATGCGATGTTTTGAAAAACTTCGGCTTTCATGGCATCTTTGGATAAATAGTAGGTCAGGGCGCCCATACCAATCAGGGGTATGATTCCCACCAGAAAAAACTGGATGATCAATTTCGCCATGATGCTTTTAGTAATAGACCGGAACATGTTTGTTTTCCTCCTGCCGTATCGGAATTATTTTAAAACGTTTTAATCGTCATTACGGATTATTTTTGCGATAGGGCATAATCCCGTATCCATTATGCAATCTCTCATATCCCAACCTGTTTTCACAGGGAAATAATCATTTTTTTGTCGTTTAGAAGTTTTTCATCATCTAAAATAACGACTCCATTGGCGGTCACCCCTTTGATGTATTCCAATTGGACGCCTGCAAGTGTCGGAAGTGAATCATGAATGTCGGCGGTTTGAAATTCGGTGACGCCATGGATGGCATCACTCAGAATCCCGAATTCCATGTCCTTGGAAGACAGGATGATTACCTGGCTGGAATGCCCCGAATCTTGATCCAGCAGGTTGAAAAAATGTTTCAGGTCAACCACTGAAATAATTTCACCTCTCAAATTGATGATTCCTTTGATAAACCCCGGTGTTCCCGGAATGTGGGTCGGTTTTTTTTCTTTTAAAGGATGAACGGTCCGGATGTGGGTTAATTCGATGGCATAAATCTCATGGGCAAGCCTGAATTCAAGCACGGTGATTTGTTTACCCCGGGGTTTTTGAGAATGATTCGTACGCGCCAGTTGGTCTGCCCGGGTTTTTAAAATTTTTTCAGCAATACCGCCTGCTGCTTGTTTTTCTTCATTCATGTTTAACCTGTCGCGGTCATGGATTTGATGGTTTCAATCAAACGGGACGCTGTCATTCCTTCAGAATACGAAAGCACGTCGTCAGGATTTTTTAACCGTAATAAGGTCAAGGCGATGTTTAAGCTTTTAGCGCCTTCAAGGGGCATGTTTTTCTGCAAAAACAGGATGCCTATTGTAAAATGGGCCATAATGAATTCAGGATCTAAATATATGGCCTGTTTAAGCGTTTTGACAGCCGCATCAATATCATCTGCGGATTGATGAATGGTGGAAAGCAGATAATAGAGTTCCGGATTGAGCTTTTCGGAACTCAGGGCTTTTTCGCACCAGGTTCTGGCATGATCGAGTTCACCGATGTTGGCATAAGCTTTGGCAAGCAGAATCATGGATTCGGTCCGCATTAAGAAAGAAAGGCTGCCATTGGGTCCACCGGATAAAATACGGGACAGTTTTTCAACGGATTGTCCGTATCTGCCCTGGCTATAGTCGAACAGCGCTTCCTGGTAGATATCATATTTCGGGATTTCAGGTCCGGTTAAAATTTTTGTGTCAGTGCTTCTGCGGGTGTAGTGTCTGGCTGTCAAGCTGATTTTTTGTTTTTGGGGATCGCTGGAATTATAATTATTGTTTGTTCGTGTCACGCGGACGGGAAGATCCGGAAGATCGGATTGTCTTGAGGGGCCCTTTCTATGATAGAGCGCATTGGGGAAACGGACCGGCGTCAACTCAGGAGCATTAACAAAACCGGATTCGGAAGGACCGGTGATGAGCCATCCGTTTTCCACAATCGACCTGACCAGGTTCTGAATCGCGTGGTTTCTGTTTGAGTCATTAAAATACATCAACACATTTCGGCAAAAAATAACATCCATTTTGTCATGGCAATTCAAGTATGCCGCGTATTGTTCCGACATCAAATTCAGTTGAGAAAACGTGACCATTCGCCGGATATGGGGGGCCAGTTCAAAACGGTTGTCCCCGATCAGGGTAAAATATTTTTTTATTATGGGCTCGGGGGTTTCGCGTAAGGACCAGTTGGAGTAAATTCCCTTTTCGGCTTTATCTAAAGCCGTCCGATTGATATCCGAGCCGATAATTGAAATATCCCAACCGCTTAGTGCCGGGAGCATATAATCAATTAAAATGGCTAAAGAATAGGGCTCCTCTCCGGTGGCGCACCCGGCGCTCCAGAAAACCATTTTTTGGGTTTTTCTTCTGGGATACCGAATTAAACCCGGTATAATTTGATCTTTAAGAATCTGGAAAAAATTTTTATCCCGCAGAAAATATGTTTCGCCAACGGTCAGACGATCGGTTAAGAGATCAATGGTTTCCTTTGGCGGAAATGTTTTCTGAAGGGAATAGAGAAGTTTATAAATATCCGTCTGAAGATGGTCGGTGACGGATGCGATCCCTTTGCTTAATGTGGGCCACTTTTTTTCAGGAAAATAAAGCCCGGTGTGAACAGATACCAGCCGACTGAATTCTATCAGTATGTTTTCAGGAATAGCATTGATCATGCCGGTTCTTCGATCTGATTTGTCGTTAAAGCTTCGGTGGCAAGGCGGATTTCCTCTTCCGGGAAAAGGGTGTTGATATCATAAATTAAAACCGTACGGTTGTTAAACTGGGATACTCCGACAATAAATTTTTCGATGTCCGGGAAAAGGGTGGATGACACGATGTCCGCCGGTAAAAGGTCACCAAAGAGCGGTTCCCGGGAAAGCTCAACGACCCCTTCGATGGTGTCGGCAATGAACGCAATGGTATATCCGCATGCGTCGGCGATGATAAAGCGGTCGGAGACCTGAAGGGCTTTAGGGGACAGGTTGAATTGCCGGCGGATATCGATAACCGGAATAAAGCTTCCTCCCATATTGAGAATGCCTGTCATCAGGTCCGGCGCGTCGGATAGAGGGGTTATCGCTACAGACCGGATAATATGCTTTACGTCCATAACTGACAGGGCATAGAGGAGGTCATCAATAGAAAATATGAGAAACGCCTTTTGATTCATTAAAGTCGGATCGATTTTCCGGTAAGGTTAGCGGGTTATGTATAATATTTTAAAACTTATGACATTCTTTGATTTTGTTCAAGAAAAACCTTGGCAGGAAAATCATGGCGGGCCATATTGAATACCGGCTTGCATTAACGAGAACCTCAGGGACAGTATGTTTGGGGTTGACAGCAAGGGGCAAATTTAGGAAACAACTGAAAATGATAAAAAAAAATGGGTTAATCATATGGATTGGGATAGGGCTGACAATTCTGCTTTACGGGGGCGTGTCGGCTGGGACCCGGACTCTGGTGGACCAGACGGGACGAACGGTTGCGGTGCCGGACTCGCCGGTGAGAATCGTGTCCCTGGCCCCAAGTATCACGGAAATTATTTTTGGTCTTGAATGCGAGAATCGTCTAAAAGGGGTCACGTCCCACAGCGACTATCCGGCCGCAGCCAGCACGCTTCCCCAAGTCGGTTCCTACGTGCGTCTGGATATTGAAAAAATTATAGCACTTCAGCCGGATTTGTGTATCGGCATCAAGGATGGAAATCCCAAAGAGTCCGTCATGCGTTTGGATTCTTTAGGTATTCCGGTATATGCGGTTAATCCCCGGAGGCTTGACACCATCATGGCCTCTGTACTTGAGATCGGGAATTTGCTGGGCGCATCCGAACGCGCCGGGAAACTGGCGGAGACGATGCGCACCCGCATTGACCGGGTGGAACAACTGGCCGCCACCGCCGGTTCCCGGCCCCGGGTATTTTTCCAGATCGGTGTTGCCCCCATTGTTTCCGCGGGATCAGATACCTTTATCCATGAATTGATCCAAAAAGCCGGAGGCGTCAATCTGGCGGGAACCCAAACGTCCTATCCGAGATTTTCCCTTGAAGAAATTGTCGTCGCAGCGCCGGATATCATTATTATTACGACCATGGAGCGGGAGAACGCATTTGATGAAGTCAAGGCAGGATGGCGGCAGTGGCCGAATATTCCGGCAGTGGCAAACAACCGGATTTTTTTAGTGGATTCGGATATTTTTGACCGGCCGTCCCCGCGTCTGGTTGAAGCTTTGGAAATGCTGGCCCGGTTGATTCATCCCGAACTGGCGTGGGACAATCTGCAAAAGGCGATAGAGTGATGTCGGCGGTTGTGAAACGAATCCTTGCCGTTTCGGCAATGTTGTCGCTGGTGCTCTTGGCCGCAATGGTCGCGGGCGTGGGCTTTGGATCATCCGGCGGCGGCCTGGCGGATTTTTTAGAAACTTTTTCCTCTGCCGGAAATCCGGATGCGACCCTGCATGCGATTGTCTGGAAAATCCGCTTCCCCAGGGTCGTTATCGCAGCTCTGGTGGGCGCAACCCTTTCTTTGGGAGGGCTTGTCTTTCAGGCCCTGTTGCGGAATCCGTTGGCCGAACCCTATATTCTGGGTATTTCCGGCGGATCGGCCATAGGCGCGATTATCGGTATTTTGCTGAACTTTTCCCGTTTCCCCGGTGTCAGTCTGTTTGCCTTTTCCGGCGGCATGGGCACACTGCTGCTGGTGCTGCTCCTGTCCACCGGCCGGTCGCTCCTCAAAAAAGAAGCCCTGCTGTTGTCCGGTGTCATGGTCAACGCATTCTGCTCGGCGGTGATCATGTTTTTAATTTCCCTGACACAGGACGCACGTCTGAACAATATCATGTTCTGGCTCATGGGAGACCTGTCATCCGGCGGTCAGGCCGAGGCCGTTATCATGGGCCTGATGCTGGCCCCTTGTTTCTTGATCCTTTTCTGGTTTGCCAACTACATGAACCTGCTGCTCATGGGTAAGGAAACGGCACAGTCGCTGGGGGTCAATGTCCGGGCCATCACCCTATCGCTTCTTATTTTAACATCGTTTATGGTCAGCGCCACAGTCTGTTACTGCGGTCTTGTAGCGTTTGTCGGTCTGGTGATTCCGCATTTGTTCCGTCTGATCCTCGGCGGAGATCATCGGGTGCTGGTCCCGGCCTGTGTATTCGGGGGCGGGGCGTATCTGGTGTTGTGTGATCTGCTGGCCCGGACCCTTCCCCGTCAGGGGGAAATGCCGGTGGGTGTGATTACGGCCCTGATTGGCGCGCCGGTGTTTATTTTTCTGCTGAAAAGGTCCAGGTGATGTCCGTATCCGTTCATGCTGAAAAGTTATCTTATGCTTATGACGGTCTGCAGGTATTGAACCATGTGTCCTTTACCGTCCGCCGGGGGGAATTTTTTATTGTGATTGGCCCGAACGGGTCCGGCAAGACCACGCTGATGCGGATTATTGCGGGTCTGCTGCATCCGGATAAAGGCGATCTTTCAATTAACGAACAGCCGATTCACAAATATAAACGGAAATCGCTTGCCCGCCAGATCGCGTTTGTGCCGCAGCAGATGCCTACGGATTTTCCATTTATTGTCTCAGATGTGGTGCTGTTCGGACGGGCGCCCCATATGGGAACCTTCGGGCTGGAGAGTCGGGGAGATGTCGCATTCGCCGATCAGGCGATGGCGTTTACGGAGGTGGGTCATCTGGCTAAGCGAAGGATTGATCAGCTGAGCGGGGGAGAGTGCCAGCGGGTGTTTATCGCCCGGGCCATTTGCCAGAATCCCGACATCATCGTCCTTGATGAGCCCACTGCATCATTGGATATCGCCCATCAGTTGCGG
Organism: Desulfobacteraceae bacterium; assembly: GCA_003599885.1. GTDB lineage: Bacteria > Desulfobacterota > Desulfobacteria > Desulfobacterales > Desulfosalsimonadaceae > SURF-3. Next base: position 15,544 of record QZKW01000073.1, on the reverse strand, counting down.
ATCATGGACATGATGGAGAAAATGAAGCGGGAAAAAAATGCAACCGTGATCATGGTGTCCCATGATGTGAATCTGGCCGCCATGTATGCGGATACCCTTTTGCTCCTCAACCGGGGGGAAATCGTCAAACACGGGCATCCCGGAGAAGTCCTGACATACGAAACCCTTGAGTCGGTTTACGGCTGCACCCTGCTGGTGGATGAAAATCCCCTGGGCCGTTTTCCCCGGGTTACGCCGGTTCCCGGACGGTATCTCAAAGAGGAACTGGCCCGGCAGTGAGGTCTGACTTTTTCAGCAGCGCCATTATGATTTCATTAATTTTTCAAGATTGATTCTGGCGAATTCAATACCCGGATCAATGTCGAGCGCCATCCGATAATAGGCAATGGCGTTTGCATTGTCCCCCATGTCGCGGTAGTTGGAAGCGACATTGGCGTAATCGATGGCAGATGACGGATTCAGACGGATCACTTGTTGAAAACAGGCAATCGCTTCTTCATGCTGTTTGAGCATAAACCAGCAGAATCCCATCAGATTATAAATATCCGTCCGTTCCTGATCCAGGGCCTCGCCCTTTTTGAGCACCGTCAGGGCTTCCCGGTAATCCCCCAGATCTTTTAAACAAACCCCCATATAGGAATAAATACTGGGAACATCCTGCGGGTCGGGTTTCAGGTCCAGCGCTGCGGCAAAATGACTGTATGCGGTTTTGGGATCATCGAGCGCCAGATGGCAGGTTCCTAAATAGAACTGGACATAATACCTGCCCGGCAGGGCTTTATCTATTTGAATCAGTTTTTGAAGGGCAGTTTCCGCCGGATATTTTTCAACGATCAGTTTGCAGGAGAACATGCCCACACTGGTGCCTGCCGCCCGCTCCCGGAAATGGGCGCCGGGAATTACGGAATAATAAGCAGGAAGGGACAGTTGCGGGTGAGTGGTGTTAATGGTGATGGCCTCAAATCCTTTGTGGGACAACCGGGACAAACAGTTCTCCACTTCTGTTTTGATGTTGGAACTGGAAATATCCGGCAATTTGGAAATGTCCACGAATGTGTCAGGATGGGTGATGTATCCCGCATCTTCGAGGGCCGTGAATTTGGGCAGGCCACTGGCCACGTAATTGGATCGGGAGTTAAAATCGCCGGCCAGTTGTGCGGTTTCCGACAGGGCCCGGCTGAGGGCTTTTTGAGGATCGGGAGTCGTGCCCGCAGTCCAGACGATTTCACTTTTTTCAGGAAATGTGGATGGATCATACGCCAGGGCCCCGACCGTCGGAATGCCCATGTCCAATGTGAAATCGGATAGAAACAGCTGGATGCCGTTTGCCTGATATTTTCTGAGCATTTCAATGGTCGCCGGATCAGTCGCTGATTCGGGCCGGATCGCTGCAACCCGAATTTTTTCCCGGCATACAATGGCCGACACATGCCGTTCCACAATTTCGCAGATTCCCTGGCACAGCGCTTCTTCCTGGCAGTTGCCGGCAGAAGTGCCGTTAAATTCATTAATAGCAAAAAACCAGTCAAAAGGAATGCGCATGGCCTGCCCGGTGGTCATGTTGAAGCCCCAGGCCCATCGCATGGGGATGTCTGAAAAAATATCCCGTGTCTTTTGAAGGTCGTCAGACGCGTCGTGGACGGATTTTGCAATCAGGTCAAAGGAAATGGCAGGGTCCTTCAGGTTGCGAAATGTATCGATGACGAAATTTTGCGCATTTCCGGCAAAATGATAAAAACTGAAGCGTTCCACCAGTTCCATGACAGCAGAGGTTTCCGCCTGAATCGGCGTGGCGCCTTTTCCCATCTGTTTTTTGGTGCCGGTCAACCGCGCCGCATCTTCCCCGCAGACGCTGAAATATACCGGAATATCAAGTCTTCCGTTGTCAATGCGGACGGCTTTATCCAGAATTTTTAGATCCAGTTGCGCAAATCGCTGTTTTACTTTTTTTAAGGTATCTTCAGGCGCAATGATTTTGTCCTGGTCCTCAGTATATGTTTTAAAAGCATCTTTTAATATTATCGATGGCCCCATGACTTCCTCATCTGGTTTTTATATTTCAGGCAAATGAACTTTATTGGCAATGTTGGAGATTTGATATCATTTATAAATTTAAAATAACAAGAGATAATAAGGAGTCATCGAAAAGAACCGGCAGCTGGATAATGAGGAAAAACCGCGAGGGTTTGCAGTGGAGTAATGAAAAAGCGGTTGGTCCGGATGCCTTAACCGCTTTTTCATTTTTTTGTCATCGATATCAGTAATCTTGAGAGATATGAGTTTCAGTTATCGCCGATGCGGCAACTGATCCAGCAGGGATTCAGCTTCTTCGATGGTTTGCGCGTGAAGGGCGCTGTAACTTCCAACTTCCCGGCTGTTTTGGTCCAGCAGTTCAAAGGCGCTCTCAGTGCCGACGCGGACCACTTTTGACACGCCCATCATTGAAAGGTATTCCATAACCAGCCGCGCCATCCGTTTTTCTTTCTCTGTAGGCGCAGTCATTCCCCTGAGTTCCGTTAAACATGTAAACCCGGGCTTCAATCCTTTCACCGCATTGGCGATCTCAACCACTTCGTCGGCCATTTCTTCATCCGTCATTTTTGAAAATCTCAGGTACAATCTGTTTTTATTTTTATCCGTCAGCACCCGCCGCATATCAGTCCGCCTTTAAAAGGAAATTTGATTTTCAATGGTTGGCTGAAACTATCACATTTTGAGTCGGAAAAACAGATTTTTAAGATTTCTGTGAGTTGATTTTAACCTCTCAATTTTTTGGGGGCATCTGGTCCATAATATATTCCGAAAGCGCGGTAATCGTCAGGCTGGGGTTCACACCCAGGTTGGCCGGCACAACGGAGCCGTCCGCCACATAGAGATTGGGGTAGCCGAACAGTTCGCCTTTAAAATTCACCACGCCTTTGTCCGGCGATTCTCCCATGCAACAGCCGCCGAGAATATGGGCCGTGGTCATGGCGTTGAAGGCGGCTTCCGGCAACAGGCTTAACGGAATGCCGTTCATTTTTTCAGCGAGCCTTTTGGTCACTTCATTGGCAATGGGAATATAGGAAGGCGCACGTCTTAATCCTTTGGGGACCTGTGAGTTCTGGCTTTTCCCGCCAAGCCGCCACCATCTGGGCTTGTAATCCAGCTGCAAATAGTTTTCATCTGTCTGCATGACAAGAACAATAGACGTGGATGATGCTTTGCCAAGGGGCCACAAAAGCGATAGAAAGCGCAGGGGATGCCGTATGATATTACCTATGAACCTGAAGATACGAGGGATGCTGCCACCGCCGCCGGTCATAACGGTCAGGAGATTCAACAATACATCGGAGCCTTTGTTGTATCTTACCATTTCAATATGGGTGGAGTCGTCCGGATGAATGCCGGAAGTGATGGCGATCTGATCATTCCAGTCCACGCTTTTGTCGCGGGATTTAACGCCCAGAATGGCTTCGGAATTGGTGCGCACATAGTTGCCGAGCTGGTCGGAAATCTTCGGCAGTTGCCCGTTTTGTTTGCACTGGTTCAGTAATTTGACAGTGCCCAGAACGCTGGCGGAAAAGACCACCCCTTTTGCCCGATATGTTTTTTCCGGGTGGACGAAACTCGTCGATTTTTTTGTAAAGACTTCATACCCGCCGTTATTTGAAGGTTGAACGCCGTTGACCATGGTTTCCGGGATAATGTCAACCCCAAGGCGTTCCGCAAGATACAGATAATTTTTGTCCAGCGTGTTTTTGGCGCCCACAGGGCATCCCACCATGCAGGAGCCGCAGAACGTGCACCCGGTGCGGTCCGGGCCTTTGCCGTCAAAATAGGGGTCGGGCACGGTTTTTTCGGGGGTGCCGAAAAAAATGCCCACATCATTTTTATGAAAGGTGTCTTTTCCGGTCAGTTCTATGCCCACTTCCCGGAGGCATTTGTCCGCCTGGCCGATTTGGGGGCTTTCATTCGCGCCAAGCATTTTTTTGGCTTTCTCATAAAACGGCATCATCTTTTCTTTCCAGTTACCCGGTCCCCATTCCGGGCGATCGAATACTTTGTCTGGCGGCACCAGAAGTTGATTCGCGTAAACCAGACTGCCGCCGCCAACACCGCCGCCATGGAAAATCAGCACATGCTTTAACTGAGTAAGCATCTGATATCCGTAACAGCCGATGGCCGGAAGCCAGAGGTTTTTGCGGATGTTCCAGTTGGTTTTAGGAAAGTCTTCGGTTTTCCAGCGCTTGCCTTTTTCCAGCACAGCAACTTTGTACCCTTTTTCCGCCAGCCGAAGCGCAGATACGCTTCCCCCGAAACCTGAACCGATAACGATGTAGTCATAATCGTAAGAATTGTGTTTGCTCATAGGCGCCCCCGATATTTTCCTGATCATTGTTTGATAACGTAATATTGGTTTGCAAGCCTTTTCAGATTTTTGGGTTCAGGGTTTATTTTTTTCGATAATGGTCTCCGCCACTTTTTCCGCAGACCAGCCGAACAGGTCCGCCATGTCCAGCAACTCAAGAAATTCATCTTTCCAGACAATATTGTTTTCCTGAACCAGGTTTTTGATGTGTTCATGTTTGCCTCCCAAAGCCTTGACCCTGGATTTAAGCGTTGCGTCAGAAATGAATGCAATGTCGAGCAGCAGCAGGAACTCAATGGTATTGGGGCGGAACACATCATTGGAGATCAGGGGGATCACCAGGATGCTCCGGTCGTCTTTACGGCCTTTGCCGATATAGACGTTGCCCCGCTGGATAATGATTTTTTTGGTTCCTTTGAGTCGTTTGTCCTGTTCCGCCCTGGAAATCATAGTTGCAGAGGAGCCTGTTTTTTCAATAAGTTCAATGGTCGTGTCATCATCAGGCTGGCCCAGCAAATGAATGCCGGATATCCGGTAAAGGGTTGCCCCGTTTATACCCTGAATAATCGGCTGGAGATTCTTCAAAACCATGATGTTGCTAATGGTTAATTGTGCGAGGAGGAAGCCTTTATCTTTGATGAAATTGAAAATAAGGCCTTCGACTTTTTCTTCAATCCGGCTGGTTCCCACAGTAACGGTTTTTGCCTGGTGCTTGATGGCGTCAACGGGCCTTGCCAGGGAATTAATGGCTTTCCCAAGTGCGGCAAACAGCCGGTTAAACATATTGCCTGCCGTTCCTTTGACGCCGAAATCCAGTTCAAAGTCTGTCAGCGGCAGTTTGCCGCCCAGATATTTTAACAAAAGGATGAGATCGCTCGTTTCTTTGGTGCCGATACTGGCGGACAATCGGTTTTCCGCCTGCCGGTTTCTGAAATCATGATAAAAGCGGACTATTTTTTCCCGGAATGATTTTTCAAGCGCAATTTCATAAATATCGAGATCTTTCGCGGCAAAAGCATTCATCATGCCGTGAAGGTCTTCACGAAAATCAAAGAGGAATTTAGAGCCTTCATTGATGGCAAGAGCTGCAAAATACCCCCATAAATGGCCGGCCAGAGTGTTTAAAATAGGCGCAAAATGTTCATTCACGGACGGCACATGAATCACTTCATCGGCATAGGGATCGAACCGGTCTTCATATTCGTCGGCGATCACAATGGTTAATGCCTTATGCGAATGAAAAATGGCGGTGTCCTTAATGATGTCGCCCAGGACGTTTCTCCGGGTACCGGCAGCGCAAACGAAGATAAGGGGCTCGGAGGAAAGATCGATGTGTTTTTTGTCTTCCACAAAATCTGAAGAAATGGTTTTATAGCAGAGTTCGCTGAGCTTGATCCGGATTTCATCCGCCGCCGCTTTGTTGGGGCCGCTTCCCACTGCGGCCCAGTAAGTTCGGGAGTTCGCATGGCGTTGCGCAGAGAGGCGGATTTGGTCTTTGAGGGACAGAACCTGTTCCATAAAGGTGGGTAGGGATAACATTTGTCTGATTTCATTGGAGATAAACGACTGATCGCGGCATTCGGTAACCTGTGCAAAATAAAGGCCGAGAATTGCTCCGGCAATGATTTGGGAATAAAATGCCTTGGTGGAGGCCACCGACATTTCGATATCACGACCACTGCTGGTATAGAGTACGCCATCTGTTTTAAATGACAGGTCCGAATCCCGCCGGTTGACAATGGCAATAGCGAAGGCCCCTCGTTTTTTCACCATATCAACGGCCCGGTTGGTATCGGCTGTGGTGCCGGACTGGCTGATCGGAATTAAAAGGGTGTCCGCCAGTTGATTCGTTTCTTCATGGCCCCCTAACATGAAACCGCTAAGTTCCGATGATTTGAACGATTCGATACGGATATTCTTTTCATGCAGATAAAACCTCAGAATGTCGGCACAGACCTGGGCTGCCACCCCGGCGGTTCCCTGTCCAATAAAGACAATCCGTTTGATCCGGCCTTTATTTAACCCGGATTTGATCTTTTCCGGGACGTTTGTTTTATCAAGAGAGATAATCAGTTTCTGGTCGCCTTCTCCTTGAATTTTCCATCGGTTTTCAAGGGTTTTTCGTACAGATGCCGGTGCTTCGGAAATTTCCTTTAAGAAATAATGATCAAAATCCTGCCGGTCGATATCCCTTGAGGTGAGGGGCGTTTTGCGCACCATGTCCGGGGTTATGGGGATAGGTGATCCGTCATAGGACATGGCAGTGACCCCTTCAAGACCGCCTGCGGAAGACTGATTTAAAATAAATATCTGACCATTGACGGATGGTGAGCCGACAGGATTTGGGTTCAAAGCCTCGCCGTCAAGTTTAAGAAAATCCTCAGTTTCTTCCACCAGCCCATAGAGTTCGGACGTCGAAATGTAATGGTCTTCAGCCAGTCCGATAAACAAAGCCTGCCCGCTGCCTTTTAAACTGAGAAACAGTTTGCCGGGCGCCAGATTTGTATGCATGGAAATGGCATGAGATCCTTCAAAGTCATTCACGGCCAGCCGGAATGCCTCTTCAACCGGAACACTTTTTTTCAGGTAGGCTGCGATATGAATGGGAATGATCTTGGTGTCGCAGGAGATCTCATGGGGCAGCAGAATACCCTGACTTTCATGGAATTGTTTGAGTTCCTGAAAATTATCGATGTCTCCGTTTAAGCAGACATGGATGATGCCATCCGACGTCATTGGCATTGTCAGTGCGCGATTATCCACCGGATGGCAGTTGGCTTCGGAAATCTCTCCAACCGAGGCCCAGCGCGTGTGGGCTGAAACCGTGTGATACAGATGGGGGAGGGTGATTAACGTCTGAAATACCGGGTCATCCTGGATCTGTTTGCGGATAAACTTAATATTGTCTCCCAGCCGTCCGATTTCAGCGGCTATTTTGTAAGTCAGCGCGATTGATGCCTGCCGGGAAGATCCGATATCTGTAGTGGTATTCAGGCTGATGCTTCTATTCAGCAGTACTTCCGGATTGAGGCGTTGCTGATAATTTTTCAAATAACTGTTTTTATTTATTATTTTTATAAATTCTTCGAAAATATCGGCGTCAAGGACAAACAGCAGGGAGACACCGGCGGAGTCCCGGCCCCGGACTTCCAGACGATCAATGCTGTTTAAAACAGCATTGATATTTTTTAGTGTGGTCAACTTCGACAAGGGCGTAGGCGTATCGCCATCTGGGCTGAGGGCTTTGATTTTTGAGATGTTCAAAATGATATCGCTATCCAGAATCCATGCAGCATCTTTGAGCTTTTCAAGACGACGGGAGATGGTTTCCACGGCATCCGCCGGCAATCGTCCCATGTGCCGATAAAAGTTTTCGCTTTCCTGGTTCATAATGGATTGAAGCTGAAAGAGGATTTCTTTCAGACGGTTTTGGAACTGCTCATTGTTGTAAAGGGCGCAGAACGATCCCATTTTTTTGAGGGATTTGACGGTTGACGACAGATTGTCAATGCATTCTTCATCTCCCAGATAGTGGGCAGCCAGAGGGAGGTCGTTGTTTACACATTGAGAATAGGTGTTCTTATGAAGCTTTTCCACCAGTTGTTCAAACGGCGGAAGCTGAAAGTCCAGTCCTGTTGATGGGGCGTTCTTGACATAAACGATGCCGGAAAGTCCGCAGCCCAGCACATTGTCCAGACATGGGAACAGGATAATGGCATGATTCGGGACGGATTTTGGATGTTTCCCGAAATACAGGCGGGAATGGAAAACCGTTCGGATATTCTTTAATAATTTATTAAAGCGCAGCGGATTTTTCAGGCGATTTAATTTGGGCGGTTGCGTCATAATTTTGAAAATATTCCTTTATGGCCATACGTGCATATTGGGCGGAACGGGTGCCGATATAATCCTGGTGGACAACTAGGGCGCAAACAACGATTTTTTGGGAACCGTTTTTCCCTTCGGCGAATCCTGCAAACCAGTCATACTTCAAATGCTCAGCATTATTGTTGATGGAGCCGGTTTTTCCGCCGATTGTCAGATTAGATAATATTTTGTCTTTTTTGTAGCCGGAAAAGGATTTGGACGCTGTTCCGGAAGCCACGGTTACGGTCATCATTTTTTTTAACGTATTGGCCGTATAGGGAGTGACAGGTTTAGATAATTCATTATAATGCCGTTGATATACTTCATCATTGCTGAACTGTATCGAGTCGATCAGGGTCGGCTCGACCAGCTTCCCGTTATTGACAATGCTGGCGACAATCAGGGCTCCATGGAGCGGGGAAATAAGCGTACGCCGGTTGAATCCGCTGGCTGCTTCCGCACAATGGAACGGTTCATCACTGACAGCAAAAACACTGGGGGGGAGGGGCATCTCAAAATCAAACATCTTGTTGAAACCAAAAGCAGCGGCATAGAATTCAAGGCCGGATTGACCCAGCTGATGGATCCCGATTTTGCCGAAAACCGGGTTGATGGAACAGGCAAACGCTTTTTCAAAACTAATCTGGCTGGTATACTTGTTGATCTGCTCTTTAAGCTGAGTTTTATATAATGTGTATTTATTCCCGTTGAATGTGACCGGCGTATCTGCGTTAAATCCGCATTTTTCAAGAGCCGCAGCTGCGGTGATAATTTTAAAAATACTGGCTGCAGGAAACTCCGGCTGTAAACAGATGTTGGCGGTTTGATTGTTTTTATCATAGCTGACCATGGATAAAATTCTGCCGGTTTCCGGATTCATGGCGATAAACCCGAAATGTTTTGAATTTTTACGGTCAATGCTGTCAACAATAAACTGCTGAAGCGAAGGATCAATGCTGGAATGGACCTGATAACTCTTTCCATTGGTGTGCAACTCAAAATCATTATCAGCGCTGGTTACCCAGGGATTATGCCGGATAATTTTTTGCAGAGTGCTTTTATCAAATGTTTCAATCGGATCAGAAACGGCCACAGCGTTGGCTGTTGAAGGGGGCTCAGGGGCTTTGTCTATTATTGCGGATACGCCATAAACAATAAAGACAACGACACATACAAAGGCAACATATAACGGAATCCGCTGGTAGAGGCGGCGGGTGGCTGCTTTTTTATTTAAACTTGATTGATAATTCCGCCACTGGCTGACGTTGGCATGTTTTTTAGGCTTTAATATTGATAAGTTGAGCATACTATTTTTTATTTTTTCCGGATTGGTATTTTTGTAAAAATAATTATTCGATCATCTGATTGAAATACATCGTGAACCTGTGTATGGGTATTATCCTTATCCGCACGCCTGGGCTGTGTCAAACCGTTTTCAATAAATACACGCGCTTTTGTTGTGCGTCTCTGGAAGGTTGGATTTTAAAAGAACCTGTCATTATTGAGACAGCGACAAGAGATAAGAGCGCAGATTCAGTTTTTTATTTTTCAGGCCCAGCTTATCGCGTAGATTGTTACGATGGAATTCTATGGCCCGGTCGGACAGATTGAGCAATTCGGAGATTTCCTTGGTCGATTTTCCGGCTTTCACCAGATCCGCGATCTGGATTTGCATGGGGGTCAAGTTTTGAAATTGGGCAGACATTTTTTGAAGATAAGGTGATGTGATGTCGTTGAGGTTCGTGTTAAGACGTTCCAGATAGGATTTTTGCTTCTCGTCCAGGCGGGAATTATTTAATTTTTCAATATAGGGCAGGATCAGTTCTTTAATATTGAGCATCATTTTAGCTTCAGTATCTTCTTTGTCCTGTTCTCTCTGGTTCAGGAGTATTTTTAAGGCGGTGTTTGTTTCCTGAAGATTTAATGACTGCCGGCTCAATTCTTCTTCTTTTTGCCTCAATGAGGCTTCAACCAGTTTCCGTTCTTCAATTTCAGTCACCAGTCTTTTGTTGGCGCTAACCAGTTCCCGGGTGCGCTCCGTCACCCGGATTTCCAGTCCTTCATTGGCCTTTGCCAGCTTTTCTTCCGCCATTTTTCGGTAAGTGATGTCTGAAAAAGACCCCATCATGCAGATGGGGTTGTTATGGGCGTCCGTCACCATATTGCCGGCAAACAGCACAAAGATGTTGGAGCCGTCTTTTTTGACGCCTTCGATTTCGCCATGCCAGCTTCCATGGTCTATAATTTTTTCAAATACGCTTTCAGCCGTTTTCTGGTTCTTGGCAAAACTGATGGCGGATCGGCCAAGCACAGCGGATGCATCATCGTCGCCCCACATGTCCAGAAATGCCTGATTGACATAAGTGATATTGCCAAGGAGGTCTGCGATAACAATGGCATCGATGGATGAGGCAATGGCGAAGTCCTTGATCCTGAGTTCCTCTTCCATTTTTTTTCGGTCGGTAATGTCGATAAAGGAATCCATGGTGCAAACCGGTTCTCCCATATCGTTGTAAACGATGTTGGCGGACAGATGGAGAATGATCGGAGATCCGTCTTTACGTCTGCCCCGGACTTCGCCTTCCCAGCTTCCGTTTTCCAGCACTGCGCACATGATTTTGAGGGCTTCTGCGTGGGACTCGGCAAATTCTAAGGAGGAACGGCCGAGAACTTCAGAAGAATCGGTTGCCCCCCACATCTTAAGGGCTGCCTCATTGACATAAATGATGTTCCCTCCCAGATCTCCAATACCAATGCCCTGTACGGAGGATGCAATGGCGAACTCCTTGATTCGGAGTTCTTCTTCCATTTTTTTCCGGTCCGTAATATCGACAAAGGAATCCATGGTGCAAATGGGTTCGCCATCATCATTGTAGACAATATTTGCAGACAGATGGACGAATATGGGGGAGCCGTCTTTTCGTTTTCCTTCAATTTCACCTTCCCAGCTTCCATTCTCAAGTACCTGGAGCATGACCCGTATCGCTTGTTCCTGAGATTTGGCAAATTCAAGGGAAGATCGGCCGATGACTTCCGACGGGTGACTGGCGCCCCACATGCGTAATGCCGCATCATTAATATACACGATTTTTCCTTCCAGATCTCCGATGCCGATGCCCTGGATGGAAGACGAGATCGCCCGGTCCTTGATCAGCAATTGATCATAGATGTCCCGGTCTTTGAGTGGAAGGTTCGATTGGCGTTTCGGATCGTCTTTGGGCGTGTCCGTCATGCAGGGTCTCCTTTATGTTCGCCGAATAAAAGGAAATGTACTCAGTTAAGATATTTGAATGCCCACTCTTTTGTCAATTCCAATACCCTGTTTTTTTGGCTGTCTAAATGACCGCAATGCCCACTGGGTGAGATGAATTCCAGAGATTTTTCACAGGTCAGCGAATCATAGAGCAGCCGTGCGGTTTGGGGAGAATCAACATGGTCTTCCTCTCCATGAATGACTAAGGTCGGAATGGAAATTTTGTGAGTCCGGGTGATGGTGTCCACAAAAGCGCATGGCGCCGCCCCAGGAAGCGGAAATTCGGCATAGGCGGCGATCATTTTCGGGTTTGAAACAATTGATTGATTGACAGCCGGGTCAGAGGCGACCTGGGCGGCTTTCAGCAAATGGACAAGATCCAGGCGCAGGTCCTTGCCGGTCAGCTTTTTTTTGATGTGTCCAATAATATTTAAGGCTTTAAATGAAAAAGTGTCCCAGAAACCCAGGTAATTGCGGACAGTGGCGTCAAGAGTAATCAGGGCTTTGAGCCTGGATTCCCCAAGGGCTGCTTCAAGAACGGCTGTCCCTCCGGATGAAAACCCGAAAACGCCGATCCGCCGGGGGTCGATTTCCGGTTGTTTTTCAATAAAATCGATGGTCGTCCGGATGGCCTGAACCCATAAGCCGATGTCGATATGGTAACGATCTCCAAAGCTGTCACCGTGGCCCGGCATGTCTATGACAACCGCAGCGATTCCGCATAGACGAAGGCCGTCAGCCATTTCATAAAAATTTTCCTTGAATTCAAAGGCCCCGTGACACAGGATAAGGCAGGGGAAAGTGGCGGCCGCTGATTCAGCCGGAACGAACAAGGCGCCGGCCAGGGTTTTTGAAAGGCAAGGAATGGCGACAAGGCGAAGGTCCATTTTAATCTCCGGTTATCAACATGTTGATTCTGGCGCGGCAGCTTGTGGCGGACGCACCCAGTCCCATTATTTGACCGGTGCACCGTCAGGCATTGGACGGCTTGGGGTCACAACGGTGGTTGACGCTTCGGTGACAGCGGCCAGCAGCATGCCTTGGGACTCAATACCCATGAGCTTGGCGGGTTTTAAATTGGCAACCACGACAATCTGTTTGCCGGTAATTTCTTCCGGTGAATAGCTTTTGGCGATGCCTGCGATAATGGTCCGTCTTTCCGCACCCAGATCCACGGTTAATTTTAACAGTTTGTTGGCCTTGGGGATATTTTCCGCCTGGATCACTGTTCCCACCCGAAGGTCCAGTTTGGTCACATCTTCAAATGCAATTTCCGGTTTTAAGTTTAACAACGGCTTTGGTTCAACCGGCGGTTGTTCTGCAGCAGCCGGTTTTTTGATATCAATGCGGGGAAATAGGGTGACGGGTTTGGGAAGAACAGTACCCGGTTGAGTGGTTCCCCAAAGACTTATCTGATCCAAAGAAGACAGGGCATTGTCCCGGCTGATGCCTAAATGTTTCTGCATGGTCAGAGAGGTCTGGGGCATGATGGGCAGAATCAGTCCGGCAATGACCCGCAGTCCTTCGATCAGATTATACATGATATCCGCCAGCCGGTCTTTGGCTTTTTGATCGTCTGCTTTGGCCAGATCCCAGGGCGCATTGCTCACCACATATTTATTCATTACGGAGATCAAATCCCAAACTGCCAGAATGGCTTTATGAAAGGCAAAATTTCCCATTTCCGTTTTGAAGGTTTCGATGGCGTGACGGGACGGAGGAAACAAATCGCCATTTTTGCCGCTTTGGACCTGAACAGCGATTTCAGGGACAGTTCCATTAAAATATTTATGAACCATGGCCAGAACCCGCGAAAAAAGGTTGCCCAGATCATTGGCAAGATCTGCGTTGATGCGTTCGACCATCAGGGCTTCAGAAAAATTTGAATCCAGGCCGAATACCATTTCCCGCATGAGAAAATACCGGATGGCATCGCTGCCGTAAGTGGATTGCAAATAATAGGGGTCCACCACATTGCCTAATGATTTAGACATTTTACTTTCGTCGATATTCCAGTACCCGTGTACATAAAGGTGCTGGTAAGGCTCAATGCCGGCGGCTTTGAGCATGATCGGCCAGTAAATGCCGTGAGGTTTTAAAATGTCTTTTGCGACAAGGTGCCGGGCCTGGGGCCAGAATTGGCGAAATGCTTCGCCGTTGGGATACCCAAGGGAGGAAATATAATTGATCAGCGCGTCAAACCATACATAGGTGACATACTTGTCATCAAATGGGAGGGTGATACCCCACTGTAGGCGTGATTTGGGGCGGGAAATGCAGAGGTCTTCCAAAGGTTCCCGCAGAAACGCCAGGGTTTCATTGCGGTACCGTTCGGGCTGGATAAACTCCGGATGCGTCTGTATGTAATCGATCAGCCAGTCCTGATAGCGGCTCATTTTAAAGAAATAATTGGATTCCTTGATCGTTTCAGGAATGGTGCCATGATCCGGGCATTTGCCGCCCACCAGTTCCCGTTCCGTATAAAAGCGTTCACATCCGAAACAATAAAGCCCTTCATATTCGCTGAAATAAATGTCTCCGGAATCGAAAATTTTTTGCAGGATCTGCAGAACCACCGCTTCATGGGCCGGGTCAGTGGTCCGGATAAATTTATCGTTGCCAATGTGAAACAGGGGCCAAAGATCATAAAACAGACGGCTGATACGGTCGGCGTATTCCTTTGGCGATATCTTTTCCTGATCAGCGGCTTTGACGATTTTATCCCCGTGCTCATCGGTGCCGGTCAGGAAAAATGTATCTGCGCCCAGCATGGCATGAAAACGGCTGGCCACATCAGCAGAAACAGTGGTATATAGGTGCCCCAGATGAGGCTTCGCATTCACATAATAAATGGGGGTGGTAATGTAAAAAGGAGATGTCATTTGGCTTTGTTATCCCTTCCGCTGGTCTTTATTCTCTTTTGTTTCTTTTTTTTCATAAACATCGTTTTCAAATGTCAGGCAACACATCAAGCGCCCGCAGACCCCGGAAATTTTTGTCGGATTTAACGACAATCCCTGGTGTTTGGCCATGCGGATCGATACAGGATCAAATTTCGTCAAAAAAGCCGCACAGCAGAGTTCCCGGCCGCACCTGCCGATCCCGCCGCACATTTTTGCCTGGTTTCGGATGCCGACCTGACGCATTTCAATCTTCGTCCGGAACTCCTTGACCAGAAGTTTCACCAGTTTGCGGAAATCCACCCGGCTTTCAGCCGTAAAAAAGAAAGTTAATTTGGTTCCGTCAAAATTGCTTTCCGTGCGGAAAAGGTTCATGCCGAGCTGCAGTTCCTGGAGGCATTGCCGGCAAAAGTCGAAGGCTTTTTTTTCGGTATCAGCATTTTTTTTCATCTGATCGAAATCTGTTTCAGCAGCCTGGCGATACACCCGTTTTAAGGGGGGAGCGCCTTCTTTTTTTTCTATCGGTTTTGGGGGCGTGGCGACAGTTCCGAACTCCATGCCGTTTTCGGTCTCAACGATCACATGATCGCCGGTTTTCAATATAAAAGCGCCACAGCAGAAATCATAGATTTTGCCTGCGGTTTTGAATCTTACACCAACACTGTTTTCCATATATTCAAAATCCTTTAGAGAGCGTGATAATCAGGTCATCCAGAGTGAGCCGCAAATTGGCGTTGGATTTAATGTCCCGCTCTGCTTGTTCAATGGCTTTAAATTTGTATATCAGGGAATCGGCTGCTACAGTGCGTGCGGCAGTTTGAATGTGACCCGCTAAATCCGCATGGATAATTTTTTCAGGCAGGTATTGATAGACAGCGATATCCCGCAACCAGGTTTTCATTATTTCAAATGCGGAAGCAATCCAAGCCTTATTTTTTGACAGTGTTTCAGCAAAGGCAAGGCGTTCATTGATTGAACGTGACGGAAGCGCTTCCATTTCACTGATGATCCAGTTTCGTCTATTCATCCAATGGGGCTGAGCCATCGTGTCGGCGCATGTCATGCTGCCGCCGGCCATTGACGCGATGGCAGCCACTGCAGCAGGCGTCGTCGCATAGCGGTTTTCAACGTAAGTTGCGAGCGATTCATGGTGGATTGGATTAAAACGAATCT